>NZ_JALNPO010000009.1:0-189451 GCF_024520895.1 Pantoea sp. Fr-CA_6 | reverse complement strand
CAAGTTAAGCGGTGCTCATCTGTAAAACGTCATAATGAATTTCATTATGTGTTCACTCGTGAGGCTTGATATTTTTTTACGTCCGGAGACGCTGATATCAATCCTGCGAGTGCCCACACAGATTGTCTGATAAATTGTTAAAGAGCAGTGCGAACAGTGCGTTAGCGTCCTGTCGCGAGGTGGCGTATATTACGCTTTCCTCCTGCAGAGTCAACCTCTTTCTCAGAAGTTTTTCTCCGGCGGCGCAGTCTCCTGTGCCTCTCAACCCGCTTCCCGTTGCCGGTGTTCCGTGTCGATGGAGGCGCATTATAGGGAGTTTCCGCGGGCTGACAAGCGTTTCTTTGAATTAATTTGCTGAGCGCATCTTTTTTAAACGAACGGCTTAAAAAGAGACGTTTCATGACGGAATAACGCACAAAAATCGCCATTAAACGTTGTAAAGAGACCTGCCGTTGCTTAATGCGGGTGCTATTATTTTGCTTCTTCTCGCAGGATAACCCCAGGAAGGATACTCAATGATAAAATCCGCGCGCAGCATGGCTGGTTTGCCATGGATAGCTGCCATGGCCTTTTTCATGCAGTCACTCGACGCCACCATACTGAATACTGCCCTGCCCGCTATCGCCACTAGCCTCGACCGTTCTCCTCTGGCCATGCAATCCGCCGTCATCAGTTACACCCTGACTGTCGCTATGTTGATTCCGGTCAGCGGCTGGCTCGCCGATCGCTACGGCACGCGCAAGGTATTTATCGTTGCCGTTTCGCTGTTCACCCTGGGCTCGCTGGCTTGTGCACTTTCTCCCACACTCCAGGTACTGGTCATCTCGCGCATCATACAGGGCGTCGGTGGCGCAATGATGATGCCGGTCGCGCGACTGGCGCTGTTACGCGCCTATCCGCGCAGTGAGCTGTTGCCGGTGCTCAACTTTGTCACCATGCCGGGATTAGTTGGCCCGATACTGGGGCCAATGCTGGGCGGCGTGCTGGTGACCTACGCGACCTGGCACTGGATTTTCCTGATTAATATCCCGATTGGCATTCTCGGCATTATCTACGCACGCAAATATATGCCGGACTTCACCACGCCGAAGCGCCGCTTCGACTTTTTCGGCTTCTTATTGTTCGGGGCTGGACTGGTGATGATCTCGATTGGGATTGAGCTGTTTGGCGAGCGGATTGTTTCCGCCTGGCTGGCGGGCGGGATATTACTCAGCGGGATTGTGCTTTTGCTTCTTTATATAGTGCATGCCCGAAATCACCCTTCGCCACTGATCAATCTGCCGATGTTTAAAACCCGGACGTTCTCAGTGGGCATCGGTGGCAACATCGCGTCACGTCTTGGCACCGGTTGTGTGCCCTTTTTGATGCCGCTCATGTTGCAGGTCGGCTTTGGCTATTCAGCGATTATCGCGGGCTGCATGATGGCACCTATCGCCATTGGTTCAATACTGGCGAAGTCGACGGTGACGCAACTGCTGCGCTGGCTGGGTTACCGCCGCCTGCTGGTTGGCATTACCGCCATTATTGGCATTCTGATCGCCAGCTTCTCTCTGCAGTCGCCCGCTGAAAGCATCATCGTACTATTACTTCCGCTGTTTATTCTCGGTATGGCCATGTCTACGCAGTTTACCGCCATGAATACCATCACCCTGGCCGATCTGAATGATGATAACGCCAGCGGTGGTAACAGCGTGCTGGCCGTGACTCAGCAGCTAGCGATCAGTTTTGGTGTGGCCGTCAGCGCCGCGGTGCTGCGCTTCTACCAGGAGTTTGAAACCAGCACCATTTCACAGTTCCATGCCACGTTTATGACCATGGGCGTGGTAACAGTACTGTCGGCGCTGACCTTTATGCTGCTGAAAAACGGCGATGGCCGTAATCTGATCAGTAATCGCGACAAAAAGAAAAAGCGCTAAACCGATCCACGCACCACCAGTTCCGGCGTCAGCACCAGCGTTTGCTGACTGGCGTCGGGATTGCTGAGACGATGGAGCAGGGTGTCTATCGCCAGTTCACCCAGCGCATCTTTCGGTTGATGAATGGTACTCAGTGGCGGAGTGAGATAGCGCGCCAGTTCGATATCGTCATATCCCATTACCGCCATCTGCTGCGGAACCTGCATGCCGGCCTGGTAAAGTGCGTGATAAACGCCCACCGCCATGGCATCGTTGCTGGTGAAAACCGCTTCCGGCGGCGTTTCCAGCGCCAGCAGTTCGACCATCCCGTTGTAGCCTCCCTGGAATTCAAAGTCACCATTCACCACATAGCCGGGCAGAATCGCCAGGCCACTCTTTGTCATGGCGTTGCGATAACCTTCCAGGCGCATACGAGCCGGGGTTTTATCCTGTGGACCGGCGATACAGGCGATGCGGGTATAACCACTGTCGATAAGATGCTGAGTCGCCAGCTCCCCGCCCAGCAGCGCGTTATCCTGAATAATGTCACCACGGCCTTCAAACGGCGCCCAGTCCATCATGACGGCAGGTATAGAGGGATAACGGTTCAGAATGTCGGCCGAGGGCAGGTGACTTTCCGTACACATGATCAATAAACCGTCGACGCGCTTCTGCATCAGCGTTTCCAGGCTGCGGTTCATCCGCTCTTCATCACCTGCCGTGTTACAGAGAATCAGGCTGTAGCCACGCTGATAGCAGCTCTCCTCCACACCCCGCACCACTTCGGCATAAAATGGGTTACTACTGGTGGTCAGAAGCATACCGATCGTGTGCGTCTGATTGATTTTCAGACTGCGCGCCAGCGCAGAGGGGGCGTAATTCAGATGGCGGATGGCCTGCTCAACTTTTTCGCGCACGCCTTCACTAACAAAGCGATTGTTATTGATAACGTGCGAGACAGTGGAGGTAGAGACGCCCGCCAGGCGAGCGACATCTTTCATGGTGCTCAAATGCTTAGCCCTGCTGCTGCAAAAATTCATCGATCTCCGCGCGCCACGGCACGGAGGGCTGCGCACCCGAGCGGGTAACGGCGATAGCAGCGGCGGCATGGGCAAACCGCACCGCGTCATACATCGTTTTCTGCTCCAGTCGCGCGGTAATAAAGGCGCCATTAAAGGTGTCGCCCGCCGCGATGGTGTCGATAGCTTTAACACTGAAGCCAGCAATACGCTGACCTTCTCCCTGCTCGCTCAGCCAGACACCGCGGCGACCCAGAGTAATCAGAACCGTGCCGATACCTTTCGCATGCAGTACTGCCGCAGCGCGGGCGGCATCTTCATCGTTGCTGACCGCAATGCCGGTCAGACTCTCGGCTTCGGTTTCATTCGGGGTAATAATGTCGATCAACGCCAGCAGTTCATCTGAGAGCTGAGTGGCGGGTGCAGGATTGAGAATAACCTGCGTCTGATGCTGTCGGGCAAGCGTCGCGGCGGCCAGCACACTTTCCAGCGGTGATTCCAGCTGCATTAATAGTGCATCGGCGTCGGCGATAACCTGCTGATGGCGCGTCACGCAGGCGGGTGTTAACGCCGCGTTTGCACCGGAGTAGATGCCGATGTTGTTCTCACCGTCACCATTGACGAAAATCATCGCCACGCCGGTTGACTCACCCTCGACCACTTCGACCGGCGTGGTATCAATATTGTCCTGGGCCAGTTGCTGACGAACACGTTCACCAATGTCGTCAGCGCCCACACAGGCGATAAATGCGATATCGGCACCAGCACGACCGGCGGCGACAGCCTGATTCGCACCCTTACCGCCAAACGCAATCTGATAATTCTGCCCGATCACCGTTTCACCGGGACGAGGAAAGTGCGCCAGATTAAGGATGTGGTCAGCGTTAATGCTGCCAAGAACGGCCAGTTTTGCGTTTTTGCTCATTAGGGGAGTCCGGAATAAGTGCGCCACCAGGAGGGTGGCGCAGTGCCCTGCTTTTCTTTGAGTTATTGAGTGACCAGCTTCAGGTCGACCGGGTTGATCGCCTTCACTTTTTCACCCTTCAGCACTTTATCAGCGGTATCTACGCCGATCATGCCAATTTTGTCTGGCATCTGTGCCACGGTCGCGGACAGTTTGCCACCTTCTACCGCTTTAACGCCATCAGCAGTACCGTCAAAACCAACGACGATCACACCAGTTTTACCGGCGGTCTGCAGCGCACGCAGTGCACCCAGCGCCATTTCGTCGTTCTGAGCGAATACGGCCTGAACGTCCGGGTGTGCCTGAAGCAGGTTCTGCATGACGTTCAGACCTTTGGTACGGTCAAAATCGGCTGGCTGGCTGGCGAGGATCTGGAATTTATGCGCATCAGCGGCCTGTTTGAAGCCTTCGCCACGCTCACGGGCGGCAGAAGTCCCGGCAATGCCCTGCAGTTCGATAATTTTGGCGTTTTCGCCGACTTTTTTGGCGATGAAGTCGCCGGCCATTTTACCGCCGAAACGGTTATCGGAGGCGACGTGGCTGACAACGGTGCCCTGTGCCGCAACGCGATCCAGCGTGATAACCGGGATGTTCGCCTGGTTAGCCATCTTCACCGCATTGCCCACAGCATCAGAGTCGGTTGGGTTGATCAGCAGCAATTTGGTGCCACGAACCGTCAGATCCTGCACGTTAGCCAGCTCTTTCGCCGGGTTGTTCTGTGAATCCAGCACCACCAGGTTGTAGCCCAGCTTGTCCGCTTCTTTCTGCGCACCCTCTTTCAGCGAAACAAAGAACGGGTTATTCAGGGTTGAAACCACCAGCGCGATAGTATCTTTGGCCATAGCGCTGGTACTGAGCGTTGCGCCAAGGATCACGGCCAGTGCGGTTAACTTTTTCATCATGTCATCCTGTGTAAGGTCAGAGTTATTTACTGCTTTTATTATCTACCAGCACCGCCAGCAGGATTACTACCGCCTTAACGATCATCTGGTAGTACGAAGAGACGCCCATCAGGTTCAGGCCGTTGTTCAGGAAGCCGAGGATCAGTGCGCCAATCAGGGTGCCGAAAATACGCCCTTTACCGCCTGCCAGGCTGGTTCCGCCCAGCACGACCGCAGCAATCGCATCCAGCTCATAGCCGGTACCCGCTGTCGGCTGTGCCGAAGAAAGACGCGCCACTTCAATGGTGCCTGCCAGCGCCGCCAGCATGCCACTCAGTGAATAGACGATGATTTTGACGCGATTCACATTGATGCCGGAGAGACGCGTTGCCGCTTCATTACCGCCAAGCGCATAGATATAGCGACCCAGACGGGTGTGCTGCAGCATGTACCAGGCAGCAATAAAGACCAGCGCCATCAGCCAGACCGGCGCAGGGATACCCAGCGGACGACCAATACCAAACCAGCCCAGCAGATCGGCATTGGCATTAAAACCCGTGTTAACCGGACTGCCGTCGGTGTAGACCATGGTGACACCGCGCAGCAGCAGCATCATGACCAGCGTGGCGATAAACGCCTGCACTTTGCCGCGCGCCACAATGGTGCCGGTCAGGGCACCGATTGCCGCTCCCAGCGCCAGCGACGCCGCCACCGCGACCAGGGCATTGACCTCCATACCCACCAGCGATGCACCCACCGCGCCAGTCAGGGCCAGTAGCGATCCTACAGAGAGGTCGATACCAGAAGTCAGGATCACCAGCGTCATCCCGACCGCCATAATGGCGTTAACCGAGGTCTGCTGCAGAATGTTGAACAGGTTCGCCACGGTAAAGAAGTTCGGGCTCTGGCTGGCCACCACGGCGATCAGCACCATCAGCGCAATCAGCGACTTCTGTTCCAGTAGCCAGCTTTTGCTAAACCAGCGACGGCTGGCAGGTAAAGTTTGGGTCGTCATACCACTAAATCCTCGCTGTGTTGCTTGCCTACGGCGGCTGCCATCAGGCTCTCCTGAGTGGCTTCTTCTCGGGTAAATTCGCCGCTGATACGGCCTTCATGCATCACCAGAATCCGATCGCTCATGCCCAGCACTTCCGGCATTTCCGAGGAGACCAGAATGATGCTCAGCCCTTCGGCTTTAAACTGGTTAATCAGTTGATAGATCTCTTTCTTCGCGCCGACATCCACACCGCGTGTCGGTTCATCCAGAATCAGTACGTTAGGCCGGGTCATCAGCCCGCGGGCAATCGCCACTTTCTGCTGGTTGCCGCCCGAAAGCAGACCAATGGGCTGCTCCATTGAAGGCGTTTTAACGTTAAACAGCCGGATAAAGTCGCCCACGGCCAGCTGCTCTGCCGCATGTTTCAGCGTGCCGCTGCCGTGACTGAAATAGCCTAACGCTGTCAGCGACATGTTCTCTTTTACTGACATGCCCAGCACCAGGCCATCGCGCTTACGATCTTCGGAGATATAGACGATGCCGTTAGCCAGCCCATCCTGCGGTGAGCGCGTCACCACTTCCCGACCATTGAGCCACAGTGTGCCTTCGCGACGCGGCAGGGCGCCGTAAAGCACCTTCATCAGTTCGGTACGGCCCGCGCCCATCAAGCCAGACACGCCGAGGATTTCACCTTTGCGCAGGCTGAAACTGACGTTATCCACGCCCGGTCCGCTGACGTTTTCCACTTTCAGCCGCACCTCGCCTGGTGTCTGATCAATATGGGGATATTGATCTTCCAGCTTACGGCCGACCATCATCTCGATCAGGCTCTCTTCAGTCAGCTCGCTGACCGGGCGTTCAGCAATAAACTGACCGTCGCGGAACACCGTGACGTCATCGCAGATCTCAAAGATCTCTTTCATGCGATGCGAGATATAGACGATGCCGCAGCCCTGCGCTTTCAGTTCGTTGATCACCCGGAACAGCGACAGCGTTTCGGTATCAGTCAGCGCATCGGTCGGCTCATCCATGATGATCACCTGCGACTCAAAGCTCAGGACTTTGGCGATTTCGACCATCTGCTGATCGCCAATCGACAAATCCCCCACCAGCTTGTGGCTGTTGAAGCGCAGATTAAGCCGTTTAAGCAGCGCATCGGCTTCGGCATACATGCGCGGCCACTGGATACGGCCAAAACGGCTGACATATTCGCGGCCGAGAAAAATATTCTCCGCCACGGTTAATTGAGGGATCAGGTTCAGTTCCTGATGAATGATGCCAATACCCGCTTCCTGAGACGCTTTCGGCCCGCTGAAACGGGTCTCTTTGCCCAGCCAGCGCAGCGTACCGGCATCATATTGATAGATGCCGGTCAGCACTTTCATCATGGTGGACTTGCCTGCGCCGTTCTCGCCCACCAGCGCCATCACGCGTCCTGCCCGGACATTCAGCGACGCCCCCTTGAGGGCTTTCACACCCGGAAAAGATTTTTCAATGCCGTCGAGTTGCAGTAAAGGTTGCATAGCGGCCTCAGAAGGTCACACCGGCGCGGAGGATGACATTCGCAAACGGAGAGCACTCTCCGCTGCGAATGACCGCCTGACTACGCTGCGTTTGTTGTTTGAATTGTTCATGACTGGTGTAGCTGATGGTGATGATATTCCCCTGGTGCTGTTGCAAGGCTTCGAGCACGGCGACAAGCGCGCTATGAAGTTGCGGATTATGCTGCTTAATCTCTTCCGCGATCAGGGCGCTCTCTACCTGCATCTCCAGTGCGACAGCATTAACCACCTGCATAAAATCGGGCGTACCCGGCGTAAGCGCTAAATCGATGCGCTGCGGTCCGGCCGGAATCGGCAAGCCTGCATCAGCAATCGTCAGCGTATCCGTGTGTCCCAGGCGGGCAATCACATGAGAGAGTTCAGCGTTTAACAAGCGACCTTTTTTCATCTTTTCACTCCACAGCGAAACGTTTCGCTGTCAGGAGTGTATGAAAAGCCGCCATCAACTCAACCGGCAAAGAAGAAATCTGTGATCGCTATCGAAACGTTTCGCTCACGCGGGGAGAAATTTGTATTAAGTCGGGGGAGGGGCAGAAAAAAGGGCCGCGAACGCGGCCCCGGAGGAGAGGATTAAGGCAGTTTCTTAACCTGCTTAACGTCCATCTCAATGCTGTTGAAATCTTTATCCAGTTCACCCGTCAGCTCGACGTTGTCTTTAGGTGAGATAGTCTGGCCGTTCCAGTGCTTGTGGTCGATTTCGACTTTCATGGTGCCGGTCTGGTCGCGGAACAGATAATCTTCGTTGCCGATCTGTTTCTCCAGCTTACCGCGCACGGTGACCCAGCTGTCATCTTTCATCTCTTCAGCCTGCTTTACGGTCACCACACTGGTGTGATCGGCACTGAAACCACCCTGACCGGCTGCTGCCTGCGTCTGTGCGGCTGGCGCACTGGGATCAACAAATCCACCCTGCTGTGCAGCGAAAACCGGGGCGGAAGCCAGCATTACGACGGCCAGAATTGCAGCGTGCTTTTTCATTTTGTCACCTCTTTTCCATGATGTGGTTCGTCTTGTTGAGCTTAGTTGACCATAAAGTTCTTAACAGCTTCTTAAGAGGCAAAAATAAGCTATTTTCGCCGAAATCAGCTGTACAAGCAGGAAGTTGCTTCGTATAAAGCGCTATCGGAACAGGGAGACGTGATGCGTATTTTACTGATTGAAGATGATCGTTTAATTGGCGACGGTATCAAGGCGGGGCTGAGTAAACTGGGCTTCAGCGTTGACTGGTTTACCTCTGGTGAGGCGGGCTTTAACGCGCTGGAGGCCGCGCCCTGGGATGCGGTGATCCTGGATCTCTCACTGCCCGAGCGGGATGGGCTCGATATTCTGCGGCAGTGGCGACAGCAGGGCAAAGATGTACCGGTACTGATACTGACCGCACGCGATGCGCTCGATCAGCGGGTCGAAGGCCTGCAACTGGGAGCCGACGACTATCTGTGTAAACCCTTTGCCTTAACCGAAGTGGCTGCTCGCTTACAGGCGCTGATCCGCCGCCGTCATGGCCAGCTGCAGCCCGAACTCCGGCACGGTAATGTGGTGCTGATCCCCGGCAGCCATAGTGTGATGCGCGAAGGTGAGGCGATTGCGCTGAAAAGCCGTGAACTGGCGCTGCTGGAACTGTTTATGCGAAACCCGGGCCGGGTGCTGACACGCAGCCAGCTGGAAGAGAAGCTCTACAACTGGGACGCCGATGTCTCCAGCAATGCGGTAGAGGTTCACATTCATCATCTGCGTAAAAAACTGGGCAGCCAGTTTATCCGCACGCTGCACGGCGTCGGTTATACCCTGGGAGCGGCTGAATGCGATCAATGAGCCTGTTTCTGCGGCTGGGTATCGGTTTTGTGCTGCTGCTCGGGATCTGCTGGGCCAGCGCCAGCCTGAGTGCCTGGCATCAGACACGTGAAACCCTTGATGAGCTCTTCGATACCCAGCAGATGCTGCTGGCAAAGCGTCTGCTGACGCTGGATTTCTCCTCGCTGGACAACGCCACTCTGCCTAAAACCAAAGAGATACTGCGCCACCATCGCGGCGATCAGGATGACGACGCCCTGGCCTTTGCCGTCTTCACGCGTGACGGCCGGCAGGTGATGAATGATGGTGACAATGGCCGCTACCTGCCGTTTGAGGCGGAGTATCAGGGATTTCATGAGGGCCAGCTCACCAATGATGACGATCGCTGGCGGTTTGTCTGGCTGACTACGCCCGACCAGCAGTTCCGGGTGGTGGTGGGTCAGGAGTCCGAATACCGTGACGACATGACGCGGGATCTGATGAAAGCCAGCATGCTGCCCTGGCTGATCGCGCTGCCCTTTATGTTGCTGCTGCTGATCGGTCTGGTCTGGTCTGAACTGCGCCCCCTGAAGACGCTGGCACAGCAGCTGGCGCAGCGCGCACCCGATGATGATACGCCGCTGCAGGCAGACCGCGTGCCGAAAGAGGTGCAACCGCTGATGGTCGCGCTCAATGGTCTGTTCAGCCGCATCAGCGCAATGATGCAGCGTGAACGGCGCTTTACCTCTGATGCCGCACATGAGCTGCGCAGTCCGCTGGCGGCGCTGCAGGTGCAAAGCGAGGTGATCCAGCTGACTGCGGATGATGAAGTGATGCGAAGCCATGCGCTACAGCAACTGGATGCCGGCATTATCCGCGCAACCCGGCTGGTGGATCAGCTGCTGACGCTCTCACGGGTTGAAGCTGATGATGCACGCAGCGCCTTCGAAACGGTGGCGCTGAAACGCACGGTCCAGGAGACGCTGGCTGCACAGCTGCCGCTGGCGGATAAAACGGGTGTCACGCTGCGGCTGCATGCTGACGCCGATCCGCAGATTCAGGGGCATCCGCTGTTACTGTCACTGCTGGTGCGTAATCTGCTGGATAATGCCATTCGCTATACGCCAGCGGGCAGCGAAGTTGATGTGCGGCTTCAGGCGAATAGCCTGTCGGTAGAGGATAACGGCGAAGGTCTGAGTGCAGCCGATCTGCAACGGCTTGGTGAACGTTTCTGGCGACCGCCAGGTCAGGAGAAAAGCGGAAGCGGGCTGGGATTATCGATAGTCCGCAATATCGCCCAGTTGCACGGGATGCAGGTCAGCTTCAGCCAGCGCTCGGGCGGCGGATTATGCGTTATGCTGCGCTGGTCAGCGCCCGCCCCGTAAGGCGGGCGCTGCAGATTAAATCTCGACCTGGGTGCCCAGCTCAATCACCCGGTTTGGCGGGATCTCAAACTGGTCTGGCGCACGGAGCGCATTGCGCTGCAGCGCCAGGAAGAGTTTGCCACGCAGGCGCAGATACCACGGCCGTTTGCCGATAATCAGCGACTCATGCGACATGAAGAACGATGTCTCCATCATGCGGCAGTTGAGCCCTTCCAGCCCGCAGCGGTGGAAAATCTCCTCGACGTTTGGCGTTTCGCGCCAGCCGTAGCTGGCCACCACCCGCCAGAAGGTGGGCGACAGCTGCTCAATCGTCACGCGACGCACGTTGTGCACGTAAGGCGCATCTTCTGTCCGCAACGTCAGCAGCACCACCCGCTCATGCAACACTTTGTTGTGTTTGAGGTTATGCAGCATGGCAAACGGAATCACATTCAGCGCACGCGACATATAGACCGCCGTACCCGGCACGCGAACCGGCGGCGATTTCTCCAGTGACGCGATCATCGCCTCCAGGGAGTTGCCATGCTCGTGCATGCGGCGCAGCAGGCGGAAACGTTCGCTTTTCCACGTCGTCATAATGATAAACATCACCAGGCCGAGACAGAGCGGCAGCCAGCCACCGGAGAAGATTTTCACCAGGTTGGCGGTAAACAGCGGCACATCGATACAGAGCATCAGTACCAGGATGACGGCAACCGCCAGCTTATTCCAGTGCCAGTTTTTAACCGCCACGGTACAGGAGAGCATCGCGGTCAGCACCATGGTGCCGGTGACGGCGATACCGTAGGCCGCAGCCAGATTACTTGAATGCTCAAAGCTGATAATCACAATCAGCACGGCGAAGTAGAGTACCCAGTTAATCACCGGAATATAGATCTGGCCCGATTCGCGCTCAGAGGTGTGGATGATACGCATCCCCGGCAGATAACCCAGTCGCACCGCCTGACGCGTCAGCGAGAAGACGCCGGAGATCACCGCCTGCGAGGCAATCACCGTGGCCAGCGTCGCCAGAATCAGCATCGGGATCAGCGCCCAGTCCGGCGCCAGCAGGAAGAAGGGGTTTTTAATCGCTTTGGGATCGCTGAGTAACAGCGCGCCCTGACCAAAGTAGTTCAGGACCAGCGACGGCAGCACCACCGAGAACCAGGCCAGTCGGATCGGCACTTTACCGAAGTGACCCATATCGGCATACAGCGCTTCAACCCCGGTAATCGCCAGTACCACCGCGCCAAGCGCGAAGAATGAGACAGATTTATAGTGCAGGAAGAACTCGACCGCATAGGCGGGATTCAGCGCATGCAGCACTTCCGGGTTTTTCATGATGCCGCTGACCCCCAGGATCGCCAGCACCAGGAACCACACCAGCATCACCGGCGCGAAGAGTTTGCCCACCATGCCGGTGCCATGTTTCTGAATCGCAAACAGCAGCGTCAGCACCGCAATCGACATCGGCACAATAAAGGGATCCAGCGACGGCGCGGCAATCTCCAGACCTTCAATGGCTGACATCACCGAAATGGCCGGCGTGATCACCACTTCCCCATAGAAGAAGCTGCCGCCAATCAGGCCCATGATCACCAGCACTGCCGTGGCGCGTGCACCCGTATGGCGGCCCGCCAGCGACATCAGTGTCAGAATACCGCCTTCACCGGCATTGTCGGCGCGCATCACATAACTGATGTACTTCAGTGATACCACCAGCACCAGCAGCCAGAAAATCAGCGACAAAAAGCCAAACACCGCTTCCCGCTCAACGCCGAAGCCGAACTGTCCGGAGAGACATTCACGCAAGGTATACAGCGGACTGGTGCCGATATCCCCGTAAACAACACCAATAGCGGCCAGCGTTAATCCGCGAAGTGACTGCTTATTATCCGAGCTCATAGAGTTATCTTTTGTTGGAGTCTAAGAGGCGCAACAACCCCTCGCTCAGGCCATCAAAAAGCGCACAGTATGCACGGTTTGCCGAAAATTCCTATACCCGCTTCGCCTGTCTGCCAGGGTAACGGGGTGGTTTCAGGCATTAAAGCGTTAATCAGCGCCGCTTTCAAAGCAGGCAAACCTTATGAAACAAAAAAGCTGACAGCTATCAACGCTTTCACGCATGATGATCTATAGAGTAAGGCGCTTGCTGAAGCGCGGCGGCCCGACGATCGTAAGGACATTGAAGTGATTATGGCTCAACCCCATCTTTTGGCAGAAAGAATTTCTCGCCTTAGCAATGCGTTAGAAAAAGGATTGTATGAGCGACATCATGCCATCCGCCTTTGCCTGCTGGCAGCGCTGAGCGGTGAAAGCGTATTCCTGCTGGGACCGCCCGGCATCGCCAAGAGCCTGATTGCCCGCCGCCTGAAATATGCCTTTCAGCACGCCCGCGCCTTTGAATATCTGATGACCCGTTTCTCCACACCGGAAGAGGTGTTTGGCCCGCTATCTATTCAGGCACTGAAGGATGAAGGGCGCTATCAGCGCCTTACTAAAGGTTATCTGCCCGACGCGGAGATTGTTTTTCTGGATGAGATCTGGAAAGCCGGCCCGGCGATTCTGAATACCCTGCTGACCGCTATCAACGAACGCCGCTTCCGCAATGGCGACAGCGAAGAGGCCATTCCGATGCGTCTGCTGGTCACCGCCTCTAATGAAATGCCGGAAGCGGACAGCGGCCTTGAAGCGCTCTATGACCGGATGCTAATCCGCCTGTGGCTGGATAATGTGCATGAGAAGCAGAACTTTCGCAGCATGCTGACCCATCAGCAGGATGAGCACACCAATCCGGTCGCGGAATCCCTGCGCATCAGTGATGAGGAGTATGCGCAGTGGCAGCTCGGCATCAGTCAGGTCAGCCTCCCGGATGCGGTGTTCGAGCTGATTTATCAGCTGCGCCAGCAACTGGAAAGCCAGCCCGCTGCGCCCTATATTTCCGATCGTCGCTGGAAAAAAGCTATTCATCTGCTGCAGGCCAGCGCCTTTTACAGTGGCCGCAGCGCCATTGCGCCGATAGACCTGATCCTGCTGAAAGATTGCCTCTGGCACGACGTCGCGTCCATGCAGCTGCTGGAGCGCGAAATCGATCAGCTGATGACACAGCACGCCTGGCAGCAGCAGCCGATGCTGCTGAAACTGCATCAGATAAAAGCGCGTCGCATGGCTCTGCAGCAGCAACAGAGCATCGCACAGGCGATCACCCTGGAAAAACACAGTGGGATGTTCAGTCGCAAACCCCATTACGATCTGCCGGAAAGCTTCACTGATGAGCAACTGACGCTGATGCTGCAAAAGCCACTGATGCTGCATGACATGCAGGTAACACATCTGGTTATCGCGCGTGATGCACTGAATCAGTGGCTGCAGAAAGGGGGCGAGGTTCGCGGCAAGCTCAATGGAATTGGCTTTGCGCAGAGTCTGGATTTACAGGTGGATGCGCAGCACTGCCTGGCTATCCGTGATGTCAGCCTGCAATCGTCGCGTCTGACACTGCCTGGCGTCAGCAATAGCGAGCCGCTGCCCGGTGAGATCACCGAAGCGCTGGATGCACTGGAGAGTGAACTGCGGTCGCAGCGTCATCTGTTCAGCCAGCATCAGCGCTGCCTGTTTATCAGTGATGACTGGCTGGCGCGCGTTGAAACCAGCCTGCAGGATGTGGCGGAACAGTTGAAACAGGCGCGTAAATGATCCCACTGGAGACGCTCAGCACACTGCTCTCCGTGGGTGAAACCGAACTGATTGAAGAGCTGATTATTGCCCTGCTGGCGTCTCCACAGCTGGCGCTGTTTTTTGAAAAGTTTCCCGGGCTGAAAAAAGCGCTGTTGCGCGATGTGCCACGCTGGCGAGCGGAGATCAACGCTGAGCTCAAAGCCACGCCGGTTCCGGCCACGCTGGCCGAAGAGTTTCAGCTGTTCCAGCGGGTACAACTCCTCAGCGATCGTGAATTCAGCCACCAGCTGAATGCCACACTTCAGGCGCTTGAAAGCCTGCCTTCCCCTTTTCTGGATGAAGCCAACCGGCTGCTGCAGCACACCGATATCAGCCATCTCAGCAGCGCGCAGCACCAGCTTTTTCTACAGCGCTGGCGGCTGAGCCTGACCTTACAGACCCTGATGCTGAATCAGACGTTGCTGGAGCAGCAGCGCGAACGCCTGCTGGCGGAACTGCAGCAGCGTATGGCGCTGAGCGGTCAGCTGGCACCGATTCTTGGCGACGATGACGAAGCCGCCGCTGGCCGGCTGTGGGACATGAGCAAAGCGTCACTGCAGCCTGGCGACTATCAGCTGATGCTGCAATATGGCGACTTTCTGGCGCAGCAGCCGGAGCTGCTGAAACTGGCCCAGCAGCTGGGTCGCAGCCGCGAGGCAAAATCGGTGCCGTCGCAGGATGCCCCTATGGAGGCCTTTCACCATATGGTGCAGGAACCTGCGGCCGTGCCGGAGGAGGTCAGCGGCATTCACCAGAGCGATGACGTTCTGCGTCTGCTGCCGCCGGAGTTAGCTGCGCTGAGTATCAGTGAACTGGAGCTGGAGTTTTACCGGCGGCTGGTAGAGAAACGGCTGCTGACCTACAAGCTGCAGGGCGATGCCTGGCATGAAAAGGTCACGATGCGTCCGGCCAGCCACCAGCAGCATGAAGAGCAGCCACGCGGGCCTTTCATCGTCTGCGTCGATACCTCGGGTTCGATGGGTGGCTTCAATGAGCGCTGCGCCAAAGCGTTTTGTCTGGCGCTGCTGAAAGTCGCGCTGGCCGATCGCCGTCGCTGCTACATCATGCTGTTTGCGCATGAGGTGATCGGCTATGAACTGACCGGTGATGATGGGCTGGAACAGGCGATTCGCTTTCTCAGTCAGCGCTTTCGCGGCGGCACCGATCTGGCAGCCTGCCTCTCTTCCGTTGTAACCCGGATGGAAGGTGCACTGTGGCAGGAAGCCGATGCAGTGATCGTCTCCGATTTTATTGCCCAGCGTCTGCCGGAAGAGGTGATCGGGACCATTAAAACGCGTCAGCGAAATAATCAGCAACGTTTTCACGCCGTGGCTATGTCGGCCCACGGGAAACCAGGCATTCTGCGCATCTTCGACCATATCTGGCGTTTCGATACCGGCATGAAAAGCCGTCTGCTGCGTCACTGGCGGCGTTAAGTCATCGGGCAGAAATGCATATTTGCTATAGTAAATTACCGTTTCACTTACTCAGCAATCTGGAGCTTCCTGTGACGCTTGCTCAACCTCATCGCGATCTGCCTGCGCCGACGCGAACGCTACTGCTCTCCGGCCATAACATTGAACAAAAACGTGCCGAATTGCTGGCCTATTTCCACCAGACCTGGGAACAGTATGAAAGTCTGTTTACCTGTCTGGCCGATTCCCAGGCCTGGTTTACCAAAGCCATTCCGCTGCGCCATCCTTTAATCTTCTATTTTGGCCACACCGCTACCTTCTACATTAATAAGCTGATGGCCGGACGCCTTATCGACGCGCGTCTGGACGATCGTATCGAAGCGATGATGGCGATTGGTGTGGATGAGATGAGCTGGGACGATCTCAACGACAGCCACTATGACTGGCCCACTGTCGAAGAAGTCCGCGAATACCGCGGGCGCGTTAAAGCGCTGGTCAGCGATCTGATCCAGACCCTGCCGCTGACTCTGCCGATCACCTGGGAGAGTCCGGCCTGGGTGATCCTGATGGGCATTGAGCATGAGCGTATTCATCTGGAAACGTCCAGCGTACTGATACGCCAGTTACCGGTCGGGTGGGTGAAACCCCAGCCCGCGTGGCCGGTCTGCCCGATGGCGCGCCACCAGCGCGAGGCTGTTCCGGCCAATACCCTGCTGCCGATGCCCGGCGGCACGGTCACGCTGGGTAAAACCGACGAGACCTATGGCTGGGATGTCGAATATGGCCGCCAGCAGATCGCGCTGCAGCCGTTCAGGGCGAGCAAAATGCTGGTCAGCAACGCGGAATTCCTGGCGTTCGTTGAGGCGGGGGGTTATCAGGACGCTCGCTGGTGGGATGACGAAGGCTGGGGCTGGTGTCAGTTTGCAAAAGCGGAGATGCCCACCTTCTGGGTCGGCACGCCTGCGATGCCCGATCAGCTTAAACTGCGTCTGATGTGTGAAGAAGTCGCAATGCCGTGGGACTGGCCAGCCGAGGTTAACCAGCTGGAAGCGGCGGCCTTCTGCCGCTGGAAAGCGGATCAGACGGGAATGAGTGTTCAGCTCCCCTGTGAAGCGGAGTGGGCTCAGCTGCGCGAACAGGTCGCGGGCGATCAGCCGGATTGGGATCGGGCACCGGGCAACATTAACCTGGCGTACTGGGCTTCCTCTTCACCGGTCGATCTCTTCGCCCAGGGCGACTTCTTCGATATCGTCGGTAACGTCTGGCAGTGGACGACCACGCCGACCAACGGCTTTGAAGATTTTAAAGTCCACCCGCTTTACGATGATTTCTCTACCCCGACCTTTGATGGCAAACATTCGCTGATCAAAGGCGGTAGCTGGATATCGACCGGCAACGAAGCGCTGAAATCGGCACGCTATGCGTTCCGCCGCCACTTCTTCCAGCATGCCGGTTTCCGCTACGTGGTTTCCAGCCATCAGGAAACCATGGTGCTGAACCCGTATGAATCTGACGCCATGGTGTCGCAATACCTCGACTTCCAGTATGGCCCGCGCTATTTCGGCGTGGATAACTATGCCGAAAGCCTGGTAAACCTGGCGCTGAACTACACCACAGCACGCGGCGAGGCACTGGATATCGGCTGTGCCACCGGACGCGCCAGTTTTGAACTGGCCCGCCACTTTGAACGTGTCACCGGCATGGACTACTCGGCGCGCTTCATCGATGTGGCGCTTCAGCTGGCCAGCGGCGAAGACTTCCGTTATCTCCTGCCACAGGAAGGCGATCTGGTGGAGTATCGCCAGGTTCGCCTGAAAGATTTCGCGCTGGAGAGCGAACTGGCGCAGCGGATTCAGTTTGTTCAGGGCGACGCCTGTAACCTTAAGCCGCAACCCGCCCGTTACGATCTGGTACTTGCATCCAACCTGATCGATCGCCTGCGTCAGCCCGCACGCTTCCTGCGGGATGTCACGCCGATGCTGCGTCAGGGCGGCATTCTGGTGCTCTCATCGCCCTATACCTGGCTGGAGGATTTCACGCCGAAGGAGAACTGGCTGGGCGGCGTGCGTGAAAACGGTGAGGCACTCACGACGCTGCAGGCACTGCAACGTCTGCTGGCGGCCGACTTCGACCTGGTCGACGAACCGCAGGATAAACCGTTTGTGATCCGCGAAACGGCCCGCAAGTTCCAGCATACGCTGGCGCAGGTCACCGTCTGGCGCAAACGCTAAGTGAACCGGCAGCGACGCCCGTCGCTGCCGGGAGTTGCCTGAACCACTATTTTGCTGCACATTCATCCTTGTTTACTTAAGCAGACCAATAACGAGGATGGCCATGGCCGAACATCTGCAGCTCGATAACCTGGATCGCGGCATTCTGAATGCCCTGCTCGACAATGCGCGCACTGCTTACGCCGAGCTGGCAAAACAGTTTAACGTCAGCCCCGGCACCATTCATGTCCGCGTGGAGAAGATGAAGCAGGCGGGCATTATCCTGGGCACCCGGGTTGATATCGATCCGCGCCAGCTGGGGTTTGATGTCTGCTGTTTTATCGGCATTATCCTTAAGAGCGCGCGTGACTATCCGGCGGCGCTGAGCAAACTGGATGCGCTGGATGAAGTGGTTGAAGCCTGGTACACCACCGGCCACTACAGCATCTTTATTAAGGTGATGTGCCGGTCCATTGATGCCCTGCAACAGGTGCTGATCAACAAGATCCAGACCATAGATGAAATTCAGTCGACGGAAACGCTGATCTCGCTGCAAAACCCGATCATGCGCACTATCAAGCCCTGATCCTTCTCCGCCTTGTGCATAATCTTATCCCTGACGAATGTGGCGGCTGGCAACGGCTGCGTTCGCTTCTCTTAATCTATTAACCCTGTTGTCCACAGGTGGATCACCGCTTGATCACAGCGTACAATGCTCGCCTTAATGTCCGGGAGAGCAAGATGGCCGATATCACCTTAATCAGTGGCAGTACTCTGGGTAGCGCAGAGTATGTGGCTGAACATCTGGAAGAAAAATTACAGGAAGCGGGCTTCTCAACGCAGATGCTGCATGGCCCGGAGCTGGATGAAGTGCCACATGAGGGTATCTGGCTGGTGGTCTGTTCAACTCACGGTGCAGGCGATATTCCCGATAACCTGCTGCCGCTGTTCGAAGCCATTACGGAAAGCCAGCCCGATCTCTCGCAGGTCCGGTTTGGTGCCATCGGACTCGGCAATCATGAATATGATCTCTTTTGTGGCGCGATCCGCCAGATTGAAGCCCTGTTAATTGCTCAGGGTGCCCGCCAGATCGGCGATCGTCTGGAGATTGATGTGCTGGATCATGAGATCCCTGAAGATCCCGCGGAAGCCTGGCTGGAAAGCTGGAAAAAAGCGATCTGAAGGGGGCTGGGGATCGCGAAATAGTGACGATCCCCAGTGGAACATGCTGATTTTATCCTTTTCCGCTCGTTTATTTTGTGGATAACTACCCTCTTTTACTGCGTATAACCGGTAGTTATCCAAAGAACAACCGTAGAATGAATTTTGAGCTGTGGATAACTTGCCATTTTGATCCCAGCTTATACGGATCAGGATCACCGATCACTAACAGGTATTGATCCTCTTCATCCTGTTGTTTCTGCTGTGCTTCTGGCACATATCCACAGAAAAGCGGGATCCTAATAAGAGATCTAACAGAAAGATCATATACAGATCTAAGATCCTTTCTTTTAAAACCGGACGATCCCGCGGCTTTCACCCCAGACGGAATTTGAGTAGAATCCACGCCCCAGGACGACGATCCTGCAAGTTCATCAACCGAGGTACCACTTCATGTTTTATCAGGATCCTTTTGACGTCATCGTAATTGGTGGTGGTCATGCGGGCACCGAAGCCGCAATGGCGGCAGCCCGAATGGGTCAGCAAACCCTGTTACTCACCCATAACATTGATACGCTTGGACAAATGTCCTGTAACCCGGCGATTGGTGGGATTGGCAAAGGACATTTGGTGAAGGAAGTGGATGCCCTGGGTGGTCTGATGGCCAGTGCGATTGACCAGGCGGGTATCCAGTTTAGGATACTAAACGCCAGCAAAGGTCCGGCAGTGCGGGCAACCCGTGCTCAGGCGGATCGCGTGCTCTATCGCCAGGCAGTGCGTACGGCACTGGAGAACCAGCCCAATCTGATGATCTTCCAGCAGGCGGTCGACGATCTTATCGTGGAAAACGATCGTGTGGTGGGTGCAGTCACCCAGATGGGACTGAAGTTCCGCGCGAAAACAGTCGTACTCACCGTCGGCACGTTTCTTGACGGCAAAATTCATATCGGTCTGGATAATTACAGTGGCGGTCGTGCAGGTGATCCCCCGTCCATTCCGCTGGCAAAACGACTGCGTGCGCTGCCGCTGCGGGTAGACCGCCTCAAGACTGGTACGCCACCGCGTATCGATGCGCGCACCATCGATTTTTCAGTGCTCAGCCCGCAGCACGGCGATAACCCGATGCCGGTGTTCTCGTTTATGGGCAATGCGTCTCAGCATCCGCAGCAGGTACCATGCTGGATCACTCACACCAATGAGAAAACCCATGAGGTGATCCGCAATAATCTGGATCGCAGCCCGATGTATGCCGGGATCATCGAGGGGATCGGTCCACGCTACTGCCCGTCTATCGAAGACAAAGTGATGCGCTTTGCCGATCGTAACTCGCATCAGATCTTCCTGGAGCCGGAAGGGCTGACCAGCAATGAGATCTACCCGAATGGCATCTCAACCAGTCTGCCATTCGATGTGCAGATTCAGATCGTTCGCTCCATGCAGGGCATGGAGAATGCGAAGATCGTGCGTCCGGGCTATGCCATCGAGTATGACTTCTTCGATCCACGCGATCTCAAACTGACGCTGGAGAGCAAATTTATTCACGGCCTGTTCTTTGCCGGCCAGATCAACGGCACAACCGGCTACGAAGAAGCCGCTGCGCAGGGGATGCTGGCGGGTCTGAATGCCGCCCGTCAGTCTGCGGACAAAGAGGGCTGGGCACCACGTCGTGACCAGGCTTATCTGGGCGTACTGGTTGATGACCTCTGCACGCTCGGTACCAAAGAGCCGTACCGGATGTTTACCTCCCGTGCTGAATATCGTCTGATGCTGCGCGAAGACAATGCCGATCTGCGTCTGACCGAAACCGGTCGTGAACTGGGTCTGGTGGATGATGCGCGCTGGGCGCGTTTCAATCAGAAGCTGGAAGCGATTGAACAGGAGCGTCAGCGCCTGCGCGATATCTGGGTCCATCCGAAGTCAGAGCATGTGACGGAAGTGAATACGGTACTCAGTGCGCCACTGACCAAAGAAGCGAGCGGCGAAGATCTGCTGCGCCGTCCTGAGCTGACCTATCTGAAGCTGATGACGCTGGATGCCTTTGGTCCGGCACTGGCTGATGAGCAGGCCGCTGAGCAGGTTGAGATTCAGGTCAAATATGAAGGTTATATCGCGCGTCAGCAGGAAGAGATCGATCGCCAGCTGCGCAACGAGAACACGCTGTTACCGGTGGAGCTCGACTATCGCCAGGTGAACGGCCTCTCAAATGAGGTTATCGCCAAGCTGAACGATCACAAACCGAGTTCGATTGGTCAGGCGACGCGTATCTCCGGTATTACGCCGGCGGCCATCTCAATTCTGCTTATCTATCTGAAAAAACAGGGTCTGCTGCGTAAAAGCGCCTGATCTGAAAACGGGGCGAGGAGACTCGCCCCCGCTGAATGGACTTATGCTGTGATCAACACACTCACGTCGCTGCTACAGGCAGCCGGTATTTCCCTCTCCGATCAACAAAAACAGCAGCTGGTTGCCTATGTCGGCCTGCTGGATAAGTGGAACAAAGCCTACAATCTGACATCAGTGCGCGATCCGCAGCAGATGCTGGTACGCCATATCCTCGACAGCATCGTGGTGGCGCCGCATCTGCAAGGCTCACGTTTCATTGATGTTGGAACCGGACCAGGACTGCCTGGCATTCCGCTGGCTATCGTGATGCCTGATGCGCACTTTACGTTGCTCGACAGCCTGGGCAAGCGGGTGCGTTTCCTGCGTCAGGTTCAGCATGAGTTAGGACTCACTAACATTACTCCGGTGCAGAGCCGGGTTGAGGCGTTCCCGGCTGAGCCGCCCTTTGATGGCGTGATCAGTCGTGCATTTGCCTCGCTGACCGACATGGTGAACTGGTGTCATCATCTGCCGGGAAGAGAAGGGCGCTTCTTCGCGCTGAAAGGCGTGCGTCCGGACGATGAAATTGCGGAGTTACCGGCAGGCTACGTCTCTGATGCTGTGATTAAGTTGCAGGTACCGCAGCTGGAAGGTGATCGCCACCTGGTCATTCTTCGTCACCAATAGGCTTTCGACTGGCAGAGATTTAGCGTTTATCTGCCAGTGATTTTCGTCAGTTCCGGGATGAAAAAAGTGCAGATGATGCGCTATCAATAAAAGATTTTGATTAAGCCCTGGCTGACCGAAGGTTAAAACGCTGACGGAAATTATCCGAAAAGCTCTGTTACATTTAACGTTTAATTCACATTCAGTTATCAGAAATATCACTTGTATAGGCGGGTCGCTGAATAAAAGTAGTCACGGCAGAAAATATATCGCGGTAATAACTTTGCGTGCGTAATATCAATTACACGATTCTTAAGCACAGTTCGATGTCAATAGCGTGTTTTCTGTGAAAATAGTCTTGCAGATGCATTTTTATAATTTCAATAATTTGATTTTATTGAGTTAATTTGTAATACAGATTGTTCTTAAATAGCGCGAAGATAAAACTCAGTGTAGTGAAAGTGCTTATTATGTGATCTAAAGCACGCTTTAAAAGCAAGTTGCGAGAGAATTTTCAGTCAGATTAGGGTGAATCTCTGCAGGGTAATCTTTGGAAAAATAGCCCTCCGGAAAGAAATTTAAATAATTGTTCACCTTTTCGCTACTTACCGATTGAAATCGCAGGTGCGGCCCGTATAATTTGCACGGCTTTTGCTGCTTGACTCAACTGCGCAAAGGCAGTCTTATACGACACGCGACATACCCCTAACGGGGCAGGAGAGTATCAGCGTCATGTCAGTGTCTCTTTACAGTGTAAAATACGCCCGAACGGTGCTGATGATTCAGCTGGTGACGATAGTCATCATCGGTGCACTCTTTGCTCTTAAAGATGTCATCTGGGGTCTCTCTGCTCTTGCTGGCGGTGCGGCAGCCTGGCTGCCAAACGTATTGTTTTTGTTTTTAGCCTGGCGCCTGCAGGGGCAAACCCCAGCTTCGGGGCGAGTCGCGTGGAGCTTCGCTTTGGGTGAAATAGCCAAAGTGTTTGCGACCATCATTTTGCTCATTGTGGCGTTGGGTCTATTCGGAGCGGTTTTCTGGCCGGTCGGAATAACCTGGTTATCGGTGCTGGTGGTACAAATGCTGGCACCGGCGGTAATTAACAACAAAGGGTAAGAGGCATCATGGCTGCAGGAGAAATCTCTACTCCGCAAGAGTACATTGGTCACCACCTGACTCATCTTCAGTTGGACCTGCGTACCTTCGAGATAGTGAATCCGCACGACGCTCCCGCGACGTTCTGGGTATTAAATATCGATTCCATGTTTTTCTCTATGGTGCTGGGAATCATCTTCCTGGTGTTGTTCCGTAGCGTGGCGAAATCTGCCACCAGCGGTGTGCCAGGGAAAATGCAGGCGGCTATCGAACTGGTTGTCGGTTTCGTCGATAGTAACGTGCGCGACATGTATCACGGTAAGAGCAAACTTATCGCCCCGCTGGCTCTGACAATCTTTGTCTGGGTCTTCCTGATGAACTTCATGGATCTGCTGCCAATCGACTTGCTGCCATATATTGGCGAGCACGTATTGGGGTTACCGGCGCTGCGCGTCGTACCATCTGCAGACGTGAACATCACGCTATCTATGGCGTTGGGCGTATTTATTTTGATTCTGTTCTACAGCATCAAAATGAAAGGCATTGGCGGCTTCACTAAAGAGCTGACGCTGCAGCCTTTTAACCACCCGATCTTCATCCCGATCAACCTGATTCTGGAAGGTGTGAGCCTGCTGTCTAAGCCTGTATCACTGGGTTTACGACTGTTCGGTAACATGTATGCGGGTGAACTGATCTTTATCCTTATTGCCGGTCTGTTGCCGTGGTGGTCGCAGTGGGTGCTGAATGTGCCGTGGGCCATTTTCCACATCCTGATCATTTCGCTACAGGCTTTCATTTTCATGGTCCTCACGATTGTCTATCTGTCGATGGCATCTGAAGAACATTGATTTTTTTCTCAACACTACTTTCCCTCTTGATTTCGGGTTGCAGCGCACACCGCTGAAGCCCGGAAGATGAAGGGAGCATTTAACTGAAACAAACTGGAGACTGTCATGGAAAACCTGAATATGGATCTGCTGTACATGGCTGCCGCTGTGATGATGGGCCTGGCGGCAATCGGTGCTGCGATCGGTATCGGCATCCTCGGAGGAAAATTCCTGGAAGGCGCTGCTCGTCAGCCTGACCTGATTCCTCTGCTGCGTACGCAGTTCTTTGTTGTAATGGGTCTGGTGGATGCAATCCCGATGATCGCTGTTGGTCTGGGTCTGTACGTGATGTTTGCTGTCGCCTAAAGCCCTGTGTTCACTCAGCGCACAATGTGCAAGGGTGAACGGATTCTGCCGCTTATCGTTGATAACGGCAGAAAAGTTAAATACTCAATCTAGAGGCATTGTGCTGTGAACATTAATGCAACAATCCTCGGCCAGGCTATCGCGTTCATCCTGTTTGTCGCGTTCTGCATGAAGTACGTATGGCCGCCGCTCATGGCTGCTATCGAAAAGCGCCAGAAAGAAATTGCTGAAGGCCTTGCTTCTGCTGAACGTGCAAAGAAAGATTTGGATCTCGCGCAGGCTAATGCGACCGACCAGCTGAAAAAAGCCAAAGAAGACGCTCAGGTCATTATCGAGCAAGCGAACAAGCGTCGCGCGCAGATTCTGGACGAAGCCAAAACCGAAGCTGAAAACGAACGTAATCGCATCGTGACACAAGCGCAGGCTGAAATTGACGCTGAACGCAAACGTGCGCGTGAAGAACTGCGTAAGCAGGTCGCGTTGCTGGCTATGGCTGGCGCCGAGAAGATCATCGAACGCTCCGTGGATGAAGCTGCTAACAGCGACATCGTTGATAAACTGGTCGCTGAACTGTAAGGAGGGAGGGGCTGATGTCTGATCTGATTACTGTAGCTCGCCCCTACGCCAAAGCAGCTTTTGACTTTGCTGTTGAGCATCAAAGTATTGAACGCTGGCAACAGATGCTGGCGTTTGCCGCAGAAGTGGCTCGCAATGAACAGATGGCTGATCTTCTCTCAGGTGCATTAGCACCCGAAGCGCTGGCAGCGTCGTTTAACGCAGTCTGTGGTGATCAACTGGATGAACCCGCGCAGAACCTGATTAAGGTGATGGCGGAAAACGGACGTTTGACAGCGCTTCCGGCTGTACTGGCCCAATACATCGAACTGCGTGACGCTCATGAAGCCACCGCTGAAGTTGATGTTATCTCCGCCAGTACGCTGAGTGACGACCAGCTGAATAAAATCAGCGCCGCGATGGAAAAACGTCTGTCACGCAAAGTTAAGCTGAATTGCAAAATTGATAAGTCTGTGATGGCAGGCGTGATCATCCGTTCGGGTGATCTGGTTATTGATGGCAGCGTACGCGGCCGTCTTGACCGTCTGGCTGACGTCTTGCAGTCTTAAGGGGACTGGAGCATATGCAACTGAATTCCACCGAAATCAGCGAACTGATCAAGCAGCGCATTGCTCAGTTCAATGTCGTGAGTGAAGCTCACAACGAAGGTACGATTGTTTCTGTAAGTGACGGTATCATCCGCGTACACGGCCTGGCCGATGTCATGCAGGGTGAGATGATTGCCCTGCCGGGCAACCGTTACGCTATCGCCCTGAACCTCGAGCGTGACTCGGTTGGTGCAGTGGTGATGGGCCCTTACGCTGACCTCGCCGAAGGCATGAAGGTTAAGTGTACTGGCCGTATTCTTGAAGTACCGGTAGGCCGTGGCCTGCTGGGCCGCGTAGTGAACACCCTGGGTGCTCCTATCGACGGTAAAGGCGCAATCGACAACGACGGTTTCTCACCGGTTGAAGTCATTGCACCTGGCGTTATCGATCGTCAGTCAGTCGACCAGCCGGTTCAGACCGGTTATAAGTCGGTCGATGCGATGATTCCAATCGGTCGTGGCCAGCGTGAGCTGATCATCGGTGACCGTCAGACCGGTAAAACCGCAATGGCGATCGATGCGATCATCAACCAGCGCGACTCAGGCATCAAGTGTGTCTACGTTGCGATTGGTCAGAAAGCCTCAACCATCTCTAACGTGGTTCGTAAGCTGGAAGAGCATGGCGCACTGCAGAACACCATCGTTGTTGTGGCGTCTGCTTCTGAATCTGCTGCACTGCAGTATCTCTCTCCGTACGCAGGCTGTGCGATGGGCGAATACTTCCGTGACCGTGGTGAAGATGCGCTGATCGTATACGATGACCTTTCTAAGCAGGCTGTCGCGTACCGTCAGATTTCTCTGCTGCTGCGCCGTCCACCAGGTCGTGAAGCATTCCCTGGCGACGTGTTCTATCTCCACTCCCGTCTGCTGGAACGTGCATCACGCGTAAGCGCTGATTATGTAGAGCGTTTCACCAATGGCGCAGTGACAGGTAAAACCGGTTCACTGACCGCGCTGCCGATCATCGAAACCCAGGCGGGCGACGTTTCTGCGTTCGTTCCGACCAACGTAATCTCGATTACTGATGGTCAGATCTTCCTGGAATCGAACCTGTTCAACTCCGGTATTCGTCCGGCCGTTAACCCAGGTATTTCGGTATCCCGCGTAGGTGGTGCTGCACAGACCAAGATCATCAAGAAACTGTCCGGTGGTATCCGTACCGCGCTGGCACAGTATCGTGAACTGGCGGCATTCTCGCAGTTTGCCTCTGATCTGGATGATGCAACCCGCAAACAGCTGAGCCACGGTCAGAAAGTGACCGAGCTGCTGAAGCAGAAACAGTATGCGCCGATGTCTGTTGCGCAGCAGGGTCTGGTTCTGTTCGCTGCAGAGCGTGGCTATCTGAACGACGTTGAACTGGCAAAAATTGGCAGCTTCGAAGCTGCACTGCTGGCCTTCGCCGATCGCGACCACGCTGAGCTGATGGCTGAAATCAACCAGTCGGGTAACTTTAATAACGATATCGAAGCCAAGCTGAAAGGCCTGGTCGAGACGTTTAAAGCAACCCAGTCCTGGTAATGTCTGGCGGCTTGTCTGAAAAGGCAGGCCGCAAGGCTTTGAGGAGAAGCTAATGGCCGGCGCAAAAGAGATACGAAGCAAGATTGGAAGCGTGAAAAACACGCAGAAGATCACCAAAGCGATGGAAATGGTCGCCGCCTCCAAGATGCGTAAAACGCAGGAACGCATGGCGGCCAGCCGTCCGTATGCAGAAACCATGCGCAAAGTGATTGGTCACCTTGCGTTGGGTAATCTGGAATACAAGCACCCTTACCTGGAAGAGCGCGACGTGAAGCGCGTCGGCTACCTGGTCGTTTCAACTGACCGCGGGCTTTGTGGTGGTTTGAACATTAACCTGTTCAAAAAGTTACTGGCGGATATGAAGTCCTGGTCCGATAAAGGCGTGCAGAGCGATCTGTCGATTATCGGTTCAAAAGGGGCGTCATTCTTTAATGCTGTGGGTGGCAACATTGTGGCGCAAGTCAGTGGCATGGGCGATAAACCTACCCTGTCCGACCTGATTGGCCCGGTAAAAGTGATGTTGCAGGCTTATGATGAAGGCCGCATCGACAAGCTGATGATCGTCAATAACAAATTCAATAACACCATGTCTCAGACTCCGACCATCACCCAACTGCTGCCGTTACCGCCAGCGGAAGGTGAAGAAGAGATGAAGGCGAAGACCTGGGATTACCTGTATGAACCCGATCCGAAAGCGCTGCTGGATACCCTGCTGCGTCGTTATGTCGAATCGCAGGTTTATCAGGGTGTGGTGGAAAATCTGGCCAGTGAGCAGGCCGCACGTATGGTAGCGATGAAAGCCGCAACCGATAACGGCGGAAATCTGATCAAAGAGCTGCAGTTGGTGTACAACAAAGCTCGTCAGGCCAGCATCACCCAGGAACTTACCGAGATTGTCGGTGGAGCCTCCGCGGTTTAACCAGGTTTGGAATTAGGTAGAGGATTCAAGATGGCAACTGGAAAGATTGTCCAGATTATCGGCGCCGTTGTTGACGTCGAATTCCCTCAGGACGCGGTACCGCAAGTGTACAGCGCCCTCGAGGTTATGAATGGTGATGCGCGTCTGGTGCTGGAAGTTCAGCAGCAGCTCGGCGGCGGCGTAGTACGTACCATCGCAATGGGTACGTCTGACGGCCTGAAGCGTGGTCTGAGCGTCAACGACCTGCAGAAACCGATTCAGGTACCCGTCGGTAAAGCGACCCTGGGCCGTATCATGAACGTTCTCGGCGAGCCAATCGATATGAAAGGCGAGCTGAAAGAAGAAGATGGCAGCGCAGTAGAGATCGCCTCTATTCACCGCGCAGCCCCTTCTTATGAAGATCAGTCTAACTCGCAGGAACTGCTGGAAACCGGCATCAAGGTTATCGACCTGATGTGTCCGTTTGCTAAAGGCGGTAAAGTCGGTCTGTTCGGTGGTGCGGGTGTAGGTAAAACCGTCAACATGATGGAACTGATCCGTAACATCGCGGCTGAACACTCAGGTTACTCAGTGTTTGCCGGTGTGGGTGAGCGTACTCGTGAGGGTAACGACTTCTACCACGAAATGACTGACTCTAACGTTATCGATAAAGTTGCACTGGTCTATGGCCAGATGAACGAGCCGCCGGGTAACCGTCTGCGCGTAGCACTGACCGGTCTGACCATGGCGGAAAAATTCCGTGATGAAGGCCGCGACGTTCTGCTGTTCATCGATAACATCTACCGTTATACCCTGGCCGGTACAGAAGTTTCTGCACTGCTGGGTCGTATGCCATCTGCGGTAGGTTACCAGCCAACGCTGGCAGAAGAGATGGGTGTGTTGCAGGAGCGTATTACCTCCACCAAGACCGGTTCAATCACCTCCGTACAGGCCGTTTACGTCCCTGCGGATGACCTGACTGACCCATCACCAGCAACTACCTTTGCGCACTTAGACTCAACGGTAACGCTGAGCCGTCAGATCGCCTCTCTGGGTATCTACCCGGCCGTTGACCCGCTGGATTCTACCAGCCGTCAGCTGGATCCGCTGGTTGTCGGTCAGGAGCACTATGATGTTGCACGTGGCGTTCAGTCACTGCTGCAGCGTTATCAGGAACTGAAAGACATCATCGCCATCCTCGGTATGGATGAGCTGTCTGAAGAAGACAAACTGCTGGTGGCACGTGCGCGTAAGATTCAGCGCTTCCTGTCTCAGCCGTTCTTCGTTGCAGAAGTATTCACCGGTTCACCGGGCAAATACGTGACGCTGAAAGACACTATCCGTGGCTTTAAAGGCATCATGGAAGGTGAGTTTGACCACCTGCCAGAGCAGGCCTTCTACATGGTTGGCGCCATCGAAGAAGCCGTGGAAAAAGCGAAGAAACTGTAATAACGGTTTCCCGGGAGGAAGATTATGGCTATGACTTATCACCTGGATGTGGTCAGCGCAGAGGAGCAGTTGTTCTCTGGTCTGGTACAGAAAATTCAGGTGTCAGGTAGCGAAGGTGAACTGGGGATTTTCCCTGGCCATGCGCCGCTGCTGACTGCCATTAAGCCTGGAATGATCCGTATCGTGAAACAGCACGGCGAAGAGGAGTTTATCTACCTCTCTGGCGGCGTGCTGGAAGTGCAACCGGGCAGCAGCACCGTTCTGGCCGATACCGCTATCCGCGGTACCGATCTGGACGAAGCGCGCGCTCTGGAAGCAAAACGCAAAGCAGAAGACCATATGAACAGCAGCCATGGCGACGTGGACTATGCTCAGGCCTCTGCCGAGCTGGCGAAAGCCATTGCTAAACTGCGCGTGATCGAACTGACCAAAAAAGCGATGTAATCCAGCTTTATGCGTCATGAAATGCCAGCCCTCGGGCTGGCATTTTTTTTGTCTGCTGCGCCTGATCTGCCTGTCCGCCTAATTTCGGCCTGAGAAAAATGTAGTAATCTCAATCCCAAACCGTTTTACTTTCACCCGTAAAAATTCACTCAGGATAGTTATGTCTAACAGTGCGATGAGTGTGGTGATCCTTGCTGCTGGCAAGGGCACCCGTATGTATTCCGATCTGCCTAAAGTTCTGCATATGCTGGCAGGCAAACCCATGGTTCAGCATGTGATTGACGCGGCTAAAGGGCTGGGCGCACAGCAGGTCCATCTGGTTTATGGTCACGGCGGCGATCGCCTGAAGGCGACCCTCACTGACAGCACACTCAACTGGGTGCTGCAGGCCGAGCAGCTCGGCACTGGCCATGCGATGCAGCAGGCAGCGCCCGCATTCGCGGATGATGAAGATATCATGATGCTTTACGGTGACGTGCCGCTCATCTCTCAGGCGACACTACAGCGGCTGCGCGAAGCAAAACCGCAGGGCGGCATTGGCTTACTTACCGTGGTACTGGACGACCCAACCGGTTATGGCCGCATTGTGCGTGAGAACGACACCATCACCGGCATTATCGAACAGAAAGATGCCAGCCCGGCGCAGCTCACCATTAAAGAGATCAACACCGGCATTCTGATCGCCAACGGCGGCGATTTAAAACGCTGGCTGGCGCAGCTCACCAACAATAATGCGCAGGGTGAGTATTACATCACCGATATTATCGCGCTGGCGCATCAGGAAGGTCGGGTGATCAACGCGGTTCATCCGGCACGCATCAGTGAAACCGATGGCGTCAATAACCGGCTGCAGCTGGCGACATTAGAGCGCACTTACCAGGCCGAACAGGCGGAAAAACTGCTGCTGGCTGGCGTGATGCTGCGCGATCCGGCCCGTTTTGACCTGCGCGGGACGCTGACGCACGGACGGGATGTTGAAATTGACACCAACGTCATTATTGAAGGCCAGGTCACGCTGGGCGCACGCGTCAGAATCGGCGCGGGCTGCATTATCAAAAACAGCGTGATTGGCGATGACTGTGAAATCAGCCCCTATTCGGTGATCGAGGATGCGAATCTCGCCACTGCCTGCACCGTCGGACCTTTTGCCCGTCTGCGTCCTGGCAGCGAACTGGCCGATGCCGCCCACGTGGGCAACTTCGTCGAAATGAAGAAAGCGCGTCTGGGCAGAGGATCGAAAGCGGGGCACCTCTCCTATCTCGGTGATGCGGAGATTGGCGACAACGTAAATATCGGTGCAGGCACCATTACCTGCAACTACGACGGTGCGAACAAATTCAAAACTGTGATTGGCGATGATGTGTTTGTGGGCTCAGATACCCAGCTGGTGGCGCCAGTCAGCATCGCGGCAGGGACCACCATTGCGGCGGGCACGACCATCATGAAAGATGTGACCCAGGCCGGTCTGGTCTATAACCGTAAAGAGCAGAATCACAAAGCGGACTGGCAGCGCCCACAGAAGAAAAAATAAATTTTTAACGGCCCGCTTTAATGCGGGCCGATGCAGTGCAGTGCCAAAACTATAATCCCCACTCTCTACAAGGCTCGGGGAACCGGCAAAGCCGGATATCAGGTCGCATGACAACAGAAGTGGCGAAAAGCCATGTAGTCAGGAAAACATCATTATGTGTGGAATTGTTGGTGCAGTAGCGCAACGTGATATCGCAGAGATTCTGCTGGAAGGTCTGCGTCGTCTTGAATATCGCGGATATGATTCGGCCGGTCTGGCCGTGGTCGATCGTCAGGGGCACGTCACGCGCCTGCGGCGTTTAGGGAAAGTGCAGAAACTGGCGGAAGCCGCTGAACAGCAACCGCTGATTGGTGGCACCGGCATCGCGCACACGCGCTGGGCAACCCATGGCGAGCCGTCGGAAGCGAACGCGCATCCGCACGTCTCAGAGCACATCATCATCGTGCACAACGGCATCATTGAAAATCATGAGCCATTGCGCGCTGAACTGATCGCGCGCGGTTATGTCTTTGCCTCTGAAACGGACACCGAAGTGGTGGCGCATCTGGTTCACTGGGAGCAGAAGCAGGGCGGTTCGCTGCGTGAAGTCGTACTGCGTGTGATTCCGCAGCTGCGCGGTGCCTATGGCATGGTGATCATGGACAGCCGCGATCCGTCACTGCTGGTGGCGGCCCGTTCCGGCAGCCCGCTGGTGATTGGTCGTGGCATGGGCGAAAACTTTATCGCCTCGGATCAGCTGGCCCTGCTGCCGGTGACCCGTCGGTTCATCTATCTGGAAGAGGGTGATATCGCCGAAATCAGCCGTCGCGATGTCACGGTGATCGACCGTGAAGGCAACACCGTGACCCGTGCCGAGATCGAGTCGAACCTGCAATATGATGCCGGTGACAAAGGCATTTACCGTCACTACATGCAGAAAGAGATCTACGAACAGCCCATGGCGCTGAAAAGCACCCTGAGCGGTCGGTTCAGCCAGGGTCAGGTTGATCTCAGCGAACTGGGCGCGGGCGCAGAAGCGCTGCTGAGCCAGGTTGAGCATATCCAGATTATCGCCTGTGGCACCTCCTACAACTCCGGCATGGTGTCACGCTACTGGTTTGAGTCGCTGGCAAACCTGCCCTGTGATGTCGAGATTGCCTCGGAATTCCGCTACCGCAAATCAGCGGTGCGCAAAAACAGCCTGCTGATCACCCTGTCGCAGTCGGGTGAAACGGCAGATACTCTGGCGGCGCTGCGTCTCTCTAAAGAGCTGGGCTACCTGGGATCGCTGGCGGTCTGCAACGTAGCCGGTTCGTCACTGGTGCGGGAATCTGACCTGGCACTGATGACCAAAGCGGGCACCGAAATTGGCGTCGCCTCTACCAAAGCGTTCACCACCCAGTTAGCGGTGCTGCTGATGCTGGTGGCGAAACTGGGCCGTCTGAAAGGGATGTCAGCCGAGACTGAGCATGAGATCGTTCATGCACTGCAGGCGTTGCCGAGCCGGATTGAGCAGATGCTGGCGCAGGATAAGCTGATTGAGAATCTGGCGGAAGGCTTCTCTGACAAGCATCACGCGCTATTCCTGGGTCGTGGCGATCAATATCCGATTGCCATGGAAGGGGCGCTGAAGCTCAAGGAGATCTCCTACATTCATGCGGAAGCCTACGCCGCAGGCGAGCTGAAACATGGCCCGCTGGCGCTGATTGATGCGGATATGCCGGTAATCGTGGTGGCACCTAACAACGAACTGCTGGAGAAGCTCAAATCCAACATCGAAGAGGTACGCGCACGCGGCGGCCTGCTTTATGTCTTTGCCGATCAGGATGCAGGCTTCAGCGACAGTGACGGCATGAAGATCATCCCGTTGCCGCATGTCGAAGAGGTCATTGCGCCCATCTTCTACACGGTGCCGCTACAGTTACTCTCCTATCACGTCGCCCTGATCAAAGGGACCGACGTCGATCAGCCACGTAACCTGGCAAAATCGGTTACTGTGGAATAACCGGGTGGGCCCCGTCGCGGGCCCACTTTGCTCTGGCCCTCTGTCATATAACTGTCATATTTCGTACATTTCACTGTCATCAAACTGTCCTATTTTCCCTCCTGCAGCAATCACAGATTCTTACTAAAACGGCCCCAAGCCTGACTTTTCTCCCCTGGAGGGAATATGACACTGATGCGTAGCACCGTAGCCCGAATCCTCGCCACCACCTTCGCCGTAAGCGCGGTATCTGCTTTTGCGGCAACCGATCTCACTGGCGCAGGCGGGACGTTCCCGGCGCCGGTTTATGCCAAGTGGGCAGCAGAATATCAAAAAGCCACCGGTAGCAAAGTTAACTACCAGGGTATCGGTTCATCTGGCGGCGTGAAACAGATTATCGCCAAAACCGTCGATTTCGGTGCGTCCGATGCGCCAATGAAAGATGAAGATCTGCAGAAAAATGGCCTGTTCCAGTTCCCTACCGTGATCGGTGGCGTAGTACTGGCGGTTAACCTGCCGGGTATCAAGTCAGGTCAGCTGACGCTGGATGGCAAAACCGTCGGTGATATCTACCTCGGCACCATCAAAAAGTGGAACGACCCGGCGATTGCTAAACTTAACCCAGGCGTGAAACTGCCAGAGACCAACATCAACGTGGTACGTCGCGCTGACGGTTCAGGCACCTCGTTCGTCTTCACCAGCTATCTGGCGAAAGTGAACCCGGACTGGAACAGCAAAATTGGTAAAGGTAACACCGTTAACTGGCCGGTCGGTCTGGGCGGTAAAGGCAACGACGGCGTCGCCGCGTTTGTTCAGCGTCTGCCGGGTTCAATCGGCTACGTGGAGTACGCCTACGCTAAACAGAACAACCTGACCTACACCAAACTGATCGATGCCGATGGTAAAGCGGTCGCCCCAAGCGAAACCAGCTTCAGTAATGCCGCGAAAGGCGCTGACTGGAGCAAATCGTTCGCGCAGGATCTGACCTTCCAGAAGGGCGCTGATGCCTGGCCAATCTCGTCAACCACCTTTATTCTGATCTACAAGGATCAGGCTAATGCGGCCAAAGGCGCTGAAGTACTGAAATTCTTCGACTGGGCTTACAAAAGCGGCAGCAAAACCGCCACAGCGCTGGATTATGCTGCGCTGCCAGAGAGCGTGACTGAACAGATTCGCGCCGCCTGGAAAGCCAACATCAAAGACAGTTCTGGTAAAGCGCTTTATCAGTAATTGACCGACCCTGACCGGACAGCAGTCCGGTCAGACTCAACGGGCGGCGTCATGCCGTCCTGATAACTTCTGAAGACTGAGACTTCTATGGCTGCAACGAAGCCGGCATTCAAAGCCCCAGGCAAACAAGGTGACAGAATTTTTGGCGCGCTGGTCAGGCTGGCTGCGCTGATTGTCCTGTTACTGATGGGCGGCATTATTGTCTCCCTGATCATCTCCTCGTGGCCCAGCATCCAGAAGTTTGGTTTCGCCTTTTTGTGGACCAAAACCTGGGATGCGCCCAACGAACAATTTGGTGCACTGGTACCGATCTACGGCACCCTTGTGACCTCCATTATTGCCCTGATTATCGCAGTACCGGTGAGTTTTGGTATTGCGCTGTTCCTGACCGAACTCGCGCCAGGCTGGCTGCGTCGCCCGCTGGGCACCGCCATTGAGCTGCTGGCGGCCATTCCCAGTATTGTTTATGGCATGTGGGGCCTGTTTGTTTTCGCGCCGCTGTTTGCCGAATACTTCCAGACACCGGTCAATGACGTGCTATCGGGCATTCCGATTGTCGGCGAGCTTTTCTCCGGCCCCGCTTTCGGTATCGGCATCCTCGCGGCGGGTGTGATTCTGGCGATCATGATCATCCCTTACATCGCCTCGGTGATGCGCGACGTTTTTGAGCAGACCCCGGTGATGATGAAAGAGTCAGCCTACGGCATCGGCTGCACCACCTGGGAAGTGATCTGGCGCATCGTACTGCCCTTTACCAAAAATGGCGTGATTGGCGGTGTGATGCTCGGACTGGGTCGTGCGCTGGGTGAAACCATGGCGGTGACTTTTATTATCGGCAACACCTACCAGCTCGACAGCCCGTCGCTGTTTATGCCGGGTAACAGCATCACCTCGGCGCTGGCCAACGAGTTCGCTGAAGCGGAATCGGGCGTGCACGTCGCCGCGCTGATGGAGCTGGGACTGATCCTGTTTGTGATTACCTTTATCGTGCTGGCGATTTCAAAGCTGATGATTATGCGGCTGGCGAAAAGTGAAGGAGCGCGCTCATGACTACAATTGAAATTCAGGCGCGCGCCGAACTGGACGCATCACGCCGTAAAATGCAGTCCTGGCGCAGCACTAAAAATAAAATTGCGCTGACGCTGTCGCTGCTGACCATGGCTTTTGGCCTGTTCTGGCTGGTGTGGATCCTGTTCACCACCGTATCGCGCGGCGTGGATGGGCTCTCCTGGTCCCTGTTCACCGAATCAACGCCACCACCCAATACCGCGGGCGGCGGGCTGGCTAACGCCCTGGCGGGTAGCGGATTACTGATTTTCTGGTCTACCTTCTTCGGCACACCGCTGGGCATCATGGCGGGTATCTATCTGGCGGAATATGGGCGCAAGTCGCCACTGGCAGAAGTGATCCGCTTTATTAACGACATTCTGCTTTCGGCACCCTCGATTGTGGTCGGCCTGTTCGTCTACACCCTTGTGGTGTCGCAGATGCAGCACTTCTCCGGCTGGGCCGGGGTGATTGCGCTGGCGCTGCTGCAGGTGCCGATTGTGATTCGTACCACCGAAAACATGATGCGACTGGTGCCAGACAGCATGCGTGAAGCGGCTTACGCGCTGGGTACGCCCAAGTGGAAGATGATCGCGTCTATCACCCTGAAAGCGTCGGTCTCCGGCATCATCACGGGTGTGCTGCTGGCGATTGCGCGCATTGCAGGTGAAACGGCACCGCTGCTGTTCACGGCGCTCTCGAACCAGTTCTGGAGCACCGACATGATGCAGCCGCTGGCGAACCTGCCGGTCACCATCTTTAAGTTCGCCATGAGCCCGTTCGCCGAATGGCAGAGCCTGGCCTGGGCAGGTGTGCTGATTATCACCCTCTGCGTGCTGGTGCTGAACATCGTGGCGCGGGTGATTTTCGCCAAAGGTAAACACGGTTAATTTCCGGCGCGGCCCTGTGCGGCGCCGTATAAGAGAGATGAATTATGAGTATCGCGACAGCATCAGCCGATAAAATTCAGGTCCGTAATCTGAACTTCTATTACGGCAAATATCATGCGCTGAAGAACATCAATCTGGATATCGCTAAGAATCAGGTGACTGCGTTTATCGGGCCATCGGGCTGTGGTAAGTCGACCCTGCTGCGGACCTTCAACAAAATGTACTCGCTCTATCCGGATCAGCGGGCTGAAGGGGACATTCTGCTGGATGGCGAAAACATTCTGGCGACTCAGCAGGATATCGCGCTGCTGCGCGCCCGGGTCGGCATGGTGTTTCAGAAGCCTACGCCGTTCCCGATGTCGATCTATGACAACATCGCCTTTGGCGTTCGCCTGTTTGAAAAGCTGTCGCGTGCCGATATGGATGCGCGCGTGCAGTGGGCGCTGACCAAAGCCGCGCTGTGGAATGAAACCAAAGACAAGCTGCATCAGAGCGGTTACAGTCTCTCCGGCGGCCAGCAGCAGCGTCTGTGCATTGCCCGCGGTATCGCGATTCGCCCGGAAGTCTTGTTGCTGGATGAGCCCTGCTCTGCGCTTGATCCTATCTCTACTGGCCGTATTGAGGAGCTGATCACCGAGCTGAAACAGGATTACACCGTGGTGATCGTGACGCACAACATGCAACAGGCTGCACGCTGCTCTGACCATACGGCTTTCATGTATCTGGGCGAACTGATTGAGTTCAGCGATACCGACACGCTGTTCACTAAACCCGCCCAGAAGCAAACCGAAGATTATATAACTGGCCGCTACGGCTGATCTGACAGGAGATCGACATGGATAATCTTAATCTGAATAAGCACATCTCCGGTCAGTTCAATGCCGAGCTGGAGCATATCCGTACCCAGGTGATGATCATGGGCGGTATGGTCGAGCAGCAGCTGACCGATGCAATTACCGCCATGCATAATCTGGATGGCGAACTGGCGCAGCGGGTGATCGACGGTGACCAGAAGGTCAATATGATGGAAGTGGAGATTGATGAAGCCTGCGTGCGCATCATCGCCAAACGTCAGCCAACCGCGATCGATTTGCGACTGGTGATGGCGATCATCAAAGCCATTTCTGAGCTGGAACGGATTGGCGACGTGGCGGAGAAGATCAGCCGCACGGCGCTGGAGAAGTTTGGTCAGCAGCATTTGCCGCTGCTGGTCAGCCTTGAGTCGCTGGGTCGTCACACCGTACAGATGCTGCATGATGTGCTGGACGCTTTTGCACGCATGGATCTCAACGAAGCGATCACTATCTACCGTGAAGATAAAAAGGTGGATAAAGAGTACGAAGGCATTGTGCGCCAGCTGATGACCTACATGATGGAAGATCCGCGCACCATTCCCAGCGTGCTGACGGCGCTGTTCTGTGCCCGCGCCATTGAGCGTATCGGTGATCGTTGCCAGAACATCTGCGAAATCATCTTCTATTTCGTCAAAGGTCAGGATTTCCGTCACGTTGGCGGCGACCGGCTCGATGAATTACTGTCGGGCGATGACGGCAGCAACAGACCTTCCTGATAAATCTTCTTCCTGCGCCTGATCGGCGCAGGGATAAGCCTTTTCAATTGGTCACATCCTGAACTCTCTCTATAATTGCGGCACTTTTCTTTATGAGGTGCGCAACGATGTCCCCTTCTCCCCAATCTAAGCCGGGCGTAACGCCGGGCAAAGCGATGCTGGCTGCGGTCAGCGGTTATGCCATGGATGGATTTGACCTGCTGATACTCGGCTTTATGCTGCCGGCTATCAGTGTTTCGCTGGCGCTCAATCCATCACAGGCGGGATCGCTGGTGACCTGGACGCTGATTGGCGCGGTTATCGGTGGCATCGTATTTGGTCATCTCAGCGACCGCTATGGTCGCATCCGCATGCTCACCGTCACGATTCTGGTCTTCTCGGTCTTTACCGGCCTGTGCGCGGTGGCGCAGGGCTACTGGGATCTGCTCGCCTGGCGAACGCTGGCGGGTGTCGGTCTGGGTGGCGAATTTGGTATCGGCATGGCGCTGATTGCCGAAGCCTGGCCGGCGGAGAAGCGCAATCGCGCATCAGCGTGGGTCGGTATAGGCTGGCAACTCGGGGTGCTGATGGCGGCCTTTATCACACCGCCGCTGCTGACTATCATCGGCTGGCGCGGCATGTTTCTGGTCGGCTTGTTGCCTGCGCTGGTCTCGTTTGCCATTCGTCGCGGCATGGGTGAACCGGAGGCGTATCAACGGCAGGTTAAACATGTGCCGTCACTCTCTTTTCCGGCGCGCCTGAAACTGCTGGTACGCGATCGCGCCACCGCCAAAGCCAGCCTGGGCATTTTTATCCTCTGTTCAGTACAGAACTTTGGTTACTACGGGCTGATGATCTGGATGCCGAGTTACCTCTCCTCCAGCTTTGGCTTCAGCCTGACGAAGTCGGGCCTCTGGACCGCGGTGACCGTGGTCGGGATGACCTTTGGCATCTGGCTGTTTGGCGTACTGGCCGACCGCTTCGCACGCTGGAAAATCTTCCTGCTCTATCAGTTTGGCGCAGTAGTGATGGTGGTGGTGTATGCTCAGCTGCGCGACCCGAACATCATGCTATTTACCGGCGCGATCATGGGGATGTTTGTTAACGGCATGATTGGCGGTTATGGCGCGCTGATTTCCGATACCTTTCCGCCGCAGGTGCGTGCCACCGCGCAAAACGTCCTGTTCAACCTTGGTCGCGGTGTGGGCGGCTTCGGCCCGGTGGTGATTGGTCTGCTGGCGAGCCAATTCTCGTTTACGGCGGCGATTACCCTGCTGGCGCTGATTTATCTGCTGGATATTGCGGCGACGCTGTTCCTGCTGCCGAAGAAACAGGGTCAGGAAGATACGCTGGGCGCGATTGGCTGATGCTACCGTGATGGTATGGCTGGGTAAGTGTCATCCCGGCCATTCCGGGTCAGTAATATGGCTCACGATCACCTGTTCTGCCTTCATTACCCCCCTGGCATTACATGGCAGGGGGATCCGTTAACAGGCGATTTAAATCCATAACAGGCAGAGCGTTCTCGCAGGTTTACTTCATCAGCGGCAGGAGCTGTTGATACAGCGTCGCAAAGGTCTCACGACGTGGCTGGTAGTGCGCTACCCGGGCCGGATCCGGCTGGTGTCGCTGCACCAGAACCGGGGTCGGCACGGTGATCTCTGCATCCAGCGCCTGCTGTGCCAGCCTGGCGGCTCCCAGCGCCGGGCCAACCTCACCGCCATGACAGTAATCCAGTGTCTGACCACTGATGTCTGCCAGCATCTGACGCCACAGTGCACTGCGTGCGCCGCCGCCGATCAACATAATGCTCTTTGGCTGAACGCCGCAGTCGTGCAGCGCGTCCATGCCCTCCGCCAGCGCAAACCCTACGCCTTCCAGCACCGCTCTCGCCAGCTCGGGACGGCTATGCTGATGGGTAAAGCCAAAGAAAGCACCCCGGGCATTCGGGTTATTGTGCGGCGTGCGCTCACCGGAAAGATAGGGCAGAAACCACAGGCCGGGCAGGTCATCGCGTGCGCGTTCAGCTTCAGCCAGCAGCTCAGGAACATCTCTGCAACCGGTCAGCGTCGCTGCCCAGTCCAGACAGGAGGCTGCGCTGAGCATCACCGACATCAGATGCCAGCGCTGGGGTAACGCATGACAGAAGCTGTGTACCGCACGCTGCGGATTGCTGAGATAGCCGTCGCTCACCACGAAGTAGACGCCCGACGTACCCAGCGACAGCATGCCCTGGCCCGGTTCGGTCATGCCGACACCAATCGCACCCGCAGCATTGTCGCCACCGCCCGCCGCCAGCGGCACGGCGTTCATCTTCCAGCGTGTGGCCAGTTCGGCATGTAAGGTGCCGGTCAGGGCATTGCCCTCATAGAGTTGCGGCATCTGATCGCGGCTGAGGTCGCAGGCGCGCAGCATCACATCGCTCCAGTCACGCCGTGCCACATCCAGCCACATTGTGCCTGCTGCATCTGACATATCAGTGGCGAAGTCGCCACTCAATCGCCAGCGCAGGTAATCTTTGGGCAACAGCACGTGAGCGATCTGACTGAATATTGCCGGTTCATATTGCTGAACCCACAGCAGCTTAGGAGCCGTGAAGCCGGGCATCATCAGGTTGCCGGTGATCGCCCGCGAATCCGGCACCTTCTGTTCCAGCTCACGGCACTGCGCCTCGCTGCGCCCATCATTCCAGAGCATGGCCGGTCGTAATACCTGATTTGCACTGTCGAGCAGCGTTGCACCATGCATCTGTCCGCTCAGCCCGATGGCCTGCACCGCGCGCAGATCCTGCTGCGCGCTCAGCGCCTGCATGGACAAATCCAGCGCCTGCCACCAGCTTTCGGGATCCTGCTCGCTCCACAATGGCTGCGGACGCGAAACCTGCAGCGGCGCTGTTTCCGTCGCCACCACGTTGCCTTGTGCATCCATCAGCACCACTTTGACGCCAGAGGTGCCTAAATCGATCCCGATAAACATGCTCTGCTCCTGAAGGGTTAGAAATCAAACAGGTAGTGATTCACCAGATTTTCCAGCTGCTCCTGACGTCCGCTCTGATGCTGCGGATTGAGCTGCTGCTGCTGAGCATGCGCCGCCAGTGCCTCCAGTGAAAACTCACCTTTCAAAATTTGCTGGCCGAACTCACCATTCCAGCCGCTGTAGCGCTGTGCCACACGCTTATCGAGTTCACCATCGCTGATCATGCGAGCGGCGACCTTCAGCGCCAGCGCCATGGTATCCATCGCGCCAATATGACCGTAGAACAGATCGTATTTATCAGTGCTCTGACGACGCACTTTGGCATCAAAGTTTAAGCCGCCAGTGGTAAAGCCGCCCGCTTTGAGAATTTCGTACATCACCAGCGCATTCTCTTCCACGCTGACCGGGAACTGATCGGTATCCCAGCCGCACTGCGGATCGCCGCGGTTGGCATCCACTGAACCAAAAATGCCCAGCGCAATGGCCGTCGCAATTTCATGATGGAAAGAGTGACCCGCCAGCGTGGCGTGGTTCGCCTCAACGTTAACCTTGATCTCTTTCTCCAGTCCGAACTGTTTCAGGAAGCCATAAACCGTCGCGACATCATAGTCATACTGATGTTTGGTCGGCTCCTGCGGTTTCGGTTCAATTAGCAGCGTTCCCTGAAAGCCAATTTTGTGTTTGTGCTCGACCACCATCTGCATAAAGCGGCCAATCTGCTCGCGCTCCTGGCGCAGATCGGTATTCAGCAGAGTTTCGTACCCTTCGCGTCCGCCCCACAACACATAGTTTTCGCCGCCCAGGGTTTTGGTCGCCTGCATGGCGCTGCAGACCTGCGTCGCTGCCCAGGCAAAAACTTCAGGATCGGGATTGGTGGCAGCCCCGGCTCCGTAGCGTGGATGGGTAAAGCAGTTGGCTGTGCCCCACAGCAGTTTCACGCCGGTCTCCTGCTGTTTCTCCAGCAGTTTATCGGTCATGGCGGCAAAATTCTCTTTGTAGCTGTGCAGCGAATCGCCTTCTGGTGAGACATCAACGTCATGGAAGCAGTACCACGGCACATTCAGCTTGTGGAAAAACTCAAAGGCCACATCCGCTTTCAGTTTTGCCAGCTGCAGCGCATCTCCGCTTTTCTGCCACGGACGATCAAAAGCGCCGACACCAAACATATCCGCGCCATTCCAGCAGAAGGTGTGCCAGTAACAGGCGGCAAAGCGCAGATGCTCCGCCATGGTCTTGCCGAGGATCACCTCATCGGGATTGTAGTGGCGGAAAGCGAGAGGATGAGTCGACTGGGTGCCTTCATAACGAACCCGATCGATCTGATCGAAATAAGCGTGCATGGTTTGCTCCTTAGCATCAGTACCCGAATGGCCTGCGTTGAAGCAATATTTGATATTGGCTGCTGCCTCAGCTCAATTACGATATTTCACTACGGGTGTCAGATAATTATTATTTGTGCGCTGGCTCGCAAAATAATGTTATTTACGGGGTGGTTTATCATTATCGCTCTCTTGTCCGAAAAAGATGAAACCTCGATCGCGCTCATAAAAAATGAAATAAACCAAAAAACGTAATAGCCGGATAAAAATCAGTAATTGCTGTAACAGGAAAATAAGGGCAACAATTCATCCGCCTGGTTTATAGGCCTGAAACGACAATAGCCTCAACCTACAGGATGATCACAATGAAGATGAAACATGCACTGCTCGCCGCCTGTGCGGCGCTGGCGCTGTTCAGCCAGACCAGCGTGGCAAAAGAAGTGAAGATCGGCATGGCGATTGACGATTTGCGACTCGAACGCTGGCAGAAAGACCGCGACATTTTCGTAAAACAGGCTGAGACGCTGGGCGCGAAGGTGTTTGTTCAGTCAGCCAACGGCAACGAAGAGACACAGATGTCGCAGATTGAAAATATGATCAATCGCGGTGTCGATGTGCTGGTGATTATTCCTTACAACGGTCAGGTATTGAGTAATGTTGTCGCTGAAGCGAAACGGGAAGGCATTAAAGTGCTGGCGTATGACCGAATGATAAATAATGCCGATATCGACTTTTATATCTCTTTCGATAATGAAAAAGTGGGCGAGCTTCAGGCCGAGAGCATTGTGAAACAGGTGCCTAAGGGCAACTATTTTTTAATGGGCGGATCGCCTGTGGATAATAACGCACGCCTGTTTCGTGCCGGACAGATGAAGGTGTTAAAACCCTATATTGATAACGGCAGCATTAAAATTGTTGGCGACCAGTGGGTCGATGCCTGGCTGCCGGAAAATGCCCTGAAAATTATGGAAAATGCCCTGACCGCCAACGGCAACCATATCGATGCGGTGGTGGCCTCTAACGATGCCACCGCAGGCGGCGCGATTCAGGCGCTGAGCGCGCAGGGGCTGGCAGGAAAAGTGGCGATCTCCGGTCAGGATGCCGATCTGGCAGCCATTAAGCGTATCAAAGCGGGCACCCAGACCATGACGGTTTACAAACCGATCACTGAGCTCGCCACCGAAGCGGCGAAAATTGCCGTCGAGCTGGGCGAGGGCAAAACACCCGCCAGCAACAGCACGCTGAACAATGGTCTGAAAGAGGTTCCGTCACGGCTGCTGAAGCCGATTCCGGTCAACAAAGACAATATTGAAAGTACCGTGGTGAAAGACGGTTTCCACAAACAGAGCGAACTCTGACTGCGCATAGCGTGAGGGAGAACAGTCGATGCTGCTGGAAATGAAAAATATCACCAAGCGTTTCGGTGCCGTGAAGGCGCTGAATGATGTCAGCCTGCAACTTGAGGCGGGCGAAGTGATGTCGCTGTGTGGTGAGAATGGCTCGGGCAAATCGACGCTGATGAAAATCCTGTGCGGACTCTATCCGCACGGTGATTTTGAAGGGCAGATTCACTTCTCTGGCGACGACATTCAGGCGCAGACCATTCGCGATACCGAGCGTAAAGGCATTGTGATTATTCATCAGGAGCTGGCGCTGGTGCGGCAACTGACGGTGATGGAGAACATTTTCCTCGGTGCCGAACTGAGCCGTTTCGGCATGGTGGATGATGAAACCATGACCCTGCGCTGCCAGCAACTGCTGGCGCGAGTCGGGCTGAACGTTTCTCCCGCCACCCGGGTCGGTGAGTTAGGCCTTGGGCAGCAGCAACTGGTGGAGATTGCCCGCGCCCTTAACAAACAGGTCCGGCTGCTGATTCTGGATGAGCCGACCTCTTCCCTGACGGAGCAGGAAACGGACGTGCTGCTCGGCATCATCCGCAATCTGCGTGAACACGGCATTGCCTGCATCTACATCTCGCACAAGCTGAATGAGGTTAAGGCGATCTCCGATACCATCTGCGTGATTCGTGACGGCCAGCATATTGCTACCCGTCCGGCAGCGGGCCTGAGCGAAGATGACATCATCACCATGATGGTGGGACGCGAGCTGACCGCGCTCTATCCCCACGCGCCGCATCAGATTGGCGACGTGATACTGAAAGTTGAAAACCTCACCGCCTGGCATCCGGTTAACCGCCACATCCGCCGCGTTAACAATGTCTCATTTACGCTCAGACGCGGTGAAATCCTCGGCATTGCCGGACTGGTAGGCGCGGGCAGGACTGAGACAGTCCAATGTCTGTTTGGCGTCTGGCCGGGGCGCTGGCAGGGCGATATCTGGATTAATGGCAAACAGGTCAACATCACCGATTGCCGCGCCGCCATTGCGCACGGCATCGCGATGGTGCCGGAAGATCGTAAAAAAGATGGCATCGTGCCGCTGATGGCGGTGGGCAAAAATATTACCCTGGCGGCGCTGGACCAGTTCAGCCACCGGCTCTCAACGCTGGATGAAGCGCAGGAGCAGCAGGCGATCAACGACGCGATCGGTCGGCTGCGGGTGAAAACCTCCTCATCAGAACTGCCGATTGGTCGTTTAAGCGGCGGCAACCAGCAGAAAGCGATTCTGGCGAAATGTCTGCTGCTCAATCCAAAAATCCTGATCCTCGATGAACCGACGCGCGGCATTGATGTGGGCGCACGTCAGGAGATCTACCTGCTGATCAATGCGCTGGTTCAGCAGGGTATCGCGGTGATTGTGATTTCCTCTGAGCTGCCGGAAGTGCTGGGCCTGAGCGATCGGGTGCTGGTGATGCATGAAGGGCAGATCAAAGCCGATTTGATTAACGATAACCTGACTCAGGAGCAGGTGATGGAAGCTGCCCTGCGGAGTGAACATTATGCTTAAAAGTGAAAGTACCCAAAGCCGCCTCTCCGGCACGCCGGGCAAACCGTCACCGGGCAGGTTCACACTGCCTAATCTGCAGGTTCTGGTGATGCTGGGCGCAATTGTGCTGATTGCATTGTTCTTTACCTGGACCACAGACGGCTCGTGGCTCAGTGCGCGTAACGTCTCCAACCTGCTGCGTCAGACCGCCATCACCGGCATTCTGGCCGTGGGTATGGTGTTCGTAATTATCTCGGCGGAGATCGACCTGTCAGTAGGTTCCATGATGGGCCTGCTGGGTGGCGCGGCGGCGATATTCGACGTCTGGCTCGGCTGGCCGTTGCCGCTGACCATCGTGGTGACGCTGGTGATGGGATTACTGCTTGGCACGTGGAATGGCTGGTGGGTGGCCTACCGTAAAGTGCCTTCGTTTATTGTGACGCTGGCGGGGATGCTGGCTTTCCGCGGTGTTCTGGTCGGGATTACCGATGGCACTACGGTTGCGCCGATCACGCCGGGCATGTCGCAGATTGGTCAGAGTTATCTGCCGGGCGGCGTCGGTTTCGGCTTTGGCGTTGCCGGTCTGGCGTTGTTTATGTTGTGGCAGTGGCGGCTGCGGCTGCGTCGTCAGCAGCTCGGACTGGCGCAGGGCGCAGCCAGCGGCACCATCGGACGTCAGGCGATCACCGCCATCCTAGTGCTGGGTGCCATCTGGTTGCTCAACGACTATCGCGGCGTGCCGACCCCGGTGTTACTGCTGGCCGTGCTGTTGCTGGCGGGCATGTTTATGGCAACCCGCACCGCGTTTGGCCGTCGTATCTACGCCATCGGCGGCAACATTGATGCTGCGCGCCTGTCTGGCATTAACGTGGCGCGTACCAAGCTGGCGGTGTTTGCCATCAACGGTGTGATGGTGGCGATTGCCGGGCTGATCCTCAGTTCACGGCTGGGCGCAGGTTCGCCGTCGGCGGGTAATATTGCGGAACTCGACGCTATCGCCGCCTGTGTCATCGGCGGCACCAGCCTGGCGGGTGGCGTGGGTTCGGTTGCGGGCGCGGTAATGGGAGCCTTTATTATGGCCTCGCTGGATAACGGCATGAGCATGATGGATGTGCCGACTTTCTGGCAGTACATCGTCAAAGGCGCGATTCTGCTGCTGGCGGTGTGGATGGATACGGCAACGCGGCGTCGGGTGTAATCGCGCGGGCGATCACATTGTGGCGCAAACAATTTTTTTGCCCCTTTCAGCCGTGTTATGCAATGCGCTGAGGATTTAAGGGAACGCGCCATCATGCATGAGAAACGCTATCGCATTACCCTGCTGTTTAACGCCAACAAAGTGTATGACCGTCAGGTTGTGGAGGGCGTCGGTGAGTATCTGCAGGCGTCGCAGACTGACTGGGATATCTTCATCGAAGAAGATTTCCGCTGCCGCATCGACAACATCCGGGAGTGGCTGGGCGATGGGGTGATCGCCGATTACGACGATCGCTCTATCGAAACCCTGCTGTCGAATGTTTCCGTGCCGATTGTCGGCGTTGGCGGCTCTTATCATCGGCAGGAGGATTATCCGCCGGTGCACTACATCGCGACTGACAACGCCGCGCTGGTGGAGAAAGCCTTTCTGCATCTGAAAGAGAAGGGCATTAACCGCTTCGCCTTTTATGGTTTACCGGTCTCCAGCGGCAAGCGCTGGGCACAGGAGCGTGAACAGGCGTTTCGCCAGCTGGTGGGACGTGAGCGCTACCAGGGCGTGGTCTATCAGGGCATGGAAACCGCGCCGGAAAACTGGCAACACGCCCAGAACCGTCTCGCCGACTGGTTGCAGACGCTGCCGCCGCAAACCGGCATTATCGCCGTCACGGATTCACGGGCGCGACACCTGCTGCAGGCGTGCGAACACCTGAAAATACCGGTGCCGGAGAAGCTTACGGTGATCGGGATTGATAATGAGGAGCTGACCCGCTATCTGTCACGCGTGGCGCTCTCGTCCGTGGCGCAGGGCTCGCGACAGATGGGCTATCAGGCGGCCAAACTGCTGCATCGGCTGCTGGATAAGCAGCCCTTACCGCTTCAGCGTATCCTGGTGCCGCCGGTGAAAGTCATCGCCCGGCGCTCTACCGACTTCCGCTCGCTGCGCGATCCGGCGGTGATTCAGGCGATGCACTACATCCGCTTCAACGCCTGTAAGGGGATCAAAGTGGAGCAGGTGCTGGATGCAGTCGGGCTGTCGCGCTCTAATCTGGAAAAACGCTTTCGGGATGAGACCGGCGACACCCTCCATGCGATGATCCACCGTGAAAAACTGGAAAAAGCGCGCGAACTGCTGGCCTCTTCATCGCTCAACATCAACGAGATCTCGCAGATGTGCGGCTATCCTTCGTTGCAGTATTTCTACTCGGTCTTCCGCAAAAGCTACGACACCACGCCAAAAGAGTATCGCCAGCATTTTGGGGAGAATGTGTTGTAGCAGGAAGCGTTCAGTCTGAGGTGGATGGATATCGGATGAATCAGGGCGGCTTGAGCCACTAGATCATCCGCTGCTCACTCTGCTCCAGCACCGCCAGCGCCAGCCCGTTGGCCGGATCGATCCGCTGCTCAGGAAAGTGCAGCAGGGTATGTGCGGCGGTAAAGGCCAGCGCGTTGCCGTGTGCGGTAGTGCGCACCGCCTTGCAGAAGACCTCACTGGCGTTCCACGGACAATCAATGATGATGGTGGCGGGATTGAGCAGCAGCATAATCTGACTCAGCGCCGCACCCAGATAGCCACCCGCCTGCGCCATCACCTCATCCACCACGCGCGGCGCACTGTCGCGGTTCTGCCAGCTCAGGCCTGGCTGACGCTGCGCCAGCTGCTGTTTAACCGCAGGCTGGCTGACCAGCGCTTCCAGGCAACCGCGGCGGCCGCAACTGCAACGCGGGCCGTCGGGCTGGACAACCAGATGTCCCGCCTCGCCCGCCGTCCAGCTGTGCCCGGTAAATACTTCGCCATGCTGTACCAGTGCGCCGCCAATTCCCTCGGAAATACGCAGATAAAAGTGACCGCTCTCCACAGATAATCCACGTAGCTGTACCGCCAGCAGCGCAGCGGCTTTGACATTATTCATAATGCGGATGGGGAGACTGACGTGCTTACTCAGCGCGCCCAGCAGGTCAACATCCTGCCATTCGAGGGGCAATGAAATATGCATCCAGCCGCGCCGGGGATCGACGATACCGGGAAAACCCAGGCCAATGCCGAGCAAATCAGGATAGCTTTTCATCAGTTCCCGGCACAGCATCGCCAGCTCAGCCAGCAGTCGGGTCGGGTTACTGGTATCGGTGCGCAGCGTCTTTTCAGCCAGCACCTGTGAAAAATAGTCGCAGACCCGCCAGTGGATAACGTTGCGTTCCACCATGATGCCTGCGCTCTTGAGCTTTTCCGGTCGCAGGGTAATCCCGATTTTAGGCCGTCCGGCGGACGCGACGCTGACCGGCCCCAGCTCCTCTATCAGACCCTGCTCCAGCAGGTCATCAATGATTAAGGAGACGGTATTTTTGCTGAGTGTCAGCGCCTCCGCCAGATCCTGACGCGACGTCACGCGCAGCTTACGCAGCTGAGTCATCACCCGTTTCTGGTTATTCAGTCGCAGTAGTGCAGGGCCTTTGCCGTTCGTTTTCATTACGGGTTCACTCAACAGAGGAGTAAGAATTGAGTGTATCAGCCCATACGTATTCCACATCCCACACTTTTGCGGGCGGTTTCACACAACCCGATCGCCTGTGGCTAAGATCGTGACCGCGATCAGATCGTGGGATTAACGCCGGGTTTTTCTGCTGCACCAACGGCCGAACGTCGGAATGATCCTGACTCAGCGCTGCCGGGTCACTGTTTAATATTCGTCGCCGCGTACCCGACTGCGATAGCTTTCCCAGTCGAAGCGCACCCACAGGCTGTTGCCAAGGCGCATACGGTCCATGACACGTTCGCCCAGCAGCGTATTCATGCCCGCATGGTCGAGGTTGGATAACATGCCGGTCGGGCGTTTCGAGGAGGATCGGCGATCGACAATCTGGTTAATAATCACTTTTTCGTAGCGCGATTCACTCTGCATACCGATCTCATCAATCACCAGCAAATCAACACTGCTGAGATCCTGAATCAGCCGCTCTTCGGTAATGCCGCTGCTGCCGCTGAAGGTGCCCTTCATGCTCGACATCAAATCAGCAACCGTCACGATCAGCACGCTTTTACCGCGCAGGATCAGGTCGTTGCCAATCGCGGCGGCCAGATGGTTTTTACCGGTGCCGGGACGGCCTGAAAAGACAAAACTGGCGATGCTGCCATCAAATTCAGCGGCATACTGACGCGCCAGTTCCAGCGCCTTGCGCTGTCCCTCATTCTCTACCCGGTAATTATCAAATGAGCAGTTCATATGCAGCTCGCGAATGCCGGAACGGCCCATTACGCGCTGCATTTTCATTGCGCGATTCTCACGCACAATCGCCTCTGATCGCAGGCGACCCTGCTCCTGATTCCACGCCAGTAGCTCTTCGCCATTGGCAAATTTAGGACGTGTGCCTGCGGGCATCATTTTTTTCAGACGGTTAAAGAGATCGTTTGGCGTTTTCATCATTCACCTCGGAAACCATCGGGAATGGTACGGTCAGGATCGGGCAACTGCGTGATATCACGCTTCGGTTGCCCGCCGTTTGCGGCACGGTTCATCTGAATGCTGCGTGCCAGTTTCTGTTGCCACTGCACATGATGGAACATCCGGCCTTCCGCCTGCCAGTAGGCCACAAAGGCCGCCAGCTCACTGGGGGTCACCGGTTCGCCCAGCGCCACACCCCAGATCGCGGCCTGGCGCGTAAAGTCGGCATCCGGCTGCCAGCCCTGATACATGGCGAACTTACCAGCCGGCGTATGGATCGCGGCGGGGGAATCGTCATACAGGCTGTCATCCAGCGCCACATCATTCGGCTGCCGGGCGGCGGCTTCCAGGGCCAGCAGCTCAGCCAGACGCTTAGGTGTGATGGCGTACATCACCGGCGCATAATTATCTAACACCGCCAGCGTGCCCTTTTCCGCCTGCTGCAGGGCAGTCAGCGGATCCTGTCGGAAGGCATCCAGGCCAATGAGCGTTGAAGTTAAGATTTTAGCTGACATGAAAAGACCTGAGGTTAACGAACACCTTGCGCCGGGAACCCGTCGCCGACGCAGAAGTGTTTATTGTACCTTTTTTAATGATGCGGATCGCTTAAAAAGCAAGAGTGCGGATCAGTGCGAGGTGACCGGAGAAGTGGCGTGACGGGCCGGTGCAGATTCGGTGGCGTGCACGCTGACGGCAGCGGCGGCCGGACGGGTCTGCCATAGATAGCGAACCGAGGCCAGCCAGCACAGGCCGTAACCCAGCAGTTCGGTACCCTCTTCGGCCATGTTTTTCACCACGCGGTTGTAATCTCCCAGCATCAGGTGCTGCCACAACGCATGAATACCAAACAGTCGTGAGAAGACCAGCACCACTAAAAAGCCGGAGGCCATCACCGGCCAGCTGCGGTGCTGCAGCAGCCTGGCCAGCGCATGCAGGGTTTTTTTCGGCGTTCGCAGCGCGACGGCCAGACAACCTGCCGTCACCGCCAGGGCGAACCAGATCCAGCTGCCATGCTGGATAGCATCAAACACAAAGTCGAGCTCACGGATCAGCATACAGCTATAGAAGCCCGCCACTAAGGTCAGCGCGCCGCGCTGAGCCGGACGGCGCTGGGCCGCAATAAAGAACAGGGCGGCAATCACCGCCAGCATGATTTCCTGGGTGGTTTCAGTAAAAGAAGTTTCGTGCAGCGCATCATTCATCCAGGCCACATCAATATAGATGGGCAATATCATCAGAGCGAGAAAGAGTGCTGCCAGTATGAAGACCGTCATTTCACGGCCAATAATTGTCAAATCGTTGCGCATAGTGTTACCAGTATAATGATTAGCGGACTCATTATATTTTAAACGCCCGATTCCCTTTCTCTTTTCATGCCCCGGTCAGAAGCTGGCGCTGAAGCCAAAGGTATAAAGTTGCTGCTCCTGGTTATTCAGCGCTTCGCTTTGTGAAAACGCGGCGAAAGCCGCCAGATTATCGTTCAGAGGCACTTGTGCACCGATGCTCAGATCGATGCCTTCGGACTGATCGGTGCCGTTCGTCGCCTCACGCCGGGGATTCTGCGGCGTGTCTGCCAGCAGATAGTGATAACTCAGCTGCGCCCAGGGCGATATCCATCCCTGCTGCGAATCGATGCGCCAGCCGACGCTGGCGCTCTGCTCACGACTCTGCTGATCGCTGTAGTCACATTGCAGACAGTTCATCTGCTGTGGATCAACGGCATACTGCGCCACCGGCCCGGTGGTAAATGACGGGGCAATGGGCAGGTCAACCCCAGCCCGATAGCGTTTTCCCAGCGGGGTGGTGCCTACGCTGCCGGTTTCACTGTGGACGGCGATGGGTGACGCGGTGGGAGAGTTGATAGCGGCTTCAAACAGGGCGCGGCTCTCATCGCTGAAGGCGAGTGGCGTCAGGGCGATCTTCTCCGCCAGAATCGTATCGTAGTCGGGCAGAAAGTCGGGATGTTGAGGCGCAGAGATGCCGCCGCGCGCAAAAGTCGGTTGCGTTAAGATTAACAGCCATACAGCACAGCAGATCCGCAGACCTTTCCAACCGCTTCTCGGCAACATCGCTTCTCCAGGCAAGGCTGAAGTTATTATCCGGCGTTTAAATTAAATTTCGGCCCGTCTCTGTTATTTAACCGGTGATCGTTTAACTATCAACCGATTAATTCTAAGATCAAGCGGACCGCTAAAATATTCTTGTTATAAAGGAACAAAGCGATGCAACGATGTGGTTGGGTAACGCAGGATCCCCTCTATCTGGCTTATCACGACAGGGAGTGGGGTGTGGCACAGAGAGACAAGCGTGCGCTGTTTGAGATGCTCTGTCTGGAAGGACAGCAGGCGGGGTTATCCTGGATAACCGTGCTGAAAAAGCGGGAAAACTATCGGGCGGCGTTTCACCAGTTTGATCCGCAGGCCATAGCGTTGATGGATGCGGCAGAGATCGACACGCTGATGCTCAACAGCGGCATTATCCGCCACGCCGGTAAAATCGCGGCGATTATCGCCAACGCTCGTGCCTATCTCCAGATGGAAGCGCAAGGCGAGGATTTCAGCCACTTCGTCTGGCAATTTGTCGATAACGCGCAAATCGTCCACCATTATCCTGACTATAGTCAGGCTCCCACCACCTCAGAGCAGGCCATTGCGCTCTCGAAGGCGCTAAAGCAGCGTGGTTTCAAATTCATCGGCCCCACAATCTGCTACTCCTTTATGCAGGCCTGCGGGCTGATAAACGATCATCAGAGCAACTGTTTTTGCCATCCTGACAATCAAAAGGCGTAATTCCCGCTAAATCAGGATTTTTCCTCACTACATTCCCGGCCACCAGGCGGCATAATCGTGCCACTTATGGGAAAGGTTTTCCCCTGTGTGTCGAATGTAAGGGAACAAAAATGCAGAAGAAATTAATCGCCATCACCTTGTTATTAAGCGGCAGTCTGGCCCTGCCAGGTTGTACCACCAATCCTTACACCGGCGAATCTCAGGCGGGTAAGTCAGGTGTGGGCGCAGGCCTGGGTGCGTTAGTGGGTGCCGGTGTCGGTGTACTCTCCTCGTCGAAGAAAGATCGCCGTAAAGGTGCGCTGATTGGTGCTGCTGGCGGAGCCGCACTGGGCGGTGGCGTGGGCTACTACATGGATGTGCAGGAAGCGAAACTGCGCGACAAGATGCGCGGAACGGGCGTCAGCGTGACCCGTAATGGCGATAACATCGTCCTGAATATGCCAAACAATGTCACCTTCGACTCCAGCAGCAGCAATCTTAAACCTGCCGGCGCGAACACCCTGACAGGTGTTTCAATGGTGCTGAAAGAGTATCCGAAAACCGCGGTAAACGTAGTGGGTTATACCGACAGCACCGGCACCCGCGCGCTGAACATGCGTCTGTCACAGCAGCGTGCTGAAAGCGTCGCCAGCGCGTTGATCGTGCAGGGTGTTGCCAGCGATCGCCTGCGCACCCAAGGTGCAGGCCCGGATAACCCGGTTGCCAGCAACAGCACCGAAGCAGGCAAAGCACAAAACCGTCGTGTTGAGATCACGCTCAGCCCGCTGGGATAAACGCGGTCGCCCCCGCCCGGGGGCGCCTTTTTTCTGTAAAGCATCGCGTTAAAAGTATCTGTAATGTTTCTGCGAATAGAGCCAACAGAGGCTTTATGGTAGCCTGATCAAAAATTGATCAATGGACGCCTTCCTATGTCTCTTAAAGCCATCGCTGCGGTTTTAGGTCTTTCCGTAACGACCATCAGCCGCGCCCTCAACGGTTATCAGGATGTCGCTCAGGAGACGCGTAAACGCATCGAAGAGGAAGCGCAGCGGCGTGGCTACCGGCCTAATGCGGCGGCCCGGCGTCTGAAAACCGGCCGTGCTAACGCGGTGGGGTTCGTCTACCCGATCGGTGCCTCTCCCCTGAATGGCAGCGACTTCAGCGACATGCTGCTGGCGCTGGAGCATCACCTTGCCCGTTATGACATTAACCTGCTGTTGCTGGCGGATAAGCAGCAGAGTCAGTCGACGCTGACACGCCTGCTGCGCAGTGGCGCCGTTGATGCCCTGATCGTCGGCCACACTACGCCAGAAGACAGTCGGCTTCATGCTCTGCTCCAGACCAATTTTCGTTTTCTGGCGCTGGGCCGCAGCGATCTGCCATCGACCTATGCGTGGTTTGATGTTGATCACCTTGCCGGTTCACAGCTGGCGGTGGGCTGGTCGCTGGCGCAGGGACGGCAGCGGATAGCCTGGCTTGGCAGCAATGAAAACAGTACGCGGGTGCGTGACCGGCGTCAGGGTTATCTGACGGCGCTGGGGGAAGTTACGCCTTACGCGATGGCGGCGGTGGCACCGTCGCGTCGCGCCGGCTATCAGCAAACCCGGGAGTGGCTGGCAGAGGGGCCAGTACCGGAAGTGATCATCACCGACTGCGCTGCGCTGGCTGAAGGCGCGGCTCTGGCGCTGCAACTGGCGGGGCGTGCAGCGGGCGAGGGTGCCATTCTGCTGGCGGGCTGGGAAGGATTGCCGCGAGATGCGATTCTCGATCATCCCATTGTCGCCATTCGCCAGGCGACGCCGCATCAGGCCGGTGAACAGGTGGCTGAAATGGTCATCCGGCTGATTGATGGCGCACCGCCGGAAACGTTACAGACCCTGTGGCAACCCTGGCTGCAATTACCGGCGTAGCGCTTTTTGCGCCGGGCTTTGCTTGTGCTAGTCTCTGCCGGGTTTCTTATTACGCAGGATATCTCATGAAAATCAGGCCGCCTCGCGCCACCATCAGCGATGTTGCTCACGCGGCACGAACCGGTAAAACCAGCGTTTCACGCTATCTCAATGGTGAACTGCATCTGCTCTCTGCCGGTCTGAAAGCGCGGATCGAACAGGCTATTGCTGATCTCAGCTATCGCCCGAGTCAGATGGCGCGCGGCCTGAAGCGCGGACGTACCCGCCTGATCGGGCTGATTATCGCCGATATCACCAATCCCTATTCTGTTGATGTCATGAGCGGTATTGAAGCTGCCTGCCGCGAGCAGGGCTTCACGCTGCTGATGTGTAACACCAATAACGAAGTGGATCTGGAGCAGCACTATCTGCAATTGCTGAGCAGCTATCAGGTTGAGGGCATTGTGGTAAACGCCGTCGGGATGCGCGAAGAGGTGCTGAACCATCTGCAACAATCCCTGCTGCCGATGGTGCTGATTGACCGTAAAATCCCCGATTTTCCCTGCGATGTGGTGGGCCTGAATAACGCCGAGGCAGCTGAAACGGCAACGCGGCATCTGGTCGACAATGGCTATGATGCGCTGCTGTTTCTTAGCGAGCCGCTGGGCAGCGTCAACACGCGCCGTGAGCGCCTGCAGGCCTTCCGCCAGCTACTGGCAGAGCATCCGCAGGTTGAGCATGAGAATACGGAAGTGGCGCTGCATCAGCCCGCCGCGCTGGATCAGGCGCTGCTGGCCTTTCATCAGCGTCACACCGGCAAACGTTGCGCAGTGATGGTCGCCAACGGGGCGCTGACCCTGCAGGTAGCGCGATCGCTACAGCGACTCAATCTGCACTGGGGCCGCGATATCGGCCTGCTCGGTTTTGACGAACTGGAGTGGGCGGCGCTGGCCGGTGTCGGTATCACCACGCTGAAACAGCCCACCTGGCAGATTGGCTACAGTGCGCTGGAACGGCTGATTACGCGCATCGAAGGCAGCGGATTGCCGGTTGCCGAGCAGGTCTTCTCTGGCGAACTTATCGTTCGCGGCTCCAGCCAGCCTCTTAACTGAATTTCAGATTTAACCTTCCGTTTACGTGCTCGCTTCGTGAGCACGATCATAATTTCACAGTTTGCTGCTTTGCTTTGGAACCGGTTCCATTTAGGGTTTTTGTATTCGTTATGGGCAGAACCCTGCCATGGAGTAGAACATGAAACCTGACATCATCGTGGTGACCGCCGCATATGGCCACGCACAGATCGCCGCTCTCGGCGGTCAGCGTGCGCTGCTGCCGATTATCCAGCAGGCGGGCGCAGACGGGGTCGAAATCCGCCGCGAACTGCTTGATGACGCGGCACTGGCCGATCTGCCGGCACTGGCCCGGGCGGTGGCGCAGCATCAGCTGCACAGCAGCTATTCGGTGCCCGATACGCTGTTTTGTGACGGCGGCGAAATCAATCCCCGTATAACCCACTACGTTGAAGAAGCACGCCAGTTAAACGCTCAGCGGCTGAAAGTGGCGCTGGGAGAGTTCACCGGTGCGCTGCCTCGCGAAGCGTTGCAGGCGCTGCTGGCAGATCTGCCGTTTCAGCTGACGGTGGAAAATGACCAGACTGAGCATGGCCGACTGGCTCCGTCAGTCGCCTTTTTCACGGCGGTCAGGGAAGCGGATCTGCCGATCAGCATGACCTTTGATATGGGTAACTGGTGCTGGACCGGTGAGGATGCCGATCAGGCGGCGCAGCAGCTGGCTGCGCAGGTGGGCTATGTGCATGTCAAAGCCGCCGTGGCGCACCAGGATAGCTACCGCGCGATTGCGCTGGATGAGGCTGATGACCACTGGCGCACACTGCTGCAACAGTTGCCCGCACAGGCACCGCGCGGTATTGAATTTCCGCTGGAAGGCGACGATCTGACTGCGGTGACACGCCACTACGTGTCGCTGCTGCGTAACGTGTAAGGAGTGAAGATGACCACGCATCACACTATGCATCACAACGGTCCGCTTGATGTTGTCACTATCGGTGAAGCGATGGCGATGTTCATCGCCCGTGAAACCGGCGACCTGGCCGCAGCAGAGACCTTTGTTAAACGCGCGGCGGGCGCTGAACTCAATGTGGCGACCGGCCTGGCTCGTCTTGGCCTGAAAGTGGGCTGGGTCAGTCGTATTGGCGATGACGCTTTTGGCCGGTTTATCTGCCAGCAGCTGGAAAAAGAGGGTATCGACCACGCCCGGGTGACGGTCGATAAGCGCTATCCCACCGGTTTTCAGCTCAAGTCCAAAGTCGACGACGGTTCTGATCCACTGGTGGAATATTTTCGTAAAGGCTCGGCGGCCAGCCATCTGTCGGTCGACGATTTTGACGCGGACTATTTTGGTTCGGCGCGACATCTGCACCTGAGCGGTGTGGCGGCGGCGCTGTCAGAGAGTTCGCTGGAGCTGCTGAAGCACACCGCCAAAGAGATGCGTGCGCGCGGTAAAACTATCTCGTTTGATCCTAACCTGCGGCCGGTGCTGTGGCGCAGCGAAGAGGAGATGCGTAAGCAGCTCAATCTGCTGGCGGAGTATGCCGACTGGGTACTGCCGGGCGAAAAAGAGGGGCTGATTCTGACCGGCTATCGTCAGCCAGAAGCGATCGCGGATTTCTATCTCGATAAGGGTGTGAAAGCGGTCGTGATTAAAACCGGTTGTGACGGTGCCTGGTATAAAACGGCGCAGGGCGAGCAGGGCCAGGTTGAGGCGATAAAAGTCGACAACGTGGTGGATACCGTAGGCGCCGGAGACGGCTTTGCCGTTGGCGTCATCAGCGCCCTGCTGGAAGGTCAGTCGCTGCCGCAGGCGATTCGTCGCGGCAACAAAATTGGTTCGATGGCGATTCAGGTCATTGGTGACAGCGAAGGTCTGCCGACGCGTCAGCAACTGGGCGACGTGTAGTTCGCGCCCCTCTACAGTCACAGGAGTTCCCGATGAAAAAGCAGACAATCGCGCCAAAACGCTGGTGGTTCATCATGCCCATCGTGTTTATCACCTACAGCCTGGCGTATCTCGATCGTGCAAATTTTAGCTTCGCTTCTGCTGCCGGGATTAATGACGATCTCGGCATCACCAAAGGCATGTCCTCGCTGCTGGGTGCGCTGTTCTTCCTGGGTTACTTCTTTTTCCAGATCCCGGGTGCAATTTACGCCGAACGCCGCAGCGTCAAGAAACTGATCTTCTGGTGCCTGATCCTGTGGGGCGGCTGTGCCTCACTGACCGGCGTGGTCAGCAACATTCCGATGCTGGCGGCCATTCGCTTTATTCTGGGCGTGGTGGAAGCCGCGGTGATGCCCGCGATGCTGATCTACATCAGCAACTGGTTTACCAAGTCGGAACGTTCACGCGCCAATACCTTCCTGATCCTGGGTAATCCGGTCACGGTGTTGTGGATGTCGGTCGTGTCAGGCTATCTGATCGAATCGTTTGGCTGGCGTGAGATGTTTATCTTCGAAGGGATTCCGGCGGTGGTCTGGGCGATCGCCTGGTGGTTCCTGGTGCAGGATAAGCCGGCGCAGGCGCGCTGGATGAGCGATGCCGAGAAAGCGGCATTGCAGGCTGAACTGCAGAAAGAGCAGGAAAATATTAAAGCGGTGCGCAACTACAGCGAAGCGTTCCGCAACCGCAACGTGATCATTCTCTGCCTGCAATATTTTGCCTGGAGCATCGGCGTCTATGGCTTTGTGCTGTGGCTGCCGTCGATTCTGCGTAACGGCACGCAGATGGGCATGGTAGAGGCGGGCTGGCTCTCCGCAGTGCCTTATCTGGCGGCGACCATTGCGATGGTGGTGGTCTCCTGGGCGTCGGATAAAACCCAGAACCGTAAGCTGTTCGTCTGGCCGCTGCTGCTGGTGGGCGCGCTGGCGTTCCTGGGCTCTTATCTGGTGGGATCGAACAATTTCTGGATGTCCTACACCCTGTTAGTGATTGCCGGTGCCGCGATGTATGCGCCTTACGGACCGTTCTTCGCCATTATTCCTGAGATGCTGCCACGCAATGTCGCCGGTGGCGCAATGGCGCTGATCAACAGTATGGGTGCGCTGGGGTCGTTTATCGGTTCATGGATTGTCGGCTATCTTAATGGAGCCACCGGCAGCCCGTCCGCGTCCTACATCTTTATGGGATCGGCCCTGCTGGTTTCGGTGTGGCTGACGCTGATTGTGAAACCGGCGCAGAACAAAGCGCCGCCGCTGCAGGGTGCGAAACCCGCCTGAAAGCGTAAACGTTAGCCTCTATTTCTCCGGGCGGCCTGCAAGCCGCCCGCTACTTATTGACCGGGAGCCACCGAATGAAACCCGCTGTAATTCTCTATAAAAAACTGCCCGACGATCTCTATGCTCGCCTGGCTGAACAGTGTGACGTGACGGAAATCAGCGATCTCTCGCCGGAAAGCCAGCAGGAACATGCTGCGGCGTTCCAGCAGGCAGAAGGTCTGCTGGGATCGGGCGGTAAAGTGAATGGCGAGCTGCTGGCGAAGATGCCCAATCTGCGCGTCTGCTCCAGCGTCTCTGTAGGCTATGACAATTTTGATGTGGATGCGCTGAATCAGCGTCACGTGGTGCTGATGCACACGCCGACCGTGCTGACCGAAACCGTGGCGGACACCATGATGGCGCTGGTACTGAGCACCGCCCGTCGGGTACCGGAACTGGATGCCTGGGTCAAAGCGGGCAACTGGCAGAAGAGCATCGGTCCGGCACAGTTCGGCATCGACGTGCACCATAAAACGCTGGGTATTCTCGGCATGGGACGTATCGGGATGGCGCTGGCGCAGCGCGCCCACTTTGGCTTCGGCATGAAAATCCTCTACAACGCCCGCCGCGAGCATGAAGAGGCGCAGTCGCGCTTTGGCGCACAGCGCTGTGAACGGGAGGCGCTGCTGAAGCAGAGTGATTTCGTCTGCATCAGTTTGCCGCTGACTGAAGAGACGCACCATCTGATCGGTGCCGCCGAGCTTGAACTGATGAAGCCGGATGCGGTGCTGATCAACGCCGGTCGCGGGCCGGTGGTGGATGAGAATGCGCTGATCGCCGCATTGCAGGCGGGCAAACTGCATGCCGCCGGGCTGGATGTGTTTGAGCAGGAGCCGGTCTCTGCCGACTCTCCGCTGCTGTCGCTGCCCAATGTGGTGACGCTGCCGCATATCGGTTCTGCCACCCATGAAACCCGCTACGGCATGATGCAGGATGCGGTAGAGAATCTCCTCGCTGCACTCGGTGGAAGCGTCGAGAAAAACTGCGTGAACCCGCAGGCGCTGAAGTAATCCCCTCGCCTTTCCATTGCGCCCGCCCATGGCGGGCGTTATGGTGGACCCCCGATTCGCTATCACAAATATTTAACCGCTATGTCTTTTTCTCAGTTCGGCGACAAATTTACCCAACATTCCGGCATCTCACGTCTGATGGAAGATATGGGCGCGGGCCTGCGAACGCCCGGCACCATCATGCTGGGCGGCGGTAATCCGGCGCAGATCCCGGCCATGAACGACTACTTTCAGCAACTGCTGCAGCAGATGCATGAGGAAGGCAAACTCAGCGAGGCGCTGTGCAATTACGACGGCCCGCGCGGAAAAGCGACGCTGCTGGCGTCGCTGGCCGGGCTACTGAGCGATCAGCTTGGCTGGCCCATCACCGCACAGAACATTGCGCTGACTAACGGCAGCCAGAGCGCCTTCTTCTATCTGTTCAATCTGTTCGCCGGTCGTCGGGCCGATGGCAGCAAAAAGCGGGTGCTGTTCCCGCTGGCGCCTGAGTATCTGGGCTATGCGGATGCCGGCCTGGAAGAGGGGCTGTTTGTGTCGGCGAAGCCGAACATTGAGCTGCTGCCGGAAGGTCAGTTTAAATATCATGTCGATTTTGAGCATCTGCCGATGAACGAAGAGGTCGGGCTGATCTGCGTATCGCGCCCGACCAACCCTACCGGCAACGTGATCACCGATGATGAGCTGATGCAGCTCGATGCGCTGGCGCAGCAGCATGATGTGCCGCTGCTGATCGACAATGCCTATGGCGTGCCGTTCCCCGGCATCATTTTCAGCGAGGTGCGCCCGCTGTGGAACCCCAACATCATTCTCTGCATGAGTCTGTCGAAGCTCGGCCTGCCGGGTGCGCGTTGCGGCATCATTATCGCTGACGAGAAGACTATCACCGCGCTGAGCAATATGAACGGCATCATCAGTCTGGCACCCGGCAGTATCGGTCCGGCCATTGCCAATGAGATGATCCGTCGCGGCGATCTGTTACGGCTCTCCGAAGAGGTGATTAAGCCGTTCTATCAGCAGAAGGTGCAGCAGACCATTGCGATCCTGCGGCGCTATCTGCCGGAAGACCGTTGCCTGATCCACAAGCCGGAAGGGGCGATTTTCCTCTGGCTCTGGTTCCGCGATCTGCCGATCACCACCGAATTGCTTTATCAGCGGCTGAAAGCGCGCGGCGTGCTGATGGTGCCGGGCCACTTCTTCTTCCCGGGACTGGAACAGGCGTGGCCGCACACCCATCAATGTATGCGGATGAATTACGTGCCGGATGCAGAGAATATTGAGCGGGCGGTGCAGATTCTGGCGGAAGAGGTTGAGAACGCCTGGCGCGACAGCTAATCCTGCGTATCGGTTAACGACAGCTGGCACCACTGTGCCAGCTGCTGAATCGCCTGTTCCACCTCTGCATTCCAGCCAAAACCGGCATTCAGCCGGAAACAGTGATCGTAGCGCTGGTCGGTGGCAAAAATGTGGCCCGGCGCAATGCCGATGCCCGCGTTGCGCGCTTTCAGAAACAGCTCGCGCACGTTCAGCGCCTGTCGGGGCATCTCAACCCACAGCACATAGCCTCCTTCCGGATCGGACACCCGGGTTCCCGCCGGAAATTCCCGTAACACCGACTGACGCATTTCACGGATTTGTCGAGCCAGCTCACGCCGCAGCTTACGCAGATGAGCATCATAGCCGCCGCTGCGCAGCAGTTCCGCCACCGCCGCCTGCGACAGCACCGAGGTGCCCATGGTTGAGGTATATTTCAGTGAGGCGATTTTGCGCATGTAGTTGACGCTGTGAACCCAGCCAATACGAATGCCTGGCGCCACGGTTTTAGAGAAGCCGCTGCAGAGAATGGCGTTGGGGCTGAAGGCGCGCATCGGGAAAGGGCGGCGTTCACCAAAGGCGGTATCGCCAAAAATATCATCCTCAATAATCACCACGTCGTTTTCATCCGCCTGCCGCGCAATATAGGCCTTATGCTCGTTGGGAATGCTTTTTCCCAGCGGATTGTTGACGTTGCACAGGGTGAGAAAAACCCGCACCGCCTTGCGCTGAAACAGCCCGGTGAGCTTCGCGACATCGACATACCCTTCCGGCCCGGCTTCCACTTCAATCACCCGTAAATTGAGGTTATGCAGCATCTGCAGCAGCACGAAATAGCAGGGTGATTCCACGGCGACCACATCGCCCGGCTGGGTCGTGGCGCGCAGCGACAGCGAGATCGCCTCAATGCAGCCGTTGGTGATCAGAATATCGTCAGCGCTGATATTGCAGCCGTAACCCACTGCCCGGCGGGCAATCTCTGTTTTCAGCGGCGCATAGCCGGTGCCCTTCACCGTATTCCCGAGCAGGGCCGGTTTGCTGTAGCCCATCTGACGCATCAGCAGGCCGATGCGCTTGACCGGATAGAGCGCACTGTCACCGTTGGCCAGATCGAGACGCACCCGGCAGTCTGAGCCAAGCATCGCCAGATGGAGCTCTGTCTGCTCATCAAGCGGCGCGATGGCGCGCGGCTGTTCACTGACGGCGGGCAACTGACGGGAAGAGGGCCGCTGCGGAGCAACAAAAAAGCCCGATTTGGGGCGGGCAACGGCGTAGCGCTCATCTTCCAGCGTGCGCAGTGTCTTCAGGGCGGTGGTGAGGCTGACATTGTACTGCGTCGCCAGCGTGCGCACCGACGGCAGACGGCTGTCAGGTGCCAGCGAACCGGCATGAATGGCCTGCTTGATCTGTTCTGCGATCTGGCGGTAACGACTGCTCTGACTCTCCTGTTCCCCGATAATATCGGCCATCTGTTCCACCCCATATCGCGCTGATCTGTGCATATTCAACAGAGTACATTCAAAGTACTTTAGGCTGCATCTCTTAATTATTCATAACGCTAAACGGCCCGGCGACCCCGTCAGCCCCGGGCTTCAGACCATAAAGTGATTCTGTTCACCTGAGGAAAACGTGAGAAATGAATAATCTGCCCGCCATGATGAAGGAGATGGAAGCGTATCTGTCACCCGCCATCATTGAGTCCGCTCAGCGCTGCTCTCTTCGCCTGCTGGCAGCGTTGCCGGATCAGCAGCAGCTGGAGAATAACCGTGTGCTGCTCGCCTATGGCGGGGGAAAAGACAGCAGCTACATGGTGGCTTACGTGCGTTACATTCAGGGACTGATCTGGCAGCAGCAGGGCAGCACCTTTCATCTGCGGATCAGCACCAATCGCCATGCGGCGATGAATCAGAGCGTAATGGAGAATATTCACCGCGTTTATCAGTCGCTGGCGATGCATGACGATGAGCGGGTGGAGTGTCTGGTGGTGGATGGCCTGCTTATCCGGCCATTTGACCGCGACCTGCCGATGCCGGGCAGCGTGCGGCAGCAGAACCGCAATGACGTGCTGATGAATGGCCACCGGTATCGCGCCGACGCGCGCTCGACCTTCTGCAACGCCTGTAATCTCAGCATGGTGAACTCCTTTGGCCTGGCGGCAGACTACAACGGTGGCGTGGATCTGATTGTTACCGGCGACTCGCCACAGGAGCAGGCCGCCTATGTCGCCTGGGCGCGGCACCTCTCACGGCTGTTTGATGCGCCGGTGGCGGACAAAACCCGGGGCTTCAGCGGGTTTCTGCAGACGCTGGATGGTGTGGCAGAGCGCTACTTCAGCGATGTTTATGGCGCCGATCAGCTGACGCCTGCGCACCGCATCACCCACCAACTGGCGCGCAATCCACTGTTCTTCAACATCTATCAGGACACCGCCTATGAAGCGGGCGCGCACTGGGCACTGCTCAGCGAATTTATGCGCTTCCGTTTTGATGCGCTGATGTTCAGCTTCTCCGAATCCGACTGCGGTAATCCGACGCTGATGGCACACCTGCGCGGATTGCGGGCAGAAACGCTGCTGCAGCGCCACTATGCCGAAGGGATCCGCGAATATGTGCGCTTTGCGCTGGGACTGATGGTGAAGAAAGATTTTCCGCCCGCGCTAATCGATGAGATGGCGGCACGCTATCAGGATGACGCCGCGATCCAGCGGCAGCGGCAGCGCGCGGCGGACTTCGCCATACAGGCGTTTGACCTCAGCGAAGATCAGCTGATCTGCATGATCTACTCCCCGTTCCTGGCGCAGGGAGAGCAGCTCGGACACTGGCTGATGCAGCAGCAGATTACGCTGGATGAGGCGGCCATCCGCGACCTGCTTGAGCAACGCAGTGAGGATGGCGCGCTGGCACAGCAGTTAACCCGGCTCTCTGGCATGACGCTGACGCAGATGCGGCACTGCTGGCAGAGCAAGCCGGTCAGTTCGCTGCTGGAGGGCAAAAGTGCCGATCCGCTGTCGCGCGTGCTGCGTTTTGATCCCCACAAAGCGGTGATTCAGGTCAATAACGGTGTACTGAATGACATCGTGACAGAAATCATTTCCGGGCGATAACCCGGTAAGGCGAGGCGATGAAAAAGATTTTTCTGCAAATTGGCGCCACCCGCGACGGGCAAAATCCTTACTGCGCGGTGGCGAAGCGCGACGGCTATTTTACCGTGCTGGCTGAAATGGGTGATTTCGTCGATTACCAGTCGTTAAGCCTGGCTCTGCCATTTGATCTGATCATTCGCCTCGATCGACCCGAGAATCCCTGGGAGGTGATGCAGGCCTATCTGCACGCCGGTTTACTGGCGCATCCGCTGGTGGTGCTGGCGGGCTTTGAAGCCTACAACGCCAGCGCCGGACGACTGCGCGAGATGCTGGCCGGGCCGGATGCGCCCGCCGCCTTTATTCCGCTGGATAAATATGCGCAGCGCATGGCGCTAAAAAAAGCCTGGCCGCGCTTCCCGCAGCCGGAGTTCCGCTTTTTCGCCTCGCCGCTCAGCATTCTGGATGCCGGACAGGCGCTGATCTATCCCTGCGTCGTGAAGCCGGTGGATGGCGGCGGCGGCCTGGGTATCTGGCTGATTGAGCATGCCGATCAGCTGCATAGCGTAGTGAAACAGCTGGTGCAGACCATGAACTACGGCGGACGCGGTTTCAGCGGCTTTATTGTGGAAAGCGCACTGATCGGCGATGAGTTTTCATTACAGGGCGTGGTGCATCAGGGACATCCCCAGGCGCTGACCTGCTGCCAGAAGGTGATTGAGCAGCACCGGGATGCTGAGGGCTGCGTCAGCTTTTATGAGTCGGGGCATGTGGCGATGGCGGCAGCGGCCCTGCCAGCCTCGTTCAGCAGCCTGATGACCTTCTGTTGTGAAACCTTTGGCTATTGTCAGGGTGCATTTCATATCGATTTTATTGTGGTCAACGGCGTGCCGCATTTCCTGGAGATGGGGTTCCGGCTCTCCGGCATGGGTGTGGCGACGCTGGTGCAGGAGGCGACCGGCATCAACTGGGCGGAAGTCACCTTCCGGCTGGAGGCGGGTGGCGCATTGCCCGCGTTTGCCTTCACCACACCCGGTGCGGTCGGCCAGCTGCGGTTACGGCAACCGGCGCAGCTGCAGGCTGCCGAACGCTGGATCGATCAGCATCAGCAGGGCGCGCTGTTACCGCCACTCAGATTGCCTGCGTTACAGGTTTCGTCACGCTCATCGCTCTATGCCGACCTGACGCGTCACGCGGGCATTCTGGCCACTTTCAGCCTGACGGCCACAGCGCGTGAGCCGATTATGACCACTTTTCAGCAGGTGATTGCCGCGCAGCCGGTGGCGGCCGGGAGAGATAAAGTATGTGCAGGATGATTCTGGCGCATGGCCGGTTCGACAGCGCAGAAATTCTGGAGGCGGCGCGCGCCATGAGCTGCGGTGAAAGCGCCGAACACGATGGCCCGATCAAATCACACCCTAACGGCTGGGGCTGTCTGTGGCTCGAAGAGGGCGAGATTCGTACCCTGCACGGCACCGGCGCGTTCGCAGAAGCGCTGCCGGGTATCGATGTGGATCGCCTGCGCAGCCGGTTTCTGGCGGTGCATGTGCGGCACGCCACGCTGAGTAAAAATCAGGGACTGGCGTTTTCTCATCCGCTGTGGCGCAACAGCGCCGGACATCAGTGGTACATGATGCATAACGGCTTTCTGCCGACGATTTACCGTCAGCTCGGTCTGGCCGAATCGCGCTTCGATTCAGAAGAGTATCTGCGTTATCTGGTAGATCAGACCACGCCTGCCGATTTCACCCGCGACTATCTGCGCGCAAAGATGGCGCAGGTAGAGCCGGGCGGCAGCGCAGGGAATGCCATTTTCGTCACCCGTGACAAAGCCTGGGCGTGGCAGTGGTATCCGCACGACACGCCCTGGCCCGACTATTTTACGATGCATTTTCAGCAACAGGATGGTTGCACGCTGATCGCCTCTGAACCCGTGGCAATACCAGGCAGCGCTGGCAACTGGCGGCGAATGAACAATCATGAACTCTATGAAATACCGTTTAGGGAGTGATAAACATGGCAATTTTCAATCAGTTCCGCGTGATTAATCCCAACATGTTTGTGGAATCGACCTGGCTGGATGACATCGTTACCGCACGGGTGCCGCTGCTGGTGCTGCGTAATTTCCTGACGCCAGAGGTGCGGGAAGCGGTGGTGACTGACCTGCAGAGCTGCCGGGAAAAGATCCGTGTCTCCCACTATCCCAATGGCGCGCTGACCACGCTCGGCCCCTATCTGGCGCGTCATACTGCGGCTCCCGATAACTACTTTACCGAGCTGCGCGATATCCAGCCGGCGTTGCCGCCCTCACTGAATACGCTGCGCGAACAGATTTACCGCTGGGTTCAGCATGCGCTGCGGCTGGAAAGTTTACGCATCGCCCACGAACCGGGTTGTGGAGACTATGCCGGTTCTATCGTGCGCTTTCATGCCAATGGCGTCGCGAACCCGCTGCATAACGACAATATCGTGCGCGACGCCGCAGAGACCTCGCTGGTGGTGACGCAAATCCTGCATCAGCTCAGCTGCGTGGTCTGCCTGCAGGAGTGCAACGCGGGTGGGGCACTGCGCATCTACAACAAAAAGTGGTCGCCAGAGGATGAGCAGTTCAAAACCGCCGGGGAGCTGGGTTATCGCAGTGGGGTGATTGAAAACAGCGAGATCTGCGAATTTTCACCACGCAGTGGCGATATCTATCTGTTTAATCCTGCGTTTTATCATGAGATCGATCGGGTCGAAGGCGATACCCGTATCACCATGGGTTTCTTTTTCGGGCTGACCGATAAAAAAATGAAACACGCTATCGCCTGGAGCTAAGCCGGGCTGTGCCAGAACAGGAGAAGGGAATGACGACGTTTGAAAAAATTACTGCGCTGCTGGATCAGCAGCAGGCCAGCTACCGCGTGGTGGAACATGAGGCGATAGGGCAGACCGAACAGATCAGCCAGATACGCGGTAACCTGCTGGGCCAGGCGGCCAAAGCGATGGTGCTGGACGTCAGCATGCCGGACGGTGCGCCATCGCGTCAGCTGCTGGCGATAGTGCCGGGCGACTGCCGGATCAATTTCAAAAGTGCGGCGCGCGCCATAGGCGGCAAAAAATCCTCTTTCGCCGCTCCGGAGCTGGCGCAGGCGCTGACGGGCTGTGTGATGGGCGCGGTACCGCCGTTTAGTTTTGATGACCGGCTGGCGCTGCGGGTGGATACCCGGCTGCAACAGGTCGGAACGTTATGGTTTAACGCGGGCGAGCTGGATAAGTCGATCGCGCTGGCTGTAGATGATTATTTTCGCATCGTGGGTGAAGGCTGCTGTGCCGATATCGCGACCCCGATTGCGGTCACCGCCTGACGGCAGGACAAGGAGTTTCTGATGTCGGTAAAAGATATGCTGTTAGCGCTGTGCGTGGTGGTGGCGTGGGGCGTCAATTTTGTGGTGATCAAGCTGGGGCTGCAGGGTATGCCGCCTTTTTTGCTCGCCGGGCTGCGTTTTACCCTGGTCGCCTTTCCCGCCATTTTCTTTGTGCGTCGCCCGCCGATTCCGCTGCGCTGGCTGGTGGTGTATGGCATGACCATCAGTTTTGGTCAGTTCGCCTTTCTGTTCCTGGCGATCAAGCTCGGCATGCCTGCCGGTCTGGCCTCGCTGGTGCTGCAGGCGCAGGCATTCTTTACCCTGTTGCTGGGCGCGCTGTTGCTGGCGGAGAGGCTGCGCTGGAATCATATTGTCGGGATTATCATCGCTACGCTGGGGATGTTTTTGCTGGCGACGGCAGGCATGGAAGGGCAGACCAGCGCCGGTATTACGCTGACCACCATGATGCTGACGCTGTCGGCGGCGCTCTCATGGGGGCTGGGTAATATCACCAATAAGATTATTATGCGGAACCGTAGCGTGCCTATCATGTCACTGGTGGTCTGGAGTGCGCTGGTGCCGATCGTTCCTTTCTTTGCCTGTTCGCTGCTGTTTGATGGTCAGGCCGCCATCGTTTACAGCCTGCTGCATATCGGCCTGCAGACCGTGCTGGCGCTGTTCTATCTGGCGTTTGTCGCCACCATTGTGGGTTACGCTATCTGGGGGAATCTGCTGAGTCGCTACGAAACCTGGCGCGTCGCGCCGCTGTCGCTGCTGGTGCCAGTGGTGGGGATTATTACCGCCGCGCTGGTGCTGGATGAGCATCTCTCCGGGCAGCAGATGCTGGGTGCGGTGGTGATTATACTGGGACTGCTGGTCAATGTGTTTGGTGGCGTGCTGGGTCAGCGCTTAGCGATGCGAACGCAGTCGTAAGGACAAGTCCGCCTTCAGATATAAGGGCAAAAAAAACGCCGCTAACGCGGCGTTTGTCATGGTTACTTCAGAATCTCAATACGGCGTGGTTTCGCCTCTTCCGGCACCAGTCGTTCAAGATCGATGCTCAGCAGACCATTCTCGAGACGGGCATCGCGCACCACAATGTGGTCGGCGAGCTGGAATTTACGCTCGAAGTTACGCTCGGCGATACCCTGATACAGGTATTTACGCTCGGTCTGCTCTTCAGGATGGGCACCCCGCACGATCAGCACGTTATCGTGCGCCGTGATATCCAGTTCGCTCTGAGCAAAACCGGCCACCGCAATAGTAATGCGATAGTGATTTTCATCGACCAGTTCAACGTTATAGGGAGGATAGCCGCCATTGCTCTGATTCTGATTAGATTCGAGCAGGTTAAACAGGCGATCAAAACCGATAGCAGAGCGATAAAGTGGGGTGAGATCAAAATTACGCATATTAAGACTCCTGAATGTCAGCAAGTTTTGGCAACCTTCCACTACTGGACAGGCTGGATACGGCACCCCACTGTCCCTTGCGGCAACGGTGAGTGCGTCCGTAAACTAAAAATGGGTGCCACAAGACCATTTTCAAGAGGGCGAAATGCAATTTTTTTCGCCAATTTGAGGAAATGACATACACTCAGGACTACATTTGCCAGACCCAGACGGACTTCGCCCCAGAGTGTTGACGTTGTCTGGCAAGCAAACTCAGCCAGGCTTATGCCATGACTGAAGGGATGATGATGATGAAATTGATGAAGACCTTACCTCTGGCTGGAGTGGTGTGCTGCGCAATGGCAACAACCGGCTGTTCCAGCGTGATGTCTCACACAGGTGCGAGTCAGGGCTACTATCCAGGCACCCGTGCCAGCGCTGATATGCTGTCCGATGGTGATACCAGCTGGGCGCTGAAGCCGCTGGCGTTAATCGATCTTCCTTTCTCTGCCGTGCTGGATACGCTGCTGCTGCCGTGGGACTACTACCGCAGCGATAAAGATAAATCTCTCGACTCTCCACGTGAACGCATCCTGCAGAGCGAAAGGCTGGCGCATACGCAGGAAAGCCTGGCGCAGGCGCAGCCTATGCCTCCTATGCGGTCACTGCCGCAACCGTAAAGAGTTGCCGCCAGCCATTCACCTCACGCATATAAGCAATCTGTGTACCATCAGGTGACCAGACCACCGCGTCACCTGATGGCGCCTCTTCTGTTCTGCGGGTCAGACGCTGACACGCGCCGCTCTCAACGTCACATCGCATCACGCTGTTATCGCAGACAAAAGCGATCGCCTGGCCGTCAGGATGCCAGCTAAAGGCGGACTGAATGCTGTGGCTGAGTCGGGTGATCTGACGCGGTTCGCCGCCGTTGGGTGAGACCGTCCAGAGCTGGATCACCTCTGCGGCATCCGCCATCAGAAACGCTATCTGGCTGCCATCCGGTGCGGCGCGCAGCCAGTGGCGAGGTTGCAGAGCCACACCACGGCTGTGCGTCAGGCGACGCTGCTGCACGCCAGCCGGTGGCGCAGGTAACTGCTGGCTGCTGCCCTCCAGCGGCATCTCTCCGGCGCGGGCGTAATCCTCCAGCGCATCAGGCAGATCAACAATAAAAACTTCAGGCCGTTTTTCACCCTGCGCCGTCAGCGTGTCGCCAATAAAGGCGATCGCCCAGCGCTGCCAGCTGCCGTCCGGCTTCTGGTAGCCACGCTCACCGACCCAGCACTCCTCACAGGCACGATTAATCTGGTCACTGCCTGGCAGCGGTTCCGCATGCGTCTGGCTCACCAGCAGGCAAAAAAAGGTGCCGTCATATTCGCGCGGATGCTGCTTTTCGGGCGTTACAGCGCAAAGGGGCACCGCGATGCCGACGTTGCGCAGATCGAGCCGGCTATCCAGTTCGTGCATTACGTGGTCATTGTAGGTAAAGCTCAGGCGAGAACCGTCGGGACTGAAGACATGTACATGCGAGCCGCCACGCAGCGCGCCAGGGGTAAACGGTGGCGTGATATCGCAGGCATCCAGATTCACCGCCGCACCGTTCTGAACGATCACCCCGCGCCGGTGGTGGAAGTCATACTGCCAGCTGGCATCGGGATGTTCCGGGCCATGAATGCAGACGTAGCGCGGTGGCAGGTCGGGACTGACCGTGACGACGCCAACATGGGCACCATGCCGGGCCTGATACAGCACCTCCACCTCACCGGTCATCACATTGACCCGCTCAATGGTCTGACTGGTAAACGACGCGCCCGATGGACGAACGTCAAACGCCAGCCACTGGCTGTCGGCAGTCCAGACATTAATATTGGTGAGCTGATGCTGACGGGCAGCAAAGGTGATCTGTTTTTCTGACATGATGAAACCCACGGAGAAAGAGTTGCCCGACAAATTACGCGATTCTGTTTTGCGGTGCAGCAATTTTGCCGGGTTAGGGGATCCGGGCCGAAGCGGCCCGGCAGAGAACAGGCCGTTACAGCACTAACTCTTCGATGGCATGCGCGACGCCATCTTCCATATTGGTTTTGGTGATGAACTGAGCAATTTTCTTAACAGAGTCAATGGCATTCCCCATTGCGACACCCGTTCCTGCGTATTCGATCATCGCCAGGTCATTCTCCTGATCGCCAATCGCCATCACTTCTTCCTGCTTCAGGCCGAGCTTCTCAGCCAGCATTTTGACGCCCTGGCCTTTATTCACCCGACGATCGAGGATTTCGAGGTAATAAGGCGCGCTCTTCAGGATGGTGTAGGTCTGCTGAGCATGCCCGGGCAGGCGGGCAATCGCCGCGTCGAGAAGAGCGGGCCGGTCGATCATCATCAGTTTCGGGAAGCGCATGGCACGATCCATCTCCTCCACCGCGCGGTAGCGCACCGGAATGCCGGTCAGGCTCGCTTCATGGATGGTGTATTCGCTGATGTCTTTGTTAGGGGTATAGAGATGGGTTTTGTCGAATGCCTGGAAATGTACGCCAAGCTCACGCGCCAGGTTCTCAATGTAGAGGTAGTCGTCAAAGGTCAGCGTCACTTCCGCCACGCACTCACCATCTTCGGCCTGATGAACCAGCGCACCGTTGTTGCTGATCGCGTACTGGCCGGGCGTCTGCATATCCAGTTCCATGAGATAGCGCTGGATACCCACAAACGGCCGGCCGGTAGTCAGAACAATCGACACCCCTTGCTGACGGGCGCGATCCAGGGCGGATTTCACCGCCGGTGTGATCTCATGTTGCGGGTTGAGCAGGGTGCCATCCATGTCGATAGCGATCAATTTAATAGCCATAGAGTCCTCGTAGCGTCTGGGTTTTGTTCAATGCTAGCGCGATTCAGCGCACATTGACCAGTTTCATGGCAGGCGAGAACGGCCAGCTGATCGCCAGCTTCAGGCGGTAAAGAGATCGCGGTGGATTTTAATCACGGCTTTTCGGATTGTTGCGGGTTCGCCAGGGGCGCAGCAGGGACGATGGATATCGTGCGGGAAAAAGAGCGCGAACATGCCGGGCATCAGCGTAATCACTGACTCATTCAATATTTTCTGATAAAAAACGACGTCACGCTGCTGGGCAAAATCTTCGGTGATGTGCTGGTCGGGATGGGCGCGGGCCACGCCAATATTTTCGGTGCCTGTCAGCAGATACTGAATATCGATGTAGTTGAAGTGGGACTCCGCTTTGCGTGCGCTGGCCGGTTCGGTCATCATCTCCTGCACCAGACAGAACATTTTGTTGTCGGGCAGGATCTCATATTTGCCGGTTTCCAGCTGGCTGAAATCTGTGCTGGCAATCCAGCTTATCGCCTGATCGACTACCGGATGAAAGGCGTGACGTTCTCTGTCCCAGTCGTGACGATCGCAAACAATCATGGTGTTACTCCCTGTGTGGAATAGTGCGCGGTAAATGCGCAAAGAGGGGCAAGAGTAAGGGAGCTGACCGGGTTAAAACGTGATCGGGATCGCAGCATGCGGGCAGGAAGGCACGCCCTGGCGGGTTTTCCGCCCGGACGGCACAAAAAAAAGGCCATCACCTGGGTGATGGCCTTTCATCTCTGATGCCGGTTAAATATCGATATTGGCGGCTTTCAGCGCATTTTCTTCGATGAAGGCGCGGCGCGGTTCAACCGCATCGCCCATCAGGGTAGTGAACAGCTGATCAGCGCCAATCGCATCTTTAATGGTAACGCGCAGCATACGACGGCTGTCTGGATCCATGGTGGTTTCCCACAGCTGCTCCGGGTTCATCTCGCCCAGACCTTTGTAGCGCTGGACCGAGAGGCCGCGACGCGACTCTTTAATCAGCCACTCAATCGCCTGTTCGAAGCTTGCCACTGGCTGACGACGCTCGCCACGTTCGATGTAAGCATCTTCTTCCAGCAGACCACGCAGTTTGCTGCCCAGGGCGCAGATTTTGCGATACTCAGGACCCTGAATGAAATCAGCATCCAGCGGATAGTCAGTATCTACACCGTGGGTACGGACGCGCAGTACCGGCTCGAACAGGTTTGATTCGCGGTTTTCGCGCACCTGTGCCAGATAGGTGCTGCCGTGCGCTTCGCGTTCAGTCAGATAGCTCACCAGACCATTCAGCCAGGTTGTAACCTCTGCTTCGCTGGTCAGGTCGCTCAGCGTGTCGTGATAAATCATCGCACGCAGCATGGCCATCGGATAACGGCGCTCCATACGCTTGATCATCTTCTGGGTGCTGTTGAAGTCAGTGACCAGCGTCTCCAGCGGCTCACCGCCCAGCGCCGGCGCGCTGGCATTGGTGTGCAGCGTCGCGCCATCAAGCGCGATAGCGATCTGGTATTGATCCATCGCTTCATCATCTTTGATGTACTGCTCCTGCTTGCCTTTCTTCACTTTGTAGAGTGGCGGCTGGGCGATATAAACGTGGCCGCGCTCAATGATTTCAGGCATCTGACGATAAAAGAAGGTCAGCAGCAGGGTACGGATGTGCGAACCATCGACGTCGGCATCGGTCATGATGATGATGCTGTGATAGCGCAGCTTGTCCGGGTTGTACTCGTCGCGACCAATACCGCAGCCCAGCGCGGTGATCAGCGTGGCCACTTCCTGAGAGGCGAGCATCTTGTCGAAACGCGCTTTTTCAACGTTAAGAATCTTACCTTTCAGCGGCAGAATCGCCTGGTTTTTACGGTTACGGCCCTGTTTGGCCGAGCCGCCTGCGGAGTCACCCTCCACCAGGTAGATTTCAGACAGCGCCGGGTCGCGCTCCTGGCAATCCGCCAGTTTGCCTGGCAGACCCGCCAGATCCAGCGCGCCTTTACGGCGGGTCATTTCACGGGCGCGGCGTGCCGCTTCACGGGCACGGGCAGCGTCGATGATTTTGCCGACTACAATTTTGGCGTCTGAAGGATTTTCCAGCAGGTATTCAGCCAGCAGTTCATTCATCTGCTGCTCAACCGCTGTTTTCACCTCGGAGGAGACCAGTTTATCTTTGGTCTGCGAGGAGAATTTAGGATCCGGTACTTTCACCGAAACCACAGCGATCAGACCTTCACGGGCATCATCACCGGTGGCGCTGACTTTGGCCTTCTTGCTGTAACCCTCTTTTTCCATATAGGCATTCAGGGTACGGGTCATCGCTGAACGGAAACCGGCGAGGTGTGTACCGCCGTCGCGCTGTGGGATGTTGTTGGTAAAGCAGTAGATATTTTCCTGGAAGCCGTCGTTCCACTGCAGCGCCACTTCCACACCAATGCCATCTTTCTCGGTAGAGAAATAGAACACGGTAGGATGAATCGGGGTTTTGTTTTTGTTGAGGTACTCAACAAACGCCCGGATGCCGCCTTCATAGTGGAAGTGATCACTTTTACCATCACGCTTATCATCCAGACGAATCGACACGCCGGAGTTCAGGAATGAGAGTTCACGCAGGCGTTTCGCCAGGATGTCATACTCAAAATCGCGCACGTTGGTAAAGGTTTCGTGGCTTGGCCAGAAACGCACACGGGTCCCGGTAATGTCGGTCTCACCCGTCACCGCCAGTGGTGCCTGCGGTACGCCATGGACGTAAATCTGCTGATGCACTTTGCCTTCGCGACGAATGGTCAGCTCCAGCTTCTGCGACAGGGCGTTAACCACGGAGACGCCCACGCCGTGCAGGCCGCCGGAGACTTTATAGGAGTTATCATCGAACTTACCGCCAGCATGCAGCACGGTCATGATCACTTCAGCGGCAGAAATGCCCTCTTCTTCGTGAATACCGGTAGGAATGCCGCGTCCATCATCCTGCACCGATACGGAGTTATCGGCATGGATGGTGACCACAATGTCACTACAGTGACCAGCGAGCGCTTCGTCGATTGCGTTATCCACGACCTCGAATACCATGTGATGCAGACCGGTACCGTCATCGGTATCGCCGATATACATGCCCGGGCGTTTGCGTACCGCATCAAGTCCTTTCAGGACTTTAATACTTGAGGAGTCATAAGAATTCGACATCAACGTTTCTCGCTCATTTTAATCTTCAGGTTGAACCGCTATTTTACCCTGTTCCACGCGGAACATCTTGCCCTTTTCGTCGGTCATGTCGATTACATGTCCGGCAGAAATTGCGCTGACAAACACCTGAGCCTGAGTGGCTTTTAACCGTTCCGCCAACAGGCGTCGGCGGCTCTCATCCAGCTCAGAAGCAAAGTCATCAATGAGGTAAATACAGCGGCGTCCGCTCTGGCTTGTCAGGAACTCGCCCTGTGCCAGACGCAATGCACACATCAGCAGTTTTAACTGCCCGCGTGAGAGTAAATCTTCTACCGGCGTCCCTTCAGCCCGAATACGAAAATCCGCTTTATGGGGGCCGCTGGCGGTATAGGTCAGTGCGCGATCGCGCTCGAAGTTACGTTCCAGCAGTTCGGCGTAGTCGCTCTCTTTGTCCCAGCCACGCTGGAATGAGAAGCGCAGCTCAAATTCCGGCAGAAACTGGCCACAGGTGGCGGTGATCTCCGCTGAAATCGCCGCACTGTATTCCGCCCGCCACTGGCTGATCTGTTCAGCCAGCGGAACCAGCTCCTGATCCCAGGGACGAATCTGGCTGTAGCGTGAGACCTGGCGCAGCGCCGCGTTCCGCTGTTTAAGCAGGCGGCGCATGTTGTTCCAGGCGTTAAAAAAGCCGGGGGTGTTATGAAAGCAGCCCCAGTCGACATAGGCTCTGCGATATTTGGGGCCGCCATTCAGCAAACTAAAGCCTTCAGGGGTGATTAACTGCATCGGCAACAGCTGCGCCAGCTCCGCGACCTTATGACCATCGCTGCCATCAATGCGCACTTTGCTGTCACCGGCACGGTTTTTGGTCAGCCCGACTGAAATTTCCCGCTCTTTGTTTTCCAGACGCCCGTGCAGCACAAACGCCGCCTCGTCGTGACGAATCACGCGTCCCGCCTGCAGGCTGCGAAACGAACGGCCATGCCCCAGAGTATGAATCGCTTCTAAAACGCTGGTTTTACCACTGCCGTTGGCGCCGACCAGGAAATTAAAGCCGGGTGCCAGCTGCAGATCAGCCTGCTCAATATTACGAAAATCTTTGATAAGAAGGCGGGTTAAAGCCATGAATCAGTCCAGCGTGAAGGGCAATAAAGTTTTGGGCCTGGCGATCCAGGGCGTCAACGGCAAAGCAGGTTTGCCCGATACCTCAGTCACCAGGCCGTCGGCGTCGCAGCTACGTTGCGCCCCGCCAGCGCACAGCCACCGGAGCGTACTGAAGTACGTGAGGATGGCGAGCACTGCCGGGGCACAACGTAGCAAGTAAGCCAGGCCGATATCTTCTACAAGCGCATGGGCATGACGACATAGGCCGCTGCCGGACTCGCCACATCCTCAATCTGCACGCTCGACACTGAATCGGTCAGCAGCAGACGGACGTTTTCGCACTTAAGCGCGTTCAGCACATCCAGCACGTAACTGACGTTGAAGCCAATCTCCAGTTCCGTGCCGTTGTAGCTGACATCCAGCATCTCTTCCGCTTCTTCCTGTTCAGGGTTATTGGCGGTGATCTTCAGCTGATTTTCGGTGATATAGAGGCGAACACCGCGGAACTTCTCGTTAGAGAGGATAGCGGCGCGGGCAAAGGCCTGTTTGAGCAGATCGCAGCCCGCTTCCAGCGCTTTGTCCGGATTCTTCGGCAATACGCGACGATAATCGGGGAAACGACCATCAACCAGCTTAGAGGTAAAGATGTAGTCGCCGACATGCGCACGGATATTGCTGCCGCCAATCTGAACCTGCAGCGGAGTATCGCCTCCATCCAGCAGACGCAGCAGTTCAATCACGCCTTTGCGCGGCACAATCACCGAATGACTCGGCAGCGCCTGACCAATCGGCATGGAGCAGACAGCCAGACGGTGACCGTCAGTGGCCACGGTGCGCAGCTCTTCCCCTTCGGTTTCAAACATCATGCCGTTGAGGTAGTAACGCACATCCTGATGCGCCATCGAAAACTGGGTCGCTTCAATCAGCCGTTTCAGCGTTGCCTGCGGCAGGGTAAATTCAACTTCACTCTGCCAGTCGTCAAGATTTGGGAAGTCACTGGCGGGCAGGGTCGACAGCGAAAAACGGCTGCGGCCAGAGCGCACCAGCATGCGATCGCCTTCCAGTGCCAGAGTAATTTCTGCGCCATCCGGCAATCCGCGACAGATATCGAGGAATTTACGCGCCGGAACGGTGGTGGATCCAGGCTCATGTGCCTGAGTCAGCGCCACGCGTGCGACCATCTCCATTTCCAGATCGGTACCGGTCAGCAACAGCGAACCTTCAGTTACCTGCAGCAGCAGGTTTCCAAGGATCGGCAGCGTCGGACGACCACCCAGGGGACCACTTACTTGTTGCAGCGGCTTCAGCAACTGCTCACGTTCAACAATAAATTTCATAGCGTCAGGAAGATAATGTTCTGATGAGATTAGAGAAATCTTCTTTGATATCGTGGCTCTCTTCACGCAGCTGCTCAATCTTGCGGCAGGCATGAAGCACCGTTGTATGGTCACGACCCCCAAAAGCATCGCCAATTTCTGGCAAGCTATGGTTGGTTAACTCTTTCGCCATCGCCATCGCCATCTGGCGCGGACGTGCCACCGAGCGCGAACGGCGCTTGGAAAGCAGATCCGCTACCTTAATTTTGTAGTACTCAGCCACGGTCTTCTGAATATTATCGATGGTGACCAGCTTTTCCTGCAGCGCCAGCAGATCGCGCAGCGCTTCGCGCACGAAGTCGATGGTAATCGCCCGGCCAGTAAAGTTGGCATTGGCGATCACGCGATTCAGCGCGCCTTCCAGCTCACGCACGTTAGAGCGTAACCGCTTGGCAATAAAGAAGGCGACTTCACCAGGCAGACGGATGTCGTTCTCATCCGCTTTTTTCATCAGGATCGCCACACGCGTTTCCAGCTCAGGCGGCTCGATCGCCACCGTTAAACCCCAGCCGAAACGTGATTTAAGACGATCTTCCACCCCGTTGATCTCTTTTGGATAGCGATCCGAGGTGAGGATGATCTGCTGGTTGCCCTCTAATAAGGCATTAAAGGTGTGGAAGAACTCTTCCTGCGATCGCTCTTTATTAGCAAAGAACTGAATGTCATCGATCAGCAGCGCATCTACCGAACGGTAGTAGCGTTTGAACTCTTCAATCGCATTGTTCTGCAGTGCTTTAACCATGTCCTGCACGAAGCGCTCGGAGTGCATATAAACCACTTTTGCATTGGGTTTACGGGCAATGATGCCGTTGCCCACCGCATGCAACAGGTGCGTTTTACCGAGACCGGTGCCGCCATACAGAAACAGCGGGTTATAAGCGCCGCCTGGATTATCCGCCACCTGACGTGCCGCCGCGCGCGCCAGCTGGTTAGATTTACCCTCGACGAAGTTATCGAAGTTATGACGGTTGTTCACATTTGAGCGATAGGTCACGTCGGCTGGTGCCGGGACATTATCCCAGCTGGGACGCATAATCTGCGTCGGGGCCGGACGAATATGGCTCTGTACGGGCATCACGGGCGCGCTGACGCTGGCCATTACGGGCTGGCTGACCGCTGCCGCCTGCTGCTGAACCGGGCGCGTTCCCACTTCAAAACGCAGGGCGGGCACGTTTGGACCGCAGAATTCATTCAGCAGTGCATTGATACTATTAAGGTATTTGTCCCGAACCCAGTCGAGTACGAAGCGATTTGGAGCATACAAGGCAAGCGTATTGTCGTTTAACTCAGCCTGTAGTGGACGGATCCACATGCTGAATTCGGTGGCAGGAAGCTCATCCTGCAAACGGGCAAGACACTGTTGCCAAAGCGTAAGTGACACGGCGGACTCCACTCGTACAAATTCGAAAAGAATAGTAGGCGTTACTCTAAGAAACGTTCATTTTTGACACAGACGCTAAGAAAGCGCCTGCGACCGCTATCAGCGGTTTTCCGTCCTGCAATCACCGGAGGATCGTCAGCGGAAGGGCGGATCATAGCGCAAAGCGAGGCAGAGATCTTCCCTTTCTACACAGTTTTGATCCTTTTTATCCACAGGCCAGAGGCGCGCAAAGAAGTTTACGCCAGTTGCGGGAAAAACCAGCAGGGATCTGACGCAATCCATTAAAATTTCGGGCGACATCTCATTTTATCCCCAGGATCCGGCAAGCCGATCGCAATAAGATCCCGTGCGATCCTTGCGCTTTAGTGCGGAGCCCGTATAATTCTCCACCCGACATTGAGCCATCAGGCGCAAAGTCGGGACTCTGCGGGCTGTATGCGGGTTTTCAGGCACTATGACACGCGAAGTAAATTGACTCGGGACTGTACAATTATTACAATCCCGCCTCTTTATTAAAGACACATTGAGGCGTAGGTCGATTTTCTGGCCCGAAACGCGTCACCCAGTGAAAATTTTCAAGTTTAGGTAGAAACCGCCATGAAACGCACTTTTCAACCGTCCGTACTGAAGCGCAACCGTTCACACGGTTTCCGTGCTCGTATGGCAACAAAAAATGGTCGTCAGGTTCTGGCACGTCGTCGTGCTAAAGGCCGTTCTCGTCTGACCGTTTCTAAGTAATAAAGCAAGCCCTGATGGGTAAGCTCGCATTTCCCAGGGAGTTACGTTTGTTAACTCCCACTCATTTCACTTTCGTCTTCCAGCAGCCACAACGGGCTGGCACGCCGCAAATTACTATTCTCGGCCGCCTTAACGCGCTGGGGCATCCCCGCATCGGTCTCACCGTCGCTAAAAAACATGTGAAACGCGCTCATGAACGCAACCGGATCAAACGATTGACCCGCGAAAGCTTTCGTCTGCGTCAACATGAACTGCCGTCGATGGACTTCGTGGTGGTCGCGAAGAAGGGGGTTGCCGATCTGGATAACCGTATGCTGGCGGAAGCGTTGGAGAAATTATGGCGTCGTCACTGTCGCCTGGCGCGCGGCTCCTGATCGTCCTGATACGCGTCTATCAACGCGGCATCAGTCCATTACTGGGACCACACTGTCGGTTTCACCCGACCTGCTCTCATTACGGAATTGAGGCATTACGCAGGTTCGGCCTGATAAAAGGCAGTTGGTTGACATTAAAACGCGTATTAAAATGCCACCCCTTGAACCCGGGTGGTGACGATCCTGTGCCGCCAAAAACCTTTGATACCAGAGAACATTAACGATGGATTCGCAACGCAATCTCTTTCTCATCGCTTTTCTGTTCGTGACCTTTATGATCTGGCAAGCCTGGCAGACGGACCACGCTCCGCAGCCACAGCAGACGCAGACCACACAAGGCACAAACAGCGTAGCGGGTGATACCGCCAGTCAGGGTGTACCGGCCAGCGGTCAGGGCCAGACGATCACCGTTAAGACTGATGTCCTGTCATTGAATATCAACACCCGAGGCGGTGATGTTGAACAAGCACAGCTGCTGACTTTCCCGGACAAACTGGGTTCTAACCAGCCGTTCCAGCTGCTTGAAACAACGCCAGCGTTCCTTTATCAGGCACAGAGTGGTTTGACCGGTCGTAATGGCCCGGATAACCCGAACAACGGCGCGCGTCCGCTGTTCAACGCTGCGCAGGATCACTTCGAGATGGCTGATGGCCAGTCCGAACTGCGTGTGCCGATGACCTACACCGCTGAAAATGGCGTGGTTTACACCAAAACCTTCATCTTCAAGCGTGGCGAATATGCCGTTAATGTCGATTATCATGTCAACAACACCACCCAGCAGCCGCTGGAAGTGTCGCTGTTTGGCCAGCTGAAGCAGACCATCGATCTGCCTAAGCATCGTGATACCGGCAGCAACAACTTTGCTCTGCACACCTTCCGTGGCGCGGCCTACTCCACCAGCGAGTCGAAATATGAGAAGTATAAATTCGACACCATCGCGGATAACGAGAACCTGAACGCCACCACCAGCAATGGCTGGGTTGCGATGCTGCAGCAGTACTTTGCAACGGCATGGGTTCCGCGTACCGAAGGCACCAACACCCTTTACACCAGCAACCTGGGTAATGGCGTGGCGGCGATTGGCTATAAATCTGCACCGGTCACCATTGCCGCGGGCGCACAGCAGAATCTGGGTGCAACGCTGTGGGTCGGCCCGGAAATTCAGGACAAGATGGCAGCGATTGCGCCGCACCTTGATCTGACCGTAGATTACGGCTGGTTGTGGTTTATCTCTCAGCCGCTGTTCAAACTGCTGAAATTTATCCACAGCTTCATCGGTAACTGGGGCTTCTCCATTATCGTGATCACCTTCATCGTGCGCGGCATTATGTACCCGCTGACCAAAGCGCAGTACACCTCGATGGCGAAGATGCGCATGCTGCAGCCGAAAATTCAGGCGATGCGTGAGCGTCTGGGTGATGACAAGCAGAAGCAGAGCCAGGAAATGATGGCGCTGTATAAAGCAGAGAAAGTGAATCCGCTGGGTGGCTGTCTGCCGCTGGTGATTCAGATGCCAATCTTCCTGGCGCTTTACTACATGCTGTCAGGCTCGGTTGAACTGCGTCATGCGCCATTTATTCTGTGGATCCATGACCTGTCAGCGCAGGACCCGTACTACATCCTGCCGATTCTGATGGGCATCACCATGTTCTTCATTCAGAAGATGTCACCGACCACCGTGACCGATCCGATGCAGCAGAAGATCATGACGTACATGCCGGTGATTTTCACCGTGTTCTTCCTGTGGTTCCCGTCAGGTCTGGTGCTGTACTACATCGTCAGCAACCTGGTCACCATTCTCCAGCAGCAGCTGATTTATCGCGGCCTGGAAAAACGTGGTCTGCATAGCCGCGACAAGAAGAAAGCGTAAGCGATCCAGAGCGGGAGTAATCCCGCCCTAAAATAGTCTATTCTCAGGCGGTCAAAGCGACCGCCTGTGTTTTTTGTAGCGAGAGAAAATTTATGAGCCACAGCGATACCATTGTTGCCCAGGCGACGCCACCCGGACGCGGCGGCGTAGGCATTCTGCGCGTCTCTGGCGCCCAGGCGGCAGAGGTCGCCCGCCAGCTGCTGGGCAAACTGCCTAAGCCGCGTTACGCCGATTATCTGTCGTTCACCGATAGCGATGGCCGCGTGCTGGATCAGGGCATTGCGCTGTGGTTTCCTGGTCCTAACTCCTTTACCGGTGAAGATGTGCTGGAGCTGCAGGGCCACGGCGGCCCGGTGATCCTCGACCTGCTGCTGAAGCGCATCGTGGCGCTGCCTGGCGTGCGTATCGCTCAGCCGGGTGAGTTTTCAGAGCGTGCGTTTCTGAATGACAAGCTCGATCTGGCGCAGGCCGAAGCGATTGCTGACCTGATTGATGCCAGCTCTGAGCAGGCGGCGCGTTCGGCCGTGAACTCCCTGCAGGGCGTCTTCTCCACCCGTATCAATCATCTTGTGGAAGCACTCACTCACCTGCGGATCTATGTCGAAGCCGCTATCGACTTCCCGGATGAGGAGATCGATTTCCTCTCTGACGGCAGAATCGAAGCGCAGCTGAATACGGTGATCGGCGACCTGGATGCCGTCCGTGCCGAAGCGCGTCAGGGCAGCCTGCTGCGTGAAGGGATGAAAGTGGTGATTGCGGGCCGGCCTAATGCGGGCAAATCGAGCCTGCTGAATGCGCTGGCGGGCCGTGACGCCGCCATCGTCACGGATATCGCAGGCACCACCCGTGACGTACTGCGTGAGCATATTCATATTGATGGCATGCCGCTGCATATCATCGACACCGCCGGTCTGCGTGAAGCCAGCGACGAAGTGGAGCGCATCGGGATTGAGCGCGCCTGGCAGGAGATCGAACAGGCTGATCGCGTGCTGTTTATGGTGGACGGCACGACGACCGATGCCACCGAAGCGGCGGCGATCTGGCCCGATTTCGTCTCCCGTCTGCCGCCCGAACTGCCGATTACCGTGGTCCGCAACAAGGCGGATGTCACCGGTGAGTCTCTCGGTCTGACAGAAGTAAATGGTCACTCACTGATTCGCCTGTCGGCACGCACCAGCGCGGGCGTGGACGAGCTGCGCGATCACCTGAAGCAGAGCATGGGCTTCGCCGGCAATATGGAAGGCGGCTTCCTGGCGCGTCGCCGTCATCTGCAGGCGCTGGAGCTGGCGGCAATGCACTTACAGCAGGGTAAAGCGCAGCTGCTCGGTGCCTGGGCCGGTGAGCTACTGGCGGAAGAGTTACGTCTTGCCCAGCAGGCGTTAAGCGAGATCACCGGCGAGTTCACTTCTGACGATCTGCTGGGTCGCATCTTCTCCAGCTTCTGTATCGGTAAATAACCGTGCTGGCCTGATAGCGTCCTGCTGTCAGGCCAGATTTCCTGCCACGCTGCCTCCCTGTTATTCCCGCCTCTGCGTTGATTCTTGCTGATATGTTATTTTGCGGCGGCACGGCATTGCCGTATAACGGTTGAAGCGCCGATCTGACGTGCGGCGACGGATTGCGGTGAGTGATCCCCGCCTCATCCCGCCGCGCCGGACCGGACGCAAACCCACTACGTGAACACCGTTGGGCGAACTTTTTCGCCTGAAACAGGAGAGTTGCATGAGTACACCGCTCGACACTGCCGCACTGGACACGCTGTTTAATGACGCCCGCACCCACAGTTACTGGCAGGCTAAGCCCGTCGATAACGCCCTGCTGGAGCAGCTCTATGCTTTAACGGCACTGGGCCCGACCTCGGCGAACTGCTCGCCTGCGCGATTTGTTTTCGTGACCTCGGCGGAAGGCAAAGAGAAGCTGAAACCGGCACTCTCTTCCGGCAATCTGGAAAAAACCATGAGCGCGCCGGTCACGGTGATTGTGGCCTGGGACCGCGAGTTCTATGAGCAGCTGCCCGCCCTGTTCCCCCATGCTGATGCGCGCAGCTGGTTTACCGGCAGTCCCGAGGCGGCAAAAGAGACCGCTTTCCGTAACAGCAGCCTGCAGGCGGGCTACCTGATTCTGGCGGCGCGTTCGCTGGGTCTGGATGCCGGTCCGATGTCCGGGTTTGATCCGGCCAAAATCAATGACGCCTTTTTCCCCGACGGTCAGTATCAGGTTAACCTGCTGATTAACCTCGGCTACGGTGATGCGTCAAAACTGCATCCGCGCCTGCCGCGACTGAGCTTTGAGCAGGCGAGTCGTTTCGCCTGATGCTGCCCGCGTCGCGAGTCGAATCGCGACGCTTATCTCTGGTCGATCCCCGCAACTCAGCTCACTCTGCTCATCCTATTCCGAATTTACCCCAATCTGTGCGTTGCCAGGTGCATTAAGGTAAGAAAATTCCTACAATGCTTCTGATGATTATCTGACCATTTTCACGGAGCGACAGATGGCTGGTCATTTTGTACGCTGGACGGGCGATCCCGGCTTCCCGGCTAATGATTTACGCATTCCCCAGGCTATCACCGACACGGCACAGCAGTTTGCTGACAAACGCCGTGGGCGATTTCTTGCCGCCCGTACCCTGCTGGCACAACTGATGCTACGGGTTTATGGCATTGGTGAGCTGCCGCGCCTGCTTATCCAGAGCAACGGACGCCCCGTTTTTGCTGACAGCGATCTGCCCGATTTCAGCATCGCCTATGCGGGCAATACGGTGGGTGTGCTGCTGGCCGAAGAGGGCGGACGTGCCGGTCTGGATATGGAGATTGTGCATGCCAGAAGCCGTCAGACTCAGGAGCAACTGATTCAGGGATTAACCTCGGGCGAGATCGCCTGGATCAATGCCCAGCAGGATGCCATGGAGGCGGTGACGCAGATCTGGACATTACGCCAGAGCATTCTCAAGCTGACGGGAGAGGGCGATCGGGGACTGGATTCGCTGCGCCTGTTGCCCGGTGCGGGTCGGCTGCGATCTTCACTCTATCCCGATATTCAGGTGGTGTGTGATGCGGAGCCCATGCTGGTCTGGTCGTGTGCGCTGTCGTCTGCGACTCAGCGTCTGCATCTGTGGGAGATGGATAACGCCTTTCAGTGGCACGCATTACGCGAAATAGAGATGGGTAAGCCCAACATCGGGCCTCATGCTCTGCGGCTGACCAGCCTGCCCAGCGAGCGCAGCCTGCATCCTGAAATGTAAAAAGCCGCAACCCGGAGGTTGCGGCCCTGAATGCGCTTAGTGCGCGTCTACAAAGACAATCTTCAGCACAAACAGCAGAGCAACAATCACTACGCAGGGGCTGATTTCACGCCAGCGGCCAGTACCCAGCTTCATGACGCAGTAAGCGATGAATCCCAGCGCAATGCCTTCGGTGATGGAAAAGCTGAAGGGCATCATGGCGGCGGTCACAAACGCCGGAACGGCTTCGGTCAAATCATCCCAGCGTACGCGCGACAGGCTGGCGGTCATTAACACCCCAACGTAAATCAGCGCGCCCGCAGCGGCGTAGGACGGCACCATCGCGGCCAGCGGTGACAGGAAGGTCACCAGCAGGAACAGCAGGCCGGTGACCACGGCCATCAGGCCGGTACGGCCACCAATCGCCACGCCCGAGGTGCTTTCGATATAGGCGGTCACGGATGAGGTGCCTGCCAGCGCGCCACTCACTGAACTGATGCTGTCGACATACAGCGCCTGCTGCATGCGCGGGAAAGTGCCGGTTTCATCGGTCAGTCCCGCTTTGTCGGTGACGCCGATCAGCGTGCCGGAGGAGTCGAACAGATTGACCAGCATAAAGGAGAAGATCACGCCCGCCATGCCGATGTTGAAGGCGCCTTTGATATCCACCTGGCCGACCACAGAAGTAATGGAAGGCGGCGCAGAGAACAGGCCGACAAACTTCACGTCACCCAGCATCCAGCCGATAGCGGTAGTAACCACCATCGAGATCAGCACTGCCGCGTGGATATTGCGTGATGCCAGAATAGCGATGATAAAGAAGCCCAGCGCGCCCAGCAGTACGCTGTGCGAGGTCAGGTTCCCCACGGCCACCAGGGTATCGGGATTCGGCACGATAATACCGGCATTCTTCAGCCCCATCATGGCGATAAACAGGCCGATACCGGCGGTAATGCCGACGCGCAGGCTCAGCGGGATATTGGCAATCATCCAGTAGCGAACCCGCAGTAGCGTCAGGATCAGCAGGCCGACCGCACCCCAGAAGATCGCGCCCATACCCACCTGCCACGAATAGCCCATCGCGCCAACCACCACAAAGGCGAAAAAGGCGTTCAGCCCCATTGCGGGCGCCAGCGCCACCGGCAGATTGGCAAACAGTCCCATCAGAATGCTGCCAAAGGCGGCAATCAGACAGGTGGTCACAAACACCGCCTGGGTATCCATGCCGGCGACGCCGAGGATCTGCGGATTGACGAAGACGATGTAGACCATCGTCAGAAAGGTGGTGATACCCGCGATCACTTCGGTGCGCACCGTGGTGCCATGTTCCTGCAGCCTGAAGATGCGCTGCAAAACGCCTTGCTTGCTCATGCCATCCATCCAGAAGAAAAAATCATCGGCGCGTATCCTGGCGATTTTACCGGGGCAATACAATGATTTTTCGCAACCGATTGCCAGTCTCGCAATCTGCGCTGAGTGCGGTAGAGTGTGGAGCACACCCCTGAATCGAAGGATAGAGTCTGATGTCAGTAGAATGCGTCTTTTTTGATTGCGATGGCACGCTGGTGGACAGTGAGTTGCTCTGTACCCAGGCCTACGTCAACACCTTTGCCCGTTACGGCCTGGAACTGTCGCTGCAGCAGATGTTTGAAAAGTATAAGGGCGTCAAACTCTACGACATTATTCGTGACGTCGGCGACGCGCATCAGGTGACGCTGCCGATGGAAGAGGTGGAGACCGCCTATCGCGCAGAGGTCGCGCGGCTGTTTGATCAGCAACTGCAGCCCATCCCGGGCGCGAAAGCGCTGGTTGAGCAGATCAAGGTACCGATGTGCGTGGTTTCAAACGGGACGGTAAAAAAGATGCAGCACTCGCTGGGCTTAACCGGCATGCTGCCGCTATTTGCGGAGCACCTCTACAGCGGCTATGACATTCTGCACTGGAAGCCTGATCCGGAACTGATGTACCACGCGGCGGAACAGATGCAGGTGCCGATTGAGCGCTGCATTCTGGTGGATGACTCCGAAGCGGGCGCCCGCGCCGGTATCGCCGCTGGCATTCCGGTCTACTACTACTGCGCTGATCCGCACAACCCTGAACTGGATCATCCGCTGGTGACGCGCTTCGACGATATGGCGCAACTGCCTGCGCTGTGGCGCGCCCGTGGCTGGGATCTGGTGTAGCGCGGGCCAGCATGACACACACCGTCTGGTTTTTAACCCTGCCCGGCGTGATGGCGCTGGATCTCACCGGCCCGGCCGAGACGCTGAAGCTGGCGGGCGATCACTTTACGCTGCGCTACATCGGCCCGCAGCCGGAGGTGATCTGCTCCACCGGCATGACCATTGGCGGCATCGAACCGTTACCTGAACAGTTGCCCGCCGGGAGTCTGCTGGTGGTGCCAGGCGTCTATGACTCGCAGGTCTGTTACGCCACGCCGCAGGCCGGAGAAGCACGCGAGTGGCTGATGCGCCAGCACGGCGCGCTGCGCGCGCAGACCTTTATGCTGGTCTGCGTCTGCTCGGGTGCGCTGCTAGCGGCGCAGGCAGGCATGCTGGATGACGTGGTCTGCACCACTCATCATGATGTGATTGCCCGTCTGAAAGCCGCGGCCCCGCGCGCACGGGTGCAGGAGAACCGGGTGTTTGTCGGGCATGAGAATATCTGGACCAGCGCAGGCATCACGGCGGGAATCGATCTGGCGCTGCATCTGATTAATCAGCTCTGTGATACGCAAACCGCGCTGGCGGTAGCGCGGGAGATGGTGGTCTGGTTCCGCCGGGCCGGTGACGATCCGCAACTTTCGCCGTGGCTGCGTTACCGCAACCACATGCATCCGGCCATTCATCGGGCGCAGGATCTGATGATTGCCCATCCTGAGCACGGCTGGACCCTGACCGAGCTGGCTGGACGCACGCATGTCAGCAGCCGCCATCTGGCGCGGCTGTTTCGCCAGCATCTGGGGATTAGCGTGCGTGAATACCATGAGCAGCTGCGGGTTGGCGTGGCACGCCAGCGTCAGCAGCAGGGTGAATCTGCCGAAAAAGCGGCGCTGGCGGCGGGGTTTTCATCGGCGCGCCAGCTACGGCGCGCCCGCCAGCGCGAAGCCGATCAGCTGACAAAGTGACGGGTATCGACGCGTTTCAGCGCCATCCCCAGCAACAGGCTGCCGCCCAGTGTCAGCCCGAACACCCAGGGCAGGTCGAGCCACGGACGCGACATATCATCGTAATGATGCGTTCGCAGGTAGTGAATGAACAGCGCATGAAAGCCGTAGATCGGCAGTGAATAGCGTGCAATCACCGTTAAACCCGGCAGCGTGCGCTGGTTCAGGCTGTTTTTAAACACGATGAGCAGGCTGATCGCGGCGATAAACACCAGCGGTCCGCAGTAGAGATACCAGGTGTCATTAAACGCCCCGTTGACGATCAGCGCCTGTTTCGTCCCTAACGTAATGCCAATCACACAGGCGATAAACAGCCCGGCAGCCAGCGGCGTCAGGCCGCGCCGGGTCGTCTCCATGGTGCCGATAGCCCGTCCCAGCAGCGCATAGAGCAGGTAGTAGATACTGTCACCGCTGACATAGAGATTAACCGGCAGAAAGTGAAACGGCCCCAGCGACTGGGTGACCGTATTGGGGTTGGCGAGCACCGCCAGCACCAGCACCAGCAGCGCCACGTAGCGCGCCTGCACGGTTTTTACCTGGATCAGGGGCGACAGCAGATAGATGCCGATCAGCGCAAAGAAGAACCACAGGTGATAAAACACCGGCTTCTGCAGCATCTTCAGGATTGATCGCCCTTCGCTGATGGGGGTCAGCCAGGTGATATAGGCCAGCGATACCGCGCTGTAGAACAGCAGACAGAGCACCAGCCGGAGCATATGGCGCGGCTGGGCGCTGCGTTCGCCGAAAAACAGATAGCCGGAGATCATAAAGAACAGCGGAACACAGACGCGTGATGCTGAGTTCAGCAGATTAGCCGCATCCCAGGTGATGCCAGTCACCGCCATCGGCCCGGTGATATACCAGGTGGTGGTGTGAATCACGATCACCATCAGGCAGGCAACCGCGCGTAAATTATCGATCCAGTAAATCTTCTGCGGCATGGCATCCTCTTGCGCATCGCGTCCGTGCGCAAAAGGGTAGCCAAATGCGACCAGAGCAACAACTGCTGCCAGCAGGATTCGGAGCCATCTGTATGCCAGCGCCCTGAATCACCGCGAAAACGCGCCGGTAGCGCCTGGGATTTACGGCTGCACATCGCGCGGTCAAAGGGTATACTGTCGGCCTCTTTTTTTAATCTAACCGAAGCGCGTGCACACTCAACATGCAAAAGTTTGATACCAAAACCTTTCAGGGGCTGATCCTGACCTTGCAGGATTACTGGGCGCGTCAGGGCTGCACCATTGTCCAACCGCTGGACATGGAAGTGGGCGCTGGCACTTCACACCCGATGACCTGCCTGCGCGCACTCGGCCCGGAGCCGATCGCCGCCGCTTACGTGCAGCCATCACGCCGTCCTACCGATGGCCGCTACGGTGAAAACCCGAACCGCCTGCAACACTACTACCAGTTCCAGGTGATCATCAAACCCTCACCGGACAACATTCAGGAGCTCTATCTTGGCTCGCTGAAAGAGCTGGGTATGGACCCGACGGTGCATGACATTCGCTTCGTGGAAGATAACTGGGAAAACCCGACGCTGGGTGCCTGGGGACTCGGCTGGGAAGTGTGGCTCAACGGCATGGAAGTGACGCAGTTCACCTACTTCCAGCAGGTTGGCGGCATGGAGTGTAAGCCGGTTACCGGCGAGATCACCTACGGTCTGGAGCGTCTGGCGATGTACATCCAGGGCGTCGACAGCGTTTACGATCTGGTGTGGAGCGACGGTCCGCTGGGCAAAACCACCTACGGCGACGTGTTCCATCAGAACGAAGTGGAGCAATCCACCTATAACTTCGAATACGCCGACGTTGATTTCCTCTTTACCTGCTTCGAGCAGTATGAGAAAGAGGCGCAGCATCTGCTGGCGCTGGAAAAACCGCTGCCACTGCCCGCCTACGAACGCATTCTTAAAGCGGCACACAGCTTCAACCTGCTGGATGCCCGCAAAGCGATCTCGGTAACAGAGCGTCAGCGCTATATTCTGCGCATTCGTACCCTGACCAAAGCCGTGGCTGAAGCTTACTACGCCTCTCGCGAGGCAATGGGCTTCCCGATGTGCAATAACAAAAAGTAAGAGGCAGCCATGACTGAACAAACCTTCCTGGTGGAGATCGGCACCGAAGAGCTGCCACCAAAAGCCCTGCGCAGCCTGGCAGAAGCCTTTGCCGCGCAGGTAACGGCTGAACTGGATGCCGCTAACCTGAGCCACGGCGAGGTCAGCTGGTTTGCTGCGCCGCGTCGTCTGGCGCTGAAAGTCGCCAACCTGAGCGCCTCACAACCCGATCGGGAAGTAGAGAAGCGCGGACCGGCGATCTCTGCTGCGTTTGACGCTGACGGCAACGCGACCAAAGCCGCTGAAGGCTGGGCGCGTGGCAACGGCATTACCGTCGATCAGGCTGAACGTCTCGCCACCGATAAAGGCGAATGGCTGGTTTATCGCGCTCAGGTCAAAGGCGAAGCGGCTCAGGCGCTGCTGCCCGCAATGATCGCTACCGCGCTCAGCAAGCTGCCGGTGCCAAAACTGATGCGATGGGGCAACAGCGATGTGCAGTTCGTTCGTCCGGTTCACACCGTGACGATGCTGCTGGGCGATGAGCTGATCCCAGGCACCATTCTGGGCATTAAGTCAGATCGGGTTATTCGTGGTCACCGCTTTATGGGTGAAAGCGAAATCACGCTCGACAACGCCGATCAGTACCCTGATGTGCTGGAAAAACGCGGCCAGGTCATTGCCGACTATCAGGTCCGCAAAGCGATGATTAAAGCCGATGCTGAAGCAGCAGCACGCCGTTTAGGCGGCAACGCTGATATCAGCGACAGCCTGCTGGAAGAGGTAACATCGCTGGTGGAGTGGCCGGTGGTCCTGACCGCGACCTTTGAAGAGAAATTCCTCAAGGTGCCTGCGGAAGCGCTGGTCTACACCATGAAAGGCGATCAGAAGTATTTCCCGGTGTATGACAATGACGGCAACCTGATGCCGAACTTCATTTTCGTCACCAACATCGAATCCAGCGATCCGCGCCAGATTATCTCCGGCAACGAAAAAGTGGTACGTCCACGCCTGGCCGATGCGGAGTTCTTCTTTAATACCGACCGCAAAAAGCGTCTGGAAGATCACCTGCCGCGTCTGGAGACGGTGCTGTTCCAGAAAGAGCTGGGCACGCTGCGCGATAAAACCGATCGCATTCAGGCCCTGGCGGGCTGGATTGCCGGTGAAATTGGCGCAGATGTGAATCACGCCACCCGCGCGGGCCTGCTGTCGAAGTGTGACCTGATGACCAACATGGTCTTCGAGTTCACCGACACCCAGGGCGTGATGGGCATGCACTACGCGCGTCACGACGGCGAAGCCGAAGATGTGGCGGTGGCGCTGAATGAGCAGTATCAGCCGCGCTTTGCCGGTGACGATCTGCCGTCCAGCCCTGTCGCCTGTGCACTGGCGATTGCCGATAAAATGGATACGCTGGCCGGTATTTTCGGCATTGGTCAGCATCCAAAAGGTGACAAAGACCCGTTCGCACTGCGTCGTGCGGCGCTGGGCGTGCTGCGTATCATCGTTGAGAAGAACCTGCCGCTCGACCTGCAGACTCTGACCGAAGAAGCGGTGCGCCTGTATGGCAGCAAGCTGAGCAACGCCCGCGTGGTGGATGATGTGATCGACTTTATGCTGGGTCGCTTCCGCGCCTGGTATCAGGAAGAGGGTCACAGCATCGACACGCTGCAGGCGGTTCTGGCGCGTCGTCCGACCCGTCCGGCTGACTTTGATGCACGCATGAAAGCGGTGTCGCACTTCCGTACGCTGGAAGCAGCCGCAGCACTGGCGGCGGCGAACAAGCGCGTCTCTAACATTCTGGCAAAATCGACTGAAACGCTGAATGAGAGCGTGCAGGCGTCGCTGCTGAAAGAGAATGAAGAGATCCAGCTGGCGACCTTTGTCACTGCGCTGAGCAGCAAGCTGCAGCCTTACTTCGCTGAAGGCCGCTATCAGGATGCGCTGGTCGAACTGGCACAGTTGCGTACTGCGGTAGACAACTTCTTCGATAAAGTGATGGTTAACGCCGACGATCAGGCGGTGCGGGTTAATCGCCTGACGCTGCTGTCAAAACTGCGTGAGCTGTTCCTGCAGGTCGCGGATATCTCGCTGCTGCAGTAATGCTATTTGTTGTGCGAAAAAGGGACGAGCAATCGTCCCTTTTTTTATGGGATTTTTTGGCCTGATGCCTTCAACTCATACCTGAGTGTGACCGCTATAGCGGCCATTTTTTAGGGTGTAAATGAATACGCTAAAGTGCCTAAACTGCCATTGCCGGTCATCAGGAATCGGCTGTGGTGATGCGCCAGATTATAAATTTTTCATATATATCAAATGGTTACTTGTTAATTTTTCTCCTGTCATACTCTAAAGTTTTTCATCAATCCGGTGGTTAAGAAACCGCCCTAAAAATAGCCAGCCCTCTTGTTTTTCCCCTCACCTGATGGATAATTCGCCAGAATTTACACCCGGTTACATTTAGTGAAATGGAATTTTCATGAAAAGGATTTGTTTATCGCTCTGTCATCCGCCAGTGCGTCTGCTCGCCATGGTGGCAGGCGCGCTGCTCTGCTCTGCTTTCCCGCTGATGGCAGCCCCGCCAGCCGATAATCCCCGTGAAGAAGGCCAGGCAATTGAAACCGGGCAACAGTTGCGTCAGCAGATGCGTGAAAATAATTCTAAAAGGTGTTTAGATGAATGTCTCAAATATGGATATGCAGCAAAAACTTGAAGTTTCCATCACTAAGGCTGCAAAAATTCTGCCTGGTGATGTCGGCCAACAATTGTTGGCAATGCTGACCCCTCAAGCATTGGCCACAATGGCTGCAATAACTGGTTTATGGGCTGGTGCACACTTTTTTGGTATTGGTGAGTTAGCTGACCTCATTCTGATTGTGGCGGGTTGGGTTGCCGTAGGTGGTGTGGCTGTTGAGGCTTCAAAAAAGCTCTACGAATTCGGTAAGACAACATACAAAGCCAGAACTGAAAGTGATCTTGATGATGCGGCTGCCTATTTAGCTGCAGCCATTACCATGATTGGCGTAGATACTGTGATGGCGATTTTACTGAAAAAGAACCCTCGCGACGCCTTCAGGCATTCATACAGAAATATACGTATGCCTAAATACAGCGCATCAGTGGGCCGCGCAATGAATGGCCCCCGAAACACTTCTTCATCCTGGCGGTATCGCCCAAAAATCCGCTTTACTGATAGGCAAAATGCCGGGTTAGGTTCAACTAATTTATGGGGTGACATTACTATTGGCAGAGCCTACGACCGTACAGTAAAAACAGCGGAACAAGCGGCTGAGGATGTTCTGGCGGCCATATATCATGAGCGGGTACATTCCTCCATTGCGCCAAAGTTTTATCTGCTTCGAGAGCTTAGAGCCTTTATGCATACTAGCTCCTACAACAGGTCATATATTTTACGGTATCTGGAAGAAGCATTTGCCGAGATGGTTGGGCTAATGAGAGCGAAAGGAATGTCACCACGTTATGTTATTAATGGTTTCAAATTCCCGTTAACCAATAACTATGAGATTACCTTTACCGCACTTCGACATGAAGCAGCTGGCGTATTTCTTGGGCCGGTTGTTGTAGGCGGTGCTATGTACAATGTCTATTATGGAATTCAGCAATGATAAGCTTAGAAGACGCTAAGGACGCCGCTCGTGACTACGCATCCCGGCATAAAATGGGATGGAGTGAGAAATTTACTTTCATTCAAACGGCTTTTTATGATGGTGTTGAATGCTATATCGTTGAGACTTCTAGCGAAGATGTAGAAAACAAGTCATGGATGGAGATTGAGACCTCTACTCCCGTGAATATTTACGTCGATATGAAAACTGGAAAATGTTTTGGGCATCAGTTTGGTAATAGGGGTTTTAACAAGGGTATTTAATATTCTCAATCATTGACCAGCTAATACCGTGTGGCCTGGCCTTTACCGTGGACGGGGTCGCCCGCCATGACGGCGACACAGAACTTACGACGGGTAATAACACAACGGGTCGCCCACTGTTACCGGCTGAACTGGCCCTGACGGCGCTACAACAGCTGGAGAAAGTCGCCACAACCATCCCCAGTAATGGTCTGTTCAGCCAGCATACCGCGGCGGGCAGCCCGTATCTGATCGTGACTGACGAGCGTTTTACCAGCAAGAGCAAATTTATCAGCAGCGATTATCTGCTTGAACGGGTGGGTTACGATCCGTCACAGGTGCATAAACGCCTGGGCGACGGTTTTTATGAGCAGCGTCTGGTTCGCGAGCAGGTCCTGAAACTGACCGGCAGGCCTTCCGTTAACGGCTGGGATGCGATGGCGCAGTATCAGGAGCTAATGAACAACGGCTCTAAAGTGGCGCAGGATTTCCATCTGGTGCCGGGCGTGGCGTTGACGCCGCAGCAGATTGCGGCGCTACAACAGGATATCGTCTGGCTGGTCAGCGAAACGGTTGATACGGCAGACGGCCCTCAGACGGTGTGGGTGCCGAAGGTTTATCTGGCACAGACCACGCTGCGCCTGACTGGCGCGGGCGCGGTGATTGGCGGCGGTAACCTGCAGCTCTCGGCGGACAGCGTGACCAATGCCGGTAACCTCTTTGCGGACCAGGCGCTCTCCATCAACAGCGGGCAGTTTCAGCACCTGGGCGGTGATATCAAGGCGGGCAGCATTGATGTGAAGGCGGAGACGCTGACGATCAGTACCGATCTGCAGAATGCACTGCGTCAGGCGACGATGAGCGCTGACGATATCAGCCTCAGCGGCACCGATATCCGGCTGCAGGGCGCGAAACTCAATGCCACCAATAACCTCAGTCTGAGCGCGCGCAACAACCTTGAGATCGGTGCCGCGAAAAGCAGCCACAGCGGCAGCCTGGAGGTTATCTCCGGGGCAATGGGCAACCGCACCAGCAGCGGCATAGAAGAAGCGGGCAGGCGCATGGCGCAGGTCAGCGGCGAGTGGCAGCAGGCAAAGGGCAGCGAGCTTAACGCCGGTGGCAATCTTCTGCTCTCGGCCGGTCGTGACCTGACGCTGACCGGTAGCCAGGCCAGCGCCTCCGGCTCCGCCCGGGTTCAGGCTGGCGGCGACATCCGCATCGGCGCTGAAACCACCACCAATACCACCCATCTTGAGGCCGACAGCCGGACCTCGTCGGTCAGCAACAGTCGCACGGAAGATCGTCTTTTGCTCAGCACCCTGAGCGGTGCTCAGGGTGTGACACTGGTGGCGGGTAATAACCTGCTGGCCGAAGGCGCGCAGGTTGACAGTACCCAGGGCCGCATCGGCGTCAGCGCGCAGAACGTCACCATTAAAGATGCGCGGGCCAGCCTGCTCGATCAGGACAGCGAAAACAAGCGTGAGGGTAATACCCGCACCCATCGTGAAGAAGAAAGCGTGCGCGAGAGCAGCACCGGTAGCACCTTCAGCGGGCAGCAGGGCGTAACAGTGATTGGGCGCGAGGGCGACGTCACCGTGACCGGCAGTACGCTTCACAGCGAACAGGGCGCGGTCGGGCTTCAGGCGAAACAGGACGTGGTGCTCAACACCGCCACCGAACGTGAGTCACTCTATAGTGAAGAACGCTCAGAGAATAAAGGCCTGCTGAACAAAAGTAGCAGTCACAGCGTGACGCGGGACGTTACCACCCGTGAGAACGGCAGCCTGCTGAGCGGCGAAAGTGTCACGGTCATTGCCGGGCGCGACCTGACGGTGACCGGCTCGGCGGTGGCCGCCGATCGGGACGTCAGTCTGCGGGCCGGACGCGACGTGGAGATCGGCGCGGCAACCGAGACCGACAGCCACTACCAGCTGAAAGAAAAGAAAAAGAGCGGGCTGCTGGGCAGCGGCGGCATCGGTTTCACCATCGGCAAGCAGTCCACGCGGCACGAAATTGATGAAAGAGGCACCACCCAGAGCCAGAGCGTTAGCACCGTCGGCAGCAGCCAGGGCAGCGTGGACATCACGGCGGGCAACCGGCTGCACGTCGGCGGCGCAGACCTGGTGGCAGGTCAGGACCTGAACCTGACGGGCGACAGCGTAACTATCGACCCGGGCTTTGATTCACGTAGCCGTAGGGAAACCTTCGAGCAGAAACAGAGCGGTCTGAGCATCGCCCTGTCAGGCACGGCAGGCAGCGCGCTCAACACGGCGGTGAGCAGCGCGCAGCAGGCCAGGAAGGCGGGTGACGGGCGGGTCAGCGCGCTGCAGAACACCCAGGCGGCGCTGAACGGGGTGCAGGCGGCGCAGGCGGCTCAGATGGACGGGCTGAACACTGCCGCCGCGGACGCGCACAATGCCGCCGGCGACCTGAAGCCGGGGCAGGACGGCTATCAGGCGGGATCGACCAACACCATCGGCGTCAGCGCCTCGTACGGCAGCCAGTCGTCGAAAAGCGAAGCGCGTACTGAGAGCAGTCAGTCGCAGGGCAGTACGCTGACGGCGGGCCGGAATCTGACCGTCACGGCAACCGGCAAAAACGGTACGGCGCAGAGCGGCAACATCAGCATCGCCGGCAGCCAGCTGAAGGCGGGCGGCGACCTGAGCCTGGATGCGTCGCGGGACATTCTGCTGCAGTCGGCGCAGAACACGCAGAGCACCGACAGTAAGAACAGCAGCAAGGGCGGCAGCGTCGGTGTCGGCATCGGCGTGGGGTCGGGCGGCTACGGCATCAGCGTGTCGGCGAGCGTCAACGCGGCGAAGGGCAGCGAAAAAGGCAACGGGCTGACGCACAGTGAGACCACGCTGGACGCGGGCAACCGGCTCAGCCTGACCAGCGGGCGCGACATCACGCTCACGGGCGCGCAGGCCAGCGGTGAGAGCGTGAAGGTGGATGCGGGCCGCAACCTGACGCTGACCTCGGAGCAGGACAGCGGCCGCTACGACAGCAAACAGCAGAGCGCCAGCGCGGGCGGCAGCTTCACCTTCGGCTCAATGACCGGGTCGGCGAACGTGAACGTGAGCCGGGATAAGATGCACAGCACCTGGCAGAGCGTGGCCGAGCAGACCGGTATCTTTGCCGAGAAGGGCGGCTTTGACGTCACGGTGGGTGAGCACACGCAGCTGAACGGCGCGGTCATCAGCTCAACGGCTACCGCCGATAAGAACAGGCTCGACACCGGCACGCTGGGCTTCGGCAATATTGATAACCACGCGGAATATGAGGTGGAGCACCAGAGCGCGGGCATGAGCACCGGCGGCGGCATTGGCGGTCAGTTCGCCGGGAACATGGCGAACGGCATGCTGGCGGGGCTGAACGACAGCGGCAGCGCGGACTCCACCACGAAGGCGGCGGTGAGCGAAGGCACGATAGTCATCCGCGACCCGTCGAAGCAGAAGCAGGACGTGGCAGAGCTGAGTCGCGACGTGGCGAACGCGAACCCGGGGCTGGACGTCATCTTTGATAAGGAGAAGGAGCAGAACCGGCTGAAGGAGGCGCAGCTTATCGGGGAAATCGGGGCTCAGGCGGGGGATATCGCGCGGACGCAGGGCCAGATCATCGCGACCCTGGAGGCGAATGAAAAAATGTCCGGCGCCACGCAGACCGACCGCGACAGAGCGCTGGCTGAGCTGACAGCAAAGGATCCGACGAAGCAGTACAGCGCAAGCGACGTCAATAAACAGGTTTACAGCAATTACTATAATCAGGCGTTCGCGGAGAGCGGGTTCGGCACCGGCGGTAAGGTGCAGCAGGCCATCAGCGCGGTGACAGCGGCGGTGCAGGGTCTGTCGGGCGGGAATGTGGCTCAGGCGTTGAGCGGCGCGGCAAGTCCATATCTTGCTGAGCAGATACATAAGCTGACGGAAGGCAACCCGGAAGCGCAGGCTATGGCCCACGCGGTTGTCGGGGCGGTAGCGTCTTACGCATCCGGGAATAATGCGCTGGCGGGTGCAGCCGGAGCGGTCAGCGGCGAACTGATGGCGCAGCTGGTGATGAATCAGCTGTATCCGGGTAAAGCGGTCAGCGCCCTGACGGAAACGGAGAAGCAGACCATCAGCGCGCTGGGGACACTGGTGGCGGGTCTGGCTGGAGGTATGACCGGAGATAGCACGGCCAATATTATGGCGGGTGCGCAGGTAGGTAAAAACGCGGTTGAGAATAATTTTCTTGGTGACACATCCTCGGATAAGCTCAAAATAGCTGTTGAAAAAATTAAGAATGGTGATAAATCACTGGCTGCAGCTAATGAGCTTATTCAGTTGGAAAATGCAGACAAGCGCAGTGATGCTCTGGTGTCAAAATTCACCAAAGACCCTTCACAAATGAACAGCACCGAACGGGCTGAACTGGCAGGTTATCTGCGCGTTTATGCCTCGGAGATGGAGAATAATTACGGTTCCGCCGTCTCGCAGGAACTTGTTAAAGGATTGCTGTCAGGGCAGGACTACATTAAACGTGCTCCTGACTCTGAAGCGATGTCAAAAGCGCAGACGATAATGAATACTTGGGGCTACCATAAATCGAATGCGAGTATCGGTGATGCGCCACTGATATTTGGTGGCAGTGTGCTGGGGCTGACTGTGAAGGGGATGGCGGTGAATGCGGCGATTGGTGTGGGAGTTAATGCTGGCGTTCAACTTACTGGAAAAGATCCGTTCAGTTATGTGGATGCGATTATGGCTGGGGTGACAGCAGCCGCTACGACGGGTAAAGGAATCGGCGCATCTGCGGGAATAAATATGGGGGGAGCGGCTATCGGAAGCGGAATAAAAGGGGAAAATCCGACTAATTCTATGGCAGGTGCAGGAGCTGGTACTGTCGCTGGAGGGATAGGTGGCACTATCATAAAAGGCGTGACATCAAAAGTTGCGGAAGAGGCTGTTTCTGATTTAACAGGTGCTATTGGTGGTGGCTATCTTAGTGAAAAAACAGGAAGTTTTGTAAAAGATAATTTAGATGGAAAGGGAAAAAATGACAATAAAAAGTAATTTTTCCTTATTAATAAAATTAATATTAATTTGCCTGATGCTATTTCTATTTTTCGATATTATATCAGTGCTACTTGGATCCTCTATTATCTATTTTGAGAATGGTTTTTTCCCATTTAGTTGGAGTGATGTTTTTGCATCTTTCTTAGAGTCTGGATATGTCGGCGGCCTTATTTTGGGTGTTGGGATCTGGATAAAGATCTGGTTAAAAGAAAGAAAAGACCGGAAGGCTTCACCTGAATAAACTCACCAATCCCGGCCTTCGCGCCGGGATTTTTCCTTTAACGGTCAGTTACCGGCCCGCTTCTTCGGCTTCGCCATAACCTGAATCACGTCCATCTGCTCACGTTGTTTACGGGCCGAGAGCTTAGGGCAGAGCTGGCGCAGTGCCTGTATCACCTCCGGTTCCGCTGAGGACGGTTTAACCGTCAGTATCAGACAGTCCGGCAGCACCCGCACGTTAAGCTGCGTCCCGGTACAGGCGGCGATAAGCGGATGCGGCACGAATCCGGTGCTGTGTGCCAATGAGGTCAGCATCTGGATGGCTGAAATGGCCGCAGGTGATGCGCTACAGGCGGGACTGACGTTTTCCCTGTCAGCAAGATGTCGGCTAAAGAGCTGTCAGAGCTGAAGGCGTTGATGACGGTTAAGAAGCAGACCGGAAGAAAGGTTACGAAGGAATCGCTGGAAGGTGTTGTCAGCAGTATGCCGTCCAGTGGTGCAGAGAATGCGGCCACTTATCCGAAACTGAAAGACGATCTAGTACAGCAGAACCTGAATAATATTGCATCTCAGGATGCAAGGTTGGCAGCCGCAGTTAAAGGTGACAATGGCAAGTTAAACTACGGCGTTGGTTCAGGAACAGCAACAGAAGCTGATCAATTAGGTAAAATCTGAGTTGGGGACGGAGCAATACCTACAACTGATGGAAAAGGGTTGGTCAGTGGCGATGGTTTAAGGGTATATCGTGACCCTGATGCAAAACCAAATGCTCCAGAGCATTTAAATCCAACTGGTATACAGGCTAATTTTGAAACATATAAAATAAACCTAGCGACCGGAGAACGGGTGCGTATTGGTAACGGTCATATAAGTATTGATAAATGAAAGCAGAATTAAAAACGTTAGGAAATGACTTATGCGATCTGGATGTTTATTTTCCAGAAGAAATCGATAACTTTGTTATGTCGTTAACTTTAACAATTGGCCCTATGAATGAAGTGGCAAGCAATTATTTTTATGTAAGAGTCTGTACTCCCGAATGGCTCTGCAAACACCATTGGCTACCGGAGCTGATGCGCCATACCCTTCTGGTACGTAAATACGATCTGGATGAGATCACCAAAACCATTACGGATTATATCGACCAGTGCGAAGGGAGAGACTGGATGGAGATAGCGCATAAACTCTCCCGCGTATTTGCCTGGGAAAATGAAGATTATCAGCCTTAAACGTTAAATCCCGGCCAGTGAGCGGGGATTTTGCTTTTAATCCCTAAATCTTTCCCGCTTACCGCCGCTGCAAACGGAGCACACCGGGCGCAGTGGTAATCTCCAGCTGTTCCACATCCGTGATACCAAACCCGGCCAGCCAGTCACCGCCGATAATCACCTCGCCATTCTCCCGCACCCAGTCCGCCCCTGAATCCTGCCCCTGGAGACTGGCTTCGCACAGTGCTGTCCACTCCGCTTCTTCAGTCACGGTTGTTACCAACAGCGTATTATCACGCAGCGTTAATCGGATCGGTAGTAAGTCCGAACGCAGCAAGCTCGCCACCCGGGATGGCCAGTTCCGGGACTGGCTCAGGAATAAAAGTGATGTTCATGTGTTCTCCTCCGTGAGGTGCATTATGCGGATAATCAGCTGGCCCTGTTCGGCGATGATGCTGACGGGCTGGCCTTTGATAAATCCCCACTGTTCCAGCCATCGTCCTTTGATGGTCAGTTGGGGTAATGGATTCGGTCTGCCACCGTTGGGGCGGTAACCAACGATGCTTTTGCGTGCTTGGGGTACAGCGGGTTCTGACGTAGAATCAGCTCTAGCCATAATTAACTCCAGTTCAGTTAGTTGTGGTCAGCGGGCTGTTGGTGTTCCACCACCTTCAGCTCGCGCTAAAAATTTCTCGTTACGTTCTTCCTTTTCTGTTTTCTCCTGTTCAAATATACACCGCCCGCTTTGTAAACTCGCTGAAAGCTAAGTAATAAACTGCGAGTCGTCTCTGAAAAACGGATTGTTTTTTCCGTTTACTATTTCGTTTACATCCTCTTCTCAATACTCTCTTCAGCATCTGCAGCCGGCCATTTTTTTATATGGGTATGGCGATTTCCGGCATCGCATAAGAGTGAAATGATGATGACAGGGAAAAGGATGACAGGCATGATGACACCACAAATGACACCACGCGAGAGTCAGGTTATGAGTACTATCCACTTCAGGATTGATGAGGACGTTAAACGGCTGGCGATGCGGGCAGCAGAGCGCCAGAAGATGACGCTGACAGAGGTTATGCGTCAGCGAGCGGAAGAGCTGGCTGCTGAAGAGCGGCAATATCAGGATGGCCAACATGATGCATGGCTGGAAGAGCAGATAGTGACGGCATTCAGTCGTTATGATGCCGGTGATAGCGAGTTCATCAGTAACGATGAAATGAATGCCCGCATGGAAGAACTGAAAGCGCAGGCCGCGCGGGGAACGTTGTGATATCAGCCGTTCAATGGGAAAAACAGGCGCAGGCAGACAGGGAGACGATATTTCGTTATCTGTATCGTGAGGCTGGCCTGCTGGTAGCCAGTGCAACAGACGATAAGTTTACCCGTATGGCCAGTCTGCTTAGCGAAAACCCGCGGGCCGGAACAAAAGTCGGCACAGAAAAACAATATAAACTGGTGGTGCCACGCTTTCCGTTCATCATCGTCTATGTTGCCGAAACAGATGGCGTTCGCATCCTGCGGGTACTTCATACATCCCGGAAAATATCAGGCCGCTATCAAAGATAGTTAGCCTGTTCATCCAGCATCAGATTGTCAGGCATAAGGACGTCGTCAGACAGAACGGCACGCTTCAGAGCTGAATTAGACAATTAGCCCCCAAACCGCACCTTTTAATTTTTCACCTGCCATCTACAGCACACCATCACGCCGCAGGCGGCGTCGTCCTTGCAAAGCTTTCACGCTGAAACAGTGTTTCCGCCAGACGGTGTCGGTGAAGGGGCTGACGGGTAAGAACCTGGCGCAGGTGGTAAGCGATACGGATGCAGTTTGCTTGGCAACGCAGATAAATAAGCTGACGGAAGACTATTCGGAAGTACAGGCGATAGGGGCGCGTTGCTGGGTACGGTAACCTCTTATGCTTCTTGCAACTCGGCGCTGACAGGCGTACCGGACGGTATCAGTGACGAAGTATAATAAAAATACGCTCTAAAACCTATAGTCAACTAGCAAAGTGAAAGTGAGTTTTCGCTAATTCCATTAGCAAATTAAATTGTTTGAAAGTATATTTATGAGAAGATAGCTCACTAACAACCAGAAGTTAAAATAAGTTTTAGTGTTATATAAGGAAAGATTAAAATGCATGGAAGCCGTTTTGTTTCTGGCTATGAAAAAGGCAATGTTAAACGCTATTTATTACTCTCCGTTTTTTTCATCATATTCGCAGCATGGCTATGGTATCTGATGTGGTCAACTGGCGTCGCAAGTCGTGTTGTATTAATGAAGAGTGTTCCCGAGTGGACAACATACATTACTGTTGCATCAATAGTAGGTCTTGTTTTTTCGGGGCGAGTTGTTTATTTTAGACCAGTTGGTGAATCAGCTATCTATGTACTGAAAGCTTTTGGATGTGGCTTTTCTATTGGTCTTATATGCATTCTAAATTGTTACAGTGTCTATGTTTATATCGCTCCTGGTAACATTGTTCAGTATGAGTCTGAATATGAGGTTACGTTTCCAGGTCCGGCAGTTGGGAAATATAGCCATTGTGAAGCTGGCTTGTGGATTAAAGATGCTCACACAAAAAGATGGCTTCAACTTTGTACAAATCGTACGAATTTATACAATGACAGGAAGCAAGGTATGACTAAAGTATGGGTGACGGCTCATACTAATAAAATAGGGTCTTACATTATAAATTATAAGTTCACTTATGATTAGTTTTAAAACAACTATACGCATTAATTATTATTTTTATAAATCCGGGTTAACTGAGTGATAGTTAAAATTTCCGAGCGGAAAGTCCAGAGGCAGGAATGAAGATAATCTAGTAAAATTAATATTCGTGGGCTTTTACTGATCTATAGCCTGGCTCCAGATTTCTGCTGCTCTTAATGAAGTCATTACCTTGATATGGAGCCAGACACCATTGTCCTTCTTAATGGTTCTGGCTCAGCACCCATCACGCCGCAGGCGGCGTCGTCCTTGCAAAGCTCTCGCGCTGAAACAGCGTTTCTGCCAGTTTCACCAGCGCGGGTCGTTCGACACACCAGTTCGGCACTACGCGACGGAAATTGAGGTAGCCGATCATGCAACCGGTGGCGATATCCGCCAGATTGAGCTGGCCGTTGTTAAGCCATTTCCCCTCTGCCGCCTTCGCTTCCAGCATGTCGAGGCTGCGCTGAATCTTTTCACGATTGCGCAGCAGCACCTCTTCCGACTGTTGATCACCCGGTCGCATCTGCTCGCGCACGATTACCAGCGCGGCATCGCTGACGCCATCCGCCAGCTTCTCCAGCTGACGGATGTTAAGCGATTCAAGCGGATCGGCAGGCAGCAGAGCAGGCTCCACACCACGCAGTTCCAGAAACTCCGCAATGATGCTGGAATCGAACCAGATTTGCTTATCGTCAGCGATCAGCGCCGGAACTTTGCCCAGCGGATTGTAGTGCGGCACGTGGCTGTCATCGCTGTAAGGCGATGCGTTAACGAATTCAAAAGTAATGCCTTTTTCCAGCATGATAATCGAAATCTTACGCACAAACGGGCTGGTATAGCTGCCAATCAGTTTCATCGGGTTCTCCAGAGTCAGTGACTATTCGCCAGGAAACATAAAGGGATTGAGACTGCTGCGTGCGAAGCCTTCCTGCTCCATTCTGGCATCCAGTATCAGCGATGCCAGGTCATCTGCCACCGGTTCAATGGCCGGATCTTTCTCCTGATAGAGCATCTTCAGGTAAGTGCCGCAGTCGCCACAGCTCTCTGCTTTCACCGCCGCCCGTTCGCTGTCGATCGACCAGTAGTGCAGATCACGGGACTGTTCGCACTGGGTACATTTGCTGCGCACCACATGCCATTCACTTTCGCACAGATTACAGTGCAGATAGCGCGCGCCTTCATGACTGCCCATATGCACCACGCTGGCGACCGGCATACTGGCGCAGACCGGACAGAACTGGCGCTGATCGCCCATCTCAGCGCGTGCTTTGCCTGGGATCAGGGCCGCCATCTGCGCCCAGTAGAGCGAAAGCGCCGCCCAGATAAAGGGTGCTTTGTCGCTGCTGACCAGCGCATACTCGCCGGTAAACAGCGCGCTGGCCAGCGTTTCCAGCTCGGTGGCGGACGCCTTCTCCAGATTCTCCAGCACCGCCAGTGCCTGACCGCTCATCTCTGGCTTCAGCTCGGCAATCAGTGAATGCAGCAGTCGCTGCCAGTGGGGATCGCGCGGCAGGGTATGAATATTCAGCGGCGGCTTACCCTCGCTGGCGCTCTGCGTCAGGCGGGCATGCAGGTCGATGTGCAGCGGATGGTCATACAGCACAATCTCCTGCGCTTCAGCGATCACCGCCGCAAAGCGCAGGTAGTCGCCGAGTGGGTTTTTCGCCGCCAGGTCACGCAGTCGCGCAGCACGACGGCTGTATAAATTTTTCAGCCGTGGAAAAAGTAACGGCGGAATCATCTCCGCCGTTGTCTTTTCGCCTTTCTCCAGCTGATCTTGCGGGATTATGCGAATACTCATCAGGGGCGTTTTTCCTGTTTTATTGGCGGATTACGCTGCTCACGATACCAGCGAGGATGGTGCTGCCTGGCCCATTCGGCGCTGACCCAGCCTTCCACCATCGCGGTCAGTGTGCCTTTGACCCACAACGCAGCATAAATGTGCACCATAATGACGATGATCAGCGCCACCGCTGACACCGAATGTACCACCAACGCCAGACGAATCAGCGGAATGGCGAAGGCATCGGCAAAGTAAGGTCGCCAGATCACGATGCCACTGGCAAGCAGCAACACTAAGCTGATAATAGCAGCCCAGAACACACACTTCTGACCAAAGTTATATTTACCGGTATCACCCACCTCTTCATTCAGCGCAATCCGGTGAATGTTTCTGGCCCAGTAAAGGTCATCGCGATTAATCAGGTTGTGTTTCCAGTAACGCAAAAACATCAGCATAAAAGCAACGAACATCACCACGCCGACAAAAGGATGCAGAATACGCGCCAGCTGTGGTGTGCCAAATATCTGCATCAGCCAGTTGAACGACGGAAAGAAAAACCCTAATCCGCTTAACGCGGCCATGACAAAGCAAATCGCGACAATCCAGTGATTGATGCGTTCGGGTGCGCGGTAACGCACCAGATGATCGGGCTTTTTCATTATTTGCGCTCCTCAGGGTGATCGTCGTTGTCGTCGTGCTCTTCAGTGACGCGATTCGGGCCAACGCCAACATAGTGAAAAATAGAGGCGGCGAACGTAGCGGCAAAACCCACCGCCGCCAGCGGTTTCCAGATCCCCTTCCAGAAGGTCACCGTCGGGCTGATGCCCGGGTTAGCAGGCAGCCCGTGATAGAGCTGAGGCTTGTCGGCATGATGCAGCACATACATCACGTGGGTGCCGCCCACGCCTTCCGGGTTGTAGAGGCCAGCCTGCGCAAACCCGCGCGACTTCAGCTCCGCTACACGTTCCTCCGCCAGCGTCAGCATGTCGCTTTTGCTGCCGAAATGAATGGCGCCGGTCGGACAGGTCTTCACACAGGCAGGCTCCTGGCCGACGCTGACGCGATCCACGCACAGGGTGCATTTGTAGGCGCGGTTATCCTCTTTGTTGAGCCGCGGCACGTTGAACGGGCAACCCGCAATGCAGCAGCCGCAGCCGATACACTGCTCAGACTGGAAATCGACGATGCCGTTGGCGTACTGAATAATGGCACCTGCCGACGGACAGGCTTTCAGGCAGCCGGGATCGGCGCAGTGCATGCAGCCATCTTTGCGAATCAGCCAGGCCAGCTTGCCGTTCTCTTCAACTTCCGAGAAGCGCATCACCGTCCAGGATTTGGCGGTCAAATCGGTAGGGTTGTCATAGACCCCGATGTTATGACCGACTTCATCGCGGATGTCGTTCCATTCGGAGCAGGCGACCTGACAGCCTTTGCAGCCAATACAGGTGGTGACGTCAATGAGCTTCGCGACTTCACGCTGGTGATCGCGCGCCTGTGGCGGTGGGGTGAAGCCGTTGGTCGCTGAGCGACGGATAATATCTTGTGATTGATAAGCCATTGTCATCTACCGTTACGCTTTTTCCACTTTTACTAAAAATCCCTTGTATTCCGGGGTCTGCGAGTTGGCATCGCCAACCGACGGCGTCAGCGTATTGGCGAGGAAGCCTTTGCGCGTGGTGCCTTCAAAGCCCCAGTGACAGGGAATACCCACGGTATCAACCGGCTTGCCGTCAATCATCAGACGCTGCAGACGACGTGTTACCACCGCTTTGGCTTTGATATAGCCACGGCGCGACGAGACTTTGACGCTGTCTCCGGCCTTGATGCCTTTCTCCTCTGCCAGTTCGGTGCCGATTTCAACAAACTGCTCCGGCTGCGCAATCGCGTTCAGCAGGGCATGTTTGGTCCAGTGGCGGAACAGTTCGGTGATGGAATAGGTGGTGGCGACGCAGGGATAGTCAGCGGCCTCGCCCAGTTGCGCGGCGTCGCTGCTGAACAGTCGAACGACCGGACTATGACGCTGCTGCGGATTCATAGGATTGTCGGCGAGCGGGCTTTCCATCGGTTCGTAATGTTCCGGGAAGGGGCCGTCGGCCATCTTATCGAGCGCAAACAGATGGCCAAGACCATCGGGCTGCATGATAAACGGACCGGCCTGCTGCTGCGGCGACAGCGTTACCGGATAATCCGGCACGTCGATGCCGTGCCAGCGAGTGCCATCCCACTCAATCAGGCGGCGCTGCGGATCCCAGGCTTTACCCTGCGCATCGGCAGAGGCGCGGTTATAGAGAATGCGGCGGTTAGCCGGCCACGCCCAGGCCCAGCCGGAGACCGCGCCCAGCCCCGATGGGTCGGCGTTGTCGCGTCGTGCCATCTGGTTGCCTTCCGGCGTCCAGCTGCCGCTGTAGATCCAGCAGGCGCTGGCTGTGGTGCCATCGTTACGCAGCTCTGAGAAGCCGTTGAGCTGCTGGCCTTTTTTCAGCAACAGCTTGCCGCTGGCGTCGTAAATGTCGGCCAGCGCCTGACCGTTGTTCTCCTGCGCCACCTCTTCCGGCTCAGGATTAGACGGATCGCGGTAGTCCCAGCGCATTGCCATCAGCGGTTCAGGGTTTGCTCCGCCTTCCAGGCGATAGAGCGCGCGCAGACGCATGAACAGATTGCCGAGGATTTTACCGTCGTGCAGCGCTTCAGCGGGCGGCTCCGCAGCCGCCCAGTGCCACTGCAGCCAGCGTGACGAGTTGGCCACCGATCCTGACTCTTCAGCGAAGCAGGAAGAGGGCAGACGGAACACTTCGGTCTGGATTTTCGAGGGATCGACATCGTTGAACTCGTCGTGATGCTGCCAGAAGCTGGCGGTTTCGGTGCGAAGCGGATCGATCACCACCATATATTTGAGGCGGGACAGTGCCCGGACCGCTTTATTTTTGTCCGGGAAGGCGGCCAGCAGGTTGAAGCCCTGAATCAGGCAACCATTGAGCGCGCCCTGTTCCATCATCTCCGCCTGCGCCATGCAGTCGTAGCTCTTATCCCACTTCGGCAGCCAGTCGTAGCCCCACTGGTTTTCCGCTGTGGCCTTATCGCCGTAGAAACTCTTCATCAGGCTGACGAAAAATTTGTCGGTGTTCTGCCAGTAGTTGACCTGATCCGGCAGTGTCGCGACCGGCGTGGCCTGCTGCAGGTAGGTTGCCAGCGTGGTCATCTTCTCTGAGGGCAGTGGCAGATAGCCCGGCAGACTCTGCGCCAGCAGGCCGAGATCGGTGTAGCCTTGCACGTTGGAGTGGCCGCGCAGCGCGTTAATACCGCCGCCTGGCATCCCGATATTACCCAGCAGCAGCTAAATCATCGCCGCCGTGCGGATAATCTGCGAACCGTTGGTGTGATGAGTCCAGCCCAGCGCATAGAGAATAGTCGCGGTGCGATTCGGCACACAGGTGGAAGCGAGCTGCTCGCATACCGCAATAAAGGATTCCTGCGAAGTGCCGCACAGGCGCGTCACCATTTCCGGGGTGTAACGGCTGGCATGGGTTTTCAGCAGGTTCAGCACGCAGCGTGGGTGAGTGAAGCTCTCATCGCGTCTTGCATGGCCGTTTTCATCCAGCTCATAGTGCCAGCTCTGCCGATCGTACTGACGGGTTTCAGCATCGTAACCGCTGAACAATCCGTCGCTGAAGCTGAAGCCTTCGCTGACAATCAGGGCGGCATTGGTGAAGGCGCGAACATACTCCTGCTGAATCTGATTGTGTTGCAGCAGATAGTTGATCACCCCCATCAGGAAAACCACATCGCTGCCGGCACGCAGTGGCGCGTAGAGATCGGCGACCGCCGCAGAGCGGTTAAAGCGTGGATCGACCACGATGACCTGCGCATTGTTATGAGTTTTGGCTTCAATCACCCATTTAAAGCCAACCGGATGCGCCTCGGCGGGGTTGCCGCCCATGATCATCACCACATTGGCGTTTTTGATGTCGTTCCAGTTATTGGTCATTGCACCACGACCAAAGCTGGGGGCCAGCGCGGCCACGGTCGGGCCGTGACACAGGCGCGCCTGATTTTCCAGCGCCAGAATACCCAGCGAGCGGGCAAATTTCTGATCGAGCAGGCCGGTTTCATTACTGGCGGCGGAAGAGCAGAGCATGGCGGTAGTCGGCCAGCGGTTTACCGTGACGCCAGCGGCATTGGTGGCCTGGAAATTGGCATCGCGATCCTGCTTCATCAGGCGGGCTATGCGGTCAAATGCCTCATCCCAGCTGATGCGCTGCCATTTATCCGAGCCTGGCGCGCGGTATTCCGGGTATTTCAGGCGCTGTTCACTGTGAATAAAGTCGAGCACGCCCGCGCCTTTGGGGCAGAGCGATCCACGACTGACCGGATGGTCAGGATCGCCTTCAATATGGTAAATCGAGGCGCGGGCATTTTTAGCGCCATCACCCAGGCTGTAAATCAGCATGCCGCAGCCGACTGAGCAGTAGGTGCAGTTATTACGCGTCTCTCTGGCGCGAATGAGTTTGAACTCTCTGACGCTGGCTAAGGCTGTGGCGGGGGCAAAACCGAGTAACGCCGCGCTGGTGCCCGCCAACCCGCCAGCACAGATTTTGAAAAAACTCCGTCTGTTAATTTGCATTTTATCGTTCTTCTTTATTGGCTCCATTGCGAAGCCTTGCAAAATAGCAGCCCTATCTGCCTGTAAGTTGACCAGGGTCAACAGGTTAGTCATTAGTAATTCTTTTTCTAAATTTTGTTAAAAATCCTCGGCAACCAATCCCCGGCGCAAGCAGATTTCCCGTAGCGGCAGATAATTACTGTTGTTTTATGCTTACCGATGTTAAAGCCTGAAAGATACCCATTCTCATTCTGCCCGCCAGCAGGCGTGGCTGCGCCTTTCCCGGTGAGAAAACCGCATGAATTGCCCCGCTGTTTATTTGCGCCGCACCGGGCCAGAAGGCAAAATTAGTCTGCGTCTGATCACCGCTGTGCAGCCGTACTGACTGTCGCATTTCATTATTTATTAACAACAGGTCGTACTTTTTGAAAGCTATCCAGCCTGACTCAGGCGAAGATTTAACAATTCAGGCCGGCGTCAGCAGAACGCAGGTATGGCAGCGTGCCGATTTGACCGCAGCAGAGTCTGACTGGCTGGCGGACGAGGTGCCGGTGGCGCTGGTTTACAACGGCATCTCTCACGTGGTGATGATGACCACGCCCAAAGATCTGGAGGCGTTTGCGCTGGGTTTTTCGCTGTCAGAGGGCATTATCGACGCGCCAGGCGACATTTTCGGCATGGACATCGTGCCGGGCTGTCACGGCATTGAGGTTCAGATTGAGCTTTCCAGCCGCCGTTTTATGGCGCTGAAAGAGCAGCGTCGTGCGCTGGCAGGCCGTACCGGCTGCGGCGTGTGTGGCGTTGAACAGCTGGACCAGATTGGCAAGCCGCTCTCTCCGCTGCCGTTTACCCAGACCTTTGCGCTGGATCAGCTGGATCGGGCGCTGGGCCAGCTGAAAGCGTATCAGCCGGTCGGACAGAAAACCGGCTGCACCCATGCTGCCGCGTGGATCCAGCCTGATGGTCAGCTGGCCGGTGGCTGTGAAGATGTGGGTCGCCATGTGGCACTGGATAAGCTGCTGGGCTATCGCAGCCAGGCTGAGTGGGGGCCAGGCGCGGTGCTGGTCTCCAGCCGCGCCAGCTATGAAATGGTGCAGAAGTCCGCCATGTGCGAGGTTGAGATCCTGTTCGCAGTCTCGGCAGCGACCCGCCTGGCGGTTGAGGTGGCTGAGCGCTGCAATCTGACGCTGGTCGGGTTCAGTAAACCTGGACGCGCTACGGTTTACAGCCATCCTCAGCGGCTGCGTTAAACCACCATCACCTCTGGCAGCGTCTGCTGCAACGCCTCAAGGGCGGCACTGTTGTCACCACCACTATCCGTAATCAGCAGGTTGATCGCCGGTGACGGCGCGTAAACCGTGCGGCTGACTACCCCCAGTTTGGTGTGATCGGCCAGCAGATAGCAGGAAGTGGATTGCTGCACCATCGCCCTGGCGATGGCCGCTTCGTGCGGATGAAAACTGCTGGCACCACAACCCGCCTCAATGCCAACCGGCGACAGCAGCGCCACATCGGCGCGATAGCGGATAATCTCACCCACGGTAATTTCGCCGCGCGTCTGTTGTGCGCCCGCCGACATCGTCCCGCCCAGCAAAATAATCTGATTATTCAGCGGCTGATCTTCTTCTCCGGCGCTCAGCGCCAGCGCGGCCTGCAGGCTGTTGGTCACAATCGTCAGGCCGGAAAGGGCGTGCAACTCCTCTGCCAGCAGCGTGGTGGTGCTGCCCGCATCCAGAAACAGCGTCTGTCCGGGCTGCAGCAACTGCGCAGCGGCGCGGGCGATGGCGCGCTTCTCCCGGGTCTGGGTACTGCGGCGTTCCGTCAGCGGCGGTTCAGCCCGCGTTTCAATCGCCACCAGCCCGCCGTGAACGCGGCGTGCCAGACCCAGCGCTTCCAGCTCAATGATATCGCGGCGCGCGGTTTCGCGTGAGACCCCCAGCTCCCTGATAATGCGCTCGGTACTCACCTGGTTAAGCCGGGTCAGTAAGGCACGGATGCGATGAAGGCGCGTTTCCTGCAGCATAGAGGTTTCCTTTTAAAGCGCGAAGATCACGGATGATACGCCAGTGAAGCGAAAGATTCCGTCTGAATCAGGGAGCAAGCTTAGCGTGGCGATCTGCCTGCGTCATGTGTATTTTATTGCATTTGTGTATTTTGTTGCATTTTAGATTCAGGCAGGCATGATAAAGGCGTCAGCTCTTCCTCCTTCATCCTTGTAACGGGAGTCATTATGGCCACGCGTTCCACTATTATGGATACCAACAGTTTCCGCGCCGAACATGCCGATGCGCTCGACAGCGAGACGCGCAAACTGACCGATAAACGCAGCAAAGTGCTTGGCGAATCTTATCGCCTGTTCTATCGCAAACCGGTGCATCTGGTGCGGGGTGAAGGGCAATATCTGTGGGATGCGGCGGGCGATAAATATCTCGACGTCTACAACAACGTGGCGAGCATCGGGCACTGTCATCCGGCCGTGACTGAGGCGGTGACGCAGCAGATGAAAATGCTGAATACCCACACCCGTTACCTGCATGAAAATATTCTGGACTACAGCGAAGCGCTGCTGGCGACCACGCCCCCGGCGATCGATCGCGCGATGTATATGTGCACCGGATCGGAAGCTAACGACCTGGCGATTCGCGTGGCGCGCGCCTTTAGCGGCGGCAGCGGGATTATTGTCAGTAAAGAGGCCTATCACGGCACCAGTGAACTGACATCCGGCGCTTCTCCGGCGCTGGGCAGTGGACAGCCGCTGGCGCCCACCACGCGGCTGGTGATGCCACCGGATGCGTATCGTGTGGACGCGCCTGACCTGGGCGACTGGTTCGCTGACCAGATTCAGCAGCAGATTGATGATATGGCGGCGCACGGCATTAAATTTGCCGGCTTCCTGGCGGACTCAATCTTCTCCTCGGACGGCGTGTTGCCCGATCCGCGCGGCTTCCTGAAAAAAGCGGTCGAGGTGGTGCATGCCAACGGCGGCATCTTTATTGCCGATGAAGTGCAGCCTGGTTTTGGCCGTACCGGCGACGCGTTCTGGGGCTTTGGCCGCCACGATGTGGTGCCTGACATCATTACCACCGGCAAGCCAATGGGCAACGGCATTCCGGTTTCCGGCCTGCTGGCAAAAAGTGAAGTGCTGGCCGCCTTCAGCGACTCAATTCCCTACTTCAATACCTTTGGTGGTAACCCGGTCGCGATGGCGGCGGCGCAGGCGGTACTGAAAGTGATCACCGAAGAGGGGTTACAGGAACACAGCCGCGTGGTCGGCGCGAAGCTGCTGGCGGAGCTGCGAACCCTGATGGATCGCTATGAGTGCGTGGGGGATGTGCGCGGTGCCGGACTGTTTATCGGTTTTGAGCTGGTCACCGATCGTCACAGCAAAACGCCGGACAAAACGCTGGCGCTGGATTTAATCGAGAAGCTGCGTGAACATCGCGTGCTGACCTCGGTCGCCGGCCCGTATGGGAATGTGCTGAAACTGCGTCCGCCACTGGCGTTCCAGGAAGGGGATATCGACTGGCTGGTCGGCGCGCTCGACAGCGGGCTGCGCGAACTGGGCAGGTAACGCGCAGGGCAGGGCAGATGCGGCGTTCGGGCGGGATGAGTGCCTGCTGGTGGTGCTGGCAGAGTGCTTCGCTCTCCCTGTCTGATAAAGCTGAAAAGGCGGAGTCAGCAGCAGCATGCTGTAAAAACAACGGGTTGCTTTTGCCAGATTTCTCAAATCCTTATGGTTAATAGGGCATTGATTACCCTTTTACGCTACATGAATTTAACTATAATGATTCGACTGCTTACGCGGCACGTCCCGAATTCGTCGTGCTGCTCAAACTAAATGGAGAGGAAGAACATGAGTTATTCACTGCCATCCCTGCCTTACGCATACGACGCACTGGAACCGCATTTCGACAAGCAGACGATGGAAATCCATCACACCAAACATCACCAGACCTACGTGAACAACGCTAACGCGGCGCTGGAAGGCACTGAATTTGCCAATCTGCCGGTAGAAGAGCTGATCACCAAACTGGATCAGCTGCCAGCAGACAAAAAAGGCCCACTGCGTAATAACGCAGGCGGCCACGCTAACCACAGCCTGTTCTGGAAAGGCCTGAAAACCGGCACCACGCTGCAGGGCGACCTGAAAGCGGCTATCGAGAAAGATTTCGGTAGCGTGGAAAAATTCCAGGAAGAGTTCGAGAAAGCGGCTGCGACCCGTTTCGGCTCAGGCTGGGCGTGGCTGGTTAAAAAAGGCGACAAACTGGCTGTGGTATCTACCGCAAACCAGGACAACCCGCTGATGGGTGAAGCGGTTGCTGGCGTTTCTGGCTTCCCAATCATCGGTCTGGACGTGTGGGAACACGCCTACTACCTGAAGTATCAGAACAAACGTCCTGACTACATCAAAGCATTCTGGAACGTGGTCAACTGGGACGAAGCAGCAGCCCGCTTCGCAGCTGCCCAGTAAGTTAACCCAGTGTTAACGTGATAACGATAAACCGGTGGAATTTATTTCGCCGGTTTTTTTATCTTTAAATTCTGTCGTCCCAGATTAAACCAAAAATAAACGGATCTCGCTTTTTAACCGCCGCGCTTTTAACCTTCTGCCACATTAACACGCCGTTGATACTCGTTGTCTTATGCTCAGTGACATTCCTGCTCACTGTGTGTCGATGACTATGTCAATTATAACTACTCATGAAACTACGACCGATTCTTCTGCATCGCTTTTTTTTCAGTTAATTAGCGGAAAATACGTTCCGAATAAACTCTGGATAAGTAAACGTTTCCGGCTGAAATTTGTGTTAAGAACCTTAATATCACCGCTGACTACGCTGCGTTATCTGGATGAGCTGTCGCATTTACCGCAACTCCCTCTGTTGATGAGTACTCAGGGATTGCTGCCAGCCAAGCTGCACCGGCCCTATCTCCGCTCAGGGTTGAGCATTGCTGCGCGCGCGCAGGCGATACTTGATCATTACAGTCTGATGAATAATCTGGAAAACCCTGCGCTGCGTCAGCTGCTGCAAAGCGCCACGGATAATCCGCTGGCTACGCTGACCGGTAAAAATGGCGAATCCTTTTTACTTTCCTGCAGTTCCGGTTATTTCGATCGGGAAGGGGAAGTGACGCTGGTATTACGTTATAACGACGAAATTATTGCTTCACTTTCATTTTCAATTCTCAATGAAAATAACCAGCGCACATTATTAATTGGCGGATTACAGGGTCCGCGAAAACATATCAATAATGAGGTGATCCGCGAGGCGACCAAAGCGGCGCAGGGTCTCTTTCCGAAACGCCTGTTAATGGAAGCGGTATTTATTGTGGCGAAGCAGTGCGGCGTGGAGAATATTCTGGCGGTAGGCGATGAGACTCATGTCTTCCGCAGCCTGCGTTATCGCCACAGCAAGGGGGATAAGTTCTTTGCCAGCTACAGTGAATTCTGGTTGTCGCTGAGTGGCGAGGCGCGCAGGGATGGGATGTTTATCCTGCCGCTGAGTCTGCCGCGCAAAACGCTGGAGGAGATTGCCAGTAAGAAGCGGGCTGAATATCGTCGCCGCTATGAACTGCTGGATGCGCTGGCGGAGCAGGTCTATGCCGCCGCCGGCGAACGCAAAGCCGATGTCGATCAGGCTGCTGCCTGATCGACCCGTCAGAATGCGGTTTTGGCGAAGCCGGTCATTGCTGTCAGCCCCATCTCACGTCCCAGCGCGGTCATCGGATGCACCACGACCAGGCCGCGCACGCTTTTCTTCAGCGCGCCCAGATTTGCCTGCTCTTTCTTGGTAATTTCGCGGCTGAAGCCCATTTTTTGCAGCTTCTGCGCCTCGGCACTGAGTTTTTCAACCCGCTGACCGCGCAGACGCTCAATCTCAATGACCAGCGCTTCTTTCTCTTTCAGCAACGCGCCCAGTTTCTCGACATCACCCGATTCCAGTAACTGCGGCTCTTTGCGGTTCAATGCGTCCAGCTTATCGCTGAGAAGTTTGATTTCGTTCTTTTCTTGCTCTTTCATGACAACAACTCGTTGAGGAAAACAGGCAAAGGATACACCAAATGTGGCGCATATTCCCGCTCAGGTTAAGACGAAAAAGGCGCCGTGATGGCGCCTGACAGGATTAGCTGCCGGACTTTTTAAACGCCTGCTTCATACTGATGCGGGCAATCAGCTCGGTTAGCGACAGGACCATGGTGGATCGCACCATCTGCAGATAGCGCTGCTGCTGCATGCTGCGCAGCTCTGCATCTTCGGTGTGAAACACCGGCGCGGGCGGCCAGGCGGTGACGCAGTGCAGTTCACCAAACGGGCCAAGGATCTCATCGTCGGTAAAACGATAATCACCGCTGTCGTGATTCAGCTCTTCGCGCAGCGCCAGCAGCAGTTCACCATCTTCATATTCGTGCCGGCTGATAACGCCAAGACCGTAAATCAGCTTCAGGCGAACCGAGAGTTCACCCAAAGGACCATCGCCCAGCAGCAGCGGTTCTACGGCATATTTCACCGCGTAGTCATCTTTACGGAAGACCTGCAGCACCAGCAGATTGACGGCTTCAGCCAATAGCTCAACGGCGGCGATCAGAAAGCTTCTCACCGAACGACCGGCGTTCAGGCGCTCAAGCACCCGGTTTTCAAAAGCCTGCTTCTCTTCCATTATTGCCTGCATGGGTTCAATACCGCCGTTGGGCGCAGGCGAACTGCGCCCGGCTTGCGTCACTAACACGCGCGCATTATGCCATAGCGTGCCAGGCGCTCACCACCGAAGCCACCACTTCGCTGTCAGCATCCAGACCTGAAACCTCAGCCAGCGTCGCCTGTGGGCCTTTTTCTGCCAGCAGCGTGGCCAGCTCCTGCGCCTGTGGGTCCTGGTCGCTGCGATAGTGCATCGCGGCGGCAATGCCCTGTACCAGGCTGGCGTGCGGTAAACCATACTCCAGCGTGCCCAGCGTCGGCTTGATCAGGCGATCGCCCGCGCTGAGTTTACGCAGCGGCTGACGACCCACACGCTCAACATCATCTTTCAGATAAGGGTTCTCAAAACGGCCCAGTATTTTCTGGATGTAGGCCGCATGTTTATCCGCCTCAAAACCGTAGCGCTTAATCAGCACCGCGCCGCTCTCTTCCATCGCCCCTTTCACCACGGCCCGGATTTTTTCATCGAGGATGGCGTCACGAATGGTCTGGTGACCGGCCAGCTGGCCAAGATAGGCGGTAATCGCGTGACCGGTGTTCAGTGTGAAGAGTTTACGCTCAACAAATGCCATCAGGTTATCGGTCAGTTCCATACCCGGAATCGCAGGCAGGTCGCCTTTAAACTGAGTTTTATCGACGATCCATTCGCTGAAGGTTTCAACGGTCACTTCCAGCGGATCGGTGCTGCCCGCTTCAGACGGTGGCACGATGCGATCGACAGCAGAATCCACAAAGCCGACATGCTGCTCCAGCCAGGCGTGATACTGCTCCGGCAGCGCCTTCAGCACATGCTGTTTCAGCTGGCTGGTGCCGCGCACCATATTCTCACAGGCGATAATATTTAGCGGGCGGGTATTGCCGTTGTCGCTGCGTTTTTCCAGCCCTTTAGCCACACTGCCGGCAATACGCTCCAGAATCTGCGGGCCCACGGCGGTGGTAACGAGATCGACTTCAGAAACCAGGGTGATGATCTCATCGCTGGTGCTGTTTACCGCGCTGACGCCTTTAACGGTTTCTGTTTTGGCCTGCTCGCCAACCACATGAACGGGATACTCATGACGCGCGTTCAGTGCATCCAGCACCGTCTGATTCACATCAGCAAAAACCAGTTCGATACCTGCATCAGCCAGTAACTTGCCGATAAAGCCGCGACCAATGTTTCCTGCTCCGAAATGTAACGCTTTCATAATTTTTGACCCATATCAAATGACGATGGGGCGGGCAAACCCGCCCCAGGAAATCGGGACGGGCATGACCGCCCCAGGGAAAATAATTGCTATAAATTACGCGATTGCAGGCTTACCTGACAGCAGATCCAGCACTTCCTGCACGCTGGTGGTGTTCGCCAGCTTCTCAATCACGCTGTCATCATCCAGCGCATTGGTCAGGCTGGTGATCACCTGGATGTGCTCGTTGTTACGGGCAGCAATACCAATCACCAGGCGCGCCACATCGTCCGGCTCTTCACCGAACAGGACGCCTGCCGGATACTGACAGAACACCACGCCGGTTTTCAGCACGCGATCTTTCGCTTCGACCGTACCGTGCGGCACGGCAATCGACTCACCGAGATAGGTCGGCGTCAGTTTTTCACGCGCCAGCATCGCCTCAACGTATTCAGGCTCAACGTAACCGCCTTTCACCAGCTGTTCACCCGCAAAGCGAATCGCCTGCTCTTTGTTACTGGCGGTCAGGCCGAGGAAGACGTTATCCGCACCCAGTTTAAACAGGTGTGCGTTGCCTTCATCGTAGCTGTCAGAGAGCGCGGTATTCACCGTTTGACGATGCACGTCGCTACGGTTAGCCGCCACCAGACGCTCGGTCAGGGTGCTGTAGAGCGCGCTGTCGAGGAAGTTGTTCAGCGAGATATGCTGCGCATGCGGAGCCTGGCGGATGGCGCGCTCAGTCAGGTCACGGTGGGTAATCACCAGATCGACATCACCCGGCAGGGCGTTGATCGCGGTATTGGTCACCGACACATTGCTCAGCCCGGCGTCCTGCACTTTCTTACGCAGTACGCCTGCACCCATCGCGCTGGAACCCATACCGGCATCACAGGCGACGATGATTTTACGCACGTGATGCAGTTCAACGCTCATGGCATCGCTGGCGACTGGGGCACCCGCGCCGCTCTGGCCTTTAGACTGCGCTTTCATCTCATGCATGCGCTGGGTCGCGGCTTCGATATCGTCATCTTCTTTGACTTTGCTGGTTTTCAGCAAGATAGCGGACACCACGAAGGAGACGGCGAAGGCCGCAGCGATAGCGGCGATGTTCGCGAAGTAGGCCCCTTTTGGCGTCATTGCCAGTACCGCCAGGATTGAACCCGGTGAGGCAGGAGAGACCAGGCCACCGTTCAGCACCGTCAGCGTGAAGACGCCGGTCATACCGCCAAGGATAACCGCCAGCAGCAGGCGAGGAGCCATCAGCACATACGGGAAGTAGATCTCATGAATGCCGCCAAGGAAGTGGATGATTGCCGCACCGCCCGCAGACTGTTTAGCACTGCCACGACCAAAGAACATATAGGCCATCAGCACGCCCATACCCGGACCCGGGTTGGCTTCGATCAGGAAGAAAATGGATTTGCCGGCTTCACTAGCCTGCTGGATACCAAGCGGCGAGAAGATACCGTGGTTAATGGCGTTGTTCAGGAACAGGATTTTCGCGGGTTCGACGAAGATTGAGGTCAGTGGCAGCAGGTTGTTCTGCACCATCAGATTCACGCCCGCGGCGAGAATGTGTGACAGACCTTCTACCAGCGGACCGATCGCCAGGAACGCCAGCAGTGCCAGTATCATCCCGATAATACCGGCCGAGAAGTTGTTGACCAGCATCTCGAAGCCGCTTTTGATTTTGCCGTCAATCGCCCGGTCAAACGACTTGATTGCCCAGCCGCCCAGCGGACCAGCAATCATCGCACCGAGGAACATCGGCATATCCGCACCGACAATCACACCCATGGTGGTAATGGCACCGACCACGCCGCCGCGATCGCCGCCCACCAGACGCCCACCGGTGAAACCGATCAGCAGTGGCAGCAGGTAGGTGATCATCGGGCCAACCAGTTTGGCCAGCGTTTCGTTAGGGATCCAGCCAGTTGGAATAAACAGTGCGGTGATGATACCCCAGGCGATAAACGCCCCGATGTTTGGCATCACCATATTACTCAGAAAGCGACCAAAGCTTTGTACTTTGACCTTCACTGATGAGGACATAAACCCACCCCTTATTGAGACGCGCTGCAATAGGAGAGCGCGCTTGTTTTTGTTTAGCCACCCCGACCCAAAGCCGGTGGTATTACTGTATGCACGCGGACTCTATCACGCGAATTTGACGCTGCGTAGCGTGCGGGGTAAGTGTGATCTACATCACTGATTAAGGGTGGTGGCAGGGGTGATTAGCGTGATTTTGATCACACTTTAAAGCGTAGCTCAGGCTCAGTTGGCTGATTTTTAGACGGGGTGGCCGGTTATCTGTGAGGTGAATCACACTTGTTTGACGTTGATTTGTTATATATCTGTGACTTAGATCACAAACTATTTTTGGTCGAAAATGCGCCAGATCACACTTCATTCAGCGGGTGATTGGGTGGGAGGAGAAAAGAGAGTGGGACGGGCAGACGATTAGCATCTGCCCGTAAGGCGGGTTTACTGCAGACCACCCTGGACGGCAGCCTGTGCCTGAGCAAGCGCCTGCGAATTGGCGGATAAAGTGCTCATCAGCGCGTTATATTGCGAAGCCTGATCCTGAGTCGGGAACTGCACGCCGCCATCATTGAAGCTGACACGGGTTCCCTGCGTTTGCAGGAAATCGCCGGTCTGCACTGCACCCTGGCTCAGCGCCTGGAGTTTTGGCAGCAGAGGAATCAGCTGATTGGCAGGCACCGTCACCACTTTGTTATAGGCGGTGTCGTAGACTTTTTTCAGGTCATCCGGCTGCTTCAGGGTCGCCTTGCTGCTGTCCGCCTGCATTTTGGCGCTTTCAATCTGCTGGGTGACGATCACCAGTGCGCTGGTCGCCTGACGCAGGGAATCACGACGGCTGAGATAATCCTGCGGAACGCGAATGGCAGAAAGCTCATCCACCACCGGACGCATACCCTGTTCAACCGCTTTGTTCGCCTGCTGCGAGAAGCCATACATAATGGCGTAATCGCTGGCGAAGTTGCCAAAGCTCTGCTTCTGGTTTTCGCTGAGGCTGGGCAGATGCTCGCCGCTGCGCATCACAGTGTTCTGGAGAAAATCGATAAATGCTTTGCGCTGCTCGCCTTCTTTATCACCGCATGCGGTGAGTTGCAGCACGATCAGCGCGCCAGCGAGCATAATGCCGCCACGTGCCATAAGGCGTTTAAGTCCTGAAGCCATAGGGTCAACTCCTGTCGGTGATACTGTCAGATGTCCAGGTAGGAATGGCCTAAAGAATAGAACAAACCCGAGCCACGGCACAACGTGAAACCACCTGTGAAACAGATGCTTTCTGAAACGCCGGTTACAGAATGGGACCGCCTGCGCCTCAGGGCGTGCTGCATTCCCTGCCATCGCAGGCTTCAGCGCGCAGAGATGAAGGAGGGGCTGAGCAGTCTGACGCTCACTGCCGCGACCTTAAAACACCACCGCCTGACCATCTTTGCGACTCTCACTGGCCGCAATGTAGAAGCCCTGCGGATCGCGCACTATCGCCTGCGCGCCACCAAAATTGTAATTACTCAGGGGATCTTCCAGTACCACGTTGTGACCCATGCGGCGCAGTGTGCTCAGGGTATTGCGATCGAGGGTTGATTCAAATACCACCTCGCGTCCCTGCACCACGCGCCAGCGCGGCGCATCAATCGCGGCCTGCGGATTCTGCTGGTGCAGCATAATGCGCAGCGCCAGCTGGAGGTGTCCCTGCGCCTGCATCGGGCCGCCCATCACGCCAAACGCCATCAGCGGCTGGCCCTGCTGATCCCGCGCAAAGGCCGGAATGATGGTATGAAATGGCCGCTTACCGCCCGCCACGACGTTGGGATGGTCTGGATCGAGTGAAAAGCCCGCGCCCCGGTTCTGCAGGCTGATGCCGGTATCGGGTACCACCACGCCGGAGCCAAATCCCATGTAGTTAGACTGAATGAATGAGACCATCATGCCGCTGGCATCACCGGCGGCGACATACACTGTGCCGCTTTGCTGCGGTGATCCAAAGCGGAAATCTCCCGCCTTGTCAGGATCAATTAACGCTGCCCGCTGGCGGATATAGTCGTTGCTGAGCAGGTGTTCCGCCGGAAATTCGAGGTGATCTTCATCGGTGACATAACGGTCCAGATCAACCAGCGCCAGTTTCATCGCCTCGATGGAGAGATGCAGCCACTGCGGCGAATCCGGTGCATAGCGGTTGATTTCCCACTCTTCCAGAATGCCAAGTGCAATTAAGGTCGCAATGCCCTGACCATTCGGCGGCAGCTCCTGCACCGATCCTCCGGCAAACGGACGCGACAGCAGGGTAACCCAGTCGGCACGATGGTTTTTCAAATCCTCCAGCGTCAGGGCTGCGCCATGCTCACGGGCGAAGGCTGTCATCTTTTGCGCCAGTGCGCCGCGGTAAAAGCTTTCGCCCTGAGTCTCAGCGATTTCCTGCAAGGTGCGGGCCTGAGCCGGATTGCGGAACAGCTCGCCAGCACGCGGCGGACGACCCTGCGGCGCAAAGCAGTCGCTAAAGCCAGGTTGATCCCGCAGCTTGTCATAGCCGCGCTGCCACAGCTGACCAATCAGCGGTGAAACCGGAAAGCCGTCGCGCGCATAGTCAATTGCCGGTTGTGCGAGGGTGGTCAGCGGTAAGGTACCAAAGCGCTGTGCCAGTGTGACCCATGCCGAGACGGCCCCTGGCACGGTGACGGATTCCCAGCCGGTTTCAGGCATCGCACTAAAATCGGCAAAGCGTTCGGGATGCCACGCGGCTGGCGATCGGCCTGAGGCATTTAACCCATGCAGCTCGCTGCCATCCCAGACAATGGCAAACGCATCGCTGCCGATGCCGTTTCCGGTTGGCTCCAGCACGGTTAAGGCGATGGCGGTGGCGATAGCCGCATCCACGGCGTTTCCACCCTGTTGCAGCATCCGTAAACCCGCCTGCGCCGCCAGCGGTTGAGAGGTTGCGACGGCATTACGACCCATCATCGGTACACGATGAGAAGGGTATCCGACGTTAAAATCTGTTTCTCGCATCGCTTTTCCTTACAGAGGTCAGGTATGGGTTTTGCCCGTCGTCAGTGCGTTATCACGGGGCTGCACTTTTACCGCGCATCAGGTCGATAGTTGCCGGGTAACTGCACCGGCATGAGGCGCCAGCCGTTTCGTTAAGATGACTGTTGATTAATCTGGCGACAGAGCGCCGTTAAGAATAAAAGATCTACCCGCTCTGCACTGTGAGCCGCCGCGCGCCAGGCCTCAGGCCCCAACCAGGACTATTCTTAATTTAATAAGATCAGTGAATATATGTGTTCAGGAAGTAAACCATTGGCGTATATTTTGCAATCACTACCTGAAGAGGTGTATTGCCTCACAGAAATGAGAATATGCCAGCAAAAAGCTTGATGGCATCCACATAAATAGCAAACACCATTTGATTTTTCTGCCCACACCGAAGGCACAAAACTCAACTGCCTCAGCAGGTTAGAGGTGCTGGAACTTTTCCGGCAAACCATAGTTAAAAAAATAATTATAAATTGCGCGGCAAATAGTCAGGTCTCTATCCATACTTAGTCTCCCGGCATTTGTTGCATTGACCTGACATCTTTAAAGCAGTGCACCGCAGGCTGTGTCCCGTAATGGTTTCTCTCATAACAAAAATAAACCCTTGCGGGATCCAGCCTGAAACAGGCCCGGTTTCAGAGTCCTGACTTCAGGCTCGTACCTCTCTACTTTCACGTGCTTCATAGCGAGTTTTTAAGGAGTTCTCTATGGAATTAAAAGACCCGATGTTTGAATTGCTCAGCAGCCTTGAGCAGATTGTTTTGACACGTGATGATCGCGCCGCCGAGTTACTTATTCAGCGTCAGCAACCCGCCCAGCCAGAGCCGCAGCGTCTGCGTGAAATGACCGGCATGCAGGTTGATGAGTTTGCAAAAGTAATGGGCGTGAGCGTTTCTTCCGTGAAAAGCTGGGAAGCCCGGCGTACCCGTCCTTCCGCGACGGCGCAGAAATTGATGAAGTTATTACATGCCAATCCCTATCTGGGACGGCAGTTGCTTGAATAAACTGATATCACGAAAAGAACCCGCCGCTGGCGGGTTTTTTATTAGCGCAATTCGCTGTATTTAGCCGCCTGTCTGGCAAACCAGCTCTCCGGCACGCTATAGGGCGGCTCCCGCAACTGTGCGAGTCCGCTTTCAATAATCATTGAAGCCTGCTGCCATAACTGCGCATCTCCCTGCTTCAGCAACTCAATCTGTATCTGCTTTTCAACCAGGTAGACCCGCGCAAAGTCGGGATCAAAACGCACAATCGCGCGGGTGTTATCGATGATGTCAGCCAGTTTGATGGTTTGTGCCTCAGGACTGGCGCTGGCTGTATGGCGGAAGTGCGCCAGTTTACGGGCCGTGCGATTTTTTGCCCCAGCGGGTGCGCTGTTGGTCAGCATCTCTACCAGGCTTGCCACGCGCGTACCAAAGTGGGTTTCGATATCGCTCTGTGTGGTTGCGGTATCTTCTACGGTATCGTGCAGCCAGGCTGCCGCTAACAACGCGTCGTCATGGCTGACGCTGCGCACCAGTTCCACCACCGCTGCCGGATGAACAATATAAGGCTCATCGGTATATTTGCGCCGCTGACCGGCACTGGCATGTGCCTCGGTGGCGAAGCGACGCGCCTGTTCTTCCAGTGAATCCTGCATGCCTTTCCCCCTGACAAAAAGTTTGCTTGCAATTATCTAGCGCGCTATCTATATTATTAACCATGAACTGTGATCAAGATGACAAAAAAGTGAAAACGATGCCACTGTTGGTCGATCAGCACCTCTGCTTTGCGCTTTATTCTGCCAACCTGGCGATGAATAAAGTCTATCGTCAGTTGCTGAGCCAGCTCGACATCACCTATCCTCAATATCTGGTCATGCTGGTGTTGTGGCAGAAAGATGATGTCACGGTGTCAGAGATTGGCGAGCAGCTTTTTTTAGACTCGGCAACATTAACGCCACTTCTGAAGCGACTGGAAAGTGCAGGCCTGATTAACCGGCAGCGAACCCGTCAGGATGAACGCCAGGTTGCGGTGACGCTGACCGAAGCCGGGCAGGCGTTACGGGCCAGGGCTGAAGCCATTCCTGAAGCGGTTAAGTGTGCCACAGCCTGTGATGATGACGCTCTGCTGGCGCTGAAATTACAGCTGGATGGGTTGCGAGATAACCTGAATAAGTCACGATAAATATTGCTGACGGGTGCGCGGCACCCGTTAAACCTCACCGCCTGATTACGGCTGTATAAGTAGTGGGCGATTAAATAGCGTAACGGAGAAATGTCATGTCTTTAGAACAAGTGGTTTACCGCGCCAAAGCCAAAGCAACCGGTGGTCGTGATGGTCGTGCAACCTCTTCTGACGGTGTACTGGACGTGAAACTGGGCGTGCCAAAAGAGATGGGCGGTGCAGGCGGCGAAGTGACTAACCCGGAGCAGCTGTTTGCTGCGGGCTATTCTGCCTGCTTCCTGGGCGCGATGAAGTTTGTGGCGGGCCGTGACAAAATCACCATGCCAAAAGACGCCTGGATCGAAGGTGAAGTGGGTATCGGCCCTATCCCTGATGGCTTTGGTATTGAAGCGACCCTGAACATTCATCTGCCAGAGATGGATGAAGCAGAAGCGCAGAAGCTGGTTGATGCGGCACACATCGTTTGTCCTTACTCAAACGCCACCCGCAACAACATCGATGTCACGCTGAACATTATTCGCTAAGCGTGCTGCGGGCCTGAAACTATCAGGCCCGCACTTTTTTCCCTCTCTCATTTTCGCTCTCCTGCTGCTGTCTGCTGCGACAGCCCACCTGGCCGTTCCTGTTCGATGTGTACAAAAAATGTGCTAATCAGGTCGACAACGATTATTTTCTGGTCTATCAAACGCGACCATGTTTTACTGAGCCACCTCGCATTATAGCCTGTAAATCCGTTCAGAATTTTCCTTCATCTTGTCCGGTCCGCTTATTCAGCGAACTCTGCCGCGTTTCGGCAGTCACATAAAAGATTTGGTCAAGCGCTTCACACCGGAGAAACACCTTTTTTCATGAATTACATTAAAACCCTGACTCAGCAGAAGTTATCGCTCTTGCTGGCGCTCTATCTCGGTATCTTATTGAATTTGCCGATTTTCTATCGTCGTTTTGACGGTTTTCTCAGGCACTCTACGGTTACGAACTGGCTGACTGCCGTCACCGAGGTAGTGGCCATTGTGGTGCTGACTTTCTTCCTGATGCGTCTGCTGTCGCTGGGAGGAAAGTGGTTTTATCGCGTGCTGGCCACGCTGATTGTGCTGATTTCGGTTGCCGCCGCCTATTACATGGCGTTTTTTAACGTGGTGATCGGCTACGGCATTGTGGCTTCGGTGATGACGACTGACACCGATCTCTCTAAAGAGGTGATTGGTTACCATTTCATCCTGTGGATGGTGCTGGTCAGCGCGCTGCCACTGCTGATGATCTGGCGCAATAAGCTGAGCATGACGCTGAATGAACAGCTGCGTACGCCGGGACAGCGCCTGAAACCCACCCTGATCATGCTGCTCTGCGTGGCGCTGGTCTGGCTGCCGATTCGGTTTTTCGACAAGCTGCAGAAGCATAACGAAGAGATCACTAACATCGATCTGCCGAGTTACGGCGGTGTGGTGGCGCACTCTTATCTTCCTTCGAACTGGCTGGCGGCTGTGGGCCTGTTTGCCTGGACCCGTGTGGATGAGTCGCTGAACAGCCAGGAGCTGCTGGATCCGGCGAAGAAGTTTACCTACGTCGCGCCTGCCGGGCTTGATGATACCTATGTGGTGTTTGTGATTGGCGAAACCACGCGCTGGGATCACATGGGGATGCTGGGCTATGAGCGTGACACTACGCCGAAGCTGTCGAAAGAGAAGAACCTGGTGGCATTCCGGGGCGAGTCCTGTGATACCGCGACTAAGTTGTCACTGCGCTGCATGTTCGTGCGCGAAGGCGGCACCATGGATAATCCGGGCCGTACGCTGAAAGAGCAGAATGTGTTTGCGGTGATGAAAGAGCTGGGCTTCACCTCTGAGCTGTTTGCGATGCAGAGCGAAGTCTGGTTCTACGACAACATCAATGCCAACAATTTTGCCTTCCGTGAGCAGATCGGTTCAGAGAAGCGTAATCAGGGCAAAGCGGTGGATGACATGCTGCTGGTGCCGGAGATGAAAGCGTCACTGGATCGTTTCCCGAAAGGTAAGCATCTGATTGTGTTGCACACCAAAGGTTCGCACTACCTCTATTCACAGCGTTATCCGCGCAGCTTCGCGAAATATCAGCCGGAGTGTATGGGCGTGGATGAGACCTGCAGCAAAGCGCAGTTGATCAACGCTTATGACAACTCGGTGCTGTATGTCGATAGCATGCTGGATAGCGTGCTGGATCAGCTGCGTGATAAGAAGGCGATTGTCTTCTATGCCGCCGACCATGGTGAGTCGATTAGCGAGAATATGCATCTGCACGGCACGCCGCGTGAGATGGCTCCGCCTGAGCAGTTCCGGGTGCCGATGATGGTCTGGGCGTCAGATAAGTATCTGGAAGACAGTCAGAACCGCAGCAACTTTGAGCGTCTGCAGGCGCAGCAGCGTGTGGGCCGGACCCATCGCCACGTTGAGCTGTTCGATACCATCCTGGGTTGTCTGGGTTACACCTCGCCAGATGGCGGTATTAACCCGGCCAACAACTGGTGTCAGGCACCGGGTAATGGTCAGGCTAAACCGCTGTAATAGTGGTCGAAAAGGGTAAAGCAGGCGGCTGATTCCCGGTAACCGCGTGCTTTCCAGGCGATTGGCGGCAAAAGCATAAAAAGCGGTTGACGCTGATCGGGGGTAGCAGTAACATGCGCCCCCATCGGCGAGTAGCGCAGCTTGGTAGCGCAACTGGTTTGGGACCAGTGGGTCGGAGGTTCGAATCCTCTCTCGCCGACCATATTTAAGAAACCTGTCTGAAAAGACAGGTTTTTTTTCGTCTGAAGAAAAGAGGATGAGAACCTCCGAAGGAGGTTTGAGCCGAGCGTAGCGAGACAACGTTGCTTCAGCAACGGCCCGAAGGGCGCTGCTCGCAGAGCAGAGTCATCCTCTCTCGCCGACCATATTTAAGAAACCTGTCTGAAAAGACAGGTTTTTTTTCGTCTGAAGAAAAGTGGATGAAAGGTACGGATTTACCGTTGAGCGGGCTTCAGGGAGCATACGCCAGGCAGACGCATCAGGTACTTACAGAAGCATCTCAGACAGCTGACAGATCCAAACCAGAGTGACGCTGACAGCAATCAACAATCTTAAGGCGAAGGGAACACGGGCAGAGGAGGAAAGCGTCCCACGCCATGGACGGCGTGGGCCGAGCGTCCATGGATGGTTTAAGCGCCTTTCCGATCTGGCCGTGTTCCCGAAGCAGTCTCGATCTGACCGCTAAGCATTCACATTATTACCGCTGAGTGGGCTTCAGGGAGCATACGCCTTCCGCAAAGACGCAAAAACGCCATCCCTGGCAGGCTCAACGCAGGCCATCCCTGGCCCGCGATGCTTTGCTCCAGGCGTATGCTCCCTTCGCTTCACGTCTGGCAGACGCATCAGGTACTTATTTGGGAGCCTCAGACGGCTGACAGATCCAAACCTCAGCTGTCACCTTCCAGAAAGTTCCAGTAAACCCCATCCACCGCGCATTCTGTTTACCAGCCGTTGTTATCATCACTTACCCGCTGGCAGGCCTTGCCATATAAGAGATGCGATCATAATTCGCGACACATTCTTCTTATGACCGAAAGCGGCAACATGCTGATTTCTTATGCTTCTTTACCAGCATATTCCGCTGGATGAACGTCATAACGCACGGTGAATCGTTCAGTTATTCAACATTTGCCGGTAAAAGTTTTAAGTTTTTTAGCGGTGAGAATCACTAGCGATAGAACAACCATCCAGCACAATGCACGGAAATCAGACCAGTAGCGCTGTGCATTGTATGGCTTTTAGGCCGAAAGGGTTTTTATTACCGTTGCATGCTATCCCTCACACTCTGTGTAAATAAGTAACCGTTGTATTGACGTTCTTTGCAACTGTTGACAAATTGATGCGTCAATAAACGCACAGTTACGGAATTTTCTGAATGCACCATCTGCATAAGAAAAAACAAAAAAAACGTAGCGTGCTTTAACCACCTGTTCGGTGGTACGCCTGAACCGCATAAAAAAATCAGAGGTCGGGCAATACACACAACATCACATCACAATGGAGCAAAAGCATGATCAACTCCCTGGCTAAATCCGGGATGCTGAAGGTCGGTCTGAGCCTGATTGCTATGACTGTCGCCGCCGGTGTTCAGGCAAAAACCCTGGTTTACTGTTCTGAAGGTTCTCCGGAAGGCTTTAACCCGCAGTTGTTCACCTCGGGCACCACCTACGATGCCAGCTCACGTCAGATCTACAACCGACTGGTTGAGTTCACTATCGGCACCACCGAACTGCACGCTGCGCTGGCAGAGAAGTGGGATGTCAGTGAAGACGGTAAAACTTACACCTTCCACCTGCGCAAAGGCGTGAAGTGGCAGACCACCAAAGATTTCAAACCGACGCGCGACTTCAATGCGGATGATGTGGTGTTCACCTTTGAACGCCAGCTGGATAAAAACAACGCCTATCACGGCGTCTCCGGCGGCAGCTACGAATATTTCGAAGGCATGGACATGCCGAAGCTGATCAGCAAAATTGAAAAAGTGGACGAGAACACCGTGCGCTTTGTGCTGACGCGTCCTGAATCGCCGTTCCTTGCTGACCTTGGCATGGACTTCGCCTCGATTCTGTCGAAAGAGTACGCTGACAACATGCTGAAAGCGGGCACCCCGCAAAACGTCGACCTGAATCCGGTCGGTACCGGTCCGTTCCAGCTGCTGCAGTACCAGAAAGATTCGCGCATCCTTTACAAAGCTAACCCGGATTACTGGGGCACCAAGCCGAAAATCGATCGCTTAGTCTTCTCCATTACCCCGGATGCTTCAGTGCGTTACGCCAAGCTGCAGAAGGGCGAATGTCAGGTCATGCCCTATCCAAACCCGGCTGACATCGCGCGTATGAAGCAGGACAAAAACATCAACCTGTATGAGCAGGCTGGCCTGAACGTCGGCTATCTGTCGTACAACGTTGAGAAAAAACCGCTGGATAACCTGAAAGTGCGTCAGGCACTGACCATGGCGGTCAACAAAAAGGCGATTATCGAAGCCGTTTATCAGGGTGCAGGTCAGCCTGCTAAAAACCTGATCCCACCAACGATGTGGGGCTATAACGACGACGTGAAAGACTACGCCTACGATCCTGAGAAAGCCAAAGCGCTGCTGAAAGAAGCGGGCATGGCAGATGGTTTCTCAATCGACCTGTGGGCGATGCCGGTTCAGCGTCCTTACAACCCGAATGCGCGCCGCATGGCTGAGATGATCCAGAGCGACTGGGCGAAGATTGGCGTCAAAGCCAAAATCGTCACCTACGAGTGGGGCGAATATCTGAAGCGCGCCAAAGCAGGCGAGCACCAGACCGTCATGATGGGCTGGACCGGCGACAATGGGGATCCGGATAACTTCCTGGCCACCCTGTTCAGCTGTTCAGCGGCAAAAGATGGCTCTAACTACTCGCGCTGGTGTGATAAATCCTTTGAGGATCAGATTCAGCCAGCTCGCGCCACCGCCGATCAGGCGAAGCGCATCGAGTACTACAAGCAGGCACAGGTTGTGATGCATGACCAGGTACCGGCGCTGATGATCGCGCACTCAACGGTATACGAACCGGTCAGCAAGAAAGTCTCCGGGTACAAAGTCGATCCGCTGGGCGGACACTACTTTGCTCAGGTAGACATTAAAGAATAATTGTCGCCTTTTCCGGGGTGGCTGCGCGTCGCCCCGGCTTTATCTCCCTGTTTTACTGGAAACGGTAGAGGCGCAGCCTGTCTGCGTCGCGGTCGGGCCTACCCGATCGTCAGATGTAAGCAATAACTACCCTCGCGGCGACGGTCGCGCGGACAAGAGAGAACCCGGATTATGCTGCAGTTCATACTCCGACGTCTGGGCCTTGTCATCCCAACGTTTATCGGTATTACATTACTCACCTTCGCATTTGTTCACATGATCCCCGGCGATCCGGTACTGATCATGGCGGGCGAACGCGGTATTTCTCCTGAACGCCATGCACAGTTAATGGCGCTGTTAGGTCTGGATCAGCCGCTGTGGAAACAGTACCTGAACTACATTAACGGCGTATTACATGGCGACCTGGGCATTTCACTTAAGAGCCGCATCCCGGTCTGGGATGAGTTTGTTCCGCGCTTCAAAGCGACGCTGGAACTCGGCATCTGCGCCATGATATTTGCCGTGGCCATTGGTATCCCGGTTGGGGTCATGGCCGCCGTGAAGCGGGGGTCGATTTTCGATCACACCGCCGTAGGGATCTCACTGACCGGCTACTCCATGCCGATCTTCTGGTGGGGCATCATGCTGATCATGCTGGTCTCGGTACAGCTCAACCTGACGCCGGTTTCCGGGCGGGTCGGCGACACCGTCTTCCTGGATGACACCATGCCGCTGACCGGCTTTATGCTGATCGATACCTTCTTCTGGGGTGAGCCGGGCGACTTCCACGATGCGGTGATGCACATGATTCTGCCTGCCATCGTGCTCGGCACCATTCCGCTGGCGGTGATTGTGCGAATGACGCGATCGGCGATGCTCGAAGTGCTGGGTGAAGATTACATCCGTACTGCGCGTGCCAAAGGCCTGACGCGGATGCGCGTGATCGTAGTGCATGCGCTGCGAAACGCCATGCTGCCGGTGGTTACGGTGATTGGCCTGCAGGTCGGCACCTTGCTGGCCGGGGCGATTCTGACCGAAACCATCTTCTCGTGGCCGGGCCTGGGTCGCTGGCTGATTGAAGCGTTGCAGCGCCGTGACTATCCGGTGGTGCAGGGCGGGGTGCTGCTGACAGCAGTACTGATTATTGTGGTCAACCTGCTGGTTGATCTGCTGTATGGCGTGGTTAACCCGCGCATACGTCATAAGAAATAAGGGGGCATCATGTCTGTTGTTGATCCCGGCAGCGTTACCGTTGCACCCAAGCCGATGACCCCGTTTCAGGAATTCTGGCACTACTTTAAACGTAACAAGGGCGCCGTTGTGGGCCTGGTCTACATCATCATTGTGTTGCTGTGCGCCATTTTTGCCGATGTGCTGGCCCCGCATGCCCCTGCTGAGCAGTTCCGCGATGCGCTGCTGCATCCGCCGGTCTGGCAGGAAGGTGGCAGCTGGAGCTACATTCTGGGCACCGACGATGTAGGCCGCGATGTGCTGTCGCGTCTGATGTACGGCGCGCGGCTGTCGCTGCTGGTTGGCTGCCTGGTGGTGGTGCTGTCACTGATTTTCGGCGTGATATTTGGCCTGCTGGCCGGTTATCTCGGCGGCGTGGTCGATGCCATCATCATGCGTGTCGTCGATATCATGCTGGCGCTGCCCAGCCTGCTGCTGGCGCTGGTACTGGTCGCCATCTTTGGCCCTTCGATCGTTAACGCCTCTATCGCGCTGACCTTTGTGGCGCTGCCGCACTATATCCGTCTGACCCGCGCGGCGGTGCTGGTGGAAGTGAACCGCGACTATGTGACCGCCTCCGGCGTGGCCGGTGCCGGTATGCTGCGCCAGATGTTTGTGAATATTCTGCCTAACTGCCTTGCACCATTGATCGTGCAGGCTTCATTAGGTTTCTCCAACGCCATTCTCGATATGGCGGCGCTGGGCTTTCTCGGTATGGGTGCGCAACCGCCAACGCCGGAGTGGGGTACGATGCTCTCCGACGTCCTGCAGTATGCGCAAAGTGCCTGGTGGGTAGTGACCTTCCCTGGATTGGTCATTCTGCTTACCGTGCTGGCATTTAACCTGATGGGCGATGGTTTGCGTGATGCACTCGACCCGAAACTCAAGCAGTAAAGAGGCACCGAGATGGCGTTATTAAATGTAGACAAACTATCGGTGCATTTCGGCGACGATAAAGCACCGTTCCGCGCGGTTGACCGCATCAGTTATCAGGTTGAGCAGGGCCAGGTCGTGGGTATCGTGGGCGAGTCCGGCTCTGGTAAATCGGTGAGTTCCCTGGCGATCATGGGGCTGATCGATTTCCCCGGCAAGGTGATGGCTGAGAAGCTGGAGTTCAACCAGCGCGACCTGCAGAACATCTCCGAACGTGAGCGCCGCCAGCTGGTGGGCGCCGAAGTGGCGATGATTTTTCAGGACCCGATGACCAGCCTGAATCCCTGCTACACCGTAGGTTTCCAGATCATGGAAGCGATCAAGGTGCATCAGGGCGGCAATAAACGCACCCGGCGTCAGCGGGCGATCGACCTGCTGAATCAGGTTGGTATTCCCGATCCCGCGTCACGGCTCGATGTCTATCCGCACCAGCTGTCGGGCGGCATGAGCCAGCGTGTGATGATTGCCATGGCGATCGCCTGTCGGCCTAAGCTGTTAATCGCCGATGAGCCGACCACGGCGCTCGACGTGACTATTCAGGCGCAGATCATCGAACTGCTGCTGGAGTTGCAGCGGCAGGAGAACATGGCGCTGATCCTGATTACTCACGATCTGGCGTTAGTGGCAGAAGCGGCGCACCACATTATCGTGATGTATGCCGGTCAGGTGGTGGAAAGCGGTAAAGCGACCGATATCTTTAAGGCGCCGCGCCATCCTTATACGCAGGCGCTGCTGCGTGCGCTGCCGGAGTTCGCGGCCGATAAAGCACGCCTGGCCTCGCTGCCTGGCGTGGTACCGGGCAAGTATGACCGCCCGATTGGCTGTCTGCTTAATCCACGCTGTCCCTATGCGACTGACCTTTGTCGTCAGGAAGAACCTGAACTGCGCACCATTCCAGGACGCCAGTCTAAGTGTCACTATCCGCTGGACGATGCCGGGAGACCAACTTATGAGTCATGAAACCACGAAAGATCAGTTCCTGCTGCAGGCGATTGATCTGAAGAAGCACTACCCGGTGAAGAAGGGGCTGTTTGGTCAGGAACGTCTGGTCAAAGCGCTGGATGGCGTCTCTTTTAATCTGGAACGCGGTAAAACACTGGCGGTGGTAGGCGAGTCAGGCTGTGGGAAATCCACGCTGGGCCGCCTGCTGACGATGATTGAAACCCCGACCGAAGGGCAGCTTTACTGGCACGGTCAGGATCTGCTGAAACATGATCCCCAGGCGCAGAAGCTGCGTCGCCAGAAAATCCAGATCGTGTTCCAGAACCCGTACGGCTCACTCAATCCGCGCAAAAAAGTAAGCCAGATTCTGGAAGAGCCGCTGGTGATTAATACCCAGCTGACCCGCGCGGAACGCCGCGAGAAGACGCTGGAGATGATGGCAAAAGTCGGCCTGAAAACCGAGCACTACGACCGCTACCCGCACATGTTCTCAGGCGGGCAGCGTCAGCGTATCGCCATCGCGCGTGGGCTGATGCTCGATCCGGACGTCCTGATTGCCGATGAGCCGGTTTCGGCGCTCGACGTGTCGGTGCGTGCCCAGGTGCTTAACCTGATGATGGATCTGCAGCAGGATATGGGGCTTTCTTATGTCTTTATCTCGCACGATTTGTCGGTGGTGGAACACATTGCCGATGAGGTGATGGTGATGTATCTCGGCCGGTGCGTAGAGAAGGGCAGTAAAGAGGCGATTTTTGCCAACCCGCGGCATCCTTATACCCAGGCTTTGCTGTCGGCGACGCCGCGGCTTAATCCAGACGACCGTCGTGAGCGCATTAAGCTGACCGGCGAGCTGCCGAGCCCGCTCAATCCACCGCCGGGCTGCGCCTTTAATGCGCGCTGCCACCGACGTTTTGGCACCTGCGTGCAGTTGCAGCCGAAGCTGAAAAACTATGGCGGACAGGAGATTGCCTGCTTCGCGGTTGATCAGGATGAGAATCAACCGGTCGGCGTGGCAGAAAAGGTCAGCTGAGGATTGGCAGCGCATTCTGGTGTTTACAGACCGCACAAAATTGAAAGCGATGGGAGCACAGGCCTGTAGCAAAACATTGCGCCCCCCGAACAAAAACGCCGGGAGCGTTTTTGAACAACGCAACGCGTTGGCCCGGCTACGGGCGCCCCTCAGGGATGAGGTGCGTAATCGCCCGCGCTGAGCCTGCCAGGGATGGCGTCTTTTGCGTCTTTGCGTAAGGCGTATGCCCTCTGAGCCTGTTCGCGATCTTAACTCCCCAGCCGAAGGCTCCTTTCTGGAGCCTTTTTTTATCTCAACTCAGCTGCAAGCCGCACTGCTGGCAGGTCAGCGAGCACTTTCTGGTTATTCCTCCTCTTTTTCCGTTATCAGTCTTAACCTGTTTTCCTTCTGGCGATATTTGCAGTGAAAAAAGATAAATAGCCTCAATCACTTATGGCAGAAATGCGATTTTTTTGCGCCTGCGGCAGCCTGAAGGCTCTTTGAAAGGCTGTTTACAGGAGTCAGCCTGGCAGTGCCAGAGGTTGTAAGAGGGGTATTTTCTGAAAAATTATTAAAAGAGGGCTAATGAATTTAACTTAAGTATTACTTATTAATTATCAGCGGCAATGACTCAGAAAAGGCTTTCTTCCGCCACTATTGAATCTTTATGATTAAACAATTTGATTGAAATTGCTTTTTTTGTAATCAGGTTTTTCTGACTGATATTAAAGGGATGTGTTATATTCCAGGAAAATTCCCACCTTGTTGCAGGCCATGGCCAATGAAGAATAATTACGATGATTTGCAGCGTTTTAAAGAGAAAACGCAAACGCTCGACATCGACTTTAAAGATATGTCTGGCCAGACGCAGGAAGCGGCGGAACACAGTAAATGGGCATTGATTCGCCAGCTGGCGAAAGAAGAACATCAGACCCCGTTTGGCGGCGGCGAGCGTATTGACCTGCCGCAACCTCAGCCGTTGCGTGGTGATGAGTTTACGGCTCCACCGCCTGGGGCACCGGCACGACATGCCGCACTCACTGCGCAACCGGCAATGGCAGCTCGCACCTCGATTCTCGATAGCCTGTCAGGCAGTAACCTGCCAGCAACCAGCACGACTGCACGCGGTCCTTCATCACTCTTTCCGCCACCGCCGCCACTGCAAAAAGTGGCCGTGGCTGAGCCTGCGACCATGCTGCGTGCTGAGCCGGTCCGGCCTGCCACCGTGGCGGAGCTTCAGCCCGTCGTCGCACCCACCGCCACCCATTCTGAGCCAGGGCGATTTGGTGCGCTGTTCCGCTCGCGCGAGATTAATCTGCCGAAAGAAACCTTACTCAAACCGTTACTGGAGAAGATTGCGCTATGCCATTAGTTTGTGTGTGCTCGCCGAAGGGGGGCGTGGGGAAAACCACGCTGGCGGCGAATCTGGCCTGGAGTCTGGCGCGTTCCGGTAGCAAAGTTCTGGCGATTGATTTTGATGTGCAGAATGCACTGCGTCTTCACTTTGGCGTGCCGCTTCATGATGGCCGCGGATTTGTGGCGCGCTCAGAAGAGCAGGCGGACTGGAGCCAGTCGATTCTTACCACCGGCGGTAATATCTTTGTGCTGCCCTATGGCGACGTCACGGAGCCGCAGCGCGAACGGTTCGAAGAGAACCTGATGAAAGATCCCCACTTTATTAAGCGCGGTCTGGATACGGTGCTCAATTATCCCGGTCTGGTGATCGTGGCTGATTTCCCGCCGGGCCCGGGCCCCGCCCTTAAAGCAATGACGGCGCTGGCCGATATGCATTTAGTAGTGATGTTAGCCGATACCGCATCAGTATCGTTATTACCGCAGATTGAAGAGAACCGGATGATCGGTAAGCCGCTCAATAATAAGCAGGGTCACTATTTCATCCTTAACCAGTGTGACAACCGCCGGAATATCAATCGCGATGTCACCGCGTTTATGCAGCAGCGCCTGGGCGATAATTTACTGGGCGTGGTTCACCGCGATGAAAGTGTGGGTGAAGCCAATGCTTCGCAGCAGTCTGTTTACGATTTCAGTCCCGCCTCCGCAGCGGCATTTGATATTGAACTGATCGCGAAAAGGGTCAGCAGCATTCTGAATATCACCGTGGGTAATGGCGAAGTTCAGGCTCCCATCCGCACAAACCACTTTTAGTCGGCTTCTGCCAGGCGACTGACTTACACAGCTCTTCTCAGGGTGAATCATGAGTAAAATCGGGTTTTACCTGCTGCTGCTGGTGCTTGCACCCGTTGCGGCGGTGATCATCATTACGCCAATGGACAGCCAGAAACAGTATATTTTTGGTCTGATCAGCATCGGCATGATGTTTTTATTGGGTTTCAGCAAGAGCCGCAAAATAACGGTGGTGATGGTGGTTCTCTCTGCGCTGATGTCCAGCCGCTATATCTGGTGGCGGACCACCGAGACGCTGCACTTTAATTCCGAAGTTGAAGCTATCTTAGGCATTGGCTTATATCTGGCGGAGCTGTACGTCTGGCTGATCTTAATTCTTGGCTTCTTGCAAACCACCTGGCCATTAAAACGCACGATTGAACCCTTACCGGACGACACCAGCCTGTGGCCGACGGTCGATATTTATGTGCCTTCCTACAATGAAAGTCTTGATGTGGTGCGCGACACCGTACTCGCGGCGCAGTGTATCGACTACCCGGGTGACAAAATCAGGGTCTATCTGCTGGATGATGGCAAGCGCAGCGAGTTTGCCCGCTTTGCGGCGGATGTCGGCGTGGGTTATATCACCCGTGACGACAATAAACATGCCAAAGCCGGGAACCTCAACCATGCGATGAAAATCACCAAAGGTGAGCTGATTTGCATCTTCGACTGCGACCACGTGGCGACGCGCACCTTCCTGCAGGCGACGGTCGGACCGTTCCTGAAAGATCCGAAGCTGGCGCTGCTACAGACGCCGCACTACTTCTATTCTCCCGATCCCTTTGAGCGTAACCTGCGCGCAGCACGCAGCATTCCAAACGAAGGCTCGCTGTTTTATGGCCCGGTGCAGCAGGGTAATGATAACTGGAATGCCACTTTCTTCTGTGGCTCCTGTGCGGTGATCCGTCGTTCAGCGCTGGAAGAGATTGGCGGTTTTGCCGTTGAAACCGTGACCGAAGATGCACACACCGCCCTGAAAATGCAGCGACTGGGCTGGGGCTCAGCCTTTTTGTCGATCCCGCTGGCTGCCGGTCTGGCAACAGAACGTCTGGGCCTGCATATCATTCAGCGTACCCGTTGGGCGCGTGGCATGACACAGATTTTCCGCGTCGATAACCCGCTGTTTGGCCGTGGCCTGAAGTGGCAGCAGCGTCTTTGCTATCTCAACGCCATGCTGCATTTCCAGTTTGGCCTGCCACGCGTTGCCTTCCTGACCGCACCGCTGGCTTACCTGCTGTTTAACCTGAATATTATTCACTCATCGGCCTCGCTGATCTTTGCCTATGTGCTGCCCCATCTGGTGATGTCGCTCTACGTTAACTCACGAATGAATGGCCGTTTCCGTTACACCTTCTGGGGTGAAATTTATGAGACGGTGATGTGCTTCCATCTGGTGATCCCGACCATTCTGACCCTGTTGTCGCCAAAACATGGCAAGTTTAACGTGACCGATAAAGGCGGCGTGCTGGATCAGGGCTTCTTCGATTTCCACATCGTGCGTCCGCATGTGATTGTGGCGCTGCTGCTGGGCATTGGCATTGTAGCCGGCGTGGTGCGTGCCGTGATGCATGACTATTTTGGCGTCGATCCTTACGTTATCGCGCTCAACGTCGGCTGGGCGATCTTCAGCCTGATCATTCTGATGGCGGCAATTGCCGTGGCGCGCGAAACCAAGCAGGTGCGTAAAACCATCCGTGTTGAAGTGCAAATCCCGGCGATTATTCATTACGCCAGCGGCATTTCATCGCGCACCCAGACCAGCAACCTTTCGATGGGCGGCGCGCAGCTTGATGCACCCGATGGACGTCATGAAACTGATGAGATTGAAGAGATTGATCTGCTGCTGAAATCCGGCGCGATCACTATCCCGGTCAGTCAGATTTCCGGCGATGATGAGAGCATCCGTCTGCGCTTTGAGGCGATGCCGCTGGCGCGTCGTCGCGAACTGGTCCGTGTGGTGCTGGCTCGTGCTGATGCCTGGATTCAGCCGGAGTATAAGCAGGACAACCCGCTGATTTCGCTGGGCACTATTATCCGTACCGTCTTTGAGCTGTTCTGGCTGACCTGGAAAGGCCGCCACGATAAACGTAAAAATGTCGACCCGGTTGCCGCGGCGGCGAAAGAGGATGGGGCGGCATGAAGATCCTGACGCAAATTCTGCTGGCCAGTTCACTGACCGCAGCGTTATGGCTGACGCCCGCTGGCGCGGAAACGCCGGTTGCTACTGATAACAGCAGTGCTGCGCCGGTAAACAGTTCAGCCCCGACGCCGCCTGATGCTGTTTCCGCCACGCAGCCTGCCAGTGCGCCGGTAAACAGTCCGGCTCCGATGCCGTCTGATGCTGCTTCCACCGCGCAGCCTGCCAGTGCGCCGGTAAACAGTCCGGCTCCGACGCCGTCTGATGCCGTTTCCGCCACGCAGCCTGCCGATGCCACCGTCATTGCACCCGCGACAAATCTGGATCCGGTCAGCGATGCGGCATCTGTGGCACCCATAAATAATGGTTCCACCCAGACGGCAGGTTCAGACCAGGTAGCCGCTCCGGTCAGCGGTGGAGAGTCTGCAATGCCGTCAGTGTCACCAGCGGCAAATGCGCCATCTGCGACACCGTTCGCAGAATCTGCACCGGCATCGGCGCCTCAGAGTGCATCACCCAATGCCATGGCACCCCCGGTGAACGCCTCTTACGCCCCAGGTCGCGAGGCGACATCACAAACTCAGCCATCTTCAGTGACCGGTGACGCGACTTCAACGCCTCAGACCGCGTCATCGACCGGTGAGGCGGCGGCTTCTGCCCAGACGACCGCGCCGATAGCCGCCACCGGCGCGGTGACCCAGGACAGCAGCGCGCTGTCAGCAGTACCCCTGCCGCAGGGCCTGAGCAGTGCCGATCCCGCGCTGGAAGCGGCCGCCAGTGCGCTGCCCTACGCGCCAGGCCAGGTAGCTGCGCCGGTTGCAGAAGCGCAGCCGCCGATCGCGGCTGCCATCAATCAGCCAATCAGTAGTGTTATTTCAGTGGCCCAGATGGGCCAGTCGCGCGGCATCACGCTGACCGGCGGTCAGCTTCAGTCGGGCATCACCTTTACCCTGCCCGGCGATGAAGTCATCACCAATGCGCGACTTAATCTGACGCTGCGCGTCTCAGCTGCGCTGGCGGCACGCAATACGTCGCTGCAACTGATGCTGAATGGTCAGCCGCTCGGCACGCTGCCGCTGGGTGCGACGGACAGCGATGTCAGCGACTATGAGCTGGATATTCCGGCGGCGATGGTGGTGTCGGCGAACAATCTGAGTTTTAAAATCAATGATGCGGACAAGTTGCTGTGTGAAAGAGAGAGCGCACAGCAGTATCAGGTCACCATTCTGCCGAACACCTCGCTGTACCTTGAGGGTCAGAAGCTCAATATCGGCACCAGCCTGCGTAATTTCCCGCGCCCCTTCCTGGATCCTCAGCGGATGACGGCGTCCACCGTGACGGTGGGCTTTGCCAGTCATGTTTCAGCCGATGCTGTCAGCGCGGCGGCACTGGTGACATCCTGGCTTGGCATTCAGAGTGATTATCGCGGCATCCGTTTCCCGGTGGTGCGCGGCGAACTGCCGGAACACAACGGCATCCTGTTTGGTCATCCTGGTGACCGGATCGGCACCCTGACTTTCCCGGCCAGTAACGGTCCGATGTTGCAGGTGGTGGATAATCCCAATAATCCGGTTTACAAATTGCTGCTGGTCAGTGGCAACAATGAGGACCAGTTGCGTCAGGCGGCGAACCGTCTGACGACGCAGCCACTGACGACGGATGAGAGTCATCTGCAGGTCCCCGCACAGACTATTGCAAACCGCAAACCTTACGATGCCCCGCGCTGGATTAACACTGACCGCCCGGTACGACTGAGCGAACTACTGCGTAAAGATCAGAGTCTGACCAGCAGCGGCATCTGGCATGATGCGCTGCGTGTTAACTTCCGCGCCGCGCCTGATTTGTTCCTGTGGGATGGCGACACAGTGCCGGTCAATCTGCACTATCGCTTCCCGTCCGAAAGCTGGATCGATGAGGATAATTCCTTCCTTAACGTCATGCTCAACGGCACTTTTCTGCGCAATCTGACGGTGAACAAAGTCGGCCTGCTGGAGAACGCCTGGCACCGTCTGGGCGGTGATGCGCGTCAGGAGCAGTATCAGCTTAATCTCGAACCCTACCTGATCTATGGCGATAACCAGCTGGCGCTCTACTTCAATATCAAACCGCGGGCTGATGCGCCCTGCGGTGTGTTACTGAACAACAACATCAAGAGCCGGATTGAAGAGGATTCATGGATCGATCTGAGCCATACCCGTCACTTCAGCATGCTGCCGAACCTCTCTTACTTTGTGGGTGCCTCTTTCCCGTTCTCACGTCTGGCCGATTTCAGCCAGACCACGCTGCTGCTGCCGGAAACGCCCAGCGATGCTGAACTGTCAACGCTGCTGGATCTGGCGGCGCGGGCTGGTAAAGCCACCGGTCTGGCGCTGACACAGAATCAGGTACTGTTTGGCCTGCCGACTGGCGGCACCCATCTGGCGCGCATACAGCAGAGCGATCTGCTGGCGGTGAGCACCACCGGCAACAGCGCCTTTAACCAGGCGATGCTGGCGGCTTCCCCTTATGACGCGACTGGCAGCACCTTTGGGGTGAAAGAGCCCGATACGCTGGAAAAATTACGCGGCTGGCTGACCGGTGACTGGAGTCGTCAGCAGCTGGATGCCGATCGTTACTTCTCCTCCAACGAAGCGTGGCGAGGCTTCCTCAGCTATCGATCGCCATGGAACCGCGATCGGCTGGTGGTGATGACGGTGGCAACCAGCGACGATCAGCTGTTGCGACTGCATAACGATTTGAGTTCAGCGCAGATTAACGCCGGCATTCGTGGCGATACCGCGATTATTACCGATGAAAACGGTATCCGCAGTTTCCGCGTCGGCGCGCAGTTCCCCAGCGGTGAGTTGCCCTGGTACATGATGGTGGTGTGGTATGCCAACCAGCACTCGGTGCTGCTGGCAGTGGCGGCGATGCTGCTCTCCGCGCTGGTGGGCAGTGCGGCCTGGGTGATGCTGAAGCGTCACGCCTGGCGACGTCTGAACCCAAAGCAGGACCGTGATTCCGGCAGGAAGTAAGGATAATAATAATGAAAAAAAATCTGTTAAGTGCCGGTATCCGTAAGGCGTTGCTGCTGGGCAGTGCGCTGGCCCTGTCACAGCCGCTGCTGGCGGCGGAAAGCGCCAACCCGGCGTTGCAGGCGCTGTTCGATCAGGCCTCTTACTGGCATCAGAAAGCGCATGACGACCTGGCGACAGCCTCACTGCAAAAGGTGCTGATGGTTGAACCCAACAACACTCAGGCGCTCTACCTGCTGGCGCTCTATTCACAGCAGAGCGGCGACACTGCGGCGGCGGCGCAGTATCGCGCCCGTCTGAGTCAGGTCTCCCCCAACGATCCGCATCTTGGCGAGCTGGATAACGCGCGCCAGATGCAGACCATTCCGCAGGCGCAGCTTGCGCTGGCGCGTCAGCAGGCGCGCAGCGGCAATATTCCGGCGGCGTTACAGACCTGGCGCAACACCTTCAGCGGCAATGCGCCACCACCCAGCGTCGCGGCAGAATATTATCTCACTATGGCGGGCGACCGTACGCTGCTGCCGCAGGCGGTTGAGGCACTGCGCCAGTTTGCGGCTCAGCATCCGCAGGACACCGGCGCGCGGCTGGCGCTGGGTAAAGCGCTGACCTATCAGGAAACAACCCGTCGCGAAGGCATTGAGGTGCTGAGTTCGCTGGCGAGCGGTAATCAGGATGCCGATCGATCGCTGCGTCAGGCGCTGCTGTGGCTCGGTCCGCAGCCGTCAGATGCGGCGCTCTATCAGACCTGGCAGCAGCGTCATCCGCAGGACTCCGCCGTCATCGACTACTACCGTAAAAACGTCGGCGGCGCAGAAAAAGGGGCCGGATTCAGTGCGCTCAACAGCGGTGACGTCGGCGGTGCGCAGTCCAGCTTTGAAAAAGTACTGAGTGCGAATCCGCAGGATGCCGATGCGTTAGCGGGCATGGGCTATGTGGCCCAGCGAGCCGGACGTTATCAGGAAGCGGCGGATTATCTTCAGCGGTCTGCTCAGCTCGGCGGCGATCAGGGTTCATCGCGTCAGCAGCAGGCTGACGATGCGCGTTTTTATGCACAGCTGGCCAGCGCCCAGCAGGCACTGAAAAGCGGCGACACGGCGCAGGCGCTGACATTAAGCGAACCGCTGGTGCAGGCTGACGGCGAAAAAGGGCTGGCCGCCAGACTGTTCCGCGCCGACGTGCTGCGCCGCACCAATCAGCCACAGCAGGCGGAGCAACTCTATCGCACTATTCTGCAAAGCGATGCGGATAACCGCAGCGCCAAAGAGGGGCTGTTCTACGTTCTGCGTCAGCAGAATCGGGGTGCCGAAGCCAGTACGCTGCTGGGTGCATTGCCGGACAGCGTTCGCCAGAGCGTCACGCCACGGGCCAATGAAGCCGATGCGCTGCGTCAGCAGGCGAAGCGTCAACTGGCGGCTGGTAACAATGCCGCTGCCATCGCGACGCTGCAGCAGGGTATTCAGCGCTATCCCACGGATGGCTGGCTGCGGCTTGATTTAGCCCGGCTTTATCGTCAGCAGGGCGACACGCTGCTGGCGGCCAACGTGATGCAGCCGGTGATGCGCAACGGGGCCAGCACCAGCGAACTGTATGCCGGTGCGCTTAACGCCAGCGAAAGCGGCGGCTGGCAGCAGGCCAGCACGTTGCTGTCGCGTATTCCCGCTAACGCTAAGACGGCGGCGATGCGTGAACTGGCGCAGCGGGTTAATTTCAATCTGCAGATGAGCACGGCCGACCAGTATCTGGCGCAGGGCGCGACGGCTGCCGCCGCGAATACCCTGAAGGCGCTCACGGTTAATCCACCTACCAACCCGGTTGATGCCGGAAACCTGGCGCAGAAGCTGGCGCAGGCGGGCGATCTCACCAGCGCCGTTTCGGTGGTGCGGACTAACCTGCAGCGTGGCGTGCAGGGCAATGCGGGCGATTATGCCGCGCAGATGACGGTACTGAATCAGGCGGGCCTCGGCAGTGAGGCGCAGCGCTTCCTCAGCAATCCGGAACTGCAGGCGCGCAGTACGCCAACGCAACTGGCCGGTATTCGCAATGGCTATCTGATTAACGAAGTGGATCGTCTGCGGCAGCAGCGTCAGTACGCGGTGGCGTATGACAAGCTGATTGGTGCACTGCAGCAGGATCCGCAGAACCGCGATCTGATGTTCGCGATGGCCCGTCTCTACCAGGACGGCAAGATGAACCGGGATGCGGGCGTGGTCTATGACTACCTGATGACCCAGGATACGCCGACGCAGGATGCGCGCGTCGGGGCCATCAACGTCGCGCTGGCGCAGAGCAATGTGCAGCGCGCTAATGAGCTGAGTCGCGGCCTTAACAGTACGACTCAGACACCGGATCGTCTGCTGCTGCTGGCGCGGGTCGCGGAAGCCAATGGCGAGCATTCTCAGGCGATGGCTTATCTGCGTTCAGCGCGCGGTCAGCTGATTGGCCTGCAGGGCGCGCAGCCTGGCAGCGTGCCGACCGTGGGCGGACTGGCGCTGGCGGATAATCCGTTTATCAACCGTGATACTTCGCCGGTGGGACGTTCACCATCCAGCTACGGCACCGTGCTGCCGTGGCAGGCGGCACCGGCGGGCGTTGCCGCTGGCGTGACAACGCAGGGCGAACCGGCCGCGGGCAGCGAAACCGTTGCTCAACAGTCACAGATTCTGCACGACGTCGACACCATGATGGATTCGCTGCAGGAAAAAACCGGCAGCTGGAGTCAGGGCATGGTGCAGGTGCGCGGGCGTGATGGCGAGTCGGGCCTGAGCAAGCTGACGGAAGCTAAAGCGCCGCTGACCTTCTCTACCGTGCCGTTTGAAACGGCGCGCCTCGACTTTACCGCCACGCCGGTGTCACTTACGGCGGGCAGTGGCGCAGCCGATGCCTGGCGCCGTTTCGGCACCAATGCGCTGAGTCAGGGCAGGGTGGTGGCTGCAGGCGGTGCAACGGTGAATGACCTGCCGAACGCCACCACCGATTCGCAAACCGCTTCGGGCGTGGAGCTGAATCTGGCGCTGAAGGGCGACAGCTATAAAGTGGATATCGGCAGTACGCCGCTGGGCCAGGATCTCAGTACTCTGGTCGGGGGCGTACAGTGGTCACCGAAACTCACCGACTTCCTGACGCTGATCCTGACCGGTGAGCGCCGCGCGATTACCGACAGCCTGCTCTCTTACGTCGGCGCAGAAGATAAAACCAGTGGCAAACGCTGGGGACGCGTCACCAAAAACGGCGCTAACGCCCTGTTAAGCTACGACAATGGCGATGCCGGCTTCTATGCTGGTGCGGGCGCGTACAGCTATCTCGGCGAGAATGTCGCCAGCAACAACAACCTGCAGGCAACAGCCGGCGCCTACGTCCGTCCGTTCCACACTGAGGATCGCGAGCTGAAAGTGGGCATGAGCCTGTCGTGGATGGACTTCTCAAAGAACCTCAGCTACTTCAGCTACGGTCAGGGCGGCTACTTCAGCCCGCAGAACTATGCGTCGGTCTCGTTCCCGATAGAGTTCTCACGCAAGTTTGACGATCTGAAAGTGAATATTGGCGGTGCAGCCGGTTATCAGACCTACAGTCAGGATAAGAGCGCGTACTTCCCGGCGGATGCCAGCCTGCAGTCAGAGCTGGAATCCCTTGCCGCCAGCGGCAGCGTGAAAGACGCTTACTACTCCGGCGGCAGTAAAAACGGCATCGGCTACAACCTGCACGCCGGGGCGGACTACAAACTCAATAAAGATGTGACGATTGGCGGCCAGCTGGGTTATGACACCTTTGGTGACTACAACGAAAGCAGCGCACAGCTCTATGTCCGTTACCTGTTCGGAGAGAAGTAATGAGTGAGCATTCGGGGGTATCGCATCCGTATCAGCCGGGCTGGTTTGACCTGGTCAGCGTGCTGATTGACGGGATGATCGCCAACGCCGGTCATCAGGAGGCGGAAGCCTTTCTCTATAAGATGGGGGAATCGCTGGCGACCCGCTATCCTTTGCCAGAGTCGCGTACCGTGCAGGATCTGGAGCGCGAGTGCAATCTGCAACTGGCGCGGTTTAACTGGGGCTTTGTGCAGCTTCAGCCGGAAGAGAAGGCGCTGCTGATTGCGTATCACGCCTTACCGGCAGGCGACAACATCCACTCTCCGGCTGACTGGCAGGCGGCGTTTGGTGCGGTGATGGCCGGACTTTTTTCGGGCTGGTTGCAGGGCCAGGGCGGCAGCAGCATTGTGCCGGTTACGCTTGAACTCAACGATGGCAGCACGCTGCACTATCGATATCAATAGGATCGGAAATGAAACGTAATCCACTCTGGCGGGTCTGGCTCTGCTCTGTTTTACTGCTGGCCTGCAGCGCGCAGGCGAGTGCCAGCGGCTGGGAGACTTTTAAAAGTCGCTTTGTGACCTCAGAAGGGCGGATCACTGACACCGCCAATAACAACGTCAGTCACACCGAAGGCCAGGGTTATGGCATGTTGCTGGCGGTGGCCAACGACGATCGCGCCACCTTCGATCGGTTGTGGCAGTGGACGCGCAGCCAGCTGCGTAATCCGCAGACCGAGCTTTTTTACTGGCGCTACGTGCCGGGCAGTGACAACCCGGTCGCCGACAAGAATAACGCCGCGGATGGCGATGTGTTGCTGGCCTGGGCACTACAGCGTGCTGCACAGAAATGGCAGGTGGAGAGCTACCAGCAGGAATCTGACCGTATTCAGCGCGCCATTATCAGGCTGGATGTCACGAGCTTTGGCGGCCACACCGTGATGCTGCCGGGTGCGCAGGGCTTTAACAAAGTCAGTTATGTGGTGCTCAATCCCTCTTACTTCCTGTTTCAGGCGTGGCGTGAGTTTGGTGAACACAGCCATCTTCAGGTCTGGGATAAGCTGATTAACGATGGCTTTGATCTGCTGGGTAAGCTGAGCTTTGGCAAAACCGGGCTGCCAATGGACTGGGTCGCACTGAATGCCGACGGTTCGGTTGCCCCGGCCGTCGGCTACTCGAACCGCTTCAGTTACGATGCGATTCGCGTGCCGCTGAACATCTGGTGGTATGACCCGCACAGTCTGGCACTGGTGCCGTTTCAGCGCGTCTGGCAGGGTTACAGCCGCATGCTGACACCCGCCTGGTTCGACGTGCTGGCGAATGCCCCTGCACCTTACCATCTTGAGGGCGGACTGCTGGCGGTACGTGACCTGACGCTGAATGAAACCGGCTATCTGAGCGATAAGCTGGCTGCGGATCAGAACTACTTTTCTGCCAGTCTGCAGTTGCTGACCTGGCAGGCGTTTCAGGAGAAGCGCTGATAACTGGCAGAATGGCGGCACTGGCCGCTATTCTGCCATCGACAGCCACGCGCTCAACAGGGAGCAGGCGCCGCGCCTGACCCGCCTTTAACTGCCGGGTCAAGGCTCTGCAACCCGGCGGTTACGCGTTACTGCGGATAGGCGACCCAGTCGCCGCCGTTCAGCCTGATCCAGGGTTTGCCCTGATACATTATCACCACTGCACCGTCATTTTCCGACACCACCGGCGTCTGTGGCAGCTTGTCAGTCAGCACCGACATATTCACATTCGGGGCATTAAATACCTGCCCATCTACGACGCGCGACACAATCTCTGACAAGGCCAGCAGGCTGGTCGGCGCATCAATGTTCAATGGCTGAGCCTGATGCGGCGCCTTCATTCCGACGAACTTAATGCCCACCGGTACGTGAGTAATATCCGGGCTGGGAATATCGCGCAAGCCGGACATCTGCATTTTGTCTCCCTGCAGCGCGGCACCGTGCTCGGGCACTACCAGTACCATGACGCGGCGGCCCGACTTCTCCAGCTGCGTCATAAAGGCATCAAGCTGATCGAATAGTAGTTGCGCGCGCGGTTTCCACGGTGCCGTTTTGGTGCTGCCGAGTTCACGGGTGCCGTCGTGCAGCGGGATCAGATTGTAGAAGGTGGCGCTGCGTGCATCGCTGCTTTTGCTGCGGTCGTCCAGCCAGCGCTGCATCAGTTGCGCATCGTTGAATACCGGCGAGCCGTCGAATGATGTCAGTTCTGGTGCGATACCCGCCTGTGACATCAGCGGTGCCTGAATATCGCCGCCCTCGCGCACCTCCTTCAGATAGTTACCGAATACGCCGGTGTGATCCATCATCAACTGCTCTTTAAAGCCCAGCTTCGCCAGATTGTCGAACAGATAGCAACGCGGATCGGCAGGTTTATAGAGATCGCTATGCGAGGTCTGGCCACAACTGGCACGCAGCAGTCGGATACCCGCCGGTCCGCTGTAGCTGGTTGCGGCGTTGTAATTGCTCAGCATGATGTCGAAATGCTGCCACAGCGGATGGTTACGCAGCTGAGAAGCATCCATATCAGACCAGGCGAGCGAACAGATATTGATCACCAGGATGTCGAAAGGCTGCGAATCGGCAGGCAGATTGTCGGGAAAATGCGTCACGCGCTGGCGTTCACTTTCATGAAAGCGGTTCAGCCAGGCGGTGAGATTTGCGCTGGTCGGCGGCGCAGACTGCTCCAGTCCATCCGGCGTGGCGGCTGGCTGGCCGCCGCTGGGTGTCTGATTCAATACGACCTGTGGCGTGGCCGTCCGGGTCGGCAGCAGCGACATCGCCGGGCCAGCAATCGTCAGCACGTTAAGCCAGATCAGCATCAGGGAAACCAGCACCGTGATGCGAATCCATTGTGAAACAAACAGATAGAGAACCAGCAGCACAAAGGCGGCTCCCACCATTTGCCAGTTAATAAAGCGATCGGCCAGGTCGAGCAGATAGGCCGCAGAGAAGCCCGCCAGCTGATCGCCCTGGCTGAGTATGCTGCTGAGCCCTGGCAGCCAGGTGTCGTGCCAGAACAGCGCGATGCCAAACGGAATCGAGATCAACTGGCGGATGCGATGCAGGCGCGCCGAGGGTAACGGAAAAAGCAGCCAGGCGAGAAACACCAGATTGCTCAGGGCGTGAAAATTGAGATAGCCATACCACAGCAGGCCGAATTTCAGTAAAAAGTAGAAATTCCAGCCGCCCAGTCCGCGCCAGGAGGACCAGAAGCGGGAAGAGGAGGCCGCCGCGGGTTGATCAGTATTCATTAATTTTTTCTATCCGTTTCAGAGGATTGACGCTGCCAGTAACCTTCCGATTTAAGCGCGCGCGCTGGCAACAAACGATTCATGATGCCGTTCCAGCGACGGGGTAGCCATTTTTGATATAATGGCTTTAAGAACAGCAGGATAACCAGAATAAGTAGCGCAATTTGTACCCAGTCCATCAGATTCATCAGGCTTTGTTCTCCGGCAGTAAAGTGATGGGCTGCGGTGCAGCGCGTTCATGTGTTTCAGGCCGGCTCTCAACGGCGGCTCGGGCCGTCTCTGATACCGGAGCCAGATCCTGAATTGCCATCGGCGTCAGTTTCTTAATATTGCTGACTTCCGCGAGGATCTGATTATCCTCAAACCAGACCATCCGGTTAGCAAACAGCTCGTCGTGAGGCAGGGAAAAGATATATTTCAATGCCTTATCAAGGTCGTTATAGCGGCAGGAAGAGAGGAAAAGGATGACACGATCTTCCAGCACTGTGACCAGGTCGCCAAAGCGGCGCGGTTTACAGAGCGTCAGGATTTGCTGAGGCTTAAGCTGTGGCACCGGCCGCAACGCGACCAGCAGGCCCTTATCATTTTCCGGCAGCAGGGTATTGCTGATCAACTGGCCGACTGACTGACAGAAGGCATCGAGACGCAGGTAGCCTTTCTCATGCAGAGGCTGCAACGAAGCGGTTAACGCCTCAAGACTGGCGGGAACGCGACGGTTAAACACCTGTCCCTGAAGGCCCTCCAGCGTGGTCAGAAAGCGCGACATTGTGGCGTTGGTCGGGACGATGGCGTTTACACCGCAGGCCAGCAGCAGACGTTCGTCGCTATAACGCAGGCTGGCACCCATCTCGCGCACCACAATTTTCAGGCCGTTGCCGCGTGTACGACGCAGGCTGTGCACCATCTTCGCCAGTTCGTTGATATATTCGCTGCGGGTCAGGCTGAAAATCACCGTTGCGGCATTGGCCTGCTGCGCCCGCAACCAGACCTGCTCATTATCCTCGAACAGTTGCCACTGGCGTGAAAGCGGCGGCGCGCCCTCGAGCACGATGTTGTCCGCAAGATAATGCTGCTCATCGTTGAGGCTCAGTGGTTCCTGCTTTTCATTTAAGGTAAAAAATCGCTCATTTTCACAGCCCAGACGTATTGCCCGATCGGCAAGCAGGCGTTCCGCGGCATACCACCAGTTAATTCGATACTGCCAGCTATCCTGCTGAAAGCTCAAATGCGCAACGCCATCCAGCTGACGAAAATAACGCTGAAGATGATTACTCAGATTTATTATTGTGGTGCCGGAGGTCACGATTAAAAGGGTGAGCTTTCTTTTATGCAGCGTCTGACGCATGCCCTTTATCCAGCGGGATAATTCTGCGTCATCAAGCTTATCCCATTGCGCTGCGTTGCTATTAAATATCACTAACCCATTTTTACTGCCGAGCGTGCGCAGAAAATCACTTTCCAGCTGCAACAAACTGCCTTTGCTTTTGGAAAGAGAAAACAGCGGAATACGATCGGGTCCGCCAGGTGGGTCGGGCGTCAGCAAATCACGCGGCGGCTGGTCAGCGCTGATCAGCGTTACGGCCTGCTGATGTGAAATTACCTGTCGAATAAAAGTGCGGGCGTCATCCTGCCGCGCACAGGTCACCCAATAACAGCCAGGCGTTTGCAATGCCGTTAATTCAGGCTGAACATGCAACAGCCCCAGCGAAAAAGAATTTTTCATATTGAATTCGTTATTTTTCCAGTCCAGGCTAGCTTATTATAGACAGGCCGGGATGTAACCTGAGAAATTTAAACATTGCTAATCACAGGCCGGCTCACATTGTTCTGCAATTGCCGCGTTTCTGGAAATATTTTTCAACTTTCCTTTACGCGTACGCGCAGTCGGTCATCCTGAGTGTGACGTTGTTTTATTTTTGGCGAACAGTAATGAAAAACCACAATCTCTATAACCCTGTTGCCGCTGATGGCGATCGTCAGGATGATATTAGTGCGTTGCGTGATGCGTTTTCTTTGCACTCTTTCCGCTATGTCGACATTGCGCGGGAAGAGCGCCTGAAAGCGATCGTGTCGCGCTGGCCGCTGTTAGCGGAAACCCTTGCCAGCCAGTCTGAGACCGATCGCTGATGCCGCAGATCGCGCTTCAGGGCGTACGGGGCGGCGTCGGCACGACTTCTCTTTGTGCCGGATTAGGCTGGGCGCTGGCGGCACTCGGCGAACGAGTATTGTTGATCGATGGCTCCCCGGTCAGCCAGCTCGGCGTGCATTTTAATCTGCCCGCTCAGCAGGATAATGGCTGGATGAAAGCCCTGTGCGAGGGCGGTGACTGGCAGCACAGCGGGCTTCGCTATCCCGATGGTCCTGATTTGCTGCCTCACGGGGTGCTGTCCCATCAGCATGCTTTGACTATTGCCAGACAGAATGAGGCGATCGCCGCGCCGCTGCTCCAGGCATTGCCGGACCTGCGGGCGCGCTATCAGTGGATTATTTTCGATCTGCCTGCCGATACCCTGCCCTGGCATGAAACGCTCTATCCGACGCTGGACAGCCTGTTGTGCGTCACTCAGCCAGACGCGAATTGCCATTTACGGCTTAGCCAGCGCCAGTTTCCGGCGCGCACCCGGTTTATTATCAATCAGTTTAATGCCAACAGCCGTCTGCAGCAGGATCTGCATCAGCTCTGGATGGCCTCGCTGAATCCGCTGATACCGCTGCTGATCCACCGGGATGAGGCGCTGGCAGAAGCGCTGATGATGAAGCAGCCGGTCGGTGAATACCGGCCACATGCGTTGGTCAGTGAAGAGATCATCACGCTGGCAAGCTGGCTGCTGCTCAATCTGAATGGAGTGAGCTCTTGAATCCATTGTGCTGGCTGTTAACGGCGCCCGCCTGGCAATCGCTGCACAGGGGCTACACCACAGCGCGAGGCAATGGCGCGTCCCGCTTCGCCAGTGCGCTCCATCTGTTCTGGTCGGTGCTGGGCCTGATGCTGCTTCGCTTCGAAACGCCAGGCTGGCAGCGGATTATTCAACAGCGCCGCCGGCTCTATCCGCACATTTCGCCGGAGCGGCCGCGACCGCTGGATATCCTGCGTTATCTGATCCAGACGCTGTGGCTTTTGGTGATCCTGCCGCAGAGCGATCGCGCTCGTGGCGGTTTCCGTGGCCTCGGTGCGCTGTCTGGCTGGCGCCACCATGGCTACCGCTGGCTGGACAAGGCCGTTGCCCACTCACAGACCCAGGGAATCGATGTGCGCATCGAACAGTGGCTGAAGCGGCTGTCGCCGCTGGTGCGACGCAGCCTCTTCGCCGTCACTGCCCTGTTTGCCACGTTGCTGGCGCTGCTCTGTATCAGCCAGCCCTTTGGCCTGATGACGCAGTTTATCTTTGTGGTACTGCTCTGGAGTCTGGCGATGCTGGTACGACGCATCCCGGGGCGTTTCCCGACCATGATGCTGATTGTGCTGTCGCTGACCGTATCGTGCCGCTACCTCTGGTGGCGCTATACCTCGACGCTGAACTGGGACGATCCGCTGAGTCTGGTGTTTGGTCTGCTGCTTATTGCGGCAGAGACCTACGCCTGGGTGGTGCTGGTGCTGGGCTATTTTCAGACGCTCTGGCCGCTTAATCGTCAGCCAGTGTCGATGCCTGTCGATCGGGATCAGTGGCCAGGCATCGATCTGCTGGTGCCAACCTACAACGAACCGCTCAGCGTGGTCAGACCCACCATCTACGCTGCCATGGGCATCGACTGGCCGAAAGACCGCCTGAATATCTATCTGCTCGACGACGGCGACCGGCCGGAATTCCGCGACTTTGCCGCCAGCGTGGGTATCAACTATGTCGTCCGTCCCACCCATGAGCACGCCAAGGCCGGCAATATCAATCACGCGCTGAAAAAGTACTGCCGCAGCGAATTTGTGGTGATTTTCGACTGTGACCATGTGCCGACGCGCGCCTTTTTGCAGATGACCATGGGCTGGTTTATTAAAGATCCCCGGCTGGCGATGATGCAGACGCCGCATCACTTCTTCTCGCCCGATCCGTTTGAGCGCAATCTCGGGCGGTTTCGTCGTACGCCCAATGAGGGTTCGCTCTTTTATGGGCTGGTGCAGGACGGTAATGATACCTGGGATGCCACCTTTTTCTGCGGCTCCTGCGCCGTGCTGCGCCGCAGCGCACTGGATGAAATTGGCGGTATTGCGGTGGAAACCGTTACCGAAGATGCCCATACCTCGCTGCGGCTGCACCGGCGCGGCTACACTTCGGCCTACATCCGCATTCCTCAGGCGGCCGGACTGGCGACCGAAAGTCTGTCAGCGCATATCGGACAGCGCATCCGCTGGGCACGCGGTATGGTGCAGATCTTCCGCCTTGATAATCCGCTGTTTGGTAAGGGGCTGAAGTGGGTACAGCGGCTCTGTTATGCCAACGCCATGCTGCACTTTCTCTCTGGCATTCCGCGGCTGGTCTTCCTGCTGGCGCCGCTGGCGTTTCTGCTCTGTCATGCCTACATCATCTACGCGCCTGCGCTGGCGATCGCCATTTATGTTTTGCCCCATATGCTGCATACCAGCCTCACCAACTCGCGTATTCAGGGACGCTGGCGACACTCTTTCTGGAGCGAGGTCTACGAGACGGTGCTGGCCTGGTATATCGCCCGGCCTACCACCGTGGCGCTGTTCAATCCTCATAAAGGGAAGTTTAACGTCACCGCAAAAGGCGGGCTGGTGGAGGAGGAGCATCTGGACTGGGTGATAACCAAGCCCTATATGCTGCTGGTGCTGCTCAACCTCGCAGGGGTTTTGATGGCGTTCTGGCGCATGCAGCACGGTCCGGCCAATGAGGTACTGACGGTATGGGTGAGCCTGATTTGGGTGCTCTACAACATGATTATTCTTGGCGGTGCGGTAGCGGTTTCGGTTGAAGCACGGCAGATCCGTGAGGCGCACCGGGTGGAGATCGCCATGCCGGCCGCCATTGCACGCGAAGATGGTCATATGCTGCCCTGTACGCTGCGTGACTACTCTGACGGCGGCGTCGGGCTGGAGATGCGCGAGCCGGATGCGCTGCGGGAGAATGAAAAAGTGTGGCTGCTGCTGCGTCGTGGACAGCAGGAGTTCAGCTTCCCGTGCCAGGTGCAGCGTGTCTTTGGCCACCGGGCTGGCGTGCGTCTCCATCAACTGACCACTCAGCAGCATATTGAATTTATCCAGTGTACCTTCGCCCGCGCCGATACCTGGGCGCTGTGGCAGGACGGTTTTCCGGAAGATAAACCGGTCCAGAGCCTCGCCGATATCATGATCCTCGGTTTCAAAGGTTACCTGCGCCTGGCGGAATATGGCCCGCCGCAGTTACGTCGGCTGTTTAACCTGCTTACCGTTGGGGTGAGCTGGCTGGCTTCGCTGTTGCCGCAAGGCATCGGACGTGTGCCAGCTTCAAAAAACGCATTGAGTTGATGATATGACGATACCGAGAGTAAACAGGTGGTTTGCCGCTCTGCTGCTGGGCAGTGCAACGTTAAGCTGTGCCGCCGCGCAGGAGGACGCGCCCGCAAACATCAATGGTGTAACGCCTGTGCAATCTTTACCGCAGGATAACGGCGCACCGCTGCGGAACAGCCAGCTGAGCTTTGCCCAGCTGGCACCGCCGCCTGGCAGCATGACGCTGCGTGGCACCCGCACTACCGGACAGATTGAGTTCGGTGTGCGCAGCGATGAGGTGGTGACGCGCGCGTTGCTGAACCTCAGCTTTCGGCCTTCGCCCGCACTGCTGCCGACGCTGTCGCAGTTGAAGGTTTATCTCAATGATGAGCTGGTCGGTCTGATTACCCTGACGCCGGAACAGCTGGGTAAAGAGATCCAGACGCAGCTGTCGATCGATCCGCGTTACATCGCCGACTTTAACCGCGTGCGTTTCGAGCTGGTGGGCCACTACGCCAACGTCTGTGAAAATCCTGCCAATAGCGCAATCTGGCTGGATATCGGCAAACAGAGCGGCATCGATCTGACGCTGCAAAAACTGCCGCTGAAAAATGACCTCTCCCACTTCCCGGAACCCTTTTTTGATTCGCGGGATACGCGACCGCTGACCCTGCCGATGGTGTTCAGCGCCCAGCCGGATGTCACGCAGCAGCGGGCTGCCGCCATTCTTGCTTCCTGGTTTGGCAGCAAAACGGGCTGGCGCGGGCAGCGTTTCCCGGTGCTGTATAACCAGCTGCCGCAACAGCAGCATGCGGTGGTGTTTGCCACCAACGATGCGCGCCCGGATTTCCTGAAAGATCTGCCGCCGGTGACAAAACCCACAGTAGAGATTGTCAGCCAGCCCGATAATCCGTATGAAAAAATGCTGCTGATTCTGGGACGCAACAATGAGGACCTGCTGACGGCGGTTCAGGGTATCGCCCAGGGTGAGCTGCTGCTGCGCGGCGATACCTCAACCATCGACAGCGTGAAGCTGCTCTCCCCGCGCCAGGCTTATGACGCCCCTAACTGGGTGCGGACCGATCGCCGCACCACTTTCGCCGAACTGACGCAATATGAGAATCAGTTGCAGTCTGATGGGGTGCAGCCTAATCCCGTCAGCCTGACCCTCAATCTGCCGCCCGATCTCTTCCTGGTTCGCGCGCGCGGTATCGATATGGATCTGAGTTATCGCTACACCGCGCCTTTCCAGTCGGATGGCTCACGGCTGGCGGTCAACCTGAATAATCAGTTCATTCAGGATTATCCGCTGCCGCCGAAAAATACGACGGGTCAGCAGCTGCTGCATATTCCGCTGATTCAGGGAATGCTGGACAAGAGCCATGAGCTGCTGATTCCGGCGCTGCGCCTCGGGGTGGTGAATCAGCTGCGCTTCGATTTTGATTACGCCAACATCACCATCAGCGGCAACGCGGATGGGCGCTGCGAAACCGCAACGCCGATTACGCATCATGTGGTGGTGGACGACAATTCCAGCATCGATTTTTCCGGCTATCGCCACTACATCGAAATGCCGTCGCTGCGCGCCTGGGCGAATGCGGGCTTTCCGTTCAGCCGCTACGCCGATCTGGCGCAAACCCTGGTACTGATGCCGCCAAAACCCGATGCAGAGCAGGTCAGCACGCTGCTGAATACGTTGGGCAATATGGGTGCGCAAACCGGCTATCCGGCGCTGCGCGTTCAGTTGACCGATGACTGGGCCACGGCGAAGAAGCAGGATGTGGATCTGCTGATGATCGGCGTCATCCCCAAAGATCTTCAGGATGACCAGCGGATCCCCGCGCTGGTCGACGCCACCGCCAGCTGGCTGAAAGAGCCTGTGCGACAAATCACTCCGGAGGTGAACCCGCAAAGTCAGCGCGAACAGACGGCAGAAAGCACGACGACTATCAGCTCCCGCGGCCCGCTGGCAACGGTGATTGGCTTCCAGTCACCTTTTTACGATCAGCGCAGCGTTGTCGCGTTGCTCGCCGATGGCACGCCGCGCAGCTGGCAGTTGCTCAACGAGGCGATGGGTGACAGCGGCAAGCGTGGCACGATGTCTGGCTCCACCGTGGTGATCCGCGAGTCAGGGGTTAACAGTCTGCGCGTGGGAGAGAGCTACTACGTTGGTCATCTGCCGTGGTGGGAGCGTCTCTGGTCGCTACTCTCCGTCCATCCCTTCTGGCTGGCACTCTGCGCACTCTTTGTGGTGGTGCTGTTCGCGCTGATGACCTGGCGTCTGATGCGAATTATTACCCGTCGTCGTTTACTGGATGAAGATGAATAACGCACAGGTGCTGCGGGCAGGCATGCTGCTCGGCGCACTGAGTGCGCTGCCGGGGCTGGCTGCACCGGTCGACGGATCGGAGGTGTCGCCGGTCGAATGGTTGCTGTCACAGGTACGCACCGGCGAGTCGACCAACAAATACGATCTGGTGCAGCAATCGCTCTACCGGCTTGAGAAGATCGATCCCGATAATCCGCAGGTGCTGGCGGCTCGCCTGCGGCTGGCGCTGCGTCAGGGCGATATCCCTAAAGCGCAGATGCTGCTGGAGCAGCTGAAAAAGGTTGCGCCCGACTCCGCCGCGACGCGTGAATCCGCCGTCGGCCTGACGCTGATATCGTCGGATGGGCGTCAGCAGTTGCAGCAGGCGCGCCTGCTCGCCACCTCGGGGCGCCTGGCGGAGGCGAAAAGTGCTTACGAAGCGTTGTTCGGAGGGGTTTTTCCGGATGCGAACACGGCGCTGGAATACTGGCGGCTGCTGGCACGCATTCCCGGTCAGGAGAGCGTCGCTTACCAGCAGCTGCAGGCGCTGGAGCAGCGCTACCCGGGCAATATCGGGGTTGAGTTGCAAATTGCACGCATGGCATTTGATCAACAGCAGCCGGAGCAGGCGATAGCGCAGTTGAAAAAGCTGGCAAACAGCAACGGCGGACGCGCCGCCGCCGCCGATCTCTGGCTGCAGCAGATCAACGATCAGCCGGTCAGCGACAGCAGCGTGGCGCAGTTAAACGCCTACCTGGCTGTTTTTACCGACGGCGACGCACACCAGCAGGGCGCGGATGTGCTGGCGAAGCAGCAGGCGCAGCTCGCCGATCCCGCCTATCGCGAGCGGATGCGTGGCCTGGCGCTGGTCGAGGCGGGCGATGTGAATAATGCGATGGCAGCGCTTAGCCGGGCACTGAAGGATAACCCCAACGACGCCGAACTGATGGGTGCAATGGGGCAGACTCAGGCACGCGCCGGCCATCGTGATGTGGCGGTGCTCTGGCTGGAACGCGCCGTTGAGGCGGGCAAGCAGAGTACGCTGATCGGCAAATGGCAGTCACTGCTGCAGACTAACCGTTACTGGCTGGCGGTCGAACAGGGCGATAAGGCGCTGGCGCAGCATGACGTTGAGGGGGCCGAACGCGCCTACCGCGCCGCACAGAAAATTGATAGCACCGACAGCTATGCCCTGATTGGCCTGGGCGATGTGGCGATGGCGCGCAAAGATGCGGCAGGTGCCGAACTGTTCTGGCAGCATGCGCTGCGGCTGGACGCGACCAACACCACCACCGTGCGTCGCCTGGCCGGGCTTTATCAGGCCGAGTCGCCTGCCCGCGTCATGCAGTTTATCAGTACGCTACCCGCCGGGCAGCAGCGCGAGATGGCGGGAACGTTGCGCACGCTGCGCAGTGACAGCCTGCGCGCCGAGGCCGATGCGCTCGCCCGGCAGAATAAATGGCCGCAGGCGGCAGAGAAGTATCGGGCGGCGCTGGCGCTGCAGCCGGATGACGTCTGGCTCAGTTATCGGCTGGCGAGCGCGCTACGCGACGGTGGGGCCATCCAACAGGCGGATGCGCAGATCGCGACGCTGCAACAGCAGCATCCCGGCGATGCGACCGCGCTCTACGCCGCCGCGCTCTACCTTTCCAGCCGGGATAATGATGACGCCGCACTGGTAACGCTGCATCGCCTGCCTGAAACGCAGTGGAACAGCAATATGCATGAGCTGGCTGACCGGCTCGGGCAGGATAAAATTTTTGCCAGCGCCGAAGCGCTTCGTGCGGCAGGGCAGGAGCGGGCAGCGGTGACGCTGCTTTACCAGCAGCCGGTTTCCAGCCGACGCGACCTGACGCTGGCCGACTGGGCGCTGGCTCGCGGGGACGCGCAGCAGGCACTGGAGATCTATCAGCAGGTGCTGTCAGGTGAAGCTGACAACAGCGACGCAGCGCTGGGACGAATCGAAGCGCTGGTTGCCCTCCAGCGCAACAGCGAAGCACGCCAGGCACTTGAGCAGCAGCCAGCCCAGCCCAACACTCTTAATGCCGATCGCCGCGCCGCGCTGGCATGGCAGGCGGTTGGCGAAACCACGCAGGCTGCCGTGCGCTTTGCCAGCCTGAAGCAGCGCGCTGCGTCACTGCCGCCATCACAGGATAAGGCACTGGTGTTTCGTGATGCGGCACGGCTGGAGCGCACACAGCAGCAGCCAGAGATCGCGCTGGCGGATTATCGTCAGGCGATGACGGCCAGCGGTATCGGCAGCGGCGAAAGTATCAGCCGCGCGACACGCTCTCAGGAACAGGATGACTGGCTGAAGCGCAGTATTCGCAGCGACACCGCAGATCTCTATCGTCAGCGTGAGACCACGCTGACGGTGCAGCAGGACTATTCGCGCAATAAGGGTACGGCTGGGGTCTCCGACTTTACTGCCCATACCACCATGCTGCAGGCGGAAAGTCCGTTTGCCGACGGACGCGGCTTTTTCCGTCTCGACCAGGTGGACGTCTCGGCAGGAAGTTTTACCACCCGCAACGGCAGCTTCGACGAGCAGTTTGGTAGCTGCGACGACGCCAGTTCCGGCGGATGCAGCCGCGATGCCAGTCAGCGCGCCGAGGGCACTGCGCTGGGCGTCGGCTGGCATAATGACCGCTGGTCAGCGGATCTGGGTACCACGCCGCTGGGCTTTGAGGTGACCAACTGGACCGGCGGCCTGAGCTGGAAAACTGACGTCAGGGATCTTGGCGTGACGCTGACCGCCTCGCGACGGCCGATCGCCAGTTCGCTGCTTTCCTATGCGGGCGCGCGCGATCCATCAGCCAACGGTGGAAAAAGCTGGGGCGGCGTAGTGGCAACGGGTGGCAGCATCGGGCTGAGTTACGATCAGGGCGGCGCACACGGTGTCTGGGGCGACATCAGCGCGCATCAGATCACCGGTAAAAACGTTGCGGATAACAGTCGCGAGCGCTTAATGGCCGGCTACTACTACAAGCTCATTAATAGCGATAATCGCCGGGCCACCGTCGGGCTGAACAGTATGCTCTGGCACTATCAGAAGGATCTCAGCGATTACACCTTCGGTCAGGGCGGCTACTACAGTCCGCAACAGTATCTCTCCTTTTCCGTGCCGGTCACCTGGCGACAGCGGACAGAAAACTGGTCGTTCGACCTGGGCGGCTCGGTTTCCTGGTCACATTCGAAAACCGATGCGCAGCAGCGCTATCCGGTCAATCCCGGCTTTACCCTTGCCAGCAATCCCGTTTCCGCCGGCAGCACCGGCAGCGGCACGGGGTATACGCTGCAGGGCGTGGTTGAACGTCGTATCACACCCGACTGGTTTATCGGGGTGGGCGTCGATATTCAACAGGCAAAAGACTATACCCCAAGCCACGGGCTTATCTACGTGCGTTACTCTGCCGCAGGCTGGGAAGGGGATCTGGATATGCCGCCACAGCCGCTGACCCCTTACGCGGATTTTAAATAATCCCGACCGGGAAAAAGCCGGACTTTTCAGACGGTAAAAAAGTCAGTTTATGGGATATACTGGCGGGCATTGTACTGTCTGCTATCTGGGCTTTTTTCATCGTCAGGAGAATATTTTTGCGCGTAAGCCGGTCACTTACGATAAAGCAGATGGCGACAGTTTCGCTGGTTGCGGTTATCACCATCAGCATCTTTATCGTCATCCAACTGTTTCATTTTGTGCAGCAGCGCAGGATTGACTACGCCCAGCAGATGGAGAATATCGCACACACCGTCCGCCAGCCGCTGTCGGAAGCGGTACTGCGCGCCGATATTTCTCAGGCCGAACGCATTCTCCATTCACTGAAACCTGCCGGTATTTTATCGCGCGCCGATGTGGTGCTGCCGAATGCGTTTCAGGCTCTGCATGCCGACTTCGAAACGGAGAAACCGGTGCCGCGTCTGGTGGCGCGACTGTTTGAGCTGCCGGTGCAGATTACCCTGCCGCTCTACTCAGTGGAAAATACCGGGATGCCGAAACCGCTGGCCTATCTGGTGCTGCAGGCTAACTCGACGCGCGTCTACCAGTTTATTCTCAGCACGCTCTCGACCATGATTATCACCTATCTGCTGCTGGCACTGATCCTGTCAGTGGCGATCAGCTGGTGTATCAACCGGCTGGTGGTGCATCCGCTGCGCAATCTCTCGCGGGAGCTGCAGGAGCTGCCGCCGCAGTCGATTCTGACGCATAAGCTGTCACTGCCGCAGAGCCACCGCGATGATGAAATCGGCATGCTGATCCGCAGCTACAACCGCAATCAGCAGGTGCTGGAGTCGATACATGATGAGATGAGCCGGCTGACCACCCATTTTCCCGTGACCGATCTGCCCAACCGTACCCTGTTTCTGGCGCTGGTCGAGCAGTTCATGAGCAGCCCGGAACAGCCGCTGGGGCTGATGGTGATCCGCATTGAAACCCTGCAGGAAGCCAACGGCGTATTGAGCGATGAGCAGCGCGATACGCTGATGCTGACGCTGGTGGAGAAGATCCGTAATACGCTGGATGACCATACTCTGCTGGCGCAGACCGGGACCAGCGACTTTGTTCTGTTGATGAAGCGCGCCAGTAATCCGTTCCGCGCCCTGCGTCTGGCCCGTAACCTGATGATTCGCCTTAATCAGCCGGTCAACCTTTATCAGCTGCAGCTGCGTCCTAACGTCAGCATTGGTCTGGCGCTGCGCGATGATCAGCCGCTGAGCGCCAGTGATCTGCTTGGCCGCGCGACCTCAGCGATGATGTCGGCCCGTCATCAGGGCAAAAATCAGATCCTGTTCTTTGACGCCGCGTTAACCGAGCGCGCGCAAAAACGTCTGACCCAGGAGCATGACATTCTGCAGGGGTTGCACAATGAGCAGTTCGCCCTCTATCTGCAACCGCAGGTCGATATGCGCACCGGCACGTTAGTCGGCGCGGAAGCGCTGCTGCGTATGCGCCAGCCCGACGGCAGCTACGGTCTGACCGAAGAGTTTATTGCCAGTGCCGAAGAGATTGGTGTGATTAGCGCGATTGGCCGCTGGGTGTTTGAAGAGGCGTGCCGCATTCTGGCAGGCTGGCAGCGACAGGGCATTATGCTGCCGCTGAGTGTGAATATTTCCGCTGTGCAACTGCGTGACACGGGCGTGGTCTCTCATCTGCAATCCCTGCTGACGCGCCACCGCATCGCACCTGGCACCTTCGTGCTGGAAGTGACAGAGACGGCTCAGCTTGATGATGCTGAACAGGCGATATCGATGCTGCGGATGTTGCAGCAGACTGGCGTGGCCGTGGCTCTGGACGATTTCGGCATGGGCTACTCCAACCTTAACTACCTCCATCAGCTGAAAGCGTTGCCGGTTAACAAGCTAAAGATGGATCGCAGCTTCGTGGCGGCGCTGCCGCATGACGACACCATGGTCTGCATCGTGGCGGCCATCGCCGAGATTATCCATCTGGAGGTGATTGCCGAAGGCGTGGAGACAGCAGAACAACGTGACTGGCTGCTGGCGCGCGGCATCTCTATCGGACAGGGCTATCTGTATGCTGAAGCGCTGCCTCTGACCCGATTTAATCAGGCATGGATCGTAAACTCCTCACTACCGCAATAATTGCCTGATTCATTGATTTTGCGAGAATTTTAGTTACAAAACCCCTTGCTGAAGCGTTTCAGTTCAGAATTACGATCCCCGGGTTTCCTGGGCGTTTGCCACCCTGTATTAATCACGTAAACAGAGTGTTATTTTCGGGTTACTGTCAGGCGCCACCTCTGTTGCCCGCCAGTCACAATAACGAATCCGACAACATCACCTCACGGCGTTAGTGGACACCTGTTTATGAAAACCTCACTTTTTAAAAGCCTTTATTTCCAGGTGCTGATGGCGATTGGCATCGGCGTTTTGTTAGGCCATTTTTACCCGGAGTTAGGGACCCAGATGAAGCCGCTGGGAGATGGCTTTGTTAAGTTAATCAAGATGATTATCGCCCCGGTGATTTTCTGTACCGTGGTGACCGGCATCGCTGGCATGGAAAGCATGAAAGCGGTAGGACGGACCGGCGCGGTTGCACTGCTCTATTTTGAAATTGTCAGCACCATCGCGCTGATTATCGGCCTGATCGTGGTGAACGTGGTGCAGCCAGGTGCCGGGATGAACGTTGATCCTGCCACGCTGGATGCCAAAGCCGTGGCGATTTATGCGCAACAGGCAGAACAGCAGGGCATCGTTGCTTTCCTGCTGGATGTCATCCCCAACAGCGTGATTGGCGCCTTTGCCAGCGGTAACATTCTGCAGGTGCTGCTGTTTGCCATTCTGTTTGGTTTTGCCCTGCATCGTCTGGGTAACACTGGCACGCTGATTTTCAACGTGATTGAAAGCTTCTCAAAAGTGATTTTCGGCATCATCAACATGATCATGCGTCTGGCACCGATAGGGGCATTTGGCGCGATGGCGTTCACTATCGGCAAGTATGGCGTGGGCTCACTGGTGCAGCTCGGCCAGCTGATTATCTGCTTCTACATCACCTGTATTCTGTTTGTGGTGATCGTGCTGGGGCTGATTGCACGCCTGTTCGCCGGATTCAGCATCTTTAAGTTCATCGCCTATATCAAAGAAGAGCTGCTGATTGTGCTGGGTACTTCCTCTTCCGAGTCTGCGCTGCCGCGCATGCTGGATAAGATGGAGAAGCTGGGCTGCAAGAAATCGGTAGTAGGGCTGGTGATCCCCACCGGTTACTCCTTTAACCTGGACGGCACCTCGATTTACCTGACCATGGCGGCAGTATTTATCGCTCAGGCGACCAATGCGCACATGGATATTTTCCATCAGATTACGCTGCTGGTGGTGCTACTGCTCTCCTCCAAAGGCGCGGCGGGGGTAACCGGGAGCGGATTTATCGTGCTGGCGGCGACGCTCTCTGCGGTGGGACATCTGCCGGTGGCGGGTCTGGCGCTCATTCTCGGTATCGACCGCTTTATGTCCGAAGCCCGTGCGCTGACCAACCTGATCGGTAACGGTGTGGCGACCGTGGTGGTGGCGAAGTGGGTCGATCAGCTGGATCATAAACAGCTGACCGACACGCTGGCAGGCCGGAATAAGGAGAATAAAGCGTCTGAATCTTCAATTTAATCATTGAATTTCACTTAAATCCCCACAAATGCCCGCTGTCGCTTGCCCTGACAGCGGGCATTTGCATAATAAACCCCACTTGTTTTTTTTGACGTTTTTCACTTCGTTACGCGACATCCTGAGCTTCCTGTGGTCAAACACTTTGTTGTTGGATAACAGCGCGATTCGGCGCCAGCCGAATCGTTAATAACAGCGGCAATATGCGCCAGTGATAACGATATTTGAATTATTTGAGTAGGGGTTCACATGCAGGGCACCAGAATTCGGCTTTTGGTTGGTGGATTAGTGCTGGCAAGCAGCTTTGGTCTCCAGGCAGAAACGCTGCAACCGGATCCGGCCTGGCAGGAAGGCAAGCTGGATAATGGATTTAACTGGCAGTTACTGGCCACACCGCAACGCCCCAGTGACCGTATTGAACTGCGGCTGGTGGTGAATACCGGCTCGCTGGTAGAGAGTGCGCAACAGGCTGGCTTCAGCCATCTGCTGCCGCGTCTGGCGATGGTGCACAACACCGCGCTTGATAACCATCAGCAGCGCGCGCTATGGCAACAGGCGATGGATCCTCAGCATCCGCTGCCACCTGTGATCACCTCCTATGATTCCACCCAATATAATCTGAGCCTGCCGAATAACCGCCCCGAGTTGCTGAAAGAAGCGCTGAACTGGCTGGCGGCCACGGCAGGCAATATGGCCATCACCGAACAGGTGGTCAATACCGCGCTGGCGGCATCGGATCCGGTGGCGACCTGGCCGAAAGATACCCAGGATGTCTGGTGGCGCTACCGCCTGAAAGGCTCCGCGCTGCTGGCGCATGACCCCGCAGCGCAACCACGCGCGCCGGTTGATTTAACCCAGCTCAATGATTTTTATCATCAGTGGTACACTCCGGATGCGATGACGCTCTACGTGGTGGGGAATGTTGACAGCCGCAACCTCTCTGAGCAGATCAATAAAACCTTCTCGGTGTTAACCGGTAAACGTGAAACGCCTGCGCCACTGCCCACCCTGTCGCCGCTGCCGCACGAGCCGGTAAATCTGGTTAGCAGCAACATGACGCAGGATCGCCTCTCGCTGGTGTGGGATACGCCGTGGCAACCGATTCGTGACTCCCAGAATCTGCAGCGTTACTGGCAGGGCGATCTGGCACGTGAAGCGCTGTTCTGGCATGTCCAGCGTGCGCTCAGTGACAGCAAGGCACAGGGCATCCAGGTGGGATTTGATTGCCGTGTGCTTTATCAGCGTGCGCAGTGCTCCATCAACCTGGATGGACGCAACGAAAATCTGGCGCAGAATATGAATCTGGTGGCGCGTGAGCTGGCAAACGTGCGTGACAAAGGCTTGCCGCAGGAGGAGTTTGATGCGCTGATGGCGCAGAAGCTGCTGGAGCTGAACAAGCTGTTTACCACCTATGCCCGCACCGATACGGATGTGCTGATGAGCCAGCGCCTGCGCTCCCAGCAGAACGCCGTAGTTGATATCGCACCTGAGCAGTATCAGAAGCTGCGTCAGACTTTCCTGGCCGGCCTGACCCGCGAACAGTTAAACCAGGAGCTGCGTCAGCAGCTGACGCAGGAACTGATGATGGTACTGATTCAGCCGGAAGGCGAAGCGGAAACCAACGTGAAGAGCCTGCAAAACAACTGGGACAAAGTGATGGCACCGCCAGCGGCACCGGCGACCAGCAATGAAGCCAGTCCGCCGGATAGCAACGTCAAAGACGTTCCGCCAGCCGCATAAAGTCAGGTTTTTGCCCTGAGCCACTCGGTCACTAACATCGGCCAGCTGGCGAGGGGCAAATCTGCCACGCCGCGGATCCCAAATCCGTGCCCGCCTTTCTGATAGAAATGCACCTCTGCCGGGACCTTATGCTCACGCAGCGCGCCAAAAAACGTCATGCTGTGATTCACTGATACATCATCATCGTCGGCTGCGTGGATCAACAGCGTCGGCGGCACCAGCGGATGAACCCGGGTTTCCATTGAATAAGCGTCAATGGTTTTCTGATCGGGCCAGGCACCCAGCAGGCGGGTTCTGGCACCTTCATGGGCGATGCCGTCCCGCATGCTGATTACCGGATAGACCAGGACCATCGCATCCGGGCGCGGCGAGAAGTTTTCTGCGCCATCCTGCACCGGATAGAGTTTCTCTGCGAAACGCGTACCCAGACTGGCAGCCACGTGACCACCCGCCGAAAAGCCCATCATGACGATATATTTACCATTCAGGCCGCGCTGCGCGCGTTCACGCAGGACGCGTACCGCGCGCTGAGCATCGGCCAGCGGCGCGTCGGGCCCTTCGTGATGTCCATCATAGGGCAGGCGATAAGTCATCACCGCCAGGGTGTAGCCCATTGAGGTAAAGAATGTCGCCAGGGCGCTGCCTTCACGATCGATCATCACGCGCTGATAGCCACCGCCCGGTGCGACCAGCAGGGTAATCCCGTTTGATTCGACCGGATGCCAGATCGCCATCTCCGGGCAACGCACGCCGGTAGCGGCCCGATCGTAAGGCTCATACTCTTTTGCCATGTCGACAATCTGCGGCTGTGCGCGCGAATCGCTGGCGCCTGGCGCATCACCGTGTGGCCAGATATTAATAATTTCTGTGTGCATAAATAGATCCTGATGCGGGGAATATTTTAATTGTTTTGTTCGCGGCCGGAGAGAACAGCGTCCTGCTGTCTTTTGATTAAAAGATGGTCTTTTTTCAGGCAGTCGTCCATCCGAAAAGGGGGGATCTGACCAGATTCGGACTATGCCTGGTGGTGGATCTGTTTGTTTAACTTATTAATTTTAATCAATAAATTATAAGAGAGCTTGAAGGGGGAGACCGCAGGGGATCTGTTATTAACCACAATTTTTCCGCTTAAGGTAAATAGCTGGCACGGCCCGCTTTATTAGCCGCAATTTACCGGATATCACGCTGTGCGTACTTAAGGCGACATAATGATTTTAGCGTCAGGATCACACCGCCACGCTGCAGGGGCTAACGTGCCAGTCTCATCTGGGAACGGATAGCATCGGTTACAGTCACGCAGCCAGACGTTACCAGCAGCCTAAAAAAATGCGCCCTCGGGCGCATTTTCTGGCATCGGCACGATCAGTGCCTGTATCAACGACACTGGCTAGCGCTCTGTCAGTCAGGCATCGCCTCTGCCGGAATAATCGCGCCGCGATGCTGAATCACGGTGCTGGCAGTCAGGTGTCCGCGCTGCGCGGCGACCTCTGCAGAGGCGCCGGTCAGACGGCGAGCCAGATAACCGGCACTGAACGAATCACCGGCTGCGGTGGTATCGATCACTTTCTCTTTCGCCAGACGTACCGCAGGCACATCAATCAGCGGTGCGTCGCCGGTGACCACCAGGCAGGAGTCTGCACCGCGCTTAATCACGATTTCGCTGGCACCCGCCTGGCGGGTACGCGTGATAACGTCATCCAGCGGCTCTTCGCCCCAGAGCAGATGTTCATCATCCAGTGTCAGGAAGGCGATATCGGTGCAGTTGAGCATGGCGCGATAAGCGGCCTGCGTGCTGGCCCGATCGGCCCATAAACGCGGGCGGTAGTTGTTATCGAAAATCACCTTGCCGCCATTAGCCCGGCAGCGCGCCAGCAGCACCATCAGCTTTTCACGACTGGCAGGCGGCAGAATCGCCAGGCTGATGCCGCTAAGATAGAGATAATCGTAGTGCGACAGCTGTTCAGCTATCTCTGCTGATTGCGGACTGTCGAGCCAGTAACGCGCGGCGGCATCACTGCGCCAGTACCAGAAGGTGCGCTCACCGTCGGCATCGGTTTCAATGAAATACAGGCCCGGCATTTTATTATCGAGCCGCTGAATCAGGTCAGTATTGACCTTCTCCTGCTGCCAGGCCGCGATCATTTGATCGCTGAACGAATCCGTACCCAGCGCAGTGACATAATCGACCCGTAACTGCTGCTCATCAACCTGGCGAGCGAGATAAACGGCCGTATTGAGCGTATCGCCGCCAAAGCCACGTTTAATGTTCTCACCCTTTTCGGACAGCTCAATCATGCATTCGCCGATGATGGCGATTTTTTTCTGCGTCATGGTTTCAGACCTGTAGTGAAATATCGCCTTAGTCTCGCGTCTGGTATGGCAGACGTCAATGGTTTTAAAACGGTGTTTTAATTTACCTTTAAAGGCGGCCATTAGCTTTGGTCTCGGGGATAAACGCCGGGAATGTCGGCTTTTTTTACCGCTTATGCTAACGAAATGGCTGAGAAACCCCTTTTTCTGAATTGAATCATCTTACTATCCCGCTTCCCTGATGCTGTTGCCCGCGGTCTCGACTATCTTTAACGCAGACCGTGAATGTGCAAGGAGAAAGCGTAATGTCGCGTACCGGGAAAATAGTCAGCTGGGTAGCAGGAATTCTGGTGTTGTTGATCGTGGTGATTATCGTCGTCATCGCGACCTTTGACTGGAATCGCCTGAAGCCCACCATCAATCAAAAAGTTTCAACCGAGTTAAACCGCCCCTTTGCGATACGCGGGGATCTGGGTATCGACTGGGCACGAAATCGCGACGAAACAGGCTGGCGGCGCTGGGTGCCGTGGCCGCAGATCCATGCGGAAGATATCATGCTGGGGAATCCGCCTGACATTGCTGACGTCACCATGGTACATCTGCAGCGGGTCGATGCCACATTGTCACCGCTGTCGCTGCTGCACAAAGAACTGTTCATCCCGTGGATTAAATTGCAGCGGCCGGATGCGCGTCTGATCCAGACCGCGGATAAAAAGAACAACTGGACCTTTACCCTTGCCAATAGCGGCAAGGATGAGAAGAGTGCTGCGCCATCGGCCTGGTCATTCCGTCTGGATAATATTCTGTTCGATCAGGGCCAGATTCGTTATCGCGATGCCATTAACCGCGCAGATGTCACGGTGCAGGTTAATCCGCTGGGTAAACCGGTGCCGTATACGCAGATTGCCGGAGGCAATGACCAGCAGAAGGGCGCAGGCGACTTCGTCTTTGGCTGGCAGGCGAAGGGCACTTATAACAATGAGTCACTCAGCGGCGACGGTAAGATTGGCGGCATGCTGTCACTGCGCAGTCAGAACACCCCGTTCCCGATTCAGGCCGATCTGCGCAACGGCACCACCCGCGTTCAGGTGACCGGCGGTCTGCAGGATCCGATGAACCTCGGCGGGCTTAACGTGCGACTGCGCTTCTCGGGCGATACGCTGGCCAATCTCTATGGCCTGACCGGCGTCCTGCTGCCTGACACGCCACCTTATGAAACCGACGGCCATCTGATTGCAAAATTCAGCGGCGAAAAGGGCGCGGTCTACCGCTATGAGAAATTCAACGGACATATTGGCGACAGCGATATTCATGGCTCGCTGATCTACAGTCAGGTCAAACCCCGCCCGACACTCAGCGGCGAGCTGACCTCTGAGCAACTGCGCATGGCCGATCTGGGGCCGCTGATTGGGGTCGACTCTGGCAAAGGTAGTGAAAAAACGGCTCAGGCCAAAGCCCGGCGCGGGGAGAAATCGAATCAGCCCGCAGACCGCGTGCTGCCACACGATAAATTCGAAACCAAAAACTGGGACGTGATGGATGCCGACGTGAAGTTCAGCGGCAAACGGATCGAACACAGCAATTCACTGCCGTTAAGCGATCTCTATACCCATTTACAGCTCAAAAACGGTGATCTGCTGCTGGACCCGCTGCGCTTTGGTGTGGCGGGCGGCAATCTCAACAGCACTATCCGGCTGGAGGGCGATCACTCGCCGATGCGTGGCCGGGTTGATCTTCATGTCCGTAAGCTGCAGCTGCGTCAGCTCTTCCCGAATGTGGAGGCGATGAAGAACAGCCGTGGCCAGCTCAATGGCGATGCCAGCTTTACTGGCACCGGTAACTCCGTAGCCGATCTGCTGGCGACCAGCAACGGGCAACTTAAGCTGCTGATGAATGATGGTCTGATCAGCCGCAGCCTGATGGAAATTGCCGGACTCAACGTCGGTAACTACGTGGTGGGCAAACTGTTTGGCGATGACCAGGTGCGCATCAACTGCGCCGCCACCGATCTCAAACTGCAGAACGGTGTGGCGACGCCTAACCTGTTTGTGTTTGATACCGAGAACGCGATTATCAACGTGTCAGGCAACGCGAACTTCGCCAGTGAGCGGCTGGATCTGTCGGTGAATCCGGAGAGTAAGGGCGTCCGCATCGTAACGCTGCGCTCCCCGCTCTACGTGCGTGGCACCTTTAAAAATCCTGATGCGGGCGTGAAAACGGGGCCACTGCTGGCACGTGGTGCTGCTGCAGTGGCACTGGGCGCAGTAGTCGGCCCGGCGGCGGCGCTGCTGGCACTGATCTCTCCTAGTGATAACGAAGACAACCAGTGCAGCACCGTCCTGCAGCAGATGAAGCAGAAGAAGTAACTAGTTGCGATAGAGTACTTTGATAATGTGATAACCAAAGCCGGTCTTTACCGGCCCGTAAGGCGTCAGCAGCGGGCAGGTAAAGACCGCTTTATCAAAGGCCGGCACCATCTGTCCCTGCCGGAACTCGCCCAGATCGCCGCCATTCCGGCCGGAAGGACAGGTTGAGTGCTTCTTTGCCAGCAGCTGGAAATTGCCACCCTTCGCCAGTTTTGCCAGTATCTCTTTTGCCAGCGCTTCCTCTTTGACGAGGATGTGTAAAGCCGCCGCGGTTTTCGCCATGTTGGTATCTCGGTTGTGTATAATTGCCGCCCAGTATAAACCCCTTTCTTTCGATTCAATCAGGCGATTTCTCCTATGCGTTTAAACCCCAGCCAACAACGTGCCGTCGAATTTGTTACCGGTCCCTGTCTGGTGCTGGCGGGCGCGGGATCGGGCAAAACCCGCGTGATTACCAATAAAATCGCCCATCTGCTCCGTGAATGCGGCTATCAGGCGCGCCACATCGCCGCAGTGACCTTTACCAATAAAGCCTCGCGCGAAATGAAAGAGCGTGTGGCGCAGACGCTGGGCCGCAAAGAGGCGCGCGGCCTGCTGATCTCCACCTTCCATACGCTGGGGCTGGAGATCATCAAACGCGAAACCGCGGCGCTGGGCATGAAGTTAAACTTCTCGCTGTTCGACGATCAGGATCAGCTCGCCCTGCTGAAAGAGCTGACAAAAGAGTGGCTGGAAGAGGATAAGACGCTGCTACAGCAGCTCATCTCCACCATCTCGAACTGGAAAAATGATCTGATCGATCCGCAGGGCGCCGCCGCGCTGGCGCGATCACAGCAGGATAATATTTTTGCTCACTGCTACGCCCTCTACAGCCAGCATCTTAAGTCGTGCAACGTGCTCGATTTCGACGATTTGATTCTGCTGCCGACGCTGCTGCTGCAGCGTAATCAGGAGGTGCGTGAACGCTGGCAGCAGCGTATCCGCTATCTGCTGGTGGATGAGTATCAGGATACCAACACCAGCCAGTATGAACTGGTTAAGCTGCTGGTGGGCGCTCGGGCGCGCTTCACGGTGGTGGGCGATGATGATCAGTCTATCTACTCCTGGCGCGGCGCACGCCCGCAGAATCTGGTGCTGCTGAATCAGGATTTCCCGGCGCTGGAGGTGGTGAAGCTGGAGCAGAACTACCGCTCTTCGCAGCGCATACTGAAAGCGGCAAATATCCTGATTGCCAATAACCCGCACGTCTTTGAGAAGCGGCTCTTTTCGGAGCTCGGGCAGGGCAGCGAGCTGAAGGTGCTCACTGCCAACAGCGAAGAGCATGAAGCGGAGCGGGTCACCGGCGAGCTCATCGCGCATCACTTTATCAACCGGACGCAGTACAAAGATTACGCCATTCTTTATCGTGGTAACCATCAGTCCCGGACCTTTGAAAAGTTTCTGATGCAGAACCGCATCCCTTATCGCATCTCTGGCGGTACTTCGTTCTTCTCACGGCCCGAGATCAAAGATCTGCTCGCCTATCTGCGCGTGCTGACCAATCCTGAGGATGACAGCGCGTTTCTGCGCATCGTCAATACGCCGCGCCGTGAGATTGGCCCGGCTACGCTGCAGAAGCTCGGTGAGTGGGCCAACCTGCGCAGCAAGAGCCTGTTTAACGCCAGTTTTGATGTCGGTCTGGGGCAGACGCTGAGTGGCCGTGGTCTGGAGCATCTGCAGCGCTTCACCCACTGGCTGAATGAGATTATCCAGCTGACCGAACGTGAGCCGGTAAACGCAGTGCGTGATTTGATTCGCGGCATCGACTACGAAAGCTGGCTGTTCGAAACCTCCGGCAGCCCGAAAGCCGCAGAGATGCGGATGAAGAACGTCAACACGCTGTTTCAGTGGATGACAGAAATGCTGGAGGGCAGCGATATTGATGAGCCGATGACGCTGGCGCAGGTGGTGACGCGCTTTACCCTGCGCGACATGATGGAGCGCGGTGAAAGCGATGAAGAGCTGGATCAGGTGCAGCTGATGACGCTGCACGCCTCCAAAGGGCTGGAGTTCCCCTATGTGTTCCTGGTGGGCATGGAGGAGGGGCTGTTACCGCATCAGAGCAGTATCGATGAAAATAATATCGAAGAGGAGCGTCGCCTGGCCTACGTGGGGATCACACGGGCACAGAAAGAGCTGACCTTTACCCTGTGTCGCGAACGCCGGCAATATGGCGAATTAATCCGGCCGGAGCCGAGCCGTTTTCTGCTGGAACTGCCGCAGGACGATCTGCAATGGGAAACTGAGCGCAAAGTGGTCAGTGCGGAGGAGCGGATGAAAACCGGTCAGAGCCGGGTGGCCGGTCTGAGAGCGATGCTGGATAAGGCGAAAAAGAGTTAAACCAGTGCAGGAGGCGAAAGAGATTCGCCTCACGCGACGGCAATTACGACAGGGTTAATAACCAGTGGACGTAAGACTGATAATGGCTTTCCTGCTCCAGCAGCTCACTGCGCAACGGATGGGCCTCCAGCCAGCCCGCGGGCAGGGTCAGATGCAGGGCATCATCGTCTGCCTGTAGCCGCACCGCAGGCAGGGTGTCATCGCGACGGCGGGTGGAGAAAATAATCGCCAGCCGCAGCAGACGGCACATCCGTTCTGCCAGCCGCGGCGGCAGGGCGTTCTGCTGCGTCAGCAAAGCCAGATCGATGCTGCCGCTCTGGTTTTGCAGTAAACAGGCCAGTAGCTTCTTCTGTGCCGGTGTGAAACCAGGAAGATCGAGGTGACGCACCAGATACGCCGCATGCTGCGGCGCATGACGGAAGTCAACGCTCAGGCCGATTTCGTGGATCGCGCAGGCGCTGAGCAGCAACTCACGACAGCGCTGATCCAGCTTCCACAACGTGGAAACCTGACGGAAAAAGCTCTCCGCCAGCTGACGCACGCGATCCGCCTGCTCGACATCAATGCTGAAACGGCGCTGGACGTTATGCAGCGTACGGGTTCGGATATCCCGGTCGATGGGCAGATGCAGCATGCCGTAGACCAGTCCTTCACGCAGTGCGCCGCCCGCCAGCGTCATGCTATCGATACTGAGCTCCTGGAAGATGGCGATCAGAATCGACAGGCCGCTGGGGAACACCAGCGCCCGCTCCAGCGTCAGCCCTTCGATTTCCAGCTCTTCCAGTTTGCCGCACTGAATGGCGCGCTGCTTCAGCTGCTGCAGCTTATTCAGCGTGATGCGCTCATCCATGCCCTGCGCCACCATGATCTCCTGCAGCGCCTGAACCGTGCCTGAAGCACCAACACAGGCCTGCCAGCCCTGCTCACGCAGCTGCGCTGCAATGGGCTGGATCATCTCACGTGCCGCCAGCTCGGCCTGGTCAAAGTTCTCTTTTGCCAGATGACGATCGCTGAAGAATCGCTCCAGCCACGTCACACAGCCCATCGACAGACTGAACAACACCGACGCGTGCGATCCGTCGCCGGTGGCCAGCTCGGTGCTGCCGCCGCCGATATCGACCACTAAACGCTGGTCGGAACCGCCGGTGGTGTGGGCCACGCCCTGATAAATCAGGCGCGCCTCTTCTTCACCGCTGATGACGTTGATGGTACAGCCAAGGATCTGTTGGGCGGTGTCGAGGAAGGTCTGCGCATTGGCAGCCAGACGCAGCGTGGCGGTCGCCACCACGCGAATTTGATCGGGGGGAATATCCTGCAGTTGTTCAGAGAACAGTCTGAGGCAGTGCCAGCCCCGCGACATCGCGTCGGCTGACAACAGGTTATTTTTATCCAGACCGGCAGCAAGGCGAACCTTGCGCTTAATTTTTGCAACGGTCTGGATACTGCCAGAGACCTCGCGCACCACCAACATATGAAAGCTGTTAGACCCTAAATCAATCGCTGCATAAAGTGACGATGCGCTTAGCATGGTGGCCTTAACCTGAACGTTTACGGTTGTTGTTGCGTGGAGCACCGCGACGATTGGCGTTATTCCCTCCGCGACGCGGGCCATTGCCGGAACGGCTGCGTTGCAGACGCTTAGGCGGCGGTAAATCCGTTAACAACGCTTCGCTGCTGTACTTGCTGACCGGGATGCTGTGGCCGATGTACTCTTCAATCGAAGGCAGATTCAGCGCGTACTCTTCACAGGCCAGGCTGATTGAATGACCGCTGGCGCCTGCACGACCGGTACGGCCAATACGGTGAACGTAATCTTCACAGTCGTCTGGCAGATCGTAGTTAAAGACGTGGGTAACAGCCGGGATGTGCAGACCGCGAGCAGCCACGTCAGTGGCGACCAGAATATCCACATCACCTTTGGTGAAGTCATCCAGAATGCGCAGGCGCTTCTTCTGAGCAACGTCGCCGGTCAGCAGGCCGACACGGTGTCCATCGGCGGCCAGGTGGCCCCAGATATCTTCACAGCGGTGTTTGGTGTTGGCGAAAATAATGGCGCGATCGGGCCACTCTTCTTCCAGCAGGGTCTGCAACAGGCGCATTTTCTCTTCGTTAGACGGATAGAAAAGCTCTTCCTGAATGCGATGGCCGGTTTTCTGTTCCGGTTCCACTTCCACATATTCAGCACTGTTCATGTGCTCGAACGCCAGTTCACGGACGCGGTAGGAGAGGGTCGCCGAGAACAGCATGCTCAGACGCTGAGTGGCCGGCGGCATGCGACGGAACAGCCAGCGAATATCTTTAATAAAGCCGAGATCGAACATACGATCGGCTTCGTCCAGCACCATGACCTGAATAGCACCGAGGTTGACGTGATTCTGTTTCGCGTAGTCGATCAGGCGACCGGTGGTAGCCACCAGAATATCAACGCCCTGCTCCAGCACTTTCAGCTGTTTGTCATAACCGTCTCCGCCATAGGCGAGACCCAGTTTCAGGCCGGTTGAGGCGGTAAGGGGTTCTGCATCAGCATGAATCTGCACAGCAAGTTCACGCGTCGGCGCAAGAATTAATGCCCGTGGCTGGTTAACCTGACGACCTTCCGCCGCAGGATGAGAGAGAAGATGATGAAACGTTGACGTCAGAAACGCCATCGTTTTGCCGGTACCGGTTTGCGCCTGGCCTGCAACATCACGCCCTGAAAGCGTAAAAGGCAGAGCTAACGCCTGAATCGGCGTGCAGTATTGAAAGCCTTTAGTATCAAGGGCTTCCACCACTTTTGGGTGCAGGGCGAAGTCGGAAAACTTCTGTTCAGTTAAGTGTGTTTTGCTCATAGTGTGGTAGAATATCAGCTTACTATCGCTTTACGAAAGCGTATCCGATGAAATAAAGTCAACCAACATTGGTATATTTTACGCCAATTCGCCAGGCATAATCTTGTGGAGTAAAACATGAGCAGCGATAAAATCGTTCATCTGACTGATGACAGTTTCGACACCGACGTGCTGAAAGCCGACGGCGTTACACTGGTAGATTTCTGGGCTGAATGGTGCGGTCCTTGCAAAATGATCGCGCCAATCCTTGATGAAGTTGCAGAAGAGTATGATGGCAAACTGACCATCGCTAAGCTGAATATTGATGATAACCCAGGCACGGCACCGAAGTATGGCATTCGTGGTATCCCGACGCTGCTGCTGTTTAAAAATGGCGAAGTCGCCGCGACCAAAGTGGGCGCGCTGTCTAAAGGCCAGCTGAAAGAGTTCCTGAACGCCAATCTGGCGTAATTCAGGGCTGAATGTCCGGCAGTGGTGAATTTATCTCCTGCTGCTGGACGTTCGCTTTCAGGCGTGCTAATTTACCAGCACTGCATTACGAACTTACCTTGTAGTTAGCATCTAAAAGTTTTCCCTTGTTGAACCCTGTCGCCCTGTACCTTATAAAGATAGAACGGTTCAGCAATCTTACGGTTAGCTCCAACTCTGGCATCACATTCGGACATCTCCCTGCATACCGATCGCCATTCCATACGATGATCGTCAGGAAGAGCCGAAAAGAGCCATTAACGGCATGGATTAGTTGCCATACCATTCACGAAAAACATTCCGAGTATTACCCCGAGTTTAAGAACCCATCACTATGAATCTTACCGAATTAAAGAATACGCCGGTTGCTGAGCTGGTTACTCTCGGCGAAAATATGGGACTGGAAAACCAGGCTCGTATGCGCAAGCAGGACATTATCTTTTCAATCCTGAAGCAGCACGCGAAAAGCGGCGAAGACATCTTCGGTGATGGCGTGCTGGAGATCCTTCAGGATGGATTTGGATTCCTCCGTTCCGGAGACAGCTCCTACCTCGCCGGCCCTGATGATATCTACGTTTCCCCTAGTCAAATCCGCCGCTTCAACCTCCGCACTGGTGACACCATCTCTGGCAAAATCCGTCCACCGAAAGAGGGTGAACGTTATTTTGCGCTGCTGAAAGTTAACGAAGTTAACTACGACAAGCCGGAAAATGCGCGTAATAAGATTCTGTTCGAAAACCTCACGCCGCTGCACGCAAATAAACGTCTGCGTATGGAGCGGGGTAATGGCTCAACGGAAGATTTAACTGCTCGCGTACTGGATCTGGCATCGCCAATTGGTCGTGGCCAGCGTGGTCTGATTGTTGCACCACCGAAAGCCGGTAAAACCATGCTGCTGCAGAACATCGCGCAGAGCCTGGCGCACAACTATCCGGACTGTACCCTGATGGTACTGCTGATCGATGAGCGCCCGGAAGAAGTCACCGAGATGCAGCGTCTGGTGAAAGGCGAAGTTATCGCCTCAACCTTCGATGAGCCAGCTTCACGCCACGTTCAGGTTGCTGAAATGGTGATCGAGAAGGCCAAGCGTCTGGTTGAACACAAGAAAGATGTCATCATCCTGCTCGACTCCATTACACGTCTGGCACGTGCTTACAACACCGTGGTTCCTGCTTCAGGTAAAGTCCTGACCGGTGGTGTGGATGCCAACGCCCTGCATCGTCCAAAGCGTTTCTTTGGTGCTGCACGTAACGTGGAAGAGGGCGGTAGCCTGACCATCATCGCGACCGCGCTGGTTGATACCGGTTCGAAGATGGATGAAGTGATTTACGAAGAGTTTAAAGGTACCGGTAACATGGAACTGCATCTCGCCCGTAAAATCGCTGAAAAACGCGTCTTCCCGGCGATTGATTACAACCGCTCTGGTACGCGTAAAGAAGAGCTGCTCACCTCTCAGGAAGAGCTGCAGAAGATGTGGATCCTGCGTAAGATTATTCACCCGATGGGCGAAATCGACGCAATGGAATTCCTCATCAACAAGCTGGCGATGACCAAAACTAATGATGAATTCTTCGATATGATGAAGCGTTCTTAATCCGATACTGCCTGGCCGAACCACAGATTCGGCTTTTTTAGTCCAGATGCGCAGAAAATCGACCTCACGCCACGTCTCAACGTGGCGTTTTTCATTTGTGAGCTATAGGATTGAACACTGGCAGGAGCATTTATAATGACTGTGGTAGCGATGGCGAACTTTTGACCGTTCGTCTGTCTCTTTATGCAGAATTCGGAATCCGACACAGCGATAGGCGCGTTTTTTCGCGTATTGTTGTGCGGGATGTTAGCTGAGAGCGTTTAACGTGAATTTACTCACTATGAGTACTGAGCTTGGTTTAATTTTTCTCTTTTCCCTGGCTTTCCTCTTTTTTGCTCGAAAAGCAGCTAAAAAAATTGGTTTAGTTGATAAGCCTAACTCACGTAAACGCCATCATGGCGCGATTCCGTTGGTGGGCGGCATTTCTGTGTTCGCAGGTATCTGCTTCACGTTTGCCATTACCAACTACTATCTGCCTCACGCGCTGCTCTATCTGGGCTGCGCCGGTGTTCTGGTGCTGGTTGGCGCACTGGATGACCGTTTCGATATCAGCGTCAAAATTCGTGCGGTGGTGCAGGCCATTGTCGCGCTGGTGATGATGTTTGGCGCAAAACTCTATCTGCTTAGCCTGGGCTTTATCGTCGGCCCGTTCGAGCTTATCGTGGGGCCCTTTGGTTATGTGCTGACGCTGTTTGCCGTCTGGGCCGCGATCAACGCCTTTAATATGGTGGATGGGATCGATGGTCTGCTGGGCGGACTCTCCTCGGTCACTTTTGCCGCCATGGGGATTATCCTCTACTTCGACGGCCAGACCAGCCTCGCGATGTGGTGTTTTGCGATGATTGCCGCCACGCTGCCCTATATCCTGCTTAACCTCGGCTTCCTTGGCCGTCGCTTCAAAGTCTTTATGGGCGATGCCGGCAGCACCATGATCGGGTTCACCATTATCTGGATTCTGCTGGAAACGACGCAGGGTCTTAGCCATCCCATCACGCCCGTTACCGCACTGTGGCTTATTGCCATTCCTCTGATGGATATGGTGGCGATTATGTATCGTCGCCTGCGTAAAGGCATGAGTCCGTTCTCGGCTGACCGTCAGCACATCCATCATCTGATTATGCGTGCCGGCTTTACCTCCCGTCAGGCCTTTGTGCTGATTACCGTTGCGGCGGCCATTCTCGCCGGTATCGGTGTGCTGGGCGAATATCTGGCATTTATCCCGGAGTGGGTGATGCTGCTGCTATTCCTGGGCGCGTTTATGGTTTACGGCTACTGCCTCAAACATGCGTGGCGCGTGGCGCGACGTGTCCGCCGCATTAAGCGCCGTCTGAGCCATCATCGCGAAGCAAAAAACAAATTACCCTGAAAAGAGCTGATAAAGGATACCTCTGCCATGCCTTCTGACGTTGTGGACAACGAACTGGATATTCGCAGCTTTTGCTGCCGTTTATGGCGTGGCAAGCGCTGGATTATCGGGCTGGCGCTGCTGTTTGCTCTGGTCGCCTGGCTGGCCACGCTGCTGCTGAAACAGGTCTGGAGCACCACGGCGATCACCGATCGTCCGACGGTGAACATGCTGGGTTCTTACTATGCGCAGCAGCAATTCCTGACCAATCTGGATGTGCGCAACAACGCCTTAACCCTGGCCGCACCTTCACCTACGGTGATGGATCAGGTTTATCAGGAGTTCACCATGCAACTCGCCTCCTGGGATACACGTCGTGAGTTCTGGCAGCAAACGGATTATTACAAGAGTCGTAAAACCGGCAATGCGCATAATGATGCCGCGCTGCTCGACGATATGATCGGCAATATCCTGTTCACGCCCGCTGACGCGGCACATAACCTGCCCGATAACGTCAAACTCAAAGCGGAAACCGCTGGCGACGCCAATAATCTGCTGCGTCAGTACATCGCCTATGCCAGTGAGCGCGCCGCGCGTCATCTGAATGATGAGCTAAAAGGTGCCTGGCGGGCGCGTACCGACCAGTTGCAGGCGCAGGTGAAACGTCAGGAAGATGTGGCTAATGCGGTGTTTCAGCGCCAGCAGCATCGGCTGGAACAGGCGCTGAAAATCGCCAGCCAGCAGGGCATCAATGAGAAACAGACGCGTGAAGCGGGTGAAAATCTGGCAGACAGCGACCTGTTTCTGCTGGGCCAGCCCGTTTTACAGGGACAGCTGGATACGCTGCGCGCTACCGGTCCGGAGTTTGATATCAGCTATGATCAGAACAGAGCAATGCTGACCACGCTGCAGACCGGGCCAAAACTGAACAGCCAGTTCCAGACCTACCGTTATCTGCGTACGCCGGAAGAGCCGGTATCACGTGACAGTCCGCGACGTCTGTTCATGATGATTATGTGGGGTGCCATTGGGGCATTAACAGGCGCGGGAGTGGCGCTGGCACGTCGTCCGCGTCTGATGTCAGACACGCATGAGTGAGAGAAACAGTGTGAAAGTTCTGACGGTATTTGGTACTCGTCCCGAAGCGATCAAAATGGCACCGCTGGTTCAGGCGCTGGCGCAGGATCCCGCTTTCGAATCGCGACTGTGCGTCACCGCACAGCATCGCGAAATGCTCGATCAGGTGCTGCGCCTGTTCAAGCTGCAGCCGGACTATGATCTCAATATTATGCGTCCCGAGCAGGGGCTGACCGAGATCACCTGCCGCATTTTAGAGGGCATGAAAACCGTCCTGCTCGACTTCAAACCGGACATCGTGCTGGTGCATGGTGACACCACCACCACACTGGCGGCGAGCCTGGCGGCATTTTATCATCAGATTCCGGTCGGGCATGTGGAGGCCGGTCTGCGTACCGGCGATCTCGCCTCGCCATGGCCGGAAGAGGGTAACCGTAAACTTACCGGTCATCTTGCCCATCTGCATTTCACCCCCACCTCCCGATCGCGTCAGAATCTGTTGCAGGAAAATCTGCCCGATGCGCGCATTATCGTGACCGGCAATACGGTCATTGATGCGCTGCTGTGGGTTCGCGACAGGGTGCTGGATGACAGCAATCTGAATGCACAACTGGCGGCGCGCTATCCGTTTCTCGACCCGGATAAGAAACTGGTGCTGGTCACCGGACATCGTCGCGAAAGCTTTGGTGGCGGCTTTGAACGTATCTGCAGCGCGCTGGCGCAGATTGCCCGCCAGCATCCCGAGGCGCAGATTGTCTATCCGGTGCACCTTAACCCCAATGTCAGCGAGCCGGTAAACCGGATTCTCAGCGGCATTGAGAATATCATTCTGATTGAACCGCAGGAGTATCTGCCTTTTGTCTGGCTGATGAACCGCGCCTGGCTCATCCTCACTGACTCCGGTGGCATTCAGGAGGAAGCGCCTTCGCTGGGTAAACCGGTGCTGGTGATGCGTGACACCACCGAGCGGCCTGAAGCGGTCGACGCCGGCACCGTCAAACTGGTGGGGACCGATATCGCCCGAATCGTGGCGGAGGTCAGCAGCTTGCTGACTGACGACGCTGCCTGGCAGGCGATGAGCCACGCCCATAATCCGTATGGCGATGGCAAAGCCTGTGGTCGTATTTTACAAGCCTTAAAAGATAACCGAGCCAAATTATGAGTTTTGAAACCATCTCCGTGATTGGACTGGGATACATTGGGCTGCCGACGGCAGCCGTTTTTGCCTCAAAGGGAAAAAAAGTGGTGGGCGTGGATATCAACGCGCGCGCCGTTGAAACCATCAATCGTGGCGCGATCCATATCGTGGAACCCGATTTAGATCAGGTGGTGCATGCGGCTGTTACGCGTGGCGATCTGCGCGCCACCACGCAGCCGGAAGCCGCCGACGCTTTTCTTATCGCCGTACCGACCCCTTTTAAAGATGAGCATCAGCCCGATCTGCGCTTTGTGAAAGCCGCGGCGGAGTCGATTGCGCCGGTACTGAAAAAGGGCGACCTGGTGATTCTGGAGTCGACCTCACCGGTGGGCAGCACCGAACAGATGGCCGACTGGCTGGCGGCGGCGCGTCCCGACCTGCGCTTTCCTCAGCACGGTGATACGCCCGATATTTTTGTGGCCTACTGTCCGGAGCGCGTGCTGCCTGGTCAGGTGATGGTTGAGCTGATTAACAACGACCGGGTGATTGGCGGCATGACGCCAGCCTGTTCCGCCCGCGCCAGCGAGCTTTATCGGCTGTTTTTAAAAGGCGAATGCGTTGAAACCAACGCCCGAACCGCCGAGATGTGTAAGCTGACAGAAAACAGCTTCCGTGACGTGAATATCGCCTTTGCCAATGAGCTGTCGCTGATTTGTGCCGATCAGGGGATTAACGTCTGGGAGCTGATTGCGCTGGCGAATCGCCATCCGCGCGTCAACATTCTGCAGCCGGGCCCAGGCGTCGGCGGTCACTGTATCGCCGTCGATCCCTGGTTCATCGTGGCGCAGAATCCTGAATTAGCCCGCCTGATCCGCACCGCGCGTGAGGTCAATGACGCCAAGCCTCAGTGGGTGCTGGACCAGGTGAAAACCGCGCTGGCGGACTGCCTGACACAGACCGGCAAGCGCGCCAGCGATATCACCATCGCCTGCTTTGGCCTGGCCTTTAAACCCAATATTGACGACCTGCGCGAAAGCCCGGCGGTGGGCGTGGCACAGAAAATTGCAGAGTGGCACAGCGGCACCACCTGGGTGGTTGAACCCCATATTGAGCAGCTTGCTGACGCACTGGCCGACAAAGCCGTGCTGGTCTCTGCCGGGCAGGCGCTGGAACAGGCCGATATTCTGGTGATGCTGGTCGATCACCGCGCCTTCCGCGCCATTGATGGCGCCAGCGTTCAGCAGAACTGGATTGTCGACACCAAAGGTGTGTGGCGATGAGGCGTTTTCTGATCACGGGCGGTGCCGGGTTTATCGGTTCTGCACTGGTGCGCTTTACCGTATAAACGGCTTACATGTGTGGGTGCCTGGCGTAACAGCTGGCTGAGTGATGACCAGCTGCGGGCCGCGGGTGAAGCGCTGACAAAAACCGGCTACGGCCAATACCTGCTGGATTTATTACATGCCCGTCCACGTCAATATTAATCCCCTTAACTGGGAGAGCGCATTCTTCGGTGTTGATACCGTGCGGCTGGAGCCGCAAGGTGACATCCCGCTGGAACAGGCGCTGCGTCATCCCTGTGCGCTGATGCAGATGAAAGTCGCTGCCAGCGAGACGGCGCTGATTGATACGCTGCAGCAGCATCAGTTCCGGCTGGCAGAAGGCGAAGCAGATCTGACGCTGGCGCTGAAACAGACTGAACGGCAGGCGGGAATTCGCATTGCGCGCGAAGCCCAGATCCCGCTACTGCGCGATGCTGCCTCACAGCTCTTCAGCCAGAGTCGTTTTCGCGCGCCCTGGTATGCGCCGGACGCCAGCGGACGCTTCTATGCGCAGTGGATTGAAAATGCGGTACGCGGGGCGTTTGACGATCAGTGTCTGGTGGCAAGCGATGCCGCGGGTCAGCTGCAGGGATTTGTTTCGCTGCGCGCGGTGGATGGCGATGCCCGCATTGGCCTGCTGGGCGTACTGCCCGACGCGCAGGGCCAGGGGCTGGGTCAGCGACTGATGCTGGCGGCGGCAGACTGGGCGCGGGTACGACAGCTGGCTCAGCTTCGGGTTGCTACCCAGCTCAGCAATCTCACGGCGATGCGCCTCTATTTACGCAGCGGTGCCCGGCTCGACAGCACCGCGTACTGGTTTTACAGGAAAGGTCATGATTCCATTTAATGCGCCCCCGATTGTGGGCACAGAAATTGAGTATATGCAGTCGGCGATGAACAGCGGCAAGCTGTGCGGCGATGGTGGATTTACCCGTCGCTGTCAGCAGTGGATGGAGCAGCGTTTTGGCAGCAAAAAAGTGCTGCTGACCCCCTCCTGTACCGCTTCGCTGGAGATGGCGGCGCTGTTAATCGATCTGCAGCCCGGCGATGAAGTGATTATGCCGAGCTACACCTTTGTCTCTACCGCCAACGCCTTTGTGCTGCGCGGCGCCCGCATTGTGTTTGTCGATGTGCGCCCGGACACCATGAACATTGATGAAACGCTGATCGAAGCGGCCATCACTGAAAAAACCCGCGCCATTGTGCCGGTGCATTACGCAGGCGTGGCCTGTGAAATGGACACCATTATGGCGCTGGCGGCAAAGCATAAGCTGTTTGTGATTGAAGATGCGGCGCAGGGCGTGATGTCACGCTACAAAGGTCGTGCGCTCGGCACCATCGGTCATATTGGCTGCTTCAGTTTCCACGAAACCAAGAACTACACCGCCGGCGGCGAAGGTGGCGCGACGCTCATTAACGACGCCAGCCTGGTCGAGCGCGCCGAGATCGTGCGGGAAAAAGGCACCAACCGCAGCCAGTTCTTCCGGGGTCAGGTCGATAAATACACCTGGCGCGATATGGGATCGAGCTATCTGATGGCCGATCTGCAGGCAGCCTATCTCTGGGCGCAGCTGGAAGCCGCTGAACGTATTAACCAGCAGCGGTTACGCATCTGGCAGCGTTATTACGATGCGCTGCAGCCGCTGGCGGCTCAGGGACGCATCAGCCTGCCGGTGATCCCCGCCAGCTGTGAACACAATGCGCATATGTTCTACATCAAACTGCGCGATCAGGACGATCGTCAGGCGCTGATAAACTGGATGAAAGAAGCCGAGATACTCACGGTGTTTCACTATATTCCGCTGCACAGTTCGCCCGCCGGTGAGCGGTTCTCGCAGTTTGTCGGCGACGATCGCTTTACCACGCGGGAAAGTGAACGCCTGCTGCGTCTGCCGCTGTTTTATAACCTGTCGGATAACAATCAGAGCACGGTTATCAGCTCACTGCTGAGCTTCTTTTCCTGATGTCATTAGCCAGAGCCTCAGTGTGGACCGCATCGTCCACGCTGGTAAAAATTGTGGCCGGCCTGCTGGTCGTCAAACTGCTGGCGGTCAGCTTCGGACCCGAGGGTGTCGGCCAGGCGGGGAACTTCCGTCAGTTGATCACCGTGCTGGGCGTGCTGGCGGGCGCAGGCATCTTTAATGGCGTCACCACCTATGTGGCGCAGTATCAGCAGCAGCCCGAGCAATTGCGGGCGATGGTGGGCACGGCATCAACCATGGTGCTGGGTTTTTCCGGTATGCTGGCGCTGCTGTTTCTGCTGGCGGCGGCACCCATCAGTATCGCGCTGTTTGGTCACGACCGTTATCAGGGCGTCATCCGCGTGGTGGCCTTTCTTCAGCTCGGCATCGCCTGGGCCAACTTTACCCTGGCGCTGCTGAAGGGCTATCGCGACGCGCGCGGTAATGCGCTGGCGCTGATTCTCGGCAGCCTGATTGGCGTGGCGGGCTATCTGCTCTGCTGGTGGCTGGGCGGCTATCAGGGCGCGCTGACGGGTCTGGCGCTGGTGCCGGCTTTGCTGCTGCTGCCTGCACTCCTGATGCTGAAACGCCGTGCGCCGCTGCCGCTTAGCTGGCTGCGACCGCAATGGCATCCTGAGCTGGCCCGTAATCTGGCAAAATATACCCTGATGGCGCTGATCACCGCCGTGACCCTGCCGGTCGCATGGGTGCTGATGCGTAATCTGCTGGCGGAGCAGCAGGGCTGGGCACAGGTCGGATTGTGGCAGGGCGTCACCAGCATTTCCGATGCCTATCTGCAATTTATTACCGCGACGTTTAGCGTCTGGCTGCTGCCGACGCTGGCGCGGCTGGATAACAAACGCGACATCGCGCGCGAGATTGGCCGTGCACTGCGCTTTGTCCTGCCCGCCGTAGCGGTTGCCAGCCTGGGTGTCTGGGTACTGCGCGATTTCGCCATCAGCCTGCTGTTCTCTGAAGCGTTTCGCGGGATGCGCGATCTCTTTGTCTGGCAGCTGTGCGGCGATGTTTTTAAGGTCGGCGCCTATGTTTTCGGATATCTGGTTATCGCCAAAGCCTCGCTGCGCTTTTATGTTCTGACTGAGATCAGCCAGTTCCTGTTGCTGACCCTGTTTTCACGCTGGTTGATCCCGTTACATGGCGCGACGGGTGCGGCGCAGGCCTATATGTTTACCTATATGGCTTACTTTGCCCTGTGTTGTGGCGCTTTTATTGTTTACTGCCGGAAAAAATGACTTTAATTCACGTTTTGGGATCGGACATTCCCCACCACAATCTTACGGTGCTGCGCTTTTTCAACGACGTACTCAGCGTTGAGCAGCCTGCGGCTGCGCCACGCCATTTTATGGTGGTGACGCAGCAGCCCGAGAGCCTGGCGCCGTTCAGTGCGTTGCAGATCGAGTGCTTTACCAGCAAGAAAGCGCTGGCGCAGGCGGTACTGCAGCGCGCCAGAAATCGTCAGCAGCGTTTTTTCTGCCACGGACAGTTTAACCCGTGGATCTGGCTGGCGTTACTCAGCGGTAAGCTGCGTCGTTCACAGCTGTTCTGGCACGTCTGGGGCGCCGATCTTTATGAAGATTCGCGCAGCCTGAAGTTCCGTCTGTTCTATCTGGTCCGCCGGATAGCGCAGGGGCGGGTTGCACAGGTTTTTGCGACCCGGGGCGACCTGCATCACTATCAGCAGCGCCATCGGCGCGTACCCGGTTCACTGCTCTATTTTCCCACCAGAATGCCCGCCGCAGCCGTTGAATCTGTCCCGTCGGAGCCTTTTACGCTGTTGCTGGGCAACTCGGGCGATCCGAGTAACCGACACATCGAAGGCTTAAAAGCGATTCACGCGCAGTTTGGCGAGCAGGTGCGTATCGAGGTCCCTTTGGGCTATCCGCCAGGTAATGAGGCTTATATCAGCCAGATTCAGGCCGCTGCCGATGCGCTGTTCCCAAACGGTCAGGTGAATCTGATGCGTGAAAACCTGGCGTTTGATGATTACTTAGCCCTGCTGGCGCGCTGCCATGTCGGCTATTTTATGTTTGAACGTCAGCAAGGGGTGGGAACACTCTGCCTGCTGATTCAGGCCAACGTGCCGTTTGTCCTGACCCGCAAAAATCCATTCTGGCGTGATGTGGCAGAGCAGCAGCTTCCGGTATTGTTCAGCGAAGATACGCTGTCGCCTGCGGTGATCGCCGAGGCACGTCGTCAGCTGATGAGCTGTGATAAACAGGCTATCGCCTTTTTTGCGCCGGGTTATCTGGCGGGCTGGCGAGCCGCGTTACAGCTCAGCGAAGGGGAGTTGTCATGAGTCTTATGCAGTTTGGCGGCCTGCTGGTGGTCTATCTGCTGTCGCTGGTTTTTATTCTGACCCTGACCTGGCGGGAGTTTAAGCGCGTCCGTTTTAACTTTCATCTGTTCTTCACGCTGCTGTTCTTACTGACCTTTTACTTCGGCTTCCCGCTGACCTCCGTGCTGGTGTTTCGCTTTAATGTTGAAGTGGTGCCGGTTGAGAACCTGCTGGAGGCGCTGCTGTCGGCCACGGCGTTTTACGCCATTTATTACGTCAGCTATAAAGTGCGGCTGAAACCCGCCAGCGCGTCTCCGGCGAAGCCCTGGCTGCAGATGAATCGCGTCGAAACCCATCTGACCTGCGTGATACTGGCGCTGGTGGCGCTGGGTACCGTGACGGTGTTCTTCATTCATAACGGTTTTCTGCTGTTCCGCCTGACTGCCTATAACCAGATTTTCTCCAGTGAAGTGTCGGGTGTAGCGCTTAAGCGCTTCTTCTATTTCTTTATTCCGGCGATGCTGATCCCCTACTTTTTGAGCCCGACGCGCCGCAACTGGCTGCTGTTCCTGGTGGTGACCGTTGCCTTTGGTTTACTGACCTACGCGCTGGTGGGTGGTACCCGCGCCAATATCATTATTGCGTTTGCCCTGTTCCTGTTTATCGGGATTACCCGTGGCTGGATCACTTTGTGGATGCTGGCAACGGCGGGCGTGCTGGCGATTGCAGGAATGTTCTGGCTGGCACTGCGCCGCTATAACCTCGACGTTATGGGCGATGAAGCGTTTTATACTTTCCTCTATCTGACGCGTGATACCTTCTCGCCGTGGGAGAATCTCGCCTTGCTGCTGGATAACTACGCCAGAATTGAGTTTCAGGGGCTGGCACCGCTGTGGCGTGATTTCTACGTTTTCATTCCGACCTGGCTCTGGCCGGATCGGCCGCTGGCAGTGTTAAACAGTGCTAACTACTTCACCTGGGAAGTGCTGAACAACCATTCTGGCCTGGCGATTTCACCCACGCTGATAGGGTCGCTGGTGGTGATGGGCGGCGTCTGGGCGATTCCGATCGGTGCGGTCGCGGTAGGGATGATTATAAAAGCCTTTGATGCAATCTATCAGCGTGGCTGTCTTGAGACCAACCGTTACACCGGCGCCATCCTGCAAAGCTTCTGTTTTGGCGCGGTCTTTAACATGATCGTGCTGGCACGCGAAGGCCTTGATGCGTTCGGTTCACGCGTGGTGTTTTTCTGCATCATTTTTGCTGCCTGTCTGGGCATGGCTAAATTACTTTTCTGGTTACTGGATCGCGCAGGTTTGATTCGCGACCGCAGCAGGCGGGTGTTGCACAGCCCGCTCTGAGTAGCCTCTGGGATTGACGGAAGATATGACAAAGTTAACTGAGACGCCGCAGTACCGGATTCGCGGCGTTGAGTTGTATGGCTTCGAAAACATGCCGTCGGCGGTGAATTTTCTGATGCCGCCGCACAGCGTACGCAGCGGTATTTTAGTGGCGATTAATGCGGAGAAGATCCTGACCGCTGAGCGGGATGAGGGATTACGCACGCTGTTAGCGCAGGCGGAGTATGCGTACGCCGATGGCATCAGCATTGTGCGCTCGATTCGTAAAAAGTATCCACACGCGTCGGTGCAGCGCATTGCGGGTGCTGATTTATGGGAAGCGCTGATGGAACGCGCCGGGCGGGAAGGGACGCCTGTATTTCTTATCGGCGGTCGTCAGCAGGTGCTGGATGAAACCTGCGATAAGCTACGTCGTCAGTGGAATGTGAATGTTGTCGGGGCGCAGGACGGCTATTTTGCGCCAGCCGATCAGGATGCGCTGTTTGCCCGGATTGCGGCCAGCGGCGCGAAGCTGGTGACTGTAGCGCTGGGGTCGCCCCGTCAGGAGCTATTGATGCTGGCGTGCCGTGCGCACTGGCCTGATGCGCTCTATATGGGCGTGGGTGGAACGTACGATGTTTTCACCGGCCATGTGAAGCGAGCGCCGGAGATCTGGCAGCGGTTGGGGCTGGAGTGGCTCTATCGTCTGATTCGGCAGCCTGGCCGCCTGCGCCGGCAATTAAAACTGCTTAAATATTTGCGCTATCACTGGCGTGGCGATCTCTGATATTGCTGATAAATGCCGCATTTTTACGCGTTGTGAGAGAGGAAATGCACTATTTGTCGACAAAATGCACAAAGCGTAATCAAACGCGTCTTTTTATTTAAAAAGCACTAGACACGATGGGCGCTTATCTCTAGTATGCACATCCGCAACGGCGCTACGCGCCCGTAGCTCAGCTGGATAGAGCGCTGCCCTCCGGAGGCAGAGGTCTCAGGTTCGAATCCTGTCGGGCGCGCCATATCGTTTGTGCGCATGAGCTTCGGTGGTTGATTTACCGCGGTTGGCAGTAGAGATTTAAATGCTGCAGGTTTTTAACTTGTGACATTAAGTATTGTGGTGGCTATAGCTCAGTTGGTAGAGCCCTGGATTGTGATTCCAGTTGTCGTGGGTTCGAGTCCCATTAGCCACCCCAGATTTTGCTGGGAAACGCGAAGGTGGCGGAATTGGTAGACGCGCTAGCTTCAGGTGTTAGTGTCTTAACGGACGTGAGGGTTCAAGTCCCTCTCTTCGCACCAGGCAAAACAGTTAAAAAAATCGGCGAGTAGCGCAGCTTGGTAGCGCAACTGGTTTGGGACCAGTGGGTCGGAGGTTCGAATCCTCTCTCGCCGACCATTTTAGAAACCTGTCTGAAAAGACAGGTTTTTTTTCGTCTGCAGAAAAGAGGATGAGGACCTCCGAAGGAGGTTTGAGCCGAGCGTAGCGAGACAACGTTGCTTCAGCAACGGCCCGAAGGGCGCTGCTCGCAGAGCAGAGTAATCCTCTCTCGCCGACCATTTTAGAAACCTGTCTGAAAAGACAGGTTTTTTTTCGTCTGCAGAAAAGAGGATGAGG
>NZ_JALNPO010000008.1:200422-200550 GCF_024520895.1 Pantoea sp. Fr-CA_6 | reverse complement strand
GTCGTTAGCTCAGTTGGTAGAGCAGTTGACTTTTAATCAATTGGTCGCAGGTTCGAATCCTGCACGACCCACCAATTCAGAATAAAGCGCCTTTAAGGCGCTTTTTTCGTTTCCGGGGCACGGACTTT
>NZ_JALNPO010000008.1:118557-200322 GCF_024520895.1 Pantoea sp. Fr-CA_6 | reverse complement strand
ACCGTGCAGGATGAGAACCTGCTGCAGGTTCGACTGAATCGCCGGGAGCGATTCAGGCTGATGCGACAGCATCACCCGCAGGGCGAGGCCCACGACGGGCCGAGGCTATCCTGCACGACCCACCAATTCAGAATAAAGCGCCTTAAGGCGCTTTATTCGTTTCCGGGGCACGGACTTTACCGTGCAGGATGAGAACCTGCTGCAGGTTCGACTGAATCGCCGGGAGCGATTCAGGCTGATGCGACAGCATCACCCTCAGGGCGAGGCCCACGACGGGCCGAGGCTATCCTGCACGACCCACCAATTCAGAATAAAGCGCCTTTAAGGCGCTTTTTTCGTTTCTGCTATTGAGAGATTTCCTGCGCTTCAGAGTGGAACTGCTTTTTCCAGCTATTTCTGACTTTAAACAAAGTGCTGGCTCAGGGAGCACAGGCCTTTCGCAAAGACGCAAAATCGCCATCCATGGCAGGCTCAGCGCGGGCGATTACGCACCTCATCCCTGAGGTGCGCCCGCAGACGGGCCAACGCTTTGCGTTGTTCAAAAACGCTCCCGGCGTTTTTGTCCCTGTCCCGCGATGCTTTGCTACAGGCCTGTGCTCCCCTCGCTTTAAGCTTATCTGCTGTCTTTAAGCCCTTTTTGGTGCCTGTTTTTTTTCTGCTGCACTGACATTGGCTTAACAGATAAGCTCTCACCTTTTCGCAACCTTAACAATTTCAGCTCTCAAGTCGTTTCACAGCGTGCCGATAACGTATCTGACAACTTACAGGGAGAAAAATGATGTCTTCAATTTCCGGAATTCTAAGCAGTGCAGTCAGTGGCGGTGACAGCGGTAGCGGCAGTGTTGCCTCTCAGGTCGCGGCGCTGAATAAACAGATTCAGAACGTCTTAACGCAAGTCAAAGAGCTGGCCGACAACAAAGAACTGACTGACGAACAGAAGTCTGAAATGCAGCAGATGTATCAGTCACAAATCACCATGCTGCAGGCACAGATTGCTCAGCTGGAACAGAAGCAGGCCGAGCAGGATCAGCCAAAGAGTGACAGCTCGTCCGTCAGTGAGAGCAAAGCAGACGGGATTAACCGCCCTACCGACACCAACAAAATTGACGTCTACATCTAAAATGCGGGCCTGGCCTCGCGTTGTTGCGCCAGCAGCGTCGCCTGCTGGCGCACCTCCTGCCAGATCGCTTCGGCAGCAGGCGTCAGCGAACGGTTTTTACGCTTGATCAGCGTAAGGCTACGATTGATTTCCGGATATAGACGCCGCACGGTTAATGCGCGATCTGCCGGTAACGGTAACGCCAGCGCGGGCAGAATACTGATGCCGATCCCCACCTGTACCATCGGAAACAGCGTAGCGGGATGACCAATCTCCTGAACGACTTCAGCCCTGATATTCTGCTGCTGCATCGCCGCATCAATGAGGACCCGACTGCCGGAAGCGTAGTCCTGAAGCACCATGGTGCGGCCATCCAGCATTGACCATTCTGCCCTTTCCACCTGCGCCAGCGGATCATCATCACGGCATAGCAGCAGGAAAGGCTCATCCAGAATCGCGATGCTGTCAAAATCGCTGTCGCTGAGTGGCCCAATCACAATCCCGAAATCGACTTCGGCGTTACGCACACTTTGCAGCACCCACTGCTGGGCGCGATCGTGCAGTATCACTTTGATGTCAGGAAAGTGTTGCTGGCTGGCGGCCAGACATTGCGGCATCAGATGAGCGGAAATGGTCTGGCTGGCTGCCACCCTGACGGTACCACTGCGCTGTTCGCCAAAACTGCGGATATCCAGCAGCGTGGTATGAATCTCCTCCAGCAGGCGCTCCATGCGTGACGCCAGCTGTTTTCCCGCTTCAGTCAGCATCACCTCCCGGGTGGTTCGATCCAGCAACCGCACGCCGGTTTCCGCTTCCAGCTCTTTAATACTGTGGCTGACCGCCGACTGACTCAGACCTATCGCCTGCCCCGCCTGGCTGAATCCGCCATAGTGAGCCACCGCAATAAAGGTTCGTAGCTGACGCAGGGTGTAATTCATCGATTCCGCTCATAGATTAATTCAATAAATCAATTTTATTTCTAAACAGGTTTCACGCACAATCGCGCTATTGAAAAATTTACCGGAATTTAACAATGGGATTTTTAAAACTCGATCCGATGATGGTTAAACTCATCATCACTGTGCTACTGGCCTCTTTCCTGCCAGCCAGAGGGATCTACGTTGATATATTCAGCTATCTCGCGACAGCAGCGATAGCACTGCTGTTCTTTATGCATGGTGCCAAGCTGTCGCGTGAAAAGATCATCTCAGGCAGCAGTCACTGGCGGTTGCATCTGTGGATTATGTTCAGCACCTTTGTGCTGTTTCCGGTGCTGGGTCTGTTGCTGGTCTGGTGGCATCCGGTTAATGTCGGCCCGGAAATTTATACCGGCTTTATCTACCTCTGTATCCTGCCTGCGACCGTGCAATCCGCTATCGCGTTTACCTCCATGGCGGGCGGTAACGTTGCGGCAGCGGTATGCAGCGCCTCTGCATCAAGCCTGCTGGGTGTGTTTATTTCGCCGTTGCTGGTGAACCTGGTGATGGATATTCACAGCAGCGCGCCCAGCGATGGACTGGAGCAGATCGGGAAGATTATGCTGCAACTGATGGTGCCTTTCGTGCTGGGACACCTCTCACGGCGCTGGATCGGGGGCTGGGTTGAAAAGCACCGCAGCCTGATTGGCAAAACCGACCAGACCTCCATTCTGCTGGTGGTCTACTCCGCCTTCAGTGAAGCGGTGGTTAACGGCATCTGGCATCGCGTTGGGTTGATTACGCTGCTGTGGATTGTGGCAGGCTCAATCATCCTGCTGACCGCCGTGCTGATTATCAACCTGCTGGCCTCGCGTCTGTTCCGCTTTAAACGCGCCGATGAGATTGTGGTGCTGTTTTGTGGTTCGAAGAAGAGTCTGGCGAATGGCGTGCCGATGGCGAATATCCTGTTCCCGGCCAGTACCGTGGGGATTATTGTGCTGCCGCTGATGATTTTCCATCAGGTACAGCTGATGGTCTGCTCATTTATTGCCGGACGTTATAAGAAGACCAATGAGAAGCAGCAGCAGGCTGTGCAGGTCAAGGATTCGGTAATGGAGTCTCAGAAATAGATCGGCTGCCCGCCAGTGTGGGCAGCGTTACTTGCGGGTCTGAAGCGGTTTAACTAACCCTTCCAGACCCTCAATTTTTATTGTCAGGGTGAGTTGCATGAGATCACCCAGCAGACCAGACGGAAAGTCCCCACTGCGGGCAAACCACAGCAGATAAGGCTCAGGCAGATCGATCAGCATCCGCCCCTTATATTTGCCAAACGGCATAGGCGTATTGGCTATCGCCACCAGCTGATGTTCATCCATCTGAGGCTCCCAGCAGGCGGATCATTTCCGCTTCATCAATCACTTCAATGCCAAGCTCCGCTGCTTTCGCCAGCTTTGAACCAGCCGCTTCACCGGCAATCAGCAAATCAGTTTTCTTTGAGACACTGCCGCTGACTTTTGCGCCCAGCGCGATCAGCTGCGCTTTGGCATCATCGCGGTTCATCTGCGACAGTGAGCCAGTCAGCACCACCGTTTTACCCGCGAACGGACTGTCGATCTCTTCGGCTCTCACCACCACCACCTGCGGCCAGTGAATACCGATATCCTCGACCAGCTGGCGGATAACCTCACGGTTGCTTTCCTCTTCCATGAAGTTGCGCACGTGTGCCGCAACGACTTTGCCGACATCCGGCACTGCAATCAGCGCCTCAAGATCGGCATCCATGACCTTCTGCAACTCACCAAAATGGTTAGCCAGATTGGCAGCGGTGGCTTCACCCACTTCACGAATGCCCAGTGCATAGAGGAAACGCGCCAGCGTAGTCGATTTCGCTTTCTCCAGCGCGTCGACAACGTTTTGCGCCGATTTCGGCCCCATGCGATCCAGTCCGGTCAGTTTGCCCGCCGTGAGACGGAACAGATCCGCTGGCGTGTTGACGTACTCTTTCTCCACCAGCTGGTCGATAATCTTATCGCCCATGCCATCAACATCCAGTGCCCGGCGCGAGACAAAATGCTTCAGCGCCTCTTTGCGCTGAGCACCGCAGATTAAACCGCCCGTGCAGCGCGTGACCGATTCCCCTTCGACCCGTTCAACCTCGGAACCACAAACCGGACAGTGTGCCGGGAACAGGACTTCACGCGTCTGTTCAGGGCGCTCGGCGAGCACCACGTTGACCACCTGCGGGATCACATCACCGGCGCGGCGAATAACGACCCGATCCCCGATGCGTAATCCCAGCCGCTCGATTTCATCCGCGTTATGCAGCGTGGCATTGCTGACGATCACGCCCGCGACCTGCACCGGCTCAAGGCGAGCTACCGGTGTGATAGCCCCGGTGCGGCCAACCTGAAATTCGACGTCCCGCACCCAGGTCAGTTGTTCCTGTGCCGGGAATTTAAAGGCAATCGCCCAGCGCGGCGCGCGCGCCACAAAGCCCAGTTTTTCCTGCAGTTCCTGTGAATCGACTTTGATCACCACGCCATCAATATCAAAACCCAGATTCGGACGCTGTTGCTCAATATCACGATAGAAGGCCAGGGCTTCTTCTGCGTTGTGCACCAGCTTAATGCGGTCGCTGACCGGCAGGCCCCAGGCTTTAAACTGTTGCAGACGCCCCATGTGACTGTGCGGCATCTCACCGCCTTCCAGCAGGCCAAAACCGTAGCAGAAGAAGGTCAGCGGACGTTTGGCGGTAATGCGCGGATCCAGCTGACGCAGAGAACCGGCTGCTGCATTGCGCGGATTAGCAAAGACTTTGCCATCAGTCCGGCGTGCTTCCTCATTCAGCTTTTCAAAGCCGCGCTGCGTCATAAATATTTCGCCACGCACTTCCAGCCGTGCCGGAATGTTGTCGCCTTTAAGCCGCAGCGGGATAGCGCGAATGGTGCGGACATTGGCGGTAATGTTCTCGCCGGTTGTGCCGTCACCGCGCGTTGCGGCCTGGACCAGCAGACCATTTTCATACATCAGGCTGACCGCAGCGCCATCGAGCTTGAGTTCACAGCAGTAGGTTATGTCGTCACTGCTTTTCAGGCGATCCTGCACCCGCTTGTTGAAAGCCATAAACGTGGCTTCATCAAAGGCGTTATCCAGCGACAGCATCGGGACTTCATGGCGCACCTGCTCGAAGACCGTCAGCGGCGCGGCACCGACGCGTTGTGTCGGCGAGTCTGGCGTAATGAGATCCGGGTGCTCCTCCTCCAGCTGACGCAGTTCACGCATCAGACGATCGTATTCAGCATCCGGCACTTCCGGCGCATCCATAACGTGATAGAGATATTCATGATGGCGCAACGTGGTGCGCAGTTCGGTGATGTGATCCTGGACGGATTTCATAAAGCCCCATCAGATAAAAAACCCCCGACAGGCGGGGGTTTGTTTTTAACAATTCAGATAGCGTTTAGCGCAGGTCTCAGACGCCAACCACATCGCGGATACGCGCTTTGTAAGTTTCCAGCTTCTGTGGCGTCATCATGCGACGCTCATCATCCAGCACCACGCCACCTACATCATCAGCGATACGCTGAGCCGACTGCAGCATCAGCTTGAAGTTCTGATTCGCATCGCCATAAGAAGGCACCATCATAAAGATAGAGATGCCAGGCGTGCTGAAATCGGTCATCAGGTCAGGATTGAATGAGCCCGGCTTAACCATATTGGCCAGACTGAACAATACAGGGCCGCTGCCAGCCGGACTGAGATGACGATGGAAAATGTTCATTTCACCAAACTGGAAGCCCGCCTGGAGAATACCCTGCAGTAGGGCCTCACCGTTCAGTTCACCGCCCGAGTGTGCGGCAACATGCAGCACCAGTACCGCTTCTTTCGGTTTTTCCGCTGGCGCTTTAGCAGCAGGCTGTGCTGGCGCGGGCGCCGGTGTCACTTCAGGCTGCGGCTCAGGTTCTGCCTGGTACTGCGGTGCTGGCTGTACAGATTCCAGCGGGTCGAGATCCAGCAGTGGGTCGGCCTGAACGGGCGGCGCGACAAAAGTGGGTGCGGGCTGCTGACGAACCGGTTCAGGGCGCGACTGCGGAGCAGGCTGCGGTGCGGTGTTAAAAAGCGGGTCGCTTTCAGGTTCGGGTTGCGGTGCGGGTCGTGGCGCAGGCTGACGCACAGGCTCAGCGGGCGCAGGCTTACGCGGCGCTTCTGGCTGTGGCTCGCGAATCTCATCGAAACGCGGTTCCTGATGTACGTTGCGATCAGAACGAACGCGAACCTCGCCGACGCCATCATCCTCGTCGTCAATCAGGTCCTGCTCATCATTTTCATCACGTTGTTTTAGACGTTTGTGCGGGCGATCGCGGAACACTGACGAACGCTCTTTACGGCTGGTCCACAGCCCGTGAAGAAGGAGCGCTATAATGGCGATCGCGCCAACAACGATTAATATCAGACGCAAATCCTGCATCATTGTATTCTCTGTTGTTCCAATACCTTGCCACCGCGGCAAACTTTATCCTCTAACTGTATTTGCCCTGCTACACAAGTGCAAGTCTGTGCACTATTTTCTGACAAATAAGATAGGCAACCCACGCTTTTTCGCTGTTTTTTTACCCAAACGGCACCTGGCCTGGAGAAAAAGCCAGGTTATAGTGGGCGCGCCTTAACATCTTCAGGAGAACTGGCTTTATGGCCCTTGAGAATTCCGTCTCAAATTTTAACGGCATGCACTACTTTAGCCAGGGCTGGAAACTGGTACGTCTGCCTGGCATTCGCCGCTTTGTGGTGATGCCGTTGCTGATCAATATCGTGATGCTGGGTGGCGCTTTCATCTGGCTTTTCTATCGTCTCGGTGACTGGATCCCGCGTCTGATGGCCCATATTCCGGACTGGCTGCAGTGGCTGAGCTATCTGTTATGGCCGCTGTCGGTGATTGCGATTGTGCTGGTGTTCAGCTACTTCTTTTCGACCCTGGCAAACTTGATTGCCGCTCCGTTTTGCGGCCTGCTGGCCGAGCAACTGGAAGGCCGCCTGACAGGCAAGCCCCTGCCGGACAGCGGCTGGGCTGGAATGATTAAGGATGTGCCGCGCATTATGAAGCGCGAGCTGCAAAAACTGGGTTATTACCTGCCCCGCGCGCTGGGACTGCTGCTGCTCTACTTTATTCCTGGCTTTGGCCAGACCGTTGCGCCGGTGCTGTGGTTCCTGTTCAGCGCCTGGATGTTGTCCATCCAGTATTGCGACTATCCGTTCGATAACCACAAAGTGCCGTTTCAGCAGATGCGCAACGCCCTGCGTCAACACAAAACGGCCAATATGCAGTTTGGCGCGCTAATCAGTCTGTTCACCATGATCCCGGTTCTGAACCTGGTGATCATGCCGGTTGCCGTCTGCGGTGCCACCGCCATGTGGGTCGATCGCTACCGGCCAACGCTGGCACGTCATGAGTTGCGTTAAATTCATCAGTGCGCCTTATGCTCTTTTTAGCAGGGCTTATTGCCGGGCGACATATAGATATACGATTTCTTTCCTTCCGCCACCAGGCAGAAAAGGTATGCTCATAGGGTTCCCAATAATTCATACAGTTAAGGACAGGCTATGAGTAAGATCTATGAAGACAACTCTTTGACAATTGGTCATACGCCATTGGTTCGACTGAACCGCATCGGTAACGGCCGCATCCTTGCGAAAGTTGAATCCCGTAACCCGAGCTTCAGCGTAAAATGCCGTATCGGTGCCAATATGATTTGGGACGCAGAAAAACGCGGTATTCTGAAACCGGGTGTTGAACTGGTTGAACCGACCAGCGGCAACACCGGTATTGCTCTGGCCTATGTCGCCGCAGCGCGCGGTTATAAATTAACGCTGACGATGCCAGAAACCATGTCAGTGGAGCGCCGTAAGTTGCTGAAGGCGCTGGGCGCGACGCTGATATTGACCGAAGGCACCAAAGGCATGAAAGGTGCCATCAGTAAAGCTGAAGAGGTTGTTGCCAGCAATCCGGATAAATATGTGCTGCTGCAGCAGTTCAGCAACCCGGCCAACCCGGAAATCCATGAAAAGACCACCGGCCCGGAAATCTGGGAAGACACGGACGGCGAAGTGGATGTCTTTATTGCCGGTGTCGGCACTGGCGGTACGCTGACCGGCGTCAGCCGCTACATCAAAAACACCAAAGGCAAAAAAGATCTGATTACCGTCGCGGTTGAGCCGACCGATTCCCCGGTGATTGCTCAGGCGCTGGCGGGCGATGAGATCAAGCCCGGCCCACACAAAATTCAGGGTATCGGCGCAGGCTTTATCCCGGGCAACCTTGAGCTGAATCTGGTGGACCGCGTCGTGGCCATCACCAATGAAGAGGCGATCAGTACGGCGCGTCGGCTGATGGAAGAGGAAGGTATTCTGGCCGGTATCTCATCCGGTGCTGCCGTTGCCGCGGCGCTGAAGCTGCAGGAAGATGAAGCCTTCGCCAACAAAAATATTGTGGTGATCCTCCCCTCCTCCGGTGAACGCTATCTGAGTACCGCTTTGTTTGCCGATCTCTTCACTGAAAAAGAGCTTCAGTAGCAGAGGCCGATAGTCCGAAAATGGAGAAAAAAGCACCCAATCGGGTGCTTTTTTGTGGTGCAGATCTCACTTTCATCACCCGGCAGATTGATTTCAGTGACGCCGCTCTGGTATTTAGACTGCCAATTATTTCGATGCCTGAAATTAATCCGCGTTTGAAGTGGATCAAGCTGAATCGATTTACGGATTCAGTGAAACGGCGAATCACGGCATAATTAACCGGTGACGTGTAGAATCGGTTTTGAGACGCAACGGACTGTAGATTTGACGCATGCGCGTCTTTGGTCAGCATGAAGCTATACCCGCGCACCTACACAGGCTAAAGTAAAGGCTCCAGGCTAGACTTTAGATCCATAACACTCATCCTGATAACGTTGGGGAAATAGAATGTTCCAGCAAGAAGTTACCATTACTGCACCAAACGGTCTGCACACTCGCCCAGCTGCGCAATTCGTTAAAGAAGCCAAAGCTTTCCAGTCAGAAATTACCGTGACCTCTAACGGTAAATCAGCGAGCGCGAAGAGCCTGTTCAAGCTGCAGACACTGGGTTTAACCCAGGGAACGGTTGTGACCCTTTCCGCGGAAGGTGAAGACGAGCAGAAAGCAGTTGAGCATCTGGTCAAACTGATGGCTGAACTGGAGTAATCTCCGCTCAGCTCTCCAGCAAATCGACTCCTCTGCGCCATTGAGTGCAAACATCTTGATCGCGGACAACCTGTCCGCGTTATTGCTTTCGTAGAGTACGTGTCCCGCGACAATGGCACCGCACAGAGTCCCATCAGCCATCGTGATTAAAAGGTAGCGTTATGATTTCAGGCATTTTAGCATCACCAGGTATCGCTTTCGGCAAAGCACTGCTGCTGAAAGAAGACGAGATCGTCATCAACCGCAAGAAAATTTCTGATGACCAGGTTGAGCAGGAAGTTCAGCGCTTCCTCGATGGCCGCAGCAAAGCGGCATTACAACTGGAAGCGATTCGCGTCAAAGCGGGTGAAACCCTCGGTGAAGAGAAAGCAGCAATCTTCGAAGGCCACATTATGTTGCTGGAAGATGAAGAGCTGGAGCAGGAAATCATCGACCTGATCAAAAAAGATCACGCTTCTGCCGATGCTGCTGCTTACTCGGTTATCGATGGCCAGGCGAAAGCACTGGAGGAGTTAGATGACGAATATCTGAAAGAGCGTGCGGCTGACGTACGTGACATCGGTAAGCGTCTGCTGCAAAACATCCTCGGTCTGCATATCGTTGACCTGAGCGCTATTCCGGACGAATCCATTCTGGTGGCAAAAGATTTAACGCCGTCAGAAACCGCACAGCTGAACCTGAAGAAGGTGCTGGGCTTTATCACCGATCTGGGTGGCCGTACCTCACATACCTCAATCATGGCGCGCTCGCTGGAGATCCCAGCCATTGTCGGTACCGGCAATGTGACCGTCACGGTGAAAAATGGCGATTTCCTGATTCTGGATGGCGTTAACAATGCGATTCACGTCAATCCTTCAGAAGCGATTCAGGAAGAGCTGAAAGCCGTACAGAACCAGTATCTGTCGGAAAAACATGAATTAGCTAAGCTGAAAGATCTGCCAGCCGTTACGCTGGATGGTCATCAGGTTGAAGTCTGCGCCAACATCGGTACTGTGCGCGATATCGCCGGTGCTGAACGTAACGGCGCTGAAGGCGTGGGTCTCTACCGCACCGAATTCCTGTTTATGGATCGTGACTCACTGCCAAGCGAAGAAGAGCAGTTCCAGGCGTACAAAGCCGTCGCTGAAGCCATGGGTTCACAGGCCGTTATCGTGCGTACCATGGACATCGGCGGCGACAAAGATCTGCCTTACATGAACCTGCCAAAAGAAGAGAACCCGTTCCTCGGCTGGCGCGCTATCCGTATCGCCATGGACCGCAAAGAGATTCTGCATGCGCAGCTGCGTGCCATTCTGCGCGCCTCCTCTTTCGGTAAACTGCGCATCATGTTCCCGATGATTATTTCAGTTGAAGAAGTACGCAGCCTGAAAGCGGAGCTGGAACTGCTGAAAGCGCAGTTGCGTGAAGAAGGTAAAGCCTTTGATGAGAGCATCGAAGTCGGCATCATGGTGGAAACCCCGGCTTCAGCCGTGATTGCTCATCATCTGGCGAAGGAAGTCGACTTCTTCAGTATTGGGACAAACGATCTGACGCAGTATACTCTGGCGGTCGATCGTGGTAATGATTTGATCTCGCACCTGTACAACCCAATGGCGCCGTCTGTGCTTAACTTAATCAAGCAAGTCATTGATGCATCTCACGCTGAAGGTAAATGGACCGGCATGTGTGGTGAGCTGGCAGGTGATGAACGTGCTACACTACTGTTACTGGGAATGGGGCTGGACGAGTTCAGCATGAGTGCCATTTCTATCCCTGGCATCAAGAAAATCATTCGTAATACTAATTTTGAAGATGCGAAGGCATTGGCGGAGCAGGCACTGGCTCAACCGACAGCGGAAGATTTAATGAACCTGGTAAACAAGTTCATTAAGGAAAAAACGCTCTGCTAATCCGCATGATGCTGGCCCCAAATTACTGCTTAGGAGAAGATCATGGGTTTGTTTTCTAAACTTTTTGGCGAAAAAACGGATAGCGCTGGGACAATTGACATTGTAGCGCCTCTGTCAGGCGAAATCGTGAACATTGAAGACGTACCAGATGTGGTGTTTGCAGAAAAAATCGTGGGCGACGGTATTGCGATCAAGCCCAGCGGCAACAAAATGGTTGCTCCTGTTGATGGCACTATCGGTAAGATTTTTGAAACCAATCACGCTTTTTCGATCGAATCAGACAATGGCATTGAGCTGTTCGTCCACTTCGGTATCGATACGGTAGAACTGAAAGGTGAAGGCTTCAAACGCATCGCTGAAGAAGGCCAGAAGGTCAAAAAAGGCGACGTGGTTATCGAGTTTGACCTGCCGTTGCTGGAAGAGAAAGCGAAATCAACCCTGACACCGGTTGTCATCTCCAACATGGATGAAATCAAGGAATTGATTAAGCTGACTGGCCAGGTCACCGTCGGCGAAACGCCGGTGATTCGCATCAGAAAGTAAGCATTCGTTCATAACATAACGGCACCCGCGGGTGCCGTTATCGTTTCTGCTGTATGCCTGTTCAGGGCTGCCAGTGCGGCAGACGCAGCGTCAGTTCCAGTCCGCCTTCTGGCCGGTTTCTTGCCTCGACCTCACCATGATGCGCCAGCACCACCTTGCGCACGATAGCCAGTCCCAGACCATAACCTTTGCCCATCAGCGGCGAATTCACCCGCACAAACGGGTCAAAGATGCTGGAGAGCTTATCCTCATCGACACCCGGCCCCTGATCGCGCACCTGAATCACCAGCCACTGCTGTTCTGCGCGCAGATTAACATCAATCCGCTGCCCTGGCTGAGAGAAGCGCAGCGCATTGCGTAATACATTCTCTGCTCCGCGCCGTATCAGCTCTGCATTGCCTCGCACGGTGTAATCAGCGCGATCGTCGACCTGCAACTCTACCTGCACGCCTGGGATCTGCGCTTCATAACGGACATCGGTAATAACCGCCTGCAGCAAGCCGGTCAGATCAAAATATTGCTCATCCGGGATGCTTTCATGCTCAGCCCGCGACAGTGTCAGCAGTTCACCGATCATCTTGTCCAGCCGACGCGCCTCTTCATCAATGCGATCAAGCGAACTGTTCACACTTTCTGGCGTCTGTCTGGCCAGCCCGGTCGCCAGCTGCAGTCGGGCCAGCGGTGAACGGAGCTCATGTGAGATATCATGCAACAGTTCTTCACGGGCGCGCACCAGGGTATCGAGCCGCTCGACCATGGCGTCAAAGGCTTCAGCGACGTTTGAGATCTCGTCGTGCCGCTTACGCATGATCGGAAACAGCCGCACGCTTAAATCGCCCTCAGCCACGCGGGAAAATCCTTCCCGCAGCTGACGCATAGGTCGCGTCAGATTCCAGGCCAGCAGCAGACTGAACAGCAATCCCACCGAGCCGGCGAAGACAAACATCGGCTCAGGAATATTCAGAAATTTTCGCGGCATCATGTTCAGCGTGCTGTCTTTACGCATGCCATCCAGGTCGTAGCGCAGCAGATAGGCTTTGCCATCTGCACCGCGAACCCAGCGCACCACCTCTTCAGGAAAGCGCCCTCTGATATCCAGGTTGCCACTGTTTTCTGATTGTGACGGTTTTGTCTGTTGGGTGACGTGGAAGAACTGCCGGTCGCTGTTATCCCAGTCCGAGAGCATCGCATTCAGCGCATCAGGCCCGCCCCGCTCCAGCACTGACGCGGCGGAGGTCATCTGCAGATCCACAATACGGCGGATAGCCACGAGTTCAGGCGGTTCATGCCGTTTACCGGAGAGCGTAAAGCCGAGCCAGATAAGCTGGCTCATGATGACAAAAACGATCCAGAAGCCGATAAAGATCTTCCAGAACATGCGTCCACGGTAACTCTGCTTCATCGAATACGATAACCGATGCTGCGAACGGTTTCGATGTTGATGCTGTCAGCGGTTAATGCACTGAGCTTCTGACGAATGTTACTGATATGCACATCGACGCTGCGGTCATAGGCTTCACGCGGACGACCGAGTCCCTTTTCGGAGAGCTCATCTTTTGACACCACTCTGTCCGGTGCACGCAGCAGCAGATCCAGCAGATTAAATTCCGACGCCGTCAGATCAAAGGTTTTACCCTGCCATTCGCTGATGCGGGTGGCGGGATTAAGCATCAGCTCTCCCCAGCGCAGCGGCTCTCTGGCGTCTGGCTGCGGCGCCTGCTCTTCGAAACGGCGTAATACGGCGCGCAGACGCGCCACCAGTTCACGGGGATAGCAGGGCTTGGGCATATAGTCATCCGCGCCCATCTCCAGACCGATCACGCGATCAATATTATCGCCTTTGGCGGTCAGCATAATCACCGGTATCCGGCTGTTCTGGCGCACCTGACGCAACACATCAATGCCGCTCATGTCAGGCAGCATAATGTCCAGGATCATGGCGGTGAACTCTCCCGATAACGCGCCCTGCACGCCAGCGCTGCCGGTCAGAACCAGCTGGGCATCAAACCCTTCCCCGATCAGGTACTGACTTAACATCGTGCCTAATTCAACATCATCATCAACAAGCAAAATTTTCATGGTTATCTCTCTGGAGAATTGCCGCTATTTTGTCCTGTGCTGAACATTCGCGCAGCCTGATTTACGCGATCCTTACAGATTCAGTCTGTCTGGCACCGAAAATTGTGGTTAAAAAAAGGCCTGTGGGCAGTAAATGCACGCACAGGCCTGATTCCGCATCGGCAGAGGTTACTGATGGTAGAGTCCGGTAGAGAGATAACGGTCACCACGATCGCAGGCGATCGCCACCACCACGCTGCCAGGATTGGCCTGCGCGATGCGCAGCGCACCCGCCACCGCGCCGCCTGAACTGACGCCACAGAAAATGCCTTCACGGCGTGCCAGCGCGCGCATCGTCTCTTCCGCTTCCTTTTGCGTCATATCCATCACATCATCCACCAGATCGGGACGATAGATCCCCGGCAGATAGGCCAGCGGCCAGCGACGAATACCCGGAATACTGCTGCCTTCGCTGGGCTGCAAACCGATCACCTGCACGCCCGTGTTGAGCTCTTTCAGATATCGTCCTACGCCGGTAATGGTGCCGGTGGTGCCCATGCTGGAGACAAAATGGGTCATGCGCTGGTTCGACTGTTGCCACAATTCCGGGCCGGTGGTCTGATAGTGACCCAGCGGATTATCGGGATTATTAAACTGGTCCAGCACCCGGCCTTCACCGCGCGCCGCCATCGCCTGCGCCAGATCGCGTGCGCCCTCCATGCCCTGTTCACGTGGCACCAGGATTAACTCTGCGCCATAGGCGCGCATCGCGTCCTGCCGCTCCTGACTCATGTTGTCGGGCATCAGCAGGCGAAGTCGGTAGCCTTTCATCGCCGCGATCATCGCCAGCGCAATCCCGGTGTTGCCGCTGGTAGCTTCAATCAGCTGATCGCCGGGTGAAATATCACCACGCAGCTCCGCCTGATTGATCATCGACCAGGCCGCGCGATCTTTTACCGAACCTGCCGGATTATTGCCTTCCAGCTTGAGCCAGACCTCGCTGCCGTTGGCGGGCGTCAGGCGCTGCAACTTAATCAGCGGGGTATTGCCGATGGTATTTTCGAGAGTCGTCACGGTGCGGTTCCTGGCATCTTACAAACCAGATGCGAAAAAAAGGCGGGAGTGTCACTCCCGCCCGGTGTTGAAGAGAAAATATCAGGCGCTTTGTGCAAAGGCAACTGCGCGCAGTGGCGTATCGCCCTTATAGAGACGCGCCTGCTGCAAGCCAACAAACAGACGCTCGCCGCGAATCGGCGCTGTCTGCTCACCTTCAAACACCACCGAGACCGGCTCGCTTTGCCAGCCTGCAGGCTGGACGACCAGCTGCCAGAAGTGTCCACGCGGGCTCACTTCCAGTACCTGTACCGGCAGCGGGGTTTCCAGACTGCTGCGGCGTGACACGTCGATTTCCCACGGACGCAGGAACAGCTCAACCGCGCCCTGGTGGGCCGAGGTATAGCCCAGCGGCCAGTGGTGCGCGCCAACGTGGAACTGTGATCCCTGAATCTCCCCATCAAAGCGGTTCACTTCACCCAGGAATTCCAGCACAAAACGGGTCGCCGGATCGCGCCACACATCATCTGGCGTGCCGACCTGCTCGATGTTGCCCTGGCTCATCACCACCACGCGATCTGCCACTTCCATCGCCTCTTCCTGGTCGTGGGTGACAAACACGCTGGTGAATTTCAGCTCTTCATGCAGCTGACGCAGCCAGCGGCGCAGCTCTTTACGCACCTGAGCATCCAGCGCGCCAAAGGGTTCATCCAGCAGCAGAATCTGCGGTTCAACCGCTAACGCACGCGCCAGCGCCACACGCTGTTTCTGGCCGCCCGACAGCTGTGCCGGGAAGCGATTCGCCAGATGAGCCAGCTGCACCATCTCCAGCAGACGGGTAACACGCTGTTTGATCTCCGCCGTTGAAGGACGCTCACGACGCGGCAGCACGGTCAGGCCAAAGGCGATGTTGTCGAATACCGTCATATGACGGAACAGCGCGTAGTGCTGGAAGACAAAACCGACCTGACGATCGCGCGCATGCAGGCGGCTGACATCGTTGCCATGAAAACGGATGTGACCGCTGTTCTGATGCTCCAGCCCGGCAATAATGCGCAGCAGCGTGGTTTTACCCGAGCCTGATGGGCCAAGCAGCGCCACCATTTCACCCGAGGCAATATCCAGAGAGATATCGTTCAGCACCGATGTGCGACCAAAGGATTTGTTGATCTTGTTAATCTCAATGCTCATGATTTCCCTCCTGTTGCAGGCGTTTGTGCTGTTGCTCTAAACGCCACTGCACAATGCTTTTCAGAAACAGCGTCACAATTGCCATCAGGGTTAACAGGGCGGCCGCGGTGAATGCGCCAACGGTGTTGTAGTCCTGATGCAATAATTCAACCTGAAGCGGTAATGTGTAGGTCTCACCGCGAATCGATCCCGATACCACCGAGACCGCACCAAATTCACCAATCGCACGGGCGTTGGTCAGCACGATGCCATACAGCAGCGCCCAGCGAATGTTCGGCAGCGTTACGCGGCGGAACATCTGCCAGCCAGAGGCGCCCAGCAGCACCGCCGCTTCATCTTCATGACTGCCCTGACTCAGCATCACCGGGACCAGTTCGCGCACCACAAACGGACAGGTCACAAACACCGTCGCCAGCACCATGCCAGGCCAGGCAAACATAATCTGGATGTTATGCGCATCCAGCCAGCCGCCTGCCGGGCCATTAACGCCCCAGAACAGCAGATACATCAGACCGGCCACGACCGGCGACACGGCAAAAGGAATATCAAACAGGGTCAGCAGCAACTGACGCCCCGGAAAGGTAAAGCGCGTCACCAGCCAGGCGAGCAGCGTGCCGAACACCAGGTTAACCGGTACGGTGATCAACGCCACCATCACGGTCAGCCAGATGGCGTGCAGCATGTCCGGGTCTGCCAGATTGCTGAGGGCGACAATGAGCCCCTGATTCAGCGCTTCCCAGAAGATGGAGGCCATCGGCACCACCAGCAGCAGAATCGAGATCAGCGCGCCGATACTAATCAGCAGCCACTTGCCCCAGTTCACTGGCTGACGAGCAGCGTGATTAATTTGTGAAACCTCAGCCATTAGTGACCTCCCAGACGACGGCCAAAGCGGCTCTGTAATGTGTTAATCGCAAATAACAGAATCAGCGATGCCGCCAGGATCACCGAGGCGATGGCGCTGGCCGCCGGATAGTCGAACTCCTGCAGCCGGACAAAAATCATCAGCGAGGTGACTTCCGTTTTCCAGGCGATGTTACCGGCAATAAAGATCACCGCACCAAATTCACCCAGGCTGCGGGTAAAGGAGAGCGCCGTTCCGGCCAGCAGCGCCGGTGCCACTTCCGGCAACACGACGCGGCGGAAGCTCTGCCACGGCGTGGCACCCAGCGTTTCGGCCGCCTCTTCATACTCCGGGCCTAACTCTTCCAGCACCGGCTGTACGGTACGCACCACAAACGGAATGCTGGTAAAGGCCATGGCGATGGCGATACCAATCCAGGTGTAAGAGATTTTGATGTCGAACTGAGCGAACCACTGTCCATACCAGCCGTTGACCGAAAAGAGTCCGGCCAGGGTCAGACCCGCCACCGCCGTAGGCAGTGCAAACGGCAGATCCATCAGGCCATCCAGCAGCGTCCGGCCCGGAAAACGGTAACGGGTCAGGATCCATGCCATCAGCATGCCGAACACCGCATTAAACAGTGAGGCGACGCCTGCAGAGAGCAGCGTTACTTTATAGGCGGCAATCAGCTGCGGATTGGTCACCACATCCCAGTACTGTTGCAGCGTCATCTGCGACAGCTGCATGATCACCGCGCTGATAGGCAGCAGCAGAATCAGACAGGTAAAGAGCAGACTGGTGCCGAGGCTGAGACCAAAGCCGGGCAACACGCGTTTCTGGCTGGCTGCAAACATTATCCGCGCCCCGCCGCTAACAACTTATCAAGCTCACCGCCGCTGACGAAGTGCGTCTTCATCACCTTATCCCAGCCGCCAAACGCCTCTTCCACCCGGAACAGGCTGGTCTGCGGGAAGCGATCTTTCTGCTCCGCCATCAGCTGTGCATTGTTCACGCGATAGTAGTAGTGAGTAATAATATTCTGCGCTTCAGGCGTGTAGAGATAGTTCAGATAAGCGCTGGCCGCATCAGCGGTTTTATTGGTCGCGACGTTTTTATCCACCCATGCCACCGGAAACTCCGCCAGAATGTTGGTTTTCGGCACCACCACTTCATACTCATCTTTGCCGTACTGGTTGCGGATGTTATTCACTTCGGACTCAAAGCTAATTAATACGTCGCCCAGGCCACGCTCAGCAAAGGTCGTAGTCGCACCGCGACCGCCGGTGTCGAACACTTCAACGTTTTTCAGGAATTGCGTCATAAAGGCACGGGTTTTGGCCTGATCGCCCCCGTCCGCTTTATCCGCTGCGCCCCAGGCGGCCAGATAGGTATAGCGACCATTACCGGAGGTTTTCGGATTCGGGAAAATCAGCTTCACATCACTGCGGGTCAAATCTGACCAGTCGTGAATCTGTTTTGGATTCCCTTTGCGCACCAGAAACGCCATGGTGGAGTAGAAAGGCGAGCTGTTATTCGGCAGACGGCTTTTCCAGTCTGCGGCAATCAGGTTGCCTTTATCGTGCAGCACCTGCACATCCGTAACCTGATTGTATGTGACGACATCCGCGCGCAGTCCCTGCAGGATAGCCAGCGCCTGCTTCGATGAACCGGCGTGCGACATCTTAATGGTCAGTGGATCACTGGGATGGCTGGCATCCCACTGTTTAACGAAGGGAGCATTCAGGGCGACAAACAGCTCCCGCGAAACATCGTAAGAGCTATTAAGAAGTTCAGTGGCATTGGCTGCGCCGGCCAGGCTCAGCGACAACGCGATACCGCTCACGATTTTTTTCATCGCTTGTAATGTCATTTGGCACCCTGAAAAAGATTGATGCGGATCTCACCCGCTGAGGCACCAGTTTATTTATAACTCAGTGAAAACCAGTAACGGTTTTATATATCGTTTGATGATTTCAAAGTCGAAAAAAGCATAAGACGACGGCACTGTTTATGCAGAAATCAGCAAAAGCCGATGGGGAGGAGGAACCCCGTGCCGTGCGCGCCGGCAAAGGTTTTGGGAGGCTCAGCGGCCGCCTGACGGGCGGCGCGCTGAAGACGAGGGATTAACGCTGCCAGACAATCTTGCTGATTTTCCAGCTTTTCAGCGTATCGTCCGAGGGCATTAAGCCCTCCGGTCCATGCCAGTCACCCTGATAAACATAGGTCAGATGCTGACTGCCAGGCGCACGGCATGCCACGTCACGCGCATCGGTGCCGCTGGCTAAGGTGCAGTTGTCGAAGGCTTTGCTGAACTTATTACTGAAGACATCACCCACTTTGCTGCCATCGCTGCTGGCGATTGCGCTGTCCATGACCTCAATACGTTCGACCTGCGACTGCCCGTAAATCACCAGTTTAACGTTGCCATCATCCAGCGCCTGCCAGAAAGAGACCACCTGACCATTCTGGCTGCGCATGCCCTGACGCAGGCTATAGTCACCGTTCAGTCCGGCATTAATCGCGTCCTCTTTCATGGCGGTCGAGGCAGTTAACCCACCCACACCCTGTTCAGTCGCGGTCAGCGAGGAACCGAACCAGTTCCACGGCAGCGCCGAAGACCAGTGATACGTCAGCGGATTCCACCAGCTTGCCTGCTGGCTGCTGTCAGCGCCGGAACCCGAACTGGCACAGCCGCTCAGTACAACCGCGGCGATCAGTAGCGTGGAACGAACAGCTTTCATGAGAACTCCTGTAAATGCGATGCCGGAAAGGCGGAACTGATTGGAGTCGCAAAGCGACAAAAAGTTTAGTGAAGATGATGTTCGGGCAGAAAGCAGTCGCGACAGCGGCGGCTGGATTGCAGCCAGATCAGCGCCAGCAGGTCAAACAACGTCAGCAGCAATGGCAGCGGTGAGGTGAGCAGATCGCCCTGCACAAACTGCATTCCCTGCCAGAGCAGATTCACCAGCAGCGACAGCGCCAGCACGCTGCGCCAGTGCTGCCAGAGTCGCGGCAGGCGGGTGCGATACCCGGTCAGCAGCAGGCCCGCCAGCGCCGGTAAACCCAGCGCAAGACCGATCCAGAACGCCTGCCGATCCGGATAGAACAGCGCCAGCAGATCGTTGCCCTGCTGCCGAGACGCACCGGCCATTACCAGCAGCAGCCAGGTCCGTGCCTGGAGTAACAGGATCAGCCAAAAAAGAAACGGCAGCCGCAGCTGCCCTCTGGCGTCATACTCGTCCGGCAGATAGCCTGGTGACGGCTTAGTATTCACGATCTTCGATCAAACGTTTACCAAACAGCAGCGCATCAACCGGCTCATAATCGAGCTTCTCATAGAACGCCACTACCTGATCATTCTCTTCGCGGATCATCAGATGCAGTTTCGGACAGCCGCGCGCGATAAGCTTCTTCTCCAGACGGTTCATCAGCGCATTCGCAAAGCCGCGTCCCTGATAGTCGGGATGCACGGCCAGATAGTAAGCCGCGCCGCGATGGCCATCATAGCCGCCCATCAGTGTGCCCACGACCACGCCGCCCACTTCAGCGACCAGAAAGAGATCGGGGTCGTGATTCATTTTGCGTTCGATATCCAGCTCAGGATCGTTCCATGGCCGTAACAAATCGCAACGTTCCCATAAGGTGATCACTTCTTCAAAATCTTCCTGGCGGAAGGCGCGGATTTCCATCTTCTTTACCTGCAAATAAGCACAATTTGGTGATTATCACGCATTCTCTGCCGCACGCAACCCTCCATGACGGGCGACAAATAAAAAAGCGCAAATTTACTGTTCGCGACCTGCAATACAAAGTAATGCCCTGAAATGGTTCTGTGATCGCAGGCAGCAGCCCCTTAGGCTATAACACCGGCAAGATTCCTGTTACCGGACCCGCACATGCACCTGCTTAAACGTTTGATTCATCGCCGTCAGTTACTGCTTTCCGGGCTGGCTCTGGCCATTTTATCGCCGCGCGCGGTTCAGGCTAAAGAGCAGTCTGCGCTTACTGGTGCAAATCGTCACTCGCGCCCTGCCCCGCCCGCAAAGAACGGGAAACGTATCGTGATGATCGACCCCGGTCACGGCGGCATCGACTCTGGTGCCGTTGGCGAAGAGGGTTCCGAAGAGAAACACATCGTGCTGGAGATTGCCGGCAACGTACAACGTCAGCTACAGAGCCATCCGCGCATAGAAGTACGTCTGACCCGCGACAGCGACCACTTTATTCCGCTCTATCAGCGGGTGGAGATCGCCCACCAGCACGGCGCAGATCTCTTTATGTCGATTCATGCCGACGGTTTTACCAGTCCCGATGCCAGCGGTGCCTCGGTGTTTGCGCTCTCTAATCGCGGTGCCAGCAGCTCGATGGCGCGTTATCTGTCACAGCGGGAGAACGATGCGGACAAGCTGGGTGGCGTGAAAGCGCAGCAGCAGGATCACTATCTGCAGCAGATCCTGTTCGATCTGGTGCAGACGGACACCATCAAAAACAGCCTGACGCTGGGCAAGCATGTACTGGATCAGATCCGCCCGGTTCATCATCTTCACAGTCAGCACACCGAGCAGGCGGCCTTCGCAGTACTCAAGTCCCCGTCGATCCCCTCGGTGCTGGTCGAGACCTCCTTTATCACTAATCCGCGTGAAGAGCAGCTGCTTGGCACCACCGCGTTTCGCCAGAAAATCGCCTCGGCTATTGCCAGCGGCATCGTCAATTACTTTGATGAGTTTGATCGCCGCAACGCCTGATGCGTGTCGCCGGTTCAGGCCGTGCGACTCGCTGCACTCATGCAAGCGGCGCGGTTTTGCGTATAATCGCGTCAGACTTTGACAAACCATAAGCGAAAAAATGGCTGATATTTCCCGCGTAAAAGCATTCCTGCTCGCATTGCAGGATGAGATTTGTAACCAGCTGGCGGCTGAAGATGGCGGCGCAGCGTTTGCCGAAGATAGCTGGCAGCGTCCTGGCGGCGGCGGCGGTCAGAGCCGCGTGCTGCGCAACGGCGCGGTGTTTGAGCAGGCGGGCGTCAACTTTTCGCACGTGCATGGCGATCAGATGCCGGCATCCGCCACTGCACACCGGCCGGAGCTGGCGGGTCGCAGCTTTGAAGCAATGGGCGTGTCGCTGGTGATCCACCCGAACAACCCCTATGTACCTACCAGCCACGCCAACGTGCGCTTTTTTATCGCGGAGAAACCGGGTGCCGATCCGGTCTGGTGGTTTGGTGGCGGATTTGACCTGACCCCTTTTTATGGCTTCGAAGAAGATGCGCTGCACTGGCACCAGACCGCCGCTGATCTCTGCCAGCCTTTTGGCGAGGATGTCTATCCGCGCTATAAAAAGTGGTGTGATGACTATTTCTATCTGAAGCATCGTGATGAGCAGCGCGGCATTGGCGGCCTGTTTTTTGACGATCTCAATACGCCCGACTTTGAGCAGAGCTTCAGCTTTATGCAGGCGGTTGGCCGCGGCTTTATGGATGCCTATCGGCCGATTGTGGCGCGCCGTAAAGATCACCCGTGGGGCGATCGTGAGCGTCAGTTCCAGCTCTATCGCCGTGGTCGCTATGTGGAGTTTAATCTGGTGTGGGACCGCGGCACGCTGTTTGGTCTGCAGACCGGCGGTCGCACTGAGTCGATCCTGATGTCGATGCCCCCGCTGGTGCGCTGGGAATATGATTATCAGCCCGATGCCGACTCGCCTGAAGCCGCCCTCTATCGCGATTTCCTGCCGGTGAAGAACTGGCTGAATCTGCCAGTCTGATCGTTTCTGCCGCTGCAGCGCGCGTCTCAACCCGCGCTGCGCTTACCTCTCGCCTGATCGGCCTCTTCTTTTTTACAGGGCACAGATTGCTACAGTGTGGCCTGCGTCATTCCTCCTGACTGCTATGCTTATGGGTGGAATATGGCGCACCCCACGGTTAACACCGCATGACGGCTCCTTCGCACCGCCTCGCAGCGCAACAATCAGAGAAACCGCATGTTCATCAGAAACTCTCTGTTGCAATGTTATGGGTTCGCGTTCCCGGTAGCAGAACATGCCACAGACCGGCTGCGAGGCTTGAGGTGCCCCCTGTTCGCTTTCATTTTTCTTTTCAAGGAGTTTAGAGATGAACCAGCTAGAAGCCCTAAAACAGTTCACCACCGTGGTGGCGGACAGTGGTGATATCGAATCGATTCGTAATTACCATCCGGAAGACGCCACCACCAATCCCTCACTCATTCTGAAAGCGTCCGGTCTCGAAGGGTATAAGCACCTGATGGATGACGCGATTGAGTACGCCAAAAAACAGGGCGGCAGCAAAGAGACGCAGATTATCAACGCCAGCGACAAAGTGGCGATCAACCTTGGTATGGAAATCCTGAAAAGCATACCGGGCCGTGTTTCGACCGAAGTGGATGCGCGCCTCTCCTTCGATCGTGGCATGTGTGTGACCAAAGCAGAAAAACTGATTCGGATGTATGAAGAGCACGGTATCGATCGCTCACGCGTACTGATTAAGCTGGCCTCGACCTGGGAAGGCATCCGCGCAGCGGAAGAGCTGGAGAAAAACGGCATTCAGTGCAACCTGACACTGCTCTTCTCCTTTGCTCAGGCGCGTGCCTGTGCCGAAGCGGGCGTGTTCCTGATCTCCCCGTTCGTTGGACGCATCTACGACTGGTATAACTCGCGCAAACCCATGGACCCCTACGTGGCAGATGAAGATCCGGGCGTGAAATCCGTGCGTCGCATCTACGATTACTACAAAAAGCATCGTTACAGCACCATCATCATGGGCGCCAGCTTCCGTAAAGTGGAGCAGATTATCGCGCTGGCAGGCTGCGACCGCCTGACCCTGTCACCTAATCTGCTGGAAGAGTTGCAGAACAGTGATGCGCCGCTTGAGCGCAAACTGGAGCCTTCAACTGAAGGTTTCCACCAGCCGTCGCCGCTCTCCGAGGCGGAGTTCCGTTGGGAACATAATCAGGATCCAATGGCAGTTGAAAAACTCTCTGACGGCATCCGCCAGTTCGCGGTTGACCAGCAGAAGCTGGAAGATGTGCTCGCCGCACGCCTGTAGTCTTTATTTTAGTCGGGCGGGACTTTCCCGCCCTGATGCATAACAAGGGAGAACTTTATGTCCTCACGCAGAGAGTTGGCAAACGCGATTCGTGCACTGAGCATGGATGCGGTACAGAAGGCAAATTCAGGCCACCCCGGAGCGCCAATGGGAATGGCCGATATCGCCGAAGTGTTGTGGCGCGACTTCCTCCAGCATAATCCGACCAATCCCGCCTGGCTTGATCGCGACCGCTTTATCCTCTCCAACGGCCACGGCTCGATGCTGCTTTATAGCCTGCTGCACCTGAGCGGTTATGACCTGCCGATTGAAGAGCTGAAAAATTTCCGTCAGCTGCACTCTAAAACGCCAGGTCACCCGGAAATCGGCTACACCCCAGGCGTTGAAACCACCACTGGCCCGCTGGGTCAGGGACTGGCTAACGCCGTGGGCTTAGCCATTGCAGAACGCACGCTGGCCGCGCAGTTTAACCGTCCGGATCATGAGATTGTCGATCACCACACCTATGTGTTTATGGGCGATGGCTGTCTGATGGAAGGCATCTCGCACGAAGTCTGTTCACTGGCGGGGACCCTGGGTCTCGGCAAACTGATCGGCTTCTATGACCATAACGGTATCTCGATCGATGGCGAGACCGAAGGCTGGTTTACTGACGACACCCATAAACGCTTTGAGTCCTACAACTGGCATGTGATTGGCGATATCGACGGCCATGACGCTGATGCCATTCGTGAGGCGATCAAAGAGGCGCAGAGCGTCACCGATAAGCCTTCACTGATTATCTGCCGCACCATTATCGGTTTCGGTTCGCCGAACAAAGCCGGTAAAGAGGAGTCGCACGGCGCGGCGCTGGGTGAGGCAGAAGTTGCCCTGACCCGCAAACAGCTCGGCTGGAACTATCCGGCGTTTGAGATCCCGGCTGAAATCTACCAGCAGTGGGATGCCAAAGCGGCGGGTGCTGAACGTGAAAAAGCCTGGGATGCAAAATTTGCGGCTTACAAAGAAGCCCATCCAGAGCTGGCGAAAGAGTATGAGCGCCGGATGAATGGCGAAATGCCCGCCAACTGGGAAACCGAAGCGACCCGGTTCATTCAGGAGTTGCAGGCTAACCCGCAGAAAATCGCCAGCCGTAAAGCGTCACAAAACTCGCTGGAAGCCTACGGCAAAATGCTGCCGGAGTTCCTCGGCGGTTCTGCTGACCTGGCACCGAGTAACCTCACCATCTGGTCAGGTTCTAAATCGATCAAAGAGGATCCGGCCGGTAACTATATTCACTACGGCGTGCGTGAATTTGGTATGACGGCGATTGGTAACGGTATCGCGCACCATGGCGGTTTCGTTCCCTACACCGCAACCTTCCTGATGTTTGTAGAATATGCGCGTAACGCCGCGCGTATGGCTGCGCTGATGAAGGCACGACAGATTCTGGTCTACACCCATGACTCCATCGGTCTGGGCGAAGATGGCCCGACGCACCAGCCGGTAGAGCAGATCGCCAGCCTGCGTCTGACGCCAAATATGAGCGTATGGCGTCCGTGCGATCAGGTCGAAACGGCTGTAGCGTGGAAAGCCGCCGTCGAACGTCATCACGGTCCGACAGCGCTGATCCTCTCGCGTCAGAATCTGCTGCAGCCGGAACGTACCCCGGAGCAGATCGAAAACATCAAACGCGGCGGCTACGTGCTGAAGGATTGCGACGGCATACCAGAAGTGATTCTGATCGCGACCGGTTCAGAGATTGAGATCACCCTGGGTGCAGCGGATAAGCTCACTTCAGGCGGTCACAAGGTTCGGGTGGTTTCACTGCCTTCTACTGACCTGTTTGATGCGCAGGATGCCGCTTACCGCGAATCCGTACTGCCGAGCGGCGTGAAAGCGCGTGTGGCGGTAGAAGCGGGTATTGCTGACTACTGGTTCAAGTATGTCGGTCTGGACGGTGCGATTGTCGGTATGACCACCTTTGGTGAATCGGCCCCGGCCAGTCAGTTGTTCCCGGAGTTTGGCTTCACGGTTGAGAATATCGTCAGCCACGCTGAAGCATTACTCAAGCCAGTTTAATGCTTATGCCCTTCCCGGCTCACCGGGAAGGGCCATTTCCACTTATAGCCTGATACATAAAAAAAACTCTATTCCCCTCTTCCCGCCCTGCGCAAACTCATTACTATAGAGCCGTCATACTTAATGCTGCCTGTGCGCTGGCTGTCCGTCTGTTCCTGCTGTTGTTCTGCCGGGATAACGCGGTTCTGTCCTGATGCATCCCGATGAGTGAAGGCAGATTTCCTCCGATTTTATAGCGAAGCCACTTCCGTTGAACATGCGCACACCCTATTTACTGGCCCTGATGGTTTCACTGCTTCCATTAAAAAGCATGGCGCAGGTCGCGCCCGATCCACTGCTGGCCTCTCAGATTGTTGATCGCTATGCGGAACATATCTTTTACGGCAGCGGTGCAACCGGCATGGCACTGGTAGCGATTGATGGCAATCAGCGGGTGTTCGCCAGCTTTGGTGAAACCCGTCCCGGCAACAATGTCCGTCCGCAGAAAGATTCGCTGATTCGCATCGCCTCGCTGAGTAAGCTGATGACCAGTGAAGTGATGGTGAAGCTGGCTGAGCGCGGACAGATCCGCCTCGACGATCCCCTGAGTAAATATGCGCCGCCGGGTTCACGCGTGCCCACCTACAATGGTCAGCCCATTCGCCTGATCAATCTCTCGACCCACACCAGCGGACTGCCGCGCGAACAGCCAGGCGGCAAAGCGCAGCGTCCGGTATTTGTCTGGCCGACCCGTGGTGAACGCTGGGCGTGGCTGTCGCGCGCTAACCTCAAAGCGGCGCCAGGCAGCAGTGCCGCCTACTCCAACCTGGGCTACGATCTGCTGGGTGATGCGCTGTCGCGCGCCACCGGCAAACCCTATCCGGCACTGTTTCAGCAGCTGATTACCCGACCGCTCGGCATGAAGGACACGACGTTTACGCCGTCGCCAGAGCAGTGCGGACGCCTGATGGTGGCGGAAAAAGGAGCCAGTCCGTGCAATAACACCCTGGCGGCGATTGGCAGCGGCGGCGTTTACTCCACGCCGGATGATATGGGCCGCTGGATGCAGCAGTTCCTTAACTCTTCGGTTAACCACCGCACGCCGCAGATCGATCGACTGCAGACGCTGATCTATCGTCGCGATCAGCTGAGCAAAGTAGAAGGCATGGATGTGCCGGGTAAAGCGGATGCGCTGGGGATGGGCTGGGTCTTTATGGGGCCGAAAAATGGTCGCCCTGGCATTATTCAGAAAACCGGCGGCGGCGGCGGTTTCATCACCTATATGGCGATGGTGCCGCAGCATAACGTGGGGGTATTTGTGGTGGTGACCCGCTCGCCGCTGACCCGCTTTACGCCAATGAGCGACGGCGTGAATAATATGCTGGCCGAACTGGTCGGCAATCAGCTTGGCTCACCGATGATGGTGCAGGCGATTCGTTAACGCTGCTGTACGCCACCGTCAGACTGGCTGACCCACAGGGTTGGCCAGTCATCACTGCTGTGCCAGGCGTCACAGGTCGACTCTTCCGCATACTCCGCTAACACAAAACGCGTGCCATCAAACTGCCAGCGTGTGGCACTGCCGCAGTCACCCAACCCACGTCCTTTACCAAAGGTGTAGAGCTGGCCGCTGGCCGCATCATATTCGGCGTTAATCAGCTCAAGCTGTCGGTCACTGGCACCTGGTGGGGTAAACGGCAGAGTTAAGGTGATGCCGCGCGCGACATACGGCTGGCTGCGCGTCACTTCAAACGCCAGATCGATCACGTTATAAGCCCCCATTTCACAACTCACCAGCAGCAGCGCGCGCTGATCGGTGAGTGGCGCCACGCTGACTTCACGGCGCAGTGGATCGAGTGAGCAGGAGTCGGTATTGACCCGCCAGGTGCCGTAATCAATTAATCCGCTGGTCTCATCGCGCGTCAATGCCGCGGGTGGCTCGACAGCAGGCGGCAGTGGCGGCAGCGCAGGCGGCGGCGGAACATCCCAGCTGGCGCGATCGCCACGTTTAACCCATGCGCTCATGCTGTTGACCCGCCCCTGGGTGTCATCCATCAGCAACAGCGCGGCCTTCATACCGCGCAGGGAGATCAGCGCATTGGGATCGAAAGTGAGCTGAAGGGTTTTCGCCTCCATCACCAGATCAAGAAACTCATCAATTGCGATGGCATTGCTGGTGGCGAGATGGTGCGGTTCAACCGTCCAGTGTTTGAGGTCGGGTTTCAGACGGCGCTGATCCAGTAGCAGGTTATCCTGAAGCGAACCGCCAGGCAGCGCGCCACTGTAGGCACTGCCGTAGTCGATTCGCAGCAAGGGGCGATCGTTGACGCCCGCATGCCGCGAAATCGTCATCACTAACCCTTTGTCGCCCGGAATATTGCGCGCCACACAAAAGGCTTCATTGTTGCAGGTGATTTGCCAGTCGTTGAATGACTTTTGCAACGGTTCCGCCTGAACACAGGCAACCCACAGAGACGGCAACAGCCACAGCGATTTCATCCAATACGACATTAAGAAAATCGATCCCCGAATACCCAGAGTGGAGAGGATAGCGCATCAACGGGCCTGCCAGGGTTCCCATTCTGTGAACCTGTGCAAAAAGCGCAGTTAACTGCTTAAAAAGCGTGCATGAAAAGTGGATTATGCTTCACTTTCCACGCTCAACGCCGTCACGCTGCAACAGGCTAACTGCATGATTTTTTATGGTATCAGCCAGCCAGCAATCTGCGCATGCTGCAACAGCATGACGGTTTTGCCGTCGCGAATGCGGCCATCGGCGACCATTGCCAGTGCATCAGGGAAAGGCAGTTCCAGCACGTCGATCGACTCATCTTCAACACCGCCGCCCGCATTGTCGCGCAGCGATTCATTATATTCCGCTGCGAAAAAGTGGATCAATTCAGTGACGCCGCCCGGCGACATATAGCAGGCATAGAGTTTCTCCACCTCGCCCACCGCATAACCGGTCTCTTCAATCGCCTCTTTGCGAATGCAATCTTCCGGAGAGTCGTCGTCCAGCAAGCCGGCACAGGCTTCAATTAACATGCCGCCCTCGTTACCGTTGACGTAAGTAGCGATACGGAACTGGCGCGTCAGGACCACGCTGTTCTTTTCACGGTTATAGAGCAGGATGGTCGCCCCGTTTCCGCGATCGTAGACTTCACGTTTATGGCGGATAACCTCGCCACGACGATCGGTGATCTCATAGGTGTAGTTACGCAGCACAAACCAGTTTTCGGACAGGAGCTTATCTTTGATGATGTTGATCTTAAACGACATGAGGACTCCGCTACCGCATAAAGGGAGCCTTTCATCATAGGGGCAAGCTTGCGGGAAAACTATCCTAATTCTCGCGGTGAATGAGGCGATTTACGCCAAAAAAAAGCCAGCCCGAAGGCTGGCCTGATTGCTGCAGTGCTTATCAGCGCGAGGTGTCGTCAGCCAGTCGGGTCGGCTGAGGCTCCTCTTCGTGATGATCCTGTTCGGTCTCAGCTATGGCGTGAACACGCTTACGCACGCCAAACCATCCCAGCACCAGCAATACCGCGATCAGCGGAATGGAGGCGATGGTGTAAGTCCCGTTCGGGTAGTCAAACGCCATCAGCACCAGCACGCTGAACAGGAACAGCAGCGTCAGCCATGAGGTAAACGGCGCGCCTGGCAGCTTGAAGCTGACATCATCCGCCTTGCCCTCTTTAATGGCTTTGCGCAGACGCAGCTGACAAACCACGATAAAGGCCCAGGAGGAGATAATCCCCAGCGAGGCGACGTTCAGGACGATCTCAAACACCTGAGAAGGCACATAGTAGTTAAGCACCACACCAATCACATAGACGGCGATGGTCACCAGAATACCGGCATAAGGCACCTGCTGACCGTTCATCTTAGACATGAATTTCGGTGCAGAGCCACCCATCGACATGGAGCGCAGAATACGCCCGGTTGAGTAGAGGCCCGAGTTCAGGCTGGAGAGCGCGGCACTCAGCACCACGATATTCATGATGCTGCCAACGTAAGGCACGCCCAGCTTCGAGAAGAAGGTAACAAACGGACTCTGACCCGCCTGATAGGCGTTCCACGGCAGCAGCAGCACCAGCAGGACCACGGAGCCAACGTAGAACAGGCCGATACGCCAGATCACGCTATTGATCGCTTTCGGCAGCATGGTTTTCGGGTCTTTACATTCGCCGGCCGCCGTACCTACCAGTTCGATAGAGGCAAAGGCGAACACCACACCCTGAATCAGCACCAGCGCAGGCAGTAAGCCGTGCGGGAACATGCCACCGTTATCGGTGATCAGATGGAAGCCGGTACTGTTGCCATCCAGCGGTTTGCCGGTGCCAAGGAATACCACGCCCACCACCAGGAAGATCACTATCGCCAGCACTTTCACCAGCGCGAACCAGAACTCCATCTCGGCAAACCACTTTACGCCGATCATGTTCATGGTGCCGACAATCGCCAGCGCGCCCAGGGCGAACACCCACTGTGGCACATCACCAAACGCGCCCCAGTAGTGCATGTAGAGCGCGACGGCGGTGATATCGACGATGCCGGTCATTGCCCAGTTGACGAAGTACATCCAGCCCGCCACGTAGGAGGCTTTCTCACCCAGGAATTCACGGGCGTAGGAGACGAAGCTGCCGCTGCTGGGACGGTGTAACACCAGTTCGCCCAGCGCACGCAGAATAAAGAAGGAGAAGATGCCACACACCAGATAGATGATGGCTAAGGCGGGGCCAGCAGCCTGCAAACGGCCACCTGCGCCCAGGAACAAACCGGTACCGATGGCACCGCCGATCGCAATCATCTGTACGTGACGGTTACCCATCGCCTTCTGGTAGCCGGCGTCATGAGAGTTGAGCCAGCGTCGTTTCGCAGCGCGCATCTCGCCTGGGGTTTTGTTTTTAGATTTCATAGCATTCCTGTTTGTCCTGACTATCAGTCGTCGCCCCCATTTCAGGCGTAATGCCCTGTGAAATGGGGTATTTTCCTCTGTGCGTTTGCCTGTGAGTGAGTGCCAGGCAGCGCGGGAATTTACGGCGATGAATCCTACCCGTTCTGCAAGAACGAAGCAAAATATACCGGGCAGATGCACAGGCTGATTTGTAAGAATCCATCCTGATGCACAAAAACAAAAAAACCGGCCATTTTCAGGCCGGTAAAAGCTACAGGGATGGAAACAGGAGGGTTGGGTTAGCGATAAATCTCTGCGGTGCCGCTCCACAGGCTGGAGTCGCCTGGGTTATCGACACCGATAACGCGGTAATGGCTGGCGCCCATCTCTTCCGCTTTTTGCGACAGCTGGCGACTCGCATCGTCCAGCGAGCCGCGAACACCGGAAACCGAAACGCTACCAATGCTCTGCATACTCTGCGCCTGCGACTGATCGACCGGCGCGGCGGCGAAAGTGGCAAATGAGGCGGTAGCCAGTAATGCGCCCGCCAGGACAGCATTCAGCTTTTTCATTGGATGCTCCTTAATCTGTGATCGGGGTTGAGTTGATGACTGGATGAATTATTAGCGCTGCAATGAAAAGCAACATCGGGACGATGTAAACCTGTCCCTTTTTTAAGCGTTGAACAGCAGCACGTCCTGGGAACTGTCAGTTGCGGTCATTTTATGTGCGATGTGTAACGTCCTGTGCGATAAACAGGGAATGGATCATTTGCGTTACGTTAATGCGCTCTTATAATTCCCGCACTCTCAACAGGGCCATTCATGTGATTGTTAAACGTTCCGTAACTCAAAGCATCGCTCAGGCGCTCAGCGCCATTGTCCTGCTGTCGCTGCTCACCACCGGTCTGGCATTAGTCACGCTCCTGAGCAGCCAGCGCGACGCGGAGGCGATCAATCTGGCGGGTTCACTGCGCATGCAGAGCTATCGCATGGCCTGGGATGCCAGCCGTCAGCCGCAAAATCTGGCTCATCATCTGGCGCGCTATCAGCAAACGCTGGATGCCCCGGTGCTGCAGAAACTTGATCGGCCCTGGGTACCCCGTGAAGTAAGTGTTCGCTATCAACGGCTGCGTGCCGCCTGGCCCTCGCTGCAGCAACAGTTGCAACAGGGCGATACCGTGGCTTATCAGCAGCAGGTGCCGATCTACGTCGGTGAAATCGATCGCTTTGTGCTGGGTCTGCAACGCTATACCGAGTTGAAAATGCATCTGGTGGCCGCCAGCAGCCTGGTGGGGGTCATTGCGATTGTGGCGCTGGCACTGATGACGATTCGCTTTACCCGACTGCAGGTGGTGCGCCCGCTTAATGCGCTTGTCACCGCCAGTCGCTATGTTGAGAGCGGCAACTTTGCTTTTCCGCCGCTGCACGTTGAGCAGCAGAATGAACTGCGGGTGCTGTCGCACGTCTTCAGCGGCATGGCGGCACGGCTGCATTCGCACTACCAGCTGCTGGAAAGCACGGTGCGCGCCAAAACAGAAGATTTAACCCAGGCGAATCGCACGCTGTCGCTACTCTATGACAGCTCACAAATGCTGACCGCCAGCCCGCTGCATCCGGCACTGTTTGAAGCCGTGTTAACCAATGTACTGACGCGCGAGAAACTGACGGCGATCCGGCTCGACAGTGACCAGTTTCAGTTTCGCGCCGGTGATGATCAGGCTGCCGGTCAGTGGCAACGTCTGCCGTTACAGCAGGACGAGCAGCAGATTGGCGAGCTGCGCTGGCAGACAGCTGGTGCCTCGCCTCCGGATGAACTGATGCGCAGCCTGGCGGCGATGCTGGGACGGGCTATCTGGATCTGGCAGGCACAGCAGCAGTATCAGCAGATGCTGCTGATTGAAGAGCGCACGACCATTGCCCGGGAATTACATGACTCGCTGGCGCAGTCGCTCTCGTTTTTACGCATTCAGCTGACCCTGCTGCGCCGCGCCGTTGATAAAGACGATAGCGCCGCCCATACCATTATCGCGGACTTCGATCAGGCGCTGGCCGAGGCCTATCGTCAGCTGCGTGAGCTGCTGACCACTTTCCGTCTGACCATTGAGCAGGCGGATCTGGTGGCGGCCATGCAGGCGATGATCGCCTCGCTGCAGGAGAAGAGTAGCGCAGAGATACACTTTAACTATCAGACCGGCCTGCAGAGTCTGGAAGCACAACAGCAGGTGCATGTGTTGCAGATCGTCCGTGAGGCGCTGCTGAATGCGATTCGTCACGCCAGTGCGCAGGTTATCCGGGTGGATTATCAGCACAGTGAAAAAGGTGAGCACTTACTGACGATTACGGATGATGGCGTGGGGATGAACAGCACTGACGAACCGCCGGGCCATTACGGCCTGACTATTATGGCGGAGCGCGCTCAGCGCCTGAGTGGCCATCTGACCCTCCACGCACAGCCGCGGGGTACCAGGGTGGAGTTACGCTTTCCACCGCAACCGGCGCGCCCGCTGGAATAGCAGGCCAGATCGGGTCTTAATTCATTAAAATAATCTATCGGTTTGCGACCGCGGACTATTCGATACAGAACAGGGTGTTGTCCCTGAACAATACCGTCTGATCTGCCGCAGTCTGAAACCAATGCAACGGAGAAAATATGCAACAGCCCGCATTAACATTGATGATTGTGGATGACCACCCGCTGATGCGCCGCGGTGTCCGTCAGCTGCTGGCGCTGGATCCCCGGCTGGAGGTGATCGCCGAAGCCAGCAACGGCACTGAAGCGCTGGCGGAGGCCCGCCATCAGGAACCGGACATCATTCTGCTCGACCTGAATATGAAAGGCATGTCCGGACTGGATACGCTGAAGGCGCTGCGCCATGAAGGGATCAGTTCGCGCATTCTGGTGCTGACCGTTTCTGACGCCCGCAGCGATATTTTTGCCATGGTGGATGCCGGTGCTGACGGCTATCTGCTCAAGGACAGCGAGCCGGAGGTCCTGCTGGGGCATATCCTGCAGGCATCACGGGGCGAAAAGGTCTTCAGCGAGGGCGTCACCCGCTATCTGGCTAATCGCCAGCACAGTGCCGATCCTCTGCGTCAGCTCACCGAGCGCGAACGGGATGTGCTGCAGGAGGTGGCGCGTGGCCTGTCGAATAAAGAGGTTGCCGCTATTCTGCATATCTCTGAAGAGACGGTAAAAGTGCACATTCGTAACCTGCTGCGGAAACTGGATGTCCGCTCACGCGTCGCCGCCACGGTGATGTGGCTTGAAAGCCGCAAATAGCCAACGAATTTACATTTTCTCCTCAATTTCTCCACGATTTCCCCCGCTGCCGCACGTAGAGTAAACGGCGGCGGAGAATCATGGCAAAGACCCGCCGAGTTTCCTGCCAGAGCGCCCGTTGCTGGTAGGCCTGACCAACGATAAAAGTAGTGAGGAGTGTCGATTTAATGTCGAATTTCTTTATCGACCGCCCTATCTTTGCCTGGGTTCTGGCGATTCTGCTGTGCCTGTGTGGCACGCTTTCGATTATTTCGCTGCCTATTGAACAGTACCCCGATCTGGCACCGCCCAACGTGCGCATCACCGCTAACTATCCGGGCGCATCCGCCCAGACGCTGGAAAACACCGTTACCCAGGTGATCGAGCAGAACATGACCGGCATCGATAATCTGATGTACATGTCCTCTAACAGCAGCAACACCGGCCAGGCACAGATCACCCTCACCTTTACCGCCGGGACCAATCCCGATGAAGCCCGTCAGCAGGTACAGAACCAGCTGCAATCCGCACTGCGCAAATTGCCACAGGCGGTGCAGTCGCAGGGTGTGACCGTCAATAAAACCGGTGACAGTAATATTCTGATGGTGGCATTCGTTTCAACCGACGGCAGCATGGATAAGCAGGATATTTCAGACTATGTCGCCAGTAATATTCAGGATCCGCTAAGCCGTATTGATGGCGTCGGCCAGGTTGACGCTTACGGCTCGCAATATGCGATGCGTATCTGGCTCGATCCCAATAAACTGATCGCCTATTCGCTGACCACGGAAGATGTGGTCAGTGCGATCCAGTCGCAGAACACCCAGGTTGCCGTGGGTCAGGTGGGTGGCCTGCCGTCGGTAGAGAAACAGGCGCTTAACGCTACGGTCAACGCCCAGTCGATGCTGCAGACCCCTGAGCAGTTCCGGGCGATTACCCTGAAGAACAATCCCGATGGTTCGGTGGTGACGCTGGGCGATGTCGCCAGCGTGGCGCTGGGCGCTGAGAAGTATGATTATCTGAGTCGTTACAATGGCCAGCCCGCGTCAGGCCTGGGGGTGAAGCTGGCATCCGGTGCCAACGAGATGAACACCGATAAGCTGGTGCGGGCGCGCATTGAGGAGCTGTCCCACTACTTCCCGCACGGTCTGGAAGCAAAAATCGCCTATGAAACCTCCCCTTTCGTTAAAGCGTCAATCACCGATGTGGTGAAGACGCTGCTGGAGGCGATTGTGCTGGTATTTGGCGTGATGTACCTGTTTATGCAGAACTTCCGTGCCACCTTAATTCCTACTATTGCGGTGCCGGTGGTGCTGTTCGGCACCTTCAGCGTGCTCTATGCCTGCGGGTTCAGCATCAATACCCTGACCATGTTTGCCATGGTGCTGGCAATCGGGCTGCTGGTGGATGATGCCATAGTGGTGGTGGAAAACGTTGAACGTATCATGCATGAAGAGGGACTCTCGCCGCGTGCCGCCACCCGAAAATCGATGGGCCAGATTCAGGGCGCGCTGGTGGGTATCGCGCTGGTGCTCTCTGCGGTGTTTGTGCCGATGGCGTTTTTCGGCGGCACCGTCGGCGCCATCTACCGTCAGTTCTCAATTACCATTGTGTCGGCGATGGTGCTGTCGGTGCTGGTGGCGATGATCCTGACACCGGCGCTCTGTGCCACGCTGCTCAAACCCGTTTCACAGGGCGAGCAGCCTGAGCGTCGCGGCTTCTTCGGCTGGTTCAATCGTCACTTTAATCGCAATGCTGACCGCTACGAGCGCGGGGTCGCGGGTATCCTGCGCAAGGGCGGTCGCTGGCTGCTGCTCTATCTCGGCATCATCGGCCTGATGGCCTTTCTGTTTCTGCGTCTGCCGACGTCGTTTCTGCCGCTGGAAGATCGCGGCGTATTCCTGACGCAGGTTCAGCTTCCGGCAGGCGCGACGCTTGAGCAAACTGCCAGCGTCGTCGCCAAAGTTGAAAACTATTATCTCACCGAGGAGAAGGCCAACGTGCTGTCGGTCTTCTCCACCATCGGCGCAGGTCCGGGCGGCAATGGACAAAACGTGGCGCGTCTGTTTGTGCGGCTTAAAGACTGGGAAGCGCGGCCCGGTGCCGATCGCACCTCGTTCGCGATTATCGAGCGCGCGACGAAGGCATTTCAGAAGATCAAAGAGGGCCGGGTGATTGCCAGCAGCCCGCCAGCCATCACCGGCATGGGCAGCAGCTCCGGCTTTGACCTGCAACTGCAGGATCACGCGGGCGTCGGTCATACCCAACTGATGGCGATGCGTGACAAACTGCTGGAGATGGCGGGCAATGACAACGCGCTGTCGCGGGTACGGCACAATGGACTGGATGACAGCCCGCAGCTGCAGATCGATGTTGATGCACGTAAAGCGCAGGCGCTGGGCGTGTCGCTGGATACCATCAACGACACCCTGACCACCGCGTGGGGCTCCAGCTACGTGAATGACTTCCTGGATCGTGGCCGGGTGAAGAAGGTCTATGTGCAGGCTGCCGCTGAATTCCGCATGCTGCCAGACGACATCAATAAATGGTACGTGCGCAACAGCAGCGGCAAAATGGTGCCCTTCTCCGCGTTTGCCACCAGCCGCTGGGAGACCGGTTCCCCACGTCTTGAACGCTACAACGGCTATTCATCGCTGGAGATTGTCGGCGAAGCGGCCAGTGGCGTCAGCAGCGGCACGGCGATGGATGAGATGGAAAAACTGGTTAATGCCCTGCCCCTGGGCGTCGGGTTCCAGTGGACCGGTGCCTCTTATCAGGAGCGGCTCTCCGGTTCGCAGGCGCCGGCACTTTATGCGATTTCGCTGCTGGTGGTCTTTCTCTGCCTTGCCGCGCTGTATGAAAGCTGGTCGATCCCGTTCTCGGTGATGCTGGTAGTGCCGCTGGGCGTGGTCGGGGCGCTAATCGCCACCTGGATGCGTGGGCTGGAAAATGACGTCTATTTCCAGGTTGGCCTGCTGACGGTAGTGGGGTTATCCGCCAAAAACGCCATCCTGATTGTAGAATTTGCTAATGAGATCAACAGCCGTGGACGCGAGCTGGTGGAATCTACGCTGGAGGCATCGCGTCAGCGCCTGCGGCCGATTCTGATGACCTCGCTGGCCTTTATCTTTGGTGTACTGCCCATGGCGATCAGCAGCGGAGCGGGCTCCGGCAGCCAGCATGCCGTGGGAACCGGTGTGATGGGCGGAATGATCTCTGCCACACTGCTGGCGATCTTTTTTGTGCCGCTGTTCTTTGTGCTGGTACGCCGCCGCTTCCCGCTCAAAGAGAAGCCGCTCGACTAAGTAGAGGCGCAAATAAAAAGCGGTCACTGATATCAGTGGCCGCCTTATTTCTGTGTGTGGTAAGAATTCCAGCAAGCGGGATTAACCTGCTTTTTCTTCGCGCGTTACTTGTTGCGTAACATCGCTTCGATAAATTCTTTCCAGGTTCCCATTTCGGTGTCAATCATAATGCCCTCTCTTATTGTGCTGGCAATGTTACGCTCTTTTTTTATACAGGTGAATACGTTTACACCTGTTATATCTATCGGCATACGCCATAAAAACATGAATGTTGCTGGTTTTGCAAGCTGACGCACACTTCAGCAACTCCTTAACCCCGTTGAAAATAATTTATTTTAAACCCAGCGGTAGACTATTTTATCAACATGGCGAAATTCCTAAGCTCTTATTGATAAGCAGGGTAATGGTTAGCTGCGAAATTGATAGCGTTTACCCGATGCCGGACGATGACCTTGCTGCCGTGCTCTGTGGCCCGATTCCCGCGCCTGCGCAGATGCCGCAACGGATCACACTATGGTAAACTCGCACTTTGGCTGCTTTTTTCAGCTTTCACTTCTCACAGGACAATAAGGATCGGGCAATGAGCACGCAGTGGGTGATGTTCGGGATTAAAAATTGCGACACCATAAAAAAAGCCCGGCGCTTTTTAACAGACGCAGGCGTTGACTATCACTTCCACGACTACCGTGCGGATGGCCTGAACGATGTCCTGCTGCAGGAGTTTATCGATGCACTGGGTTATCAGGCTCTGCTTAACACCCGGGGCACCACCTGGCGTAAATTGCCTGAGAGTGACCGCGACGCGGTTACCGATGCCAGCAGCGCCAAAGCGCTGATGCTGGCGCATCCCGCCATGATTAAGCGTCCGCTGTTGCGCGCCCCGGATGGCTCCCTGCTCGCCGGTTTCAGCGAAGCCACCTATCAGAATGCTATCCAGGAGAAGTCATAATATGTTTTGCCCGGTCATTGAGCTGACGCAACAGCTTATTCGTCGCCCCTCTCTCAGCCCCGATGATGCCGGATGTCAGGCTCTGCTGATCGCCCGTCTTGAAGCCATTGGCTTTAAGATTGAAACGATGAACATCGACGACACCCTGAATTTCTGGGCCACCCGTGGCGAAGGTGAAACGCTGGCGTTTGCAGGTCACACCGATGTGGTGCCGCCTGGCGATGCCAGCCGCTGGATTAATCCGCCGTTTGAACCCACCATCCGCGACGGCATGCTGTTTGGCCGCGGCGCGGCCGACATGAAAGGATCGCTGGCGGCAATGGTGGTGGCTGCCGAACGTTTTGTTGCGGTGCGTCCCAATCACCGAGGCCGTCTCGCCTTTATGATTACCTCTGATGAAGAGGCCAGCGGGGCCAACGGCACGGTTAAAGTGGTTGAGCGGCTGATGGCGCGCCGCGAACGGCTCGACTATTGCCTGGTCGGCGAGCCCTCCAGCACGGAAGTGGTGGGTGATGTGGTGAAAAATGGCCGTCGCGGCTCAATCACCGCTAACCTGATGGTGCATGGCGTGCAGGGCCACGTCGCCTATCCGCATCTGGCGGATAACCCGGTTCACCGGGCGATGCCCGCGCTGAACGAGCTGGTTGCGACCGAGTGGGATCAGGGGAATGAGTTCTTTCCGGCGACCAGCATGCAGATTGCCAACGTCCAGGCGGGCACCGGCAGTAACAATGTGATCCCCGGCGAGCTGTTTGTGCAGTTTAACTTCCGCTTCAGCACCGAACTCACCGATGAGATGATTCGTCAGCGGGTCGCAGAGCTGCTGGATCGTCACCAGTTGCGTTACACCATTGAGTGGAAACTCTCTGGCCAGCCCTTCCTGACCACGCGCGGTAAGCTGGTTGATGCCGTCGTGAAAGCTGTAGCGCACTATAATGAAATTAAGCCGCAGCTGCTGACCACGGGCGGAACCTCCGATGGCCGCTTTATTGCCCGGATGGGTGCACAGGTGGTGGAACTGGGGCCAGTGAATGCCACCATTCATAAAATCAATGAGTGTGTGAAAGCCTCCGACCTGCAGATGCTGAGCCGGATGTACCAACGCATCATGGAACAACTGATCGCCTGACGGCGGTTTTAAGGAGCAGCAGATGGAATTTATTAAAGATTACTGGTGGATCCTGGTGATCCTGCTGATGGTTGGCGTGCTGATGAACGTTTATAAAGATCTGAAACGCATCGATCATAAAAAATTTATGGATAACAAACCTGACCTGCCGCCGCATCGTGATTTCAACGATAAATGGGATGACGACGACAACTGGCCGAAGAAGAAGTAAACGAAAAAGCCCCTGCTATGCAGGGGCTTTTTTATGGTTCTTCACAAAGTCAGCTCTCATCAGCGTTAAGATCGAGCTTGCGCAGAGAACACGGTCAGATCGGAAAGTCGCTAAAGCCATTCCCTGGCCGCTCGGCCCGCACCATCCCTGGCGCGGGACGCTTTCCTCCTCTGACCGTGTTCCCTGCGTGTTGAATTTATGCGTGGCGGTGGGATTACCCCGATTCGGCGTTGTCAGCAGTCTGAAATGCCCCTGCTACGCAGGGGCTTTTTACATCATCACGATAACGTCATCGTCACCCGGTTTTGCGCCGCTTAACGCCTCATCAAAGTAGCGTTTTGGCACCGTATAACGCAGATGATTCAGCGCCAGCTCCATGCTGCGGTGATCGATGGCGTGCGCCAGATCGTCAACGATATCCAGGGTAACATCGCCACCGCAGGCGGTCAGCCGATGCTCCGCCTGCTGCGCATGGTGCAGCGGGACCTGCTCATCATAATCACCGTGGATCAGGTGGATGGTGGTGCGGGTACTGGCCTTCTCCGGCAGGGTGATAAACCGGCCATTAAACACCACCGCGCGGCCCGCCAGATCCGGATGCGCCTTAACCCCTTCCAGCACCATACTGCCGCCCTGCGAAAAGCCGATTAACGCTGTCGCTTCCGGCCGCACGCCGCTCTTTTTTTGCCAGTGACGCACAGACCCAACAAACTGCGGCATGGCCGCATCAACCCGCTGCTGGACGGTCTGATCGTGCAGGTCGGTTTCGCCGAACCACTGACGACTCGCACCAGGCGAGCCGACGGACACCACCAGCGCGTCGGGAAACGTTCGGGCAAACCAGTTGCCAATCTCGCCCATTGAATCCGGGTTATCGCCAACGCCATGGTAGAGCAGAAACAGCTGTGCTGTGGTGGCAGGCTGTTGAACGATTACATATTTCAGTGTCATGTTGACCTCCTGTGTTCACTCTACGCCGCCTGGCATAAAATCATATGAGGATAATTTGAACCAGCTGGTCGAATTATTTCAACGGCAGGTGCAGCAAGGCTGCATCAACGCCCAGTGTCTGGAGGGCCGCTGCCGCCTGCTGACGCAGCGCTGCGACTAGCGCTTTGCGCCCGCTCACTCCAGCCTGCTGGGCCAGTTCGCCCAAGGCTGTGGGTGTGGCAACCGCCGCAGCCAGCAGCGGTAAAGAGGCTGAACTGGCCTGCACCAGACGCTGCAACACCGGCAGGCTCGCTTCCAGTGGCCGCTGCGCCCAGGCAAAACCCGCCGCCAGACGAATATCCTGCGCGGTCAATCCGTCGTCAGTAACCTGATCAAACTGCAGTTCCAGTGCGATATGCTGGCGCAACAGCGGCCAGTCTCGCGCCAGCTGTTCTGCCGCGCGGTGCTGCAATGCCTCACCCGCAGCAGAACAGGGCAACATGGCCATCGCCGCGTAGCAGCCGCTGCTGGCTTCGCGCTGACTGCCAATCCGCACCAGGCTAAAGCCACAGGCGCGCCAGAACGCCCAGAGAGATTCAGTGTAGCCGAAGCTGACGGAGAGGTAGTCATATCCGGCTGCCGCACTGGCCGCTGCCGCAACCAGCTGCTGTCCGGTTCCCAGACGACGCCGCTCCGCCGCCACGGCAATACGGCTGATGCGCAGCGAGCGCAATGTCGCCGCCTCAGCCAGACCAGCGTGGGCTGCCAGCGACTGCGCCACCAAATTCCCGCGGGGTCGCCGGGTGCCCGCCCAGACCGCCTGTGCCAGTGCAGGTTCAAGACCGCCCTCTTCCACCAGCCAGAGCGCGCCCTGTAACGCCGACGCGTCGCCGGCCCGCCACAGCTGCATGCCCGGAGCATCCAGCAGGCGGCGCAGATCAAGTGGCGAGGTACGATAGTGTGCACTGGTCAGCAGACGATACGCGGCCTCCAGCGCGCTGAAATCGTGGCGCTCAACACGATGAGGCGTTACAGGAGAATCGGGTGCGGTTGCGGCGGTATCGTCAAACAGCAGCGCCCGGTTCAGCCACTGCTCCAGCGGATCGAAACGCGACCAGCGCAGCGGCTCATCGAGCGTAAAATAGTATGCATCAGGAAGCCCGGCGCAGAATTTAAGGATAAACCCGCGCCCGCTTCCTTCGTAGCCCTGTACGGTGGTGGTGAGCAATACGCGGGGATATCGACTGACCAGCGCCTGCAGCAGCGGTGCCGGGATCGCCGCCGCTTCATCCACAATCAGCCATTCCGCCTGCGGTGGCGTCTCCAGCGCCAGCAGCGCATCGGGTGCCATAAAGTGAAAAGCGTCAGCGGCGAAGGTGCTCAGCACCTCCGTTGAGGCTTTGGCCGGAGCCGTCACCAGACAATGTCCGTTCAATCGCGCCAGCATACCCGCCAGCGCCGATTTACCGCGTCCGCGGGGCGCGGTCAGCACGGCAACCCCCGATGGCAGCCTCATCAGCTGATCGAGTATCGCCTGCTGCTGCTGCGGTGCCTGACAGTGCCACTGCGGCCAGTCCGGCTGCGCCGGAAACCGGCATGGCTGATGCTGCCGCTCCAGCAGCACCTGGTCATCCGCTAATATCAGCTGTTGCAGGTGGTGAACAAAATAAGGGGTGGCGATGGGTTCAGCGACATCGGCCCAGCGCAGGCTGTCGCTGTCAGGCTGCTGCGCCCACTGTTCCCAGGGCGGCACCAGCAGTAACAGCCAGCTACCGGCGGTGAGCGTGCCAGCCAGCGCAGCGAAAGCGTCGGCATGAAAGCCCTGACGGGCGTCAAACAGAGCATGACGAAATTCACGGCCAAGCAGCGTGCGCACCGCAGCAGGCTGTTTGTGCAGGACCGGCGTTTTATACTGACCCGGCCCATTATCCGAAGCAGAGAACAGCGGTTCCGGGCTCAACGCCAGCCAGTCGCCGGTCAGCGTTTCACGCCACGCCGCAGCCCGTAGTAAACACCAGGCCGGGTCGCCGCTGATCACCGCCAGACGACGCACACCGGCCTGCTGCATAAGCTGCGTAAGAGGCTGCAGACTCATTAGTTGCTGGCGAAGGTGTTGCACTGTCCTGGATTGCCACCATCAAACCCGCGCTTGAACCAGGTGTAGCGCTGCTCAGACGTGCCGTGGGTGAAGCTGTCCGGCACTACGCGGCCCTGACCTTTCTGCTGCAGGCGGTCATCGCCAATTGCCTCGGCGGCATTCAGCGCTTCCTGCAGATCGCCCGCTTCAAGGATATTTTCCTGCTGCATATAGTGTCCCCAGACACCGGCAAAACAGTCCGCCTGCAGTTCCATTTTGACGGAGAGCTGATTAACCTGCGTCTGGCTGGCACCCTGCTGCATTTCACGCACTTTCGGTTCAATGCCCAGTAGTTTCTGGACATGGTGGCCAACTTCATGCGCGACGACGTAGCCCTGGGCGAAGTCACCGTCCGCGCCGAGTTTGGTTTTCATCTCGTCATAAAAAGAGAGGTCGATGTAGACGGTCTGATCGGCAGGACAGTAGAACGGCCCCATGACTGACTGTCCGGTACCACAGCCGGTGCGGGTTGCGCCGCGATACATCACCAGCTTCGGCGGCACATACTGTTTGTTCATCTGCTGGAACAGTTTGCCCCAGGTATCTTCCGTGGTGGCCAGAATCACCTTCGTGAATTTCGCAGCCTCATCATCATTGGCGCTGACGCTGCGCTGTTGCTGCTGGCTGGTCGGTGCAACTTCGCCGCCTGTCAGCAGTGCGGTCAGGTCGTAACCGTAATAACCCGCGATGGCCACGACAATCAGCAGCACAATACCGCCTTTACCGCGCGGCAGACGAATCTGGCGGCCTCCGCCGCCTAAACCGGACGATTGATCGCGACGGTCTTCTACATTGTCGCTTTCGCGACGCCCTTGCCAGCGCATGCTGTGTTCCCTCAGTCATTTTTTCAGATGGCATGATTTTAGTTGTGTGAAGCAGCAATCACCAGCTTTACCCTGAAATGAAAAAAGGAGAGCCGGGGCTCTCCTTTTTCTTTCTGCGCGGCAGGCAAACTCAGTCGAGCTTCACGCCCAGCCGCTGTGCAACCGCTTCATAGGCTTCCACCACGCCGCCGAGGCTCTGGCGAAAACGGTCTTTATCCATTTTATCCAGCGTCTCTTTGTCCCACAGGCGCGCACCGTCTGGCGAAAACTCATCGCCCAGCGTCACTTCGCCGTTAAACAGACCAAACTCCAGTTTGAAGTCGACCAGAATCAGGCCCGCATCGTCGAACAGTTTGCTCAGCACCTCGTTGGCTTTAAAGGTCAGCTCCTGCATCCGCGCCAGGTTCTGTTTGCTGACCCAGCCAAAGGTTTCGCAGTAGGATTCATTGACCATCGGGTCATGCTTTGCATCATCTTTCAGGAAAAGATCAAACAGCGGCGGATTGAGCACAATGCCCTCTTCCACGCCCAGACGTTTTACCAGCGAGCCTGCGGCGCGGTTACGTACCACGCACTCTACCGGCACCATCTCCAGCTTCTTCACCAGCGCTTCAGTATCTGACAGCAGCGCTTCCATCTGGGTCGGGATACCCGCTTCCTGCAATTTAGTCATGATAAAATGGTTAAACTTGTTGTTAACCATTCCCTTGCGATCAAATTGCTCGATTCGGGCGCCATCACCTGCTGACGTATCGTTGCGGAATTCGAGTATCAGCAGATCCGGGTTATCGGTGCTGTATACGGTTTTCGCTTTACCGCGATACAACTCAGCTCGCTTTTGCATCTTGTTCACTCCAGACTTGAAATAACGGGTGTTCAGCGGCCAGTGCCGCTGCGGCGATTGCCTTGACGCAATCGTTTACTTCGCCGCGCGCTATTATGCCAAAAACAAAATAAAAAGGCCGGAGAATCTCCGGCCTGGGGCAACTTTATTTGTTCAGCGCCGCCTGGAACACGGCCACCAGCGCATCGTTCTGCGACTGGGTCAGCACATGCCCTTTCGGGTCGATGAATTGCAGACTGGTGCGGTTGTCGAGATCGCCGACCTGCACTTTGTAATCACCGTTTGGTAATTCCGGATCTTTCGCACCGACTGAATCCCAGTCGCTGCTGCTCAGTGACTTGTAGGTCACCTTCATGCTGCCGGTTGAGCGGGTCGTGTCGGTCACTTCCATCCCGACGCGTTTCATTGCATCAGGCAGACGCTGCCATGCCACGTTGTATGGCGTACGCAGGATCAGCAGTGGCAGGCCGGTATCATCTGCACCGCTCTGCACATCAATGGCCCCATTCACCCGACCAGAGGCCGCGTTTTCACTCGCCGTATCAATCTTGTCCATACCGGTGCTGATGTCATTCAGCATCTGCGCGGTGTAACGCTGGATCTGCACAGGTGAGGTAATGGTTTTACCATCCTGCTGCAGCTCCAGCAGACGAACGGTTAACTGCTGCTGATAGCTCTGCGACTGCACGCTGATCTGGTAGCGACCACGATACTGCTGATCTTCATCAGCGCGGTTCCACTGCACCCAGTCCGTCGTCAGCTGCTGGCCTGCGTCATTACGGGAGGCAATCGGGAATTTGTATGACTGCACCACGTTGACGACCTGCGACCAGACTGAACCGCGGCTGTTATCAATCATCAGCGCACCGGTATTGTTGCTGAACTGTGCGCGGGTGCCGTTCATCAGCGCCAGCGGCTGGGCTGGCGGACGGATGTCGAGCTGCTTGCCGGTGGGTGCCTGACTGGTCGTGCGCGGCACGTCGAAATCACCACGCTGCACCGGCAGGATCATTCCGGCAGGCGCTTTCAGTTCATTTAACTGACTGGCTTCAAGATAAGATTCGTCACCGCTGACCTGGCGCTTATAACGCTGATCGCTTGAACAGGCCGACAACAGCATCAGGGTAGAAAACCCCACCACTGTGGCTACTGTTGACCGCTTTACTGAGTAATTCATTCAAACTCCCTAAATTATCGCAAACCCGCTTTCACCAGCGCCTGCTCCACTTTCGGCTGGCCGGCTGCAGTCAGTGGCGTCATTGGCAGACGCAGCGTGTCGTTAGCGATTAATCCTAGCTGTTTCGCAGCCCATTTCACCGGGATAGGATTGGGTTCACAGAAAAGCGTCTGGTGCAGATGCATCAGACGCTGATTCAGGCGGCGTGCCTCGACGAAATTGCCCTGCTGTGCGAGTTGACACAGTTCGACCATTTCGCGCGCAGCCACGTTGGCCGTCACCGAAATAACGCCTTTACCGCCCAGTTGCATAAAGTCCAGCGCAGTTGCGTCATCGCCACTCACCAGAATGAAATCTTCATTAACCAGCTCTTGGATCTGACTAACCCGCGATAAGTTCCCGGTTGCCTCTTTGATTCCGATAATATTTTTGATTTCGGCCAGGCGGGCAACGGTTTCCGGCAGCATGTCACAACCGGTACGCGAAGGAACGTTATACAGCATCTGTGGCAGGCTGGTGCTATTCGCAATCGCTTTAAAGTGCTGGAACAGCCCTTCCTGCGTCGGACGGTTGTAATATGGGGTCACGGTCAGGCAACCCACAACGCCGGAATTTTCAAAACGCTTAGTCAGAGAGATGCCTTCAGCGGTGGCGTTTGCCCCGGTTCCGGCAATAACCGGAATACGGCCATCGGCCAGCTCCAGGGTCAGCATCACCACATCACCATGTTCTTCATGGCTCAGGGTAGCAGATTCGCCTGTGGTGCCGACGGAAACGATCGCCGCGGTGCAGCTGGCGACGTGATAATCAATCAGTTTTTTCAGACTCGACCGGCAGACATTACCGCTGTCATCCATTGGCGTAACGAGTGCAACAATACTTCCCGTAAACATTGGCGATCCCCTCGACAAACAAGTGCTTCATGGTACGTTTTACACTTAGGGAAAAGCAAGCCAGCCACGCCATTCCCGCGCTTGTCAGCAGTTTTTTTTATGTTTACCTTATGGTTATTAGCGAAAGCAGAGGAAAAGCCATTTTGCCGCAATCTCAGCCCCATCATCTGGTGATCACCGCGCTCGGTGTTGACCGTCCGGGTATCGTCAACACCATTACCCGACACGTCAGCAGCTGCGGTTGCAATATTGAAGATAGCCGTCTTGCCATGCTTGGGGATGAGTTCACCTTTATCATGCTGCTGTCGGGCAGCTGGAACGCGATCACGCTGATTGAATCGACCCTGCCACTGAAAGGGGCAGAGCTGGAACTGCTGATCGTCATGAAGCGCACCAATGCCCGGCTCCGTCCGCCGATGCCCGATACCGCGTTCATTCAGGTTGAGGTGGCTGATTCGCCGCATATTATTGAACGCTTTACCGATCTTATCGATAAGCATCAGATGAATGTGGCCGAACTGGTGTCGCGCATCACGCCAGCGCAACACAATTTGCCACCTACGCTCTATATTCAAATGACCGCTCACAGTCCGACGCGAACCAGTGGCACCCCGTTTGAGCAGGCGTTTAATACCCTGTGTCAGGAGCTGAATGCTCAGGGAACGCTGCGCCTTTACAGTGTGTCAGATGCCGACAGCAGCGAATCTGTCAGCGCGGTACGCTAAGCTTTGGTCAATTAACCGGAGTTATTTCTCCACATTACTGCCACTGAAAGGTGATCGGCTATGTGGTGAAATACCCCCTGATGGTAATTTTCCCTCTGGCCGTTTCTGACCGGATGGTGTATTACCCACAGCCTGAATAAGAAAATGGAGAGATGTAATGAATCCACTGAAAGCCGGAGATACTGCACCCGCATTTAGCCTGCCCGATCAGGACGGCGAACACGTGAATCTGACCGACTTCCAGGGACAGCGCGTTCTGGTGTACTTTTACCCGAAAGCGATGACACCAGGCTGCACCGTGCAGGCGTGCGGTCTGCGTGACAACATGGATGAGTTGAAAAAAGCGGGCGTGGAAGTGCTGGGCATCAGCACCGACAAACCGGAAAAACTGTCAAAGTTTGTCGAAAAAGAGCTGCTGAACTTTACCCTGCTCTCCGATGAAAACCATGAAGTCTGCCAGGCGTTTGGCGTCTGGGGTGAAAAAACGTTTATGGGGAAAACCTATGACGGCATTCATCGCATCAGCTTCCTGATAGATGCTGAGGGCAGGATCGAAAAAGTGTTTGATAACTTCAAGACCTCGAATCACCACGACATGGTGCTGGATTACGTCAAGTCAGCCTGATGTTGAGGGGCGCGGTAGCCTTAACGCCGCGCCCTGCTTAACTTCCCCTTCCCCACCCATTTTTATCCTGCCGTTGCGAAACACTGTGAGTTAACGCGATTACGCGGCGGCCACGATAACGCAGTTGCGCCCGGCATTTTTCGCCTCATAGAGTGCCGCATCCGCCTGTTTTAAACTGCCTTCCAGCCCGACATCCTGCGAACCATTCCAGGCCGCGACGCCGATAGACAAGGTAATGCGTCCCACGTCGGTGAGCCAGGCTTCTGCAATACCCAGTCGCACGCGCTCGGCGATAATCTGCGCCTCATCCAGCGCCGTTCCCGGCAGCAGCATCAGAAACTCCTCTCCGCCGTTGCGGCACACCACATCAGACTGACGGGCGCTGGCACGCAGCGTGCTAGCGACCTGCTGAATCACCCGGTCACCCACATCGTGGCCCCAGCTATCGTTGACGTTTTTAAAGTGATCGATATCCAGCGCCAGCACCGAGAAAGGCTGGCGTAGCGTGCGGTAGTACTCCAGTACCGCATTAAGACCACGGCGATTCAGCAACTGAGTCAGGGGGTCGGTCTGGGCTTCCGAACTAAGACGACCGATTTTGTCCTGCACCAGTCCGATGCCGGTGAGTAGCGCGCGCTTGACCTGCGCCGCCTCAAAATACCAGGCACTGATGCCGCCAATCTCTTTTGATACGCCCTGCGCATCCATCCGGCTGGCTTTGCGGGCCAGCTGGAACAGTGGTCGGGCAATCAGCCGTGCCAGCCCTAACGCAACCAGCAGGGTCAGCAGCGCGAACGGCACCGAGTTTTTCAGGACTTTCATTAACAGGCCTGAAAGCGGGTTCAGCGTGACGTTAATCGGCTTCAGCGCCACCACCGTCCAGCCGGTAGTCGGGACGACGGCATAGCCCGCCAGCTGCGTGGACTCACCTGCACCCGCAAGCATCAGCGAGCCATTGGTCTGCTCGTCACGCGGACTGACGATGGCGGGCAGAACTTTACCAATCAGCTGACGATTCTGGTGATACAACACCTCATTATTACTGTCGAGCACATAGACCGTGGTGCCATCACGGTAGAATTGTTCACCCAGTAGCGCATTCAGAATGCTTTTTTTCTTCAGATAGATCGTGCCGCCGATGTAGCCCAGATAGTCGCCATCGGGACTCCAGATTGGCCAGGAGACAAACACCAGCAGATTATTGGCTGCAGAAAGGGTCGGTTTACTGATGATCGGCTGCCGCAACGTCAGCGCTTCGCGGGAGGCGTCGCTGGTGACACGCATCCCTTTCAGCGTCAGGGATTCGGGCGAGATCGCTTTGATCGCGCCCTGCTCATCCACCACAGCAACCGAGTTGAAACTGGTAGTCTGCTCACGCAGACGATTGACTTCGCTATTCAGCAGTCCTTCATTATTAAAGTCACGGCTTAGCTGATTGGCGCTGTAGTGCAACTGTGACTGCGCCAGCTGAAAAAAGATTTCACTGGTTGAAGCCAGCTTGGCGGCATAGGCCCGGTTAGCCTCAAGCGTGGTGTCAATCAGCACCTGGCGCTGCACCCGCCAGGTGGCGTAGAGCGTATTCGCGAGCGTGATAACAATGCTGACAATCACCAGCAGGGCGATCAGATTGCGCAAGTCGGCCTTGGGCCGAAAGAGCTTTAACATGGCGTCGCCGCCCCGGAGAAGAGTGTCATGTCGTGAATGCCTGATTATTTTTTTAATGTGTGCCAGAAGCCCTGATAGCCGGGCTTAAGTCTACACTGTGTCGGCATTTTTGAGCAGCATTAAGACAAATATCACCCCGCTTAATACAGATTTAGCTGGCACTAATCGATTAACCCCTGACTATCGTAAAATGGCCAGGGTCCCGAAAAGTGGCCAATCGCGCACTGATGCGTGACCATTCCCTGCATTGGCTGCCAGCAATGGAGCAAAAAGCCGGGCGGCTCCAGAATAAAGTGTGCCGGCCCCTCCGGGTGCAGATCCAGAGCCACCTGATGCGACACGCCGGGTGCGACACAGGCCAGGGTTCCGGCAAAGCGGGTCTGCAGGCTGCGATGCAGATGACCACAAAGCACCCGCTCAACCTGCGGATGGCGGGCAATGATCGCCTCAAGTGCCTCAGGTTGGCGTAACCGTTGCCGATCCATATGCGCAATGCCACAGGCAAAAGGGGGATGATGCAGCATCACCAGCGTGGGCTGATCCGCGGCCTCGCGCAGTGCCTGATCCAGCCATTGCAACTGCTGCTCATCCACCTCCCCCCACGGCTGTTGCGGTACGCTGGAGTCCAGGGCCAGCAGCCTGACGCCGCCCACGCTAAGCTGCCAGTTCAGGGTCGGCCCCGCCTGCAGGTAGGTGTGATCCGGGAAGGCAGCACGCAGTGCCTCGCGATCGTCGTGATTGCCCGCCATCAGATAAAAGGGCAACTGGAGGCGCTGCAGGGCTTCGCGCAGCGTCTGATACTCTTCCGGCCTGCCAAAATCGACCAGGTCGCCGGTAATCACCACCACATCGGGGCGCGGCTGCAGCGCGTTAAGGGTATCGATAACCTGCAGTAAAGCGGCATGGGTATCGACCTGTTTATAAGAGAGACGACCAAAAGCCTTGATATGCAGATCGCTGATTTGCGCGATGACTGTGGGTTGAACAGACACAACAGACTCCTTAGCAACTAAATTCCAGCGCGGCCTGGCGGGTCAGCGACCAGCTGATGCGCTGTCCCGCCTGCCAGATTTCGCGGGCATGACGCTCGACCTGAATGGGGTTATCCAGCCCGATATCGATCAGTAAGCGCTGCGAGGCGCCAAGAAACGTACTGCCCACCACCACACCGCGCTGGGCATAGCGGGTGTCGTCGGCCAGCAGCACATCTTCCGGGCGGCAAAAACGCAGGGGATGACCGTCGGGATCGTGCGCAATGCAGTTTACGGCGCCCACAAAATCCGCTACAAAGCGGGAGGCCGGGCGCTGATAAATTCCCTGCGGAGTATCGAGCTGCACCAGACGGCCCTGCTCCATCACCGCGATGCGATCGCCCAGCGCCATCGCCTCCTGCTGATCGTGGGTGACGTAAACCGCAGTGATCGCCAGCCGCTTGAGCAGCGCGCCGATCTCCAGCCGCAGTCGATCGCGCAGCCTGGCGTCAAGCGCCGCCAGCGGCTCATCGAACAACAGGACTTTAGGCCGGGCGGCCAGCGCACGTGCCAGCGCCACCCGCTGCTTCTGCCCGCCGGACAATTTATCAATCGCCCGGTGGGACAGATGTGTCAGGTCAACCAGTGCCAGCATTTCCGCGACCCGCGCATCACGCTCGGCACGTGGCACGCCCTGCACCTTCAGACCATAGGCGACGTTCTGCGCCACGTTGAGCGTCGGGAACAGCGCGTAGTTCTGAAACACCATGCCAACGTTGCGTTTCTCAATCGGCAGCGCGGTGACGTTACGCTTGTCAAACCAGATCTCTCCCGGGGGATCGCTGCTATCCAGACCGCTGATAATACGCAGCAGCGTGGTTTTGCCACAGCCTGACGGCCCCAGCAATACCAGTGTTTCACCGGCGTGAACCTGCAGGTCGAGCGGATGCAGCGCGACCTGCTGATTAAAGCGACGCGAGCAGTGGCTCAGCGTCACGTTGACGGCCTCATTCATACGGTTTCCTCTCTCTGCTGCCGCGAAGATTGCCGTTCCAGCCAGTGATTACAGGCGTTGAGCAACAGCAGCAGCGGTAAAATCATCATAATAAAGATCAGGGTATAGGCGGACCCGACTTCCAGTCGCATCGAGGTGTAGCTGTCGGCCAGACCGACCGGCAGGGTTTTGGTCAGTGGCGTGTGCAGCATCCAGGTAATGTTGAACTCCCCCACCGACAGGGTGATCACCATAAATGCGCCCGCCAGAATGCCGTTGCGGCAGTTCGGGACGACCACGGTAAAGAAGCGGCGCCAGAAGCCCGCCCCCAGGCTGGCGGCGGCTTCTTCAAGGCGCGGCAGATCAATCGCCTGCATCACCGACAGCACCGGTCGGATCATAAAGGGCAAGGTAAAGAGCACATGGCCGATCAGGATGAAGAGCCAGCTGTCGCGCAACGCGCTGAACTGACCATAGAGCAGAATGATGCCCAGAGCGGTGGCCAGGCCCGGCAATGCGACTGGCAGCATCAGGCACTCCTCAATGCGGCTGGCCCAGCGTGACGGTGATTTCAGTAAGCCCCAGGCGGCTGGCACGCCAGCGATAACCGTCACCGCCAGACAACTCAGAGCGATCAGCAGCGACAGCCAGAAGGTGTCGGCATACATCTGCCACACCTGTTCCACCCATTTCAGCGTCAGGCCGCTGCGCAGGCCAGTGAAATAGTTCTGCGTGACGCCCGCCAGCATCGAGAGCACAACCGGCACAATCATAAACAGCGCGGTGAGGCTGGTGATCACCACCTGCAGCCAGAACAAACCCCGGCGCTTCATACCGTCTCCTTGCGGCGGGCAGCCAGTCCGTTCGCCAGCATCAGCGCCAGCCAGGCCACCGCCCCCATCACCACCGAAAGCGCCGCTGCGGTGGCAAAGTTGGCGTAATTAGTGAACTCGCCATAAATGGTCAGCGGCAGCACCGCGAGCTCTGTGCCAAGGGTAAATGCGGTGCCAAAGGCGCCCATGCTGGTGGCGAAACAGAGCGCGCCGCAGGAGAGCAGCGCCGGTTTCAGCCCAGGAATGATGACGTCAATGATGATGCGCCACTGGCTGGCACCCAGCGATCGGGCGGCCTCTTCCAGCGAACGGTCCAGCTTTTCACTGGCCGCCACCAGCGTCACGATGGCGCGCGGCAGCGAAAAATAGAGATAGCCAATAAATAAGCCGCTGAGCGAATAAGCAAGGACCCAGCGCTCATGAAACAGGCTGAGACTGAGTTGCGCCAGAACACCCTGACGCCCCGCCAGCATGACCATCAGAAATCCCACCACCACGCCCGGAAAGGCCAGCGGAAAGGTCAGCAGCGCCAGCAGCGTGCCTCGCCCGGTAAAGCGCTGCCGTGCCAGAAAGCAGCCCACCACCGCAGCAATCAGCAGCGTCACCAGTGTGACCGCTGCCGAGAGCAGCACGGTATTCAGCAGGCTTTGCAGATATTGCGGCTGGCTGATTACCGTCCAGTAGCCGCTGTGGTGAGTTGTACGATCTTCCGTCATACCGATCTGCAACAGACGAGCAAACGGCAACAGCCAGAAGGCAGCAAAGAACAGCAGCGCAGGCAGCAGCATCCACGGCCAGTTTGCCCCCAGCGGCCGAAGGCGGTGGCGAACTGAGTCGCCAGCAGCAAACGGATTGATCTCTGAGAGTGACATCAGCGGATCTCGCTCAGGTAACGGGCGGAGAAGCTCTTCTGCGCATCGGCCATCTGCTGATAATCCACCGTGTGAGCGCGCGCATAGTCGCTGTCAGGCAGAAAATATTTCTTCGCTTCGGGTGACATCGCGCCCGCCCGGACCGGACGCAGCCAGGCATTAGCCCAGATCGCCTGACCGGCATCTGACAGCACGAAATCGATCACTTTCTTACCGTTGGCCGGATGCGGCGCATTTTTCACCAGGCTGATGACGTAAGGCACCGTGACCGTCCCCTCGCTGGGGATCACAAATTCCACATTGGCGTGATCTTTGTAGCGGGCGCGATAGGCATTGAAGTCGTAGTCGATCAGAATCGGGATTTCGCCTGAAATCAGCCGGGCATAGGCGGTCTGCTTAGGCACAATCGGCTGGTTGCGTTGCAGTGCTTTGAACCAGTTGATGGCCGGGGTGAAGTCATGAAGACTGCCGCCTTTCGCCTGGTTCACCGCGACGGCTGCAACGTAGCCCACAAAGGCGCTGGCCGGATCAAGATAACCTACCATGCCTTTATATTCCGGCTTCAGCAGATCATCCCAGGAACGCGGCACCGGCGCGCCACCCAGCGCATCAACATTGACCATAAAGCCCATGGTACCGGAGTGCAGCGCCACCCACTTGCCAGCAGGATCTTTCATGCCTGCCGGGATCTGATCCCAGTTTGCCGGTTTGTAAGCGCTGACCACGTCTGCACTGACTGCCTGAATGCCGAAGCTGACGCCATAATAGACCACGTCGGCGACCGGATTGCTTTTCTCGGCAACCAGCTGCGCCAGCGCCTGACCCGAATTTTTATTGTCCTGCGGCACATGAATGCCCGTCGTTTTTTCGATCGCCTGGAGCTGTGTCGCCCAGTCGGCCCACTCTGGCGGGCAGTTGTAGCAGATAGCATTTTCAGCCGCCTGCGCCCACGATGAGGCAAGCGTGCATCCGGCCAGCAGCGCAGCGCTGGCGATAGGTTTGAAGTTAACGGTGAGTGACATGATGTTTCCCTGAAAAAGAGCCATGAAATGCCGGGGCGACACTCTCCCCGAGACGTAAATGATGAGCCAGCAGATGGGTTTTACCGCCGACGGGATTCAGAAGCAGGTCAATGGCGCGCGCGCCCATTAGCGCAATCGGCTGCACCACGCTGGCCAGTGAAGGTGAAAGCTGTTCGCCCAGCTCAATGCCATCGAAGCCGACCACGGAGAGCTGATTCGGAACGCTGACGCCGGCACGCGCAGCGGCGCCCAGCAGGCTGATAGCCAGCAGATCGTTACTGCAAATCACCGCCGTCAGCGGCGAAGGTGCATTAATCAGCGGCAGCAACGGATGGAAATCGGACTGGATATGGCTGGGCATCTCAATCATCGCCTGTGGCGTCAGACCGGCCTGCTGCATGGCATCGCAGTAGCCGAGATAGCGCAGACGGGCGCGGTCAGATTGCTGCATAGGGCCCGCAGCCATCACGATATGGCGGTGGCCCAGTGACACCAGATGGGCGGTCGCTTCGGCAATGGCTTTGCGGTTATCTACGCACAGCGCGGGCCATTCGTGCTGTTGCGGTACGTTGTGGGTCAGCACGAAGGGCATCTTCGCCGCCGCCAGTGTCGGCAGCAGCGCACTGCTGTCGGCATCTGCCACCGTCAGTACCAGACCGGCGACACGCTGGTGCAGCATATGTTCGACAATCGCCGCTTCCCGCTCAGCCTGATAATCACTGGTTGCTACCAGCAGCCCATATCCCGCCAGACGAGCCTGCTGCTCCATCGCCTGTAACTGCATGGCAAAAACCGGATTGAGCAGCGAAGGCAACAGGACGCCAAGCGTGGTGGAGTGCTGGGTGCGGAGCTGACGGGCAATATGATTCGGGCGGAAACCGATCTGTTCCGAGGCGGCAAGCACCTTTTGCAGCGTGCCCGGTTTTAGCAGATGAGGGTCAGAAAAGGCGCGCGCAGCGGTTGCGCGGGAGACCCCTGCCAGTCTGGCTACGCTGATTAAATCGGTCATGACTGCCTCGTTTATTGTCGATGAGATCGATCTCATTGCGACAACACTAGCGGCGTTCTATGACAGGGGCATCACAGGAATTTGACGGGCAGGTGACAGCGGCAGTGACGCCGCTGTGGGGGAATTAAAGCATCAGGAAGGCGTAACCGCTGTTTTCCAGGGTCGCAACGGTGGTGCCGCTGGAGATAGTGTGAGTGACCATCGGGTCGATCCAGTTGCGCTCAAGCTGATGAAACGCCACTGACTGATCGCAGATAGTGACCTGAACGCCCGCTTTTTTCAGCTCGCTGATCAGCTTCAGGTTCGGGTTATCGACGCCGTAGGCTTTGCTGAACTGGTCATTATTCAGCGCTGATGAAACCGCGTCGCCGTTAATTGACACCACAAATTTCAGCTGGTCGAGTGGCACACCTGCCGCATAATAGAGGTTGGTGACGCGCGCTACGCGCTCCAGACCGAGATTCGGCTTACGAATATCCCCTTCACTGCGGTTGATCTGAAATACTATTTTATTACTCAGGCCCGCTGTCGTGCCGGGTTTAAATGCAGGCGTATCGACATAATGTATTTTTCCGTAGCCTTCAATCGCTGGCGTACTCCAGAAATCAGCAGGTTCGGATTTATTATCCGCCATTTTCCCGCTGACCTTATCGAATAATTCCGGCAACTGTAAAACATTGCCGCCGATAAATCCCGCTACGGCTGCCATCACCACTAAAGCTGCTGGACGCATTAACTCTTCTCCCGATCGTTTAAAACATCAATTACATTGCCAGCCACGCGTATCCCTGGTTTTGCAGGGTTGATACGGTGGTCGGACTGGAAAGCGCATGGACCACAGATTTATCAATCCAGTTATTAGGATAGTGATGGAATGCCACGGACTGATCGCAGACCGAGACTTTCACTCCCGCCTGATTCAGCTCATTAATCAGCTTCAGGTTTGGATTTTCGATGCCATAAAACTTTTTAAAATGGGCGTTATCCAGCATGGCGGGCGTCGCATCGCCGGTGACCGAAACGACAAACTTCAGCTGATCGGCCGGAATGCCGGAGGCGATATATAAATTCACCACGCGCGCCACACGCTCCAGTCCCAGATTGGGCGCGGTCATCGCGCCATCGCTTCGGGTAATCTGAAAAACAATTTTATTGCTCAGGCCTGCCACCGGTTTAAACGCAGCGTCGGGCTCATAATGAATTTTGCCGTAACCTTCAATCGCCGGTGTACTCCAGAATCCCGGGGCTTCCTGTGGCTCGGTTGCAAAATGGCGTGTCACTTTGTCATAAATCTCGCCACTCTGTGTGACAGCCGCGCCAACGACTCCGCCAATAATGGCGATTAACGCGTATGAAACAACTGAACGCATAACACTTCTCTCCGGCAAATAATGGCTGGCAGATTCAGGACTGAATCAGGTCGGCTATCTATATCACAGCGCAGGCATAATTCTCGCCTGCGTAAATTCAGGTCAGCGCGCGGCTGATAACTGCTGAAATTATTCACCTTCCGTATTAATCGAAAAGTTTCATTATGAGGAAAAAAAGGTCTTAATAAGAATGGACCTGACTTTTTGTGCTTTTTTCCATTTCTGTGACATTAACAGCAATAAATAACAGCCAGGCGTAGCTGGAATAAGCAGGATAAAGGCGGGAGCTACGATTTAATTTATCAATGGCGAAGAGGAGATTCACGGCTCAGAGAGGGCTATTTTTTCAGAGTAGACCTGGAAAAACTCATGCCATAGTCAGTTTTTTTGAGTGAATTTACATAACTTTAAAAAAATCCGCTCACAGGCTAAATCTGCGCGGCAGCAGATTCTGCTTTATTCTGCCGAAGCGCATTGGGAATAAATGAATAAGGCATTACTTAACCGCTCACAAACCCGGCGATACTCCGCCGGTTTTTATTCGTTTAACCGCGGTTTAAGTTGGCAGGATGTTCAGTTTTTTTCGTCAAAATGGGCGATCTTGCACAAATTACGTTGGTCGTTTGCCAGAAAACGACATTTCATTCTTTTGATGCTCTGGTTAAGATAGTCACGAACCGTCGTTATCTGCGAAAAATGGAACATTCCCGCTGCGCACCTGTCCATTTTCAGGGCCTCTCTACAGGATTAAGGCATGTTGAACCGGTTAAAGAAAACGCTGATCGCCGCGCTCCTTCCGACGCTCATTTTCACTACTCTGTCACCTGCTTATGCCGATGTCAGTGATTCACTTCCCGATATTGGCACTACGGCCGGTTCGACGCTGTCGATTAATCAGGAACTGCAGATGGGCGACTTTTATGTGCGCCAGCTGCGTGCCAGTGCGCCGCTGATCAACGATCCGTTGCTTAATCAGTATATTAATCAGCTGGGTCAGCGACTGGTGTCGCATGCCGACTCAGTGAAAACCCCGTTCCACTTCTTTCTGATTCAGAACGATGAGCTCAACGCCTTTGCCTTTTTTGGTGGCAACGTGGTGCTGCACTCAGCGCTGTTCCGCTATACCGAAAATGAAAGCCAGCTGGCGTCAGTAATGGCGCATGAGATCTCACACGTTACCCAGCGCCATCTGGCGCGCGCAATGGAAGATCAGAAGCGCAATGCGCCACTGACATGGGTCGGTGCGCTGGGCTCTATTCTGCTGGCGATGGCCAATCCGCAGGCGGGCATGGCAGCACTGACCGGCACCCTGGCGGGAACTCAGCAGGGGATAATCAGTTTTACCCAGGGTAATGAGCAGGAAGCTGACCGCATCGGAATTCAGGTACTGCAGCGCGCCGGGTTTGATCCCCAGGCGATGCCGAACTTTTTACAGAAGCTGGCCGATCAGAGCCGCTTCTCCTCGAAGCCTCCTGAAATTCTGCTGACGCATCCCCTGCCCGACAGCCGTCTGGCGGATGCCCGCAACCGCGCTAACCAGATGCGGCCGGTGGTGGTGCAATCTACAGAAGATTTCTATCTGGCAAAAGTGCGTTCACTGGGCATGTACTCCACCGGGCGTAATCAGCTCACCGACGAACTGCTGAGCCAGTATGCCAGCGGCAATTCTCGTGAGCAGCTGGCGTCACAATATGGCAAAGCCATACAGTTTTTGCAGGCGAAAAGCTTTGCCGATGCGAAGCGGATTATGACGCCGCTGCTGGCGAAACAGCCTAATAACGTCTGGTTCCTGGATCTTATGTCAGATATCGATATCGGCCTGAATCAGCCACAACAGGCGATCGCCCTGCTCAGCGCCGCCACCAGTGCAAAAAACAGCCCGGTGGTGCAGCTCAACCTGGCCAATGCCTACGTTGAAGCGAAACAGTATGCCAATGCCAGCCGCATTCTGAATCGCTACACCTGGGCTAATAAAGATGATCCCAACGGCTGGGATTTGCTGGCCCAGGCGTCTGCACAGCAGGGACTGAATGATGAAGAGTTATCGGCGCGGGCAGAGAGTCTGGCGCTGAATGGCCAGCTCGATCAGGCGATCACCGCGCTTGGCAGCGCCAGCGCACAGGTGCCGCTCGGCAGCCTGAAACAGGCGCGCTACGATGCCCGTATCGATCAGCTGCGCCAGTTACAACAGCGCTTTAAGCAATATCAGAAAGGTTGAGCATTCACGCTGCGAATAAAGGAGAGTCTGAGATGGTGACGATTTACCACAACCCGCGCTGCAGCAAGAGCCGCGAGACGCTGGCACTGCTGAACGCCCGCGGGATAGAGCCGGAAGTGGTGCTCTATCTGCAAACGCCGCCCGATCGCGAGACGCTGCAAATCCTGTTACAGAAACTGGGAATGCAGAGTGCACAGCAGTTGATGCGGACTAAAGAGGCGATCTATAGCGAACTGGCACTCAGCGACAAAAGCGAAAGTGCACTGCTGGATGCGCTGGTGGAACATCCGGTGCTGATTGAAAGGCCGATAGTGATCAATGGCGACAAGGCGCGGATCGGACGTCCGCCCGAAGCGGTGCTCGACCTGTTTTAAAGGCCGAGTGTCTCTTTCACAAACGGAATGGTGAGTTTACGCTGGGCGCTGATCGAGGCGCGATCAAGCCGATCCAGCGTATCAAACAGGGTGCGCATTTCACGATCCAGTCGCTTCAGCAGGAAGCGTCCCACATCTTCCGGCAGCTCAAATCCGCGTAACCCGGCGCGCAGTTGCAGCGCCTGTAATTTGTCTTCGTCGGAGAGAGGCTGCAGGCGATAGATCTGCCCCCAGTCCAGCCGCGAGGCGAGATCGGGCAGTTGCAGATTAAGCTGGCGTGGTGGACGATCGCCGGTAATAAACAGCCGCGTATTGCCGGTTTCCAGAATACGGTTATAGAGATCGAAGATCGCCATTTCCCATTCAGGCTCGCCTGCAATGCACTCGATGTTATCGATGCAGACCAGTGACAGCTGCTCCATCCCTTCCAGTACTTCCGGTACAAACCAGGTGCGTTTGTCCAGCGGAACGTAACCGACCGCTTCGCTGCGCGCTGACATCTCGGCGCACGCGGCGTGCAGCAAATGGCTCCGCCCTCCGCCTTCGCGTGACCAGAAGTAGAGATAGCTGCCATGTTGTTGGTTGAGAGCGCCTTTCAGCGCGGCAATCAGCGACGGGTTTTCCCCCGGCCAGAAGCTGGAGAAGGTTTCATCGTCAGGTAAATAGAGTGGCAATGACAATTGTGCCGGCGTGTTCAGAAGCACCTCAGCAAGAGAACAAGCAAAAAATCGGGGGAAGTCTAACACAGTTTTCAGAAAGAGATGAATGGGGCGTCCCTGCCCCGATCCTGTCAGGCTTGCTGCGATCACGGCTCGCGCGATTCTTCAGCCTCCAGCACCACTTCTTCCGGACGCAACAGCGAGATCACACGGAAGATCAGCGCTAATCCAACCCCTACGATTGTCGCCAGCGCCATGCCTTTCAGCTCCGCAGCACCGATATGTACCTTCGCACCGCTGACGCCGATGATCAGGATCACCGAGGTCAGGATCAGATTTTGCGCTTTGTTGTAATCGACTTTGGATTCGATCAACACCCGGATACCGGATGCGCCGATCACGCCATACAGCAGCAGCGACACGCCGCCCATTACCGGTACCGGGATCGCCTGGATCACCGCCGCCAGTTTGCCGACACAGGAGAGCAGGATCGCCAGAATCGCCGCGCCGCCAATCACCCAGGTACTGTAGACGCGGGTAATTGCCATCACACCGATGTTTTCACCGTAGGTGGTGTTAGGCGTTGAACCAAAGAAGCCGGAGATGACCGTTGATAAGCCGTTAGCGAACATCGAACGATGCAGGCCAGGGTCGCGAATCAGATCTTTCTTTACGATGTTGGCGGTGACTACAAGATGACCGATATGCTCGGCAATCACCACCAGCGCTGCGGGCAGGATCGTCAGCATCGCCACCCACTCAAAGCGCGGGGTATAGAAGGTTGGCAGCGCAAACCAGGGTGCTTTGACCACGCCGCTCCAGTCAACGATGCCCATAAATGCAGAGAGCAGATAACCCGCCACCACCCCGACCAGAATCGGGATGATCGCCAGGAAACCACGAAACAGCACGGAACCGAATACCGTCACTGCCAGCGTGACCAGCGAAATCAGCACGGTTGTACTGTCGGGCGCACTGCCTTCCGCGGGCAGCAAACCCGCCATATTAGCGGCTACCTCTGCCAGCTCCAGACCGATGACGGCGACAATCGCGCCCATCGCCGCCGGGGGAAACATCACATCGAGCCAGCCGGTGCCCGCGCGTTTGACAATCAGCGCCACCAGACAGAACAGCACGCCGCACAGGATAAATCCGCCCAGCGCGACCTCATAACCCAGCGGCAGCAATAGCAGTACCGGCGAGATAAAGGCAAAACTGGAACCGAGGTAAGCGGGAATTTTGCCTTTACAGATAAAGAGGTAGATCAGCGTGCCTACGCCGTTAAATAACAGCACCGTCGCCGGGTTGATGTGGAACAGAATCGGTACCAGTACCGTGGCACCAAACATGGCGAACAGGTGTTGCAGGCTGAGTGGAATGGTTTGCAGTAACGGCGGTCGTTCACTGACGCCAATGGCGCGACGAGTCATCATTTATCCCCTTGTGTTATTTATCCCCCAGGGCGCGCGCCTCTGGCACAGCAGCAGGCACGCCGGTGAGCCTCGCAGCCACACCGAACCCGTTCGGGGATCTTTTTTTTGCCAAAAAAAAGCCGACTCTCTGGTCGGCTATGCGATTTATTTGGTTCCGAAAATCTTGTCCCCGGCATCGCCGAGCCCGGGAATGATGTAACCCTTCTCATTCAGTCCCTGATCCACTGACGCGGTGTAAAGCTCAACGTCAGGATGCGCTTTCTCCAGCGCGGCAATCCCTTCTGGTGCGGCAACCAGTACCAGCACTTTAATGCTGGTGCAGCCCGCTTTCTTCAGCAGGTCGATGGTGGCAATCATGGAACCGCCAGTCGCCAGCATAGGATCGACGACCAGCGCCAGGCGCTCTTCGATGTTAGAGACCAGCTTCTGGAAATAGGGAACCGGCTCCAGTGTCTCTTCATCACGGTAAACACCCACCACGCTGATACGGGCGCTGGGAACGTGCTCCAGCACCCCTTCCATCATGCCAAGACCGGCACGCAGAATCGGCACCACCGTGATTTTTTTGCCTTTGATCTGATCGATCTCTACCGGGCCATTCCAGCCCTCAATGGTTACGCGCTCTGTTTCCAGATCGGCGGTCGCTTCGTAGGTCAGCAGGCTGCCCACTTCAGACGCCAGCTCGCGAAAACGCTTTGTACTGATATCATGCTCACGCATCAAGCCCAGTTTATGTTTGACCAGCGGGTGTCTGACTTCCACGATCTTCATTGGTGTTCTCCCGGAATGAGTTGAGCTAAAAAAAAATCGCGGGATTATACCGCCTTTTACGCTCCGCGCCACCTGCTCTTGCGCAAAGCCGCGGGTTTTACCGGGACAAATAGAGGATTAATGAAAATCGCCCGATGCGCAATCCCGGACTCGCAAACGTTTGCCTGCACTGATAGAATTGCCGCGCTTTATTTTAAACCACCAACCGCAACTCGCGTGGGGACCTCGCAGTGACCGACAAAACCTCTCTCAGTTACAAAGACGCCGGTGTTGATATTGATGCTGGTAACGCTCTGGTTGACCGTATTAAAGGCGTAGTGAAAAAGACGCGTCGCCCGGAAGTGATGGGTGGACTGGGCGGTTTTGGTGCGCTTTGCGCGCTGCCGCAAAAATACCGTGAACCGGTGCTGGTCTCCGGCACCGATGGCGTTGGCACCAAGCTGCGTCTGGCAATGGATCTCAAACGTCACGATGCCATTGGTGTTGACCTGGTGGCGATGTGCGTCAACGACCTGGTAGTACAGGGCGCCGAGCCCCTCTTCTTCCTCGACTACTACGCTACCGGCAAACTGGATGTGGATACCGCCTCTGCGGTGATCACCGGCATCGCCGAAGGTTGTCTGCAGTCGGGTTGTGCGCTGGTGGGCGGTGAAACCGCTGAGATGCCAGGCATGTATCACGGTGAAGATTACGATGTGGCCGGTTTCTGTGTTGGCGTGGTGGAAAAGTCAGAGATCATTGATGGCAGCAAGGTGCAGGATGGCGACGTACTTATCGCCCTCGGCTCCAGCGGCCCGCACTCCAACGGCTATTCGCTGGTGCGTAAGATTCTGGAAGTCAGCAACACCGATCCGCTGGCTGAACAGCTGGAAGGCAAACCGCTGGCCGATCATCTGCTGGAACCGACCCGCATCTACGTGAAAAATATCCTGAGCCTGATTGAGCAGGTCGATGTGCACGCTATCGCACACCTGACCGGCGGCGGATTCTGGGAGAATATTCCGCGCGTGCTGCCCGACAACACTCAGGCCGTCATCGACGAGAAGAGCTGGCAATGGCCGGCCGTCTTCAGCTGGTTACAGCAGGCGGGCAACGTCAGCCGTTTCGAGATGTACCGCACCTTTAACTGCGGCGTCGGCATGATCATCGCCCTGAGTCCGGCAGACGCGGACAACGCGATTGCGCTGATGCAGGCTGCGGGCGAGAAAGCCTGGAAGCTCGGCGTAATTAAAGCGTCTGATGCCGAAGAGCGTGTGGTCATCAACGGATGAAAAAGCTGGTTGTACTGATTTCCGGCAACGGAAGTAACCTTCAGTCCATCCTTGACGCCTGTGCAAGCGGGCGGATTCACGGCAGCGTGGCTGCCGTGTTCAGCAACCGCGCCGCCGCTTATGGCCTTACGCGGGCGCAGGAGGCAGGTATTCCTGCCCACTCGCTTGCCGCCAGCGACTTCACTGACCGCGAAGCCTTCGATCGCCAGCTCATCGCTGAAATCGAAGCCTACAGTCCAGACCTGATTGTGCTGGCAGGATATATGCGCATTCTCAGCAGCGCGTTCGTGGCCCATTTTCACGATCGCCTGCTGAATATCCACCCTTCTCTGTTGCCGAAATATCCGGGTCTGCATACGCATCGCCAGGCTCTGGAAAATGGCGATAGCGAACATGGCACCTCCGTACATTTCGTCACTGACGAGCTGGATGGAGGTCCGGTGATCCTACAGGCCAAAGTCCCGGTTTTTCCCGGCGACAGCGAAGCGGAGATTACGGAGCGGGTGCAGCATCAGGAGCATGCCATCTATCCGATGGTAATCGGCTGGTTTGTTGAGGGTCGTCTGGCGATGCGTGACGGCAAGGCCTGGCTGGATGGCGAACCGCTGCCGCCGCAGGGTTATGCTAACGACTGACCCGACAGGGGAAGCCGTGGCTTCCCCTGAAGTGCTTGCGGTCCGGCTAAAGGCTCAGGGAACCTTTGAGCCGTCTGACATAACAACCTGCTCTGCTCCCGTTACTGACTTAACCGTAGCGCCCCGTAATGTAATCTTCGGTCCGACGCTGTTTTGGCGCGGTAAAGATACGGTCAGTCTCATCAAACTCCACTAACGCGCCCTGATGCATAAACGCGGTGTAATCTGACACGCGAGAAGCCTGCTGCATGTTGTGCGTCACCAGCACCAGCGTGAAATGCTGCTTGAGCGTGGTCATCAGCTCTTCAATCACCAGCGTGGAGATGGGATCCAGCGCGGAGGTCGGCTCATCCAGCAGCAGAACTTCCGGTTCAATCGCAATGGCGCGGGCAATCACCAGCCGCTGCTGCTGTCCGGTCGAGAGCGTCAGCGCATTCTGTGACAGCTGATCTTTGACCTCACTCCACAGCGCCGCCGCGCGCAGCGCACGTTCACAGGCTTCGTTCAGCACCCGCCGATCGCGTACACCCTGTAAACGCAGCCCGTAGACCACATTTTCATAGATCGATTTTGGAAAAGGATTGGGGCGCTGAAACACCATGCCGACCCGACGACGCAGCGCCGAGAGATCCTGCTCAGGTCGCAGGATCGGCTGCGATCCCAGCAACACCTCACCCTCGACCCGGCAATGATCAATCACATCATTCATGCGATTAAAACAGCGCAGCAGCGTCGATTTGCCACAGCCGGAGGGACCAATCAGCGCGGTAATCTTGTTTTTCGGCACCTGCAGCGAAATAGCCTGCAGCGCCTGGCGCTCGCCATACCACAGCGACAGCTGGTTAACGGTCAGCGCGATATCCGTGTCGGACGTCATAGTCATAGCCTGTTATTGAGTCATAAGGCGATAGCGTTCACGCAGACGGTGACGCAGGCCCATCGCCAGCAGATTAAGCGACAGAATAATCAGCACCAGCAGCAGCGCGGTGGCGAACACCAGTGGCCGGTCAGCTTCAATATTCGGACTCTGAAACGCCAGATCGTAAATCTGGAAGCCCAGATGCATAAATTTGCGATCCAGATGCAGATAAGGAAACACCGCGTCGACGGGCAGTTCCGGCACCATTTTTACCACGCCAACCAGCATCAGCGGCGCGGTTTCACCAGCGGCACGCGCCACCGCCAGAATCAGGCCGGTCAGCATGGCAGGCACCGCCATCGGCAGCACCACGTTCCACAGGGTTTCCGCCTGAGTCGCGCCCAGCGCCAGCGACCCCTGCCGCAGGCTGTTGGGAATGCGGGATAGTCCCTCTTCGGTCGCCACAATCACCACCGGCAGCGTTAGTAACGCCAGAGTCAGCGACGCCCACAGCAAACCAGGTGTCCCGAAGGTGGGATTGGGCAGCGCGCTGGCGAAGAAGAGCTGGTCTATCGTGCCGCCCACCAGCCAGACAAAGAAGCCCAGACCAAATACGCCATAGACGATTGAAGGAACGCCTGCCAGATTGACCACCGCGATGCGCACCAGTCTGGTCAGCGCATTGCGTCCGGCATATTCATGCAGCCAGATGGCGGCGATGACACCCAGCGGCATCACGACCACCGACATCAGCAGCACCATCAGCACGGTGCCAAAGATCGCCGGGAACGCCCCGGATTCACTCTCGCCTTCAGCGGGTGAATCGCTGACGAAACGCCACAGCTGATGCAGAAAATGCAGCGTTTTGCCGGTCAGCGTCATCGCGTTCGGCTTCCAGCTGTCAACGATTTCGGTCAGCGGGATCGCATGTTCGGTGCCATGCACATCCCGCAGGATTAACAGATCGCGCTGACTCTGCTGTTGCAGCGAAGCCAGTGTCTCGCTCAGCTGATTAAAACGGCGCTGCAAAGCGGCCTGATTGGCCTGATATTCTGACTCGGCCTGCAGATCAAAGCGCCCGGCAGCACGGTTTGTGGCCGCCTGCTCATCAAGCTGCTCACGCTGGCTGTTGAGGCGCGCCATATCGACCCGGCGAATCTGATTAGCCTGCCGCACCAGCATCTGCACCTGTCCGAGTCGCTGATGCAGCAGTGCATCGGGATCCTGCGCAGTCAGCTCTTCATTATCCTCACGCAGGCCGACAAACCAGCCGTATGCCTGACCGTGGCTGCGGCGCTGCAGCACCATGATGTCCGCTGGCTGGCTGACCTGCGCCGCCGTGCGACTGTAAACCACCCGGAAATCGGGTGCGTCCCAGTCACGGTTACCGGTTTTAATCAGATAGCGATTAACCTGTCCGCCGCTGTTGCCCTGCTCATCTGCCGGGGCCGGAAAGCGCCGCTGATGTTCCAGGGTTTCACCCAGCAGCCGCGTCTCGCCCCCTTCAGGCTGGCTAAACGTGTAGAGATCGACGCGCTGCGGCCAGAAAGCGCGCACGCCCTGCCAGGCCAGTAACCCAATCAGCAGCGTAAAGGCCAGCAGGCAGACGGCTACGGCACCGGCGGTTAGCCAGCGCCAGCGATCGTTCTGTTGCATCGCTTTCATGCCTGCTCCTCGTGCTGGCTGTAGCGCTGGCGCAGCCGCTGACGGATCAGCTCGGCAACCGTGTTGATCACCAGCGTAAACAGCAGCAGCATCAGGGCGCTAAGAAACAGCACGCGATAATGGGCACTCCCCGCCGCCGCTTCCGGCATCTCAATGGCGATATTGGCGGACAGCGCGCGCAGGCCGCTGAACAGGCCACCTTCACTTTGCGGCGTGTTGCCGGTCGCCATCAGCAAAATCATGGTTTCTCCTACGGCACGCCCCAGACCAATCATCAGGGCGGCAAAAATACCGGCGGAAGCACCCGGCAGCACGACGCGGGTCAGGGTTTGCCACGGCGTCGCGCCCAGTGCCAGCGAGCCCTGCCCCAGTGCAGCAGGCACGCTGAACAGCGCATCCTCAGAGAGGGTAAAGATCAGCGGTACCAGCGCAAAGCCCATCGCCAGCGCGGCCACCAGCAGATTGCGCTGTTCGTAATGCGGCAGCCAGTCGCCCGCATCCGGTATCAACAGCGTGGGCAGCCACAGCGACAGCAGCGTGACCAGCAGCAACAGCGGCAGCAGAATCAGCACTTCATGACCCGGCTGACGCCAGCGCGGCGGTAAACGCGCGCTGAACACGCCGCACAGCAGCAGCGTGCCCGCCAGCGTCAGCGGCAGCAGCAGCACACCCACCAGCGCCTGACCAATATGCGGCGCGAGCCAGATCCCGGCAATCAGCCCCACCACTACGCTCGGCAGCGCGCCCATCATTTCGATTGCCGGTTTAACCCAGCGTCGCAGGCCTGGCGCCATAAACCAGGCGGTGTACATCGCCGCCGCCAGCGCCAGCGGTGTGGCAAACAGCAGCGCTAAACTCGCCGCTTTCAGCGTACCCATCACCATCGGCATCAGGCTGAACTTGGCCTGATAACTGTCACCCGCCGCGGTCGATTGCCAGATCCAGTCCGGTCCGGGGTAATTTTCATACCAGATTTTTTGCCAGAAATTGCGCCAGGTGACGTCCGGCCACGGATTATCAAGCCGCAGGGTCTGCCAGCTTCCCGCCCGTTCAATCAGCAGGCTGTCGCCACGTGGCGAAAACTGCGCCTGCACAATGCCAGGTTCCAGCTGACGCTGCAGTATCGGGCCATCCTGCTTGCTGGCAAACAGCCGCAGCATCCCCTGTTTACTGAGCGTCGCAAACACGCGGCGTTGTGATTCCGTCACCAGAATGGTCTCACCGTCGCTGTTGGCAAAAGTACGAATGCGCTGCAGGCGCGGCCCCTGTTCGCTGGCGATAGCAAACCACTGCGTGACGCCGCTGCCATCCTGGATCAGCAGGCTTGTGCCGCCCACCAGCAGATGCAGACTTTTTGGCCGCTGCGGCAGGGCGTGCGTTTCGCGCAATAGTGCACGGTCATCGTCAAGTTGCCAGACCCGCAGCAGATTGCCTTCGGTGGTGTAGAGCAGATCGCCGGACGGCGAGAGCGCCAGCAGATCCAGCTGGCGTTGCGGCAGCGGGATAACCGAGGCCTGGCGATCGGTGCCGAGCGTCAGCACCCGGAGTCCGGCCTCAGTGAGTGCGGCTATACGCCACTGACCCGCATGGCGCGTCGCCAGCGCCATCTTCGTCACTGCGCCATCGGGCAGATGAAACGGTTTGTCTCCCAGCGGAAAACGCCACTGCTGGTCGGCGGTTGGCTGAATCAGAGTCAGCGCACCCTGCATATTCAGCAGTAACGTCTGCTCATCGGCACTCCGCACTATCTCCCCGGGCGGCGGGGTCAGGGCCAGTGCCGGTTCCGCAGGCTGACCATCCAGCGGAATAAAACGCGCCGCACCGCGCTCGCTGATGCGCCAGCCGACCTTCCCCTGATTGCCAATCGCTAAGGCTGGCGCACGATCCCAGAGTTGCTGGCTGGCCGCAATCTGCAGGCCCGGCGCATTAAACAGCGGTAATACCACGCCAATCAGCCAGCAGAAGAGCAGCAGCATCAATAGCAGGATCGCCACGCCACAGCAGGTGACCAGTCGCCGTGTCAGACGGTCAACGGCACGACGCTTACGATCGCTGAATTGGACAGGAATGTGGTTTGCGCTCATGCGGTTCCGCTAGCAGGCCAAAATAAGCCGCTATGTTGCCCGTAGCCGATTGATAAGACAACTCCTGGCGTTGGACAACGCTGCCATACTCTCGCCATAATGTTGGTGGATACTGGATCTTCAGTCCTGCAACCGCTAAATGGAGTGAGAATGGGTCAGGTAAAGCTTTATATTGAAAAAGAATTAAGCTGGTTATCCTTTAATGAACGGGTTTTGCAGGAAGCAGCAGACAAAAGCAATCCACTGATTGAGCGGATGCGCTTTCTGGGTATCTACTCCAATAATCTCGACGAATTCTATAAAGTGCGTTTCGCAGACCTCAAACGCCGCATTCTGATTGGTGAAGAGCAGGGTTCCGCCAGTACGCCACGCCATCTGTTTAAGAAAATTCAGCAGCGGGTAATGAAGTCCGATCAGGAGTTTGATGCGTTATATAACGATCTGCTGCTGGAGATGGCACGTAACCAGATCTTCCTGATCAACGAACGTCAGCTCTCATCCAATCAGCAGGCGTGGCTGCGCCACTACTTCAAGCACGAACTGCGTCAGCATATCTCGCCGATTCTGATCACCCATGAAACGGATCTGACCGAATTCCTTAAAGATGACTACACCTATCTGGCGGTAGAGATCATTCGCGGTGACAATATTCAGTATGCGCTGCTGGAAATTCCGTCCGACAAAGTCCCGCGTTTCATCAATTTACCGGCTGAGCCACCGCGCCGCCGTAAGCCAATGATCCTGCTGGATAACATTCTGCGCTACTGCCTGGATGACATTTTTAAAGGTTTCTACGACTACGACGCGCTCAACGCCTATTCAATGAAAATGACGCGTGACGCCGAGTACGACCTGGTCACGGAGATGGAGTCGAGCCTGCTGGAGCTGATGTCCTCCAGCCTGAAGCAGCGACTGACGGCGGAACCGGTGCGTTTCGTCTACCAGCGCGATATGCCAGACACGATGGTGTCGCTACTGTGCCACAAGCTTTCCATCTCAAACCTGGACTCCATCCTGCCAGGCGGCCGCTACCACAACTTCAAAGACTTTATCGGCTTCCCTAACGTCGGCAAAAATAACCTGGTGAACCGCCCGCTGCCGCAGATTCGCCACATCGGCTTTGATGGCTTCCGCAACGGCTTTGATGCGATTCGCAATCGCGACGTGCTGCTCTACTACCCGTACCACACCTTTGAGCATGTGCTGGAGCTGCTGCGTCAGGCGTCGTTCGACCCCAGCGTGCTGGCGATAAAAATCAACATCTACCGCGTTGCTAAACACTCCCGCATCATGGATGCGATGATCCATGCCGCCTACAACGGTAAAAAAGTCACGGTGGTGGTGGAGCTGCAGGCGCGCTTTGATGAAGAAGCCAATATTTACTGGGCGAAACGCCTGACTGAAGCGGGCGTGCATGTCATTTTCTCCGCACCAGGCCTGAAGATCCACGCCAAGCTGTTCCTGATCTCACGCCGCGAAGGCGAAGAGATTGTGCGCTACGCGCATATCGGTACCGGCAACTTTAACGAGAAAACCGCGCGTCTCTATACGGACTACTCGTTGCTGACCGCGGATGCGCGCATCACCAATGAAGTGCGTCGGGTATTCAACTTTATTGAGAATCCCTACCGGCCCGTGACGTTCGATCATCTGATGGTCTCGCCGCAGAACTCGCGCCGGATGCTGTATGAGCTAATCGACACCGAAATTGCTAATGCGCAGCAGAATAAGCCCTGCGGCATTACTCTGAAAATCAACAATCTGGTGGACAAAGGTCTGGTTGATCGGCTTTATACAGCCTCCAGCGTAGGGGTGAAGGTTAATCTTCTGGTGCGCGGAATGTGCTCATTAATCCCTGACTTGCCCGGGATCAGTGAAAATATTCGTGTCATCAGTATTGTTGACCGTTATCTGGAACACGATCGCGTCTATATTTTTGAGAATGGCGGCGATAAGAAGGTGTTCCTCTCCTCCGCTGACTGGATGACACGTAACATTGATTACCGTATCGAAGTGGCAGTGGCGATACTCGATCCCCACATCCGGCAGCGCATACTCGACATTATTGCTATTCAGTTGAGTGATACGGTGAAAGCCCGCATCGTCGATAAAGAGTTGAGTAACCATTACGTCCAGCGCGGCAATCGTCGTAAAGTGCGATCGCAGCTGGCCATTTATGATTACATCAAGAAACTGGAACAACCTGAATAAATCCTATGCCAATTTCTCATAAAAGTACGCCAAAACCCCAGGAGTTTGCGGCGATTGACCTGGGCTCGAACAGTTTCCATATGGTGATTGCGCGGGTTGTCGATGGTGCGATGCAGGTACTGGGCCGCCTTAAACAGCGCGTCCATCTGGCTGACGGACTGGATGCCCGGCACAACCTCAGCGAGGAAGCGATGGAGCGGGGGTTAGCCTGCCTGGCCCTGTTCGCCGAGCGCCTGCAGGGGTTCAGTCCGAGCAACGTGACGATTGTCGGTACCCATACGCTGCGCGAGGCGGTCAACGCCGAAACCTTCCTGCAACGTGCGGCCGAGGTGATCCCCTATCCGATCGAGGTGATTTCGGGCCATGAAGAGGCTCGCCTGATCTTTATGGGCGTTGAACATACCCAGCCGGAGAAAGGCCGCAAGCTGGTGATCGATATCGGCGGCGGATCAACCGAGCTGGTCATTGGCGAGGATTTTGAACCGCAACTGGTTGAGAGCCGACGCATGGGTTGCGTCAGTTTCGCCCAGCTCTATTTCCCGAAAGGTGAAATCAGCCGTGAAAACTTCCGTCGCGCCCGTTTAGCGGCCGCGCAGAAGCTGGAAACGCTGGCGTGGCAATATCGTCTGCATGGCTGGCAATATGCGCTGGGCGCGTCCGGCACCATCAAAGCCGCCTGCGAAGTGCTGCTGGCGATGGATGAAAAAGAGAAGCTGATTACGCCTGAGCGCCTCGAAAAGCTTTATGACGAGGTGATGAAACACAAATCCTTTGCTGCACTCAGCCTGCCGGGTCTGTCGGAAGAGCGTAAAGGCGTGTTTGTACCCGGGCTGGCGATTCTGTGCGGCGTATTTGATGCGCTGGCCATTCGCGAATTGCGCCTCTCCGACGGTGCGCTGCGTGAAGGTGTGCTCTATGAGATGGAGGGCCGTTTCCGCCATCAGGATATTCGCAGCCGTACTGCACAGAGTCTGGCGAACCATTACGCTATCGACAGCGATCAGGCACGACGCGTGCTCGACACCACCGAGCAGCTTTATCTGCAGTGGCGCGAGCAGAATCAGAAACTGGCGAATCCACAACTGGCCGCGCTGTTGAAATGGGCGGCGATGCTGCACGAAGTGGGCCTGACCATTAATCACAGCGGCCTGCAACGCCATTCAGCCTATATTCTGCAAAACACCAACCTGCCGGGCTTCAATCAGGATCAGCAGATGCTGCTGGCGGCGCTGGTCAGATTCCATCGTAAAGCGATAAAGCTTGATGAGCTGCCGCGCGTGACGCTGTTCAAGAAAAAGCAGTTTGTGCCGCTGATCTTCCTGCTTCGCCTGGGTACCCTGTTGAATAATCAGCGACAGGCCACCACGCGTCCGGAGGCATTAACCCTGAAATGCGATGATGGCCACTGGACGCTGACCTTCCCGGCGGGCTACTTCACGCAGAACAACCTGGTTCAGCTCGATCTTGAACGGGAGCAGGTTTACTGGAATGACGTCACGGGATGGAAACTGATCCTCGAAGAAGAAGCCTGACAACACGGGTGCCTGGCGCCCGTTTAACTGAATTGATGAATATGACACAACCAACCGCACCCCTTTCAGGCGAAAACTATTTTGCCGAAACCTATGGTTTAACGCCGCCCCACTCCGAAGTGGTTGCGGCGCTGCCCCAGCTCAACGTCGGCAAGGCGCTTGACCTTGGCTGTGGCGTGGGACGCAATACGCTGTTTCTGAATCAGCAAGGTTTTGACGTCACGGCGTGGGATCATAATCCGCAAAGCCTGGCGCGCCTGCAGGAGATTATTGCGCAGGAAAATCTCAGCGGCATTCATACCGAGCAGCGCGACCTGAACAACACGCGCTTTAATGGCGGCTTCAACTTTGTGCTGTCGACTGTGGTGATGATGTTCCTGCAGCCGCAGACTATTCCGCAGCTGATTGCCGACATGCAGGCCTGTACGGTCAGAGACGGTTTTAACCTGATCGTGGCGGCGATGAACACGGACGATATGCCCTGCCCGGCTGATTTCTCCTTTGCGTTTAAATCAGGTGAGCTCAGCCACTACTACCGCAACTGGCACATCGTGAAGTACAACGAGCACCCCGGCCAGCTGCATCGCACAGATGAAAATGGCAACCGCATCACCTGTCGGTTCGCGACGCTGCTGGCGCAAAAAGCGAGTTACTGATCTTTATCTGCTGTTTTTTTCAACAGCGATTGATTTCATCAGGCGACTGTGACTAAATATTGCAGTCGCCCCAGATGGGGTCATTACAGGAACCACCCCGCGTGAACAGCGCTATTTCTCCCCGAAGACGTCAAAAAACCGGCACCATGACCCGCATTGTGTTGCTGATTAGTTTTATCATTCTTTTTAGTCGCCTGATTTTTATCCTGCCTGCTGCCTTCGAGCATCATCAGCAACAGAAAGCTATTCCTGAACCGGTTGCCATAACATCAGGCGATACGCGATAACGAATAACCAATAACGACATTTCGCCTGAAACGCACCTGAAACTTAAACGTTATCCAGCTAACTGGACTCTTTTTTGCATCCCTTTTTCAGGCGAAACGCTACACTTCGTGCTGGTGCTTTCAGACTTAAGGGATCCAATGTGTCTGCCTCTCACTCTCAACGTTTAAGTGAAATACGTCATCGCATTCTGACGCTGCTGCTCAGCGAGCACGATCTGGTTGATGCCCTGCTGGAGAAATCGGGCGATCTCAATCCTGAACAGCAACGTGAAAATGCGGCCCAGCGTGACGCGCTGGAGCAGGACATTCTGCAACTGCATGCCGCTGACCTTGCGGATATTCTCGAAGCCCTGCCCGAAGAAGAACGTCAGGCGCTGTGGCGGCTGGTGCCGAACGAGCGGCGCGGCCATGTGCTGGTTGAAGCGTCTGAAACGGTCTGGGCCAGCCTCACCGAAGAGATGAGCGACCGCGATATCCTGCGCGCTATCCAGCCGCTGGATATCGACGATCAGGTATGGCTGGCGCGTTATCTGCCACGTGACCTGACCGGACGCCTGCTGGCAACGGTGGAGCCCGCCCTGCGCGCCCGCATGCTCGATATGGTGCAGCTTGACCGTGACCGCGTAGGCCGGGTGATGGATTTCAATATCCTGACGGTGCGTGAAGATGTCACGCTTGCAACGGTGCAACGCTTTCTGCGCAAGCGCAAAAGCATGCCGGGCGGTACCGATAAACTCTTCATCACCAATAAAGATAATCAGCTGCTGGGCGAGCTGCTGCTGACGGACATCCTGCTTAACAAACCCAAAACCCTGGTGAGCGACGTGATGAACGCCCGCCCTACCACCTTCCAGCTCAATGATAAGGCCGAAGACGCTGCCAGTGCCTTTGAACGTTATAACCTCATTTCTGCCGCCGTCACCGACGCCAGGGGCAAGCTGATTGGCCGCGTGACCATTGAAGACATCATCGACCTGGTGAATGCCGAAAACGAAAGCAACATTCGTAAAATGGGGGGTATCAGTCAGGAAGAGGATGTGTTTGCGCCGGTGCGTAAATCGGTACGTAAACGCTGGGCCTGGCTGGCGATTAATCTCTGCACTGCCTTTGTCGCCTCCCGGGTTATCGGGCTGTTTGAAGGGACGATTTCGCAAATCGTGGCGCTGGCCACGCTGATGCCGATCGTCGCGGGTATCGGCGGCAATACCGGTAATCAGACCATCACCATGATTGTGCGGGCGCTGGCCTTACATCAGGTTGAACCGGGCAACTTTTCGTTTTTGATCGTCCGCGAGCTTGGCGTGGCGCTGATCAACGGCCTGTTCTGGGGCGGCATCATGGGCGGCATCACCTGGATGATGTATGACAATATGGCGCTGGGCGGCGTTATGATGCTGGCTATGGCGCTTAATCTGCTGCTGGCCGCGCTGATGGGCGTGCTGGTGCCGCTGGTCATGACTAAAATGAATCGCGATCCCGCCGTCGGCTCCAGCGTATTAATCACCGCCCTTACTGACACCGGCGGCTTCTTTATTTTCCTGGGGCTGGCGACGATCTTCCTGCTGCCGCACTAATCGTCAGGCTTGCAGACCGTAACGTTGCAGCGACCCGTTAAGATTGCGCTGCCGCGTTACCTGTGCCAGCTCTCGGGTCGCCGCAGGCAGCGTATAGTTACCTCGCTGACTCAGCCACTCCAGCACATCCGCTAAGTGCCAGATGGCGGTTTTACCGTCATGCACCGGCAGCGGAAACGGCGGGCGGTGGCTGAGCATCAGCTTACGCATATTCTGCCGCGTCATGCCGATGATCTCCGCAACATCCGTCAATCCCACAAAATCGGGTGCGGCTTCCACCAGCGTGGCCCCCGGTATCGCACGCAGCACATCCTCTTCTGCCTGCTTCAATACATCCGTTGCAGAGTCAGACTCCCGGGTGAACTCCAGTGCAATTCTGCCCGGCATGCCCAGGCCGATTAGCGCATCATCACAGCCTGCTGCTGCCAGCGTTTCCAGCAGTTCATCCACCGGCGCATGCCCTTCCGGCAGGCTGAACCGTAATGTGAAACAATATTCCATATGCTTCTCCTTGTGCTGCATCAGGACTTCAGATAGTGACAGTTGTCGACCACGCGTCGCAGCGCGCGGGCATGCTGATGTGCGTTTTTTGGTGTGCTCCAGATACAGGTCAGACAAAACTCCCCGCATCGGCACATCAACAGATTTTTCGGACAGTACATTTTTCCCCAGGCGTGATGGCCTCCCGTGACGACCAGCCAGCCATGGGATTCGGCGTAACGTAACGCCGTTTCGATCTCTTTGTTGGGATGCCGCTTCCTTGCCATGTTTTTCCCTATCCTGACGCCGAATTGATAAGTTGTCAACTGACAACCTGATGAAATTATCTTAGTGCGGCTCAGCATGCGCAGACTTTTTCTCGCAGTAAAACAGTCAGGGTATAAACTGGAAAACGTCACACAAAAAACGATCAGCGCCAGAAGTCATCTGGCAGCAGAAACGATTAACAACGGAGGCAATATGTTTAAAGCAGAGGATTTTGTTCAGTCTAAAACCGGCGGCCCGAAAATGCAGGTGCTGCGCGTCGAAGGCGACACCTTATGGTGTGCACGCGTTGATGATGCGGCGAGAAAAGAGATCGAAGTGAAAGCAGAGAGCGTCAATCTCTATCACGAAGAGGGTGACTTTGGCGTGTGCTGAGGTGAAACGGCCCCTGACGGGGCCAGACTGTCAGGGCTTATCCTGCTGAAGGTTGTCATTTCCCAGACCGCCAATAAACGGCAGACGCAGCCGGAACGGTGTGAAATCGACTCCCATGTTCAGACCCAGCAGATTGACTTCAAATCCCTCTTCTGCACCCACCGTCACGCCCGCCACGCCCAGAATCGACACCTGCACACCGCGCCCGGATGGCGGCAGCCCGACCGGACGCCACAGTGGCCGGTAATCTTTACCCAGCGCATTAGCGGGCAGATCAAGCCTTAAAGCGGGTACTTCGCGGCCAATATGCGCCAGGAAGGTGTTGCTGTTCGGTCCAGGCCAGGCGCGGTAGGTTGTCGGCCACGGATAGGATTTAATGGCGGCTTCAATCTGCGGGATCATCGCTTCTGCTTCCGGTCCGCGATGTTCCACCAGCAGCCGCGGTTTTGCGCCATACCAGTAGCCATCAGGCAGGTTGGTGTTGCGCCGGACTTTATCGCCGCTGCCCCAGCTAATCACTTCGTAGCGAGTGAAACGCGTTTCACCGGCGCGCTTGAAGATGATCCACGGATGCACCGCCACCGCCCCTTTCCAGCCATAGGTCGGCGCGGCATAGACCTGTACGATAGCCAGGCTATATAAAGCGCGCGGGTCGGGCGCTATCCCGGCCGAATCGCGGCGGGCCGACCACCAGCCGCCCTGCTCTGTGGTATCGCTGTGACGCGTCGCCTGCGCGATGCTGGCTCCCAGCGATAACAGTAGTACGGCAACAAAAAACAGGCTGAACACTTTAAGTGAGAGCATGACAACATTCCTGGTGACGTAAGAATCGCGAAACGCCTGTTCATCAGGCGGTTTCAGTAAGCGGCGGCTTTGGGATACAGACAATCGGTGAAAGCGGCGGGTAAGAGCGGGACACAACTGACGTCAGTTGCGGGCTTTTACTGCATGGAGGATAGCGTAATTTCCGGCAAAGTGAACAGGAAAACACCAGCGACGGACCTGGATGTGCTGAAAGGTTAAAACAGCGAGTCTGCGCACGGTCAGAGCAATAAAAAAGCCCGCTGAGGAGCGGGCTGCAGACTTATCAGGGATTAACTGGCTGAGGCCAGGTTATTCCCACTCAATCGTCGCTGGTGGCTTACCGCTGATGTCATACACCACGCGGGAGATGCCGTCGACTTCATTGATGATGCGGTTAGAGACACGACCCAGGAAATCATACGGCAGGTGCGCCCAGTGTGCGGTCATAAAGTCGATGGTTTCCACCGCACGCAGCGAAACAACCCAGTCATATTTACGGCCATCACCCATCACGCCGACTGAACGTACCGGCAGGAAGACGGTGAACGCCTGGCTGACTTTGTTATAGAGATCCGCTTTATGCAGCTCTTCAATGAAGATGGCATCGGCACGGCGCAGCAGGTCGCAATACTCTTTCTTCACTTCGCCCAGCACGCGCACGCCCAGACCTGGACCCGGGAACGGATGGCGGTAGAGCATGTCGTAAGGCAGGCCCAGCTCCAGACCAATCTTACGCACTTCATCTTTGAACAGCTCACGCAGCGGCTCAACCAGGCCCATCTTCATCTCTTTCGGCAGGCCGCCGACGTTGTGATGCGATTTGATGACGTGCGCCTTACCGGTTGCAGAGGCCGCAGACTCAATCACATCCGGATAGATGGTGCCCTGTGCCAGCCACTTAACGTCCTGCAGCTTCAGCGCTTCTTCGTCGAAGACTTCCACAAAGACGCGACCGATAATTTTACGTTTCGCTTCCGGCTCATTCTCACCTGCCAGCGCGTCGAGGAAGCGCGCTTCGCCTTCAACGTGAATAATGTTGAGGCCGAAGTGGTCGCCAAACATATCCATAACCTGTTGTGCTTCGTTCAGGCGCAGCAGGCCGTTATCCACGAACACGCAGGTCAGACGGTCGCCAATGGCGCGATGCAGCAGCATTGCCGTCACGGAGGAGTCAACACCACCTGACAGGCCGAGGATCACTTTGTCGTTGCCGACCTGCACACGCAGGCGTTCAACCGCATCTTCAATGATTTTGGCTGGCGTCCACAGGGCTTCACATTCACAGATGTCGATAACGAAGCGCTCAAGCATCCGCAGGCCCTGGCGGGTATGGGTCACTTCCGGGTGGAACTGCACGCCGTAGAAACGCTTCTCTTCGTTAGCCATGATGGCGAACGGACAGGTTTCTGTGCTGGCAACGGTCACGAAGTCAGCCGGGATCGCCGTGACTTTGTCGCCGTGGCTCATCCAGACATCCAGCAGCGGTTTGCCAGCGGCGCTGATCGCATCTTCAATATCGCGAACCAGGGCGCTTGGCGTCGTCACTTCGACCTGCGCATAACCAAACTCGCGCTCGGTTGAGCCAGCAACGGTGCCGCCCAGCTGCATCGCCATCGTCTGCATACCGTAGCAGACACCCAGCACCGGCACGCCAGCGCTGAAGACATATTCAGGCGCACGCGGGCTGTTCAGTTCGGTGGTGCTCTCCGGGCCACCGGAAAGGATGATGCCGCTTGGATTGAACTGCCGAATCTGCTCTTCGGTGACATCCCATGCCCAGAGTTCACAGTAAACGCCCAGCTCGCGCACGCGACGTGCAACCAGCTGAGTATATTGTGAGCCGAAATCGAGAATCAGAATGCGATGCTTATGGATATTTTCCGTCGTCATTGAGGGTTTTCCAGAACGGTGACTTAATCAATAAAAGCGCCCGGCTTAAGCCGGGCGGGAAATCGGGATTATGAACCCATGCGATAGTTCGGTGACTCTTTGGTGATGGTCACATCATGCACGTGGCTCTCATTGATGCCGGCGCCGCTGATGCGTACAAACTCCGCCTTGGTGCGCAGGTCATCAATGGTCGGGCAACCGGTCAGGCCCATGCACGAGCGCAGGCCGCCCATCTGCTGATGCACGATCTCTTTCAGACGGCCTTTATAGGCCACGCGACCTTCGATACCTTCCGGCACCAGTTTGTCAGCGGCGTTATCGGTCTGGAAGTAGCGGTCAGAAGAGCCTTTAGACATCGCGCCCAGTGAACCCATACCGCGATAGGATTTGAACGAACGGCCCTGATAGAGTTCGATCTCGCCCGGTGACTCTTCGGTCCCCGCCAGCATCGAACCGACCATGACACAGGACGCACCGGCGGCGATCGCTTTCGCGATGTCACCGGAGAAACGGATACCGCCATCAGCAATCACCGGAATACCGGTGCCTTCCAGCGCGGTGACTGCGTCAGAGACGGCAGTGATCTGCGGAACACCAACGCCGGTCACGATACGGGTAGTACAGATAGAGCCCGGGCCGATACCCACTTTAACGGCGCTGACACCTGCCGCAACCAGCGCCAGTGCGCCGGCACCGGTGGCTACGTTGCCGCCGACGATTTCAAGGTCCGGGTATTTGGCACGGGTTTCACGGATACGTGACAGCACGCCTTCAGAATGGCCGTGTGAAGAGTCAATCAGCAGCACGTCAACGCCCGCTGCAACCAGCGCATCGATACGCTCTTCGTTACCTGCACCTGCGCCAACTGCCGCACCGACACGCAGACGGCCCTGCTCATCTTTACAGGCGTTAGGTTTACGTTCGGCTTTCTGGAAATCTTTAACGGTGATCATGCCCAGCAGATGGAAGCTGTCATCCACCACCAGCGCTTTCTCAACGCGCTTTTCATGCATCCTGTGCAGCACCACATCGCGCGCTTCGCCCTCTTTCACCGTCACCAGACGATCTTTCGGGGTCATGACTGCAGAGACAGGCTGAGAAAGGTCAGTGACAAAGCGCACGTCACGACCGGTGATGATACCCACCAGTTCGTTGTCGCGGTTAACTACCGGATAGCCCGCAAAGCCGTTGCGCTCGGTCAGCGCTTTGACGTCAGCCAGTGGGGTGGTTGGCAGAACGGTCTGTGGTTCAGTCACCACGCCGCTTTCATGTTTCTTCACCTTGCGCACTTCGTCCGCCTGGCGTTCGATTGACATATTTTTATGGATGAAGCCAAGGCCGCCTTCCTGTGCCAGCGCAATCGCCAGACCCGACTCGGTCACGGTGTCCATGGCAGCGGAGAGCATAGGAATATTTAAACGGATATTTTTGGTCAGCTGAGTGCTGAGATCGGCCGTATTCGGCAGGACGGTGGAGTGTGCAGGGACGAGCAGAACGTCGTCAAAAGTGAGTGCTTCTTTAGCGATTCTTAACATGGCAATACTCCACCTCGGGTGATTGAGAATAGATAAAATATTGCCGCGGCATTATACAGGCCGTAATCGATTGCCTCCAGCATTATTTACGAAAAACTCTTGATCCGCACTGGCAGCCCTGTAGTATCGATGAATTAACCTGCTGATTTGGAATTTGATCTTCGTCACATGTCGCTGCCACCCATCGCCAATATTTTTACCGTCAGCCGTCTCAATACGACAGTGCGTCAGCTGCTGGAGAAAGAGATGGGTTTGGTCTGGATCAGCGCCGAGATCTCCAACTTCACGCAACCGGCATCCGGTCACTGGTACTTCACGCTGAAAGATGATGGCGCTCAGGTTCGCTGTGCTATGTTCCGCAACAGTAACCGACGCGTTACCTTTCGTCCGCAGCATGGTCAGCAGGTGCTGGTTCGCGCCAACATCACTCTCTATGAGCCACGCGGTGACTATCAGCTGATTGCCGAAAGTATGCATCCGGCGGGTGAAGGCTTGCTGCAGCAGCAGTTTGAACTGCTGAAAGCAAAACTGGCCACCGAAGGACTGTTTGATCCGCAGCATAAGCAACCGCTGCCGGAACCGGCGCGTCAGGTCGGGGTAATCACCTCTTCCACCGGCGCGGCGCTGCACGATGTGTTACGCGTGCTGCATCGCCGTGATCCCTCCCTGCCCGTGGTCATCTACCCGACCGTAGTTCAGGGCGTCGATGCGCCAGCGGCTATCGTCCGCGCAATTGAAATCGCCAACCTGCGCAACGAGTGCGACGTCTTAATTGTCGGACGCGGCGGCGGTTCGCTGGAAGATTTGTGGGGCTTTAACGATGAACGCGTGGCGCGCGCCATTTTTGCCAGCCGCATTCCCATCGTCAGCGCGGTGGGTCATGAAACCGATGTCACCATTGCCGACTTCGTTGCCGATTTACGTGCACCCACCCCTTCCGCCGCGGCTGAAATTGTCAGCCGTAACCAGCTGGAGTTACTGCGTCAGTTGCAGTCACAGCAACAGCGGCTGGAGATGGCGATGGATTACTACCTGGCACGTCAGCAGCGGCTTTACTCCCGCCTTGAGCATCGTCTGCAACAGCAGCATCCGCAGCTGCGTCTGGCCCGTCAGCAGACCGCCCTGTTCCGCCTGCAGCAGCGACTGGGAGAAGCGATGGAAACCCGCCTGCGTCACGCCACGCGTCAGCAGGATCGCCTGTCGCATCGACTCAATGCCCAGCAGCCTCAGCAGCGGCTGTTCGATGCGCAAAAACAGCTGCAAAGCTGGCACTACCGCCTGCAGCAGAGCATGACAAAACAGCTGAGCACCAGCAAACAGCACTTTGGTCAGTTGGTGGCGCAGCTGGAAGGCGTCAGCCCGCTGGCGACGCTGGCGCGCGGTTTTAGCGTGACCACCGACACTGCCGGACAGGTGGTGAAGAAAACCGCACAGCTCCAGAGCGGCGACCTGCTCCGTACCCGTCTTGATGATGGCTGGGTTGAAAGCCAGGTGACGCAGTTACTGCCTGAGAAAAAGCGCCGCCGCAAAACCGCCTCCTGACTCTGCCCGTCAGCTCACATTTTTACACTTAACGCTGGCCTCACTAATGAGGTCTAACCCGCCTGACGGGTCTATACTTTCT
>NZ_JALNPO010000008.1:0-118457 GCF_024520895.1 Pantoea sp. Fr-CA_6 | reverse complement strand
GGCACATTCCCTGTCGCCAGGGCGTTTCAGATGGCTTGCCAACGTTGTTGCCTCAGAAAAGCGCCGCCGCAAAACCGCCTCCTGACTCTGCCCGTCAGCTCACACTTTTACACTTAACGCTGGCCTTACTAATGAGGTCTAACCAGCCTGACGGGTCTATACTTTCTGGCACATTCCCTGTCGCCAGGGCGTTTCAGATGGCTTGCCAACGTTGTTGCCTCAGAAAAGCGCCGCCGCAAAACCGTCTCCTGACTCTGCCCGTCAGCTCACACTTTTACACTTAACGCTGGCCTCACTAATGAGGTCTAACCAGCCTGACGGGTCTATACTTTCTGGCACATTCCCTGTCGCCAAGGAGTTTCAGATGGCTTATTGCGTTATTCCTCCCTATATCCTTCGCAAAATCATCGCGCACGGTTCCGGCCACCAGCAGGAGCAGGCGCGTCGCACCCTGACACACGTCCAGCACCTGATGGCGGAACACTGGCAAAAGCAGCCGGTGGCAAAAACCGCGGCAGGCGGCAACGTGGATCGTGAAATTTATGATGCGCAAAGTCAGCAGACCCTGCCAGGTAAGCTGATTCGTCAGGAGGGCCAGCCCGGCAATGACGACGTGGCGGCTGAGGAAGCCTGGAACTATCTTGGCGTAACCTATGACTTCTTCTGGCAGGCTTATCAGCGTAATTCGCTGGATAATCAGGGGCTGAAATTGCTCGGTACCGTGCACTACGGTGACAAATACCAGAACGCCTTCTGGAACGGTCAGCAAATGGTATTTGGTGATGGTGACGGCGAAATCTTTAATCGCTTCACCATTGCGATTGACGTTGTGGCGCATGAACTGGCGCATGGCGTGACGGAAAATGAAGCCGGCTTGATCTACTTCGAGCAGGCTGGTGCACTGAACGAGTCACTGTCAGATGTGTTTGGCTCGCTGGTGAAACAGTTCAGTAAAAAACAGCGCGCCGATGAGGCGGACTGGATTATCGGCGAAGGCCTGCTGGCAAGCGGCATCAATGGGCGTGGTCTGCGATCGATGTCTGAACCTGGCTCGGCCTATGATGACCCGATGCTGGGCAAAGATCCGCAACCGGCACACATGGATCACTACGTGAAGACACGTGAAGATAATGGCGGGGTTCATATCAACTCCGGCATCCCTAACCGGGCTTTTTATCTGGCAGCAACAGCGCTGGGTGGTTATGCGTGGGAACAGGCGGGATATGCCTGGTACGATACGGTGTGTGACGACGAACTGCCACAGGATGCTGACTTTAAGACCTTTGCCCGCTTCACCGTTCAGCATGGTAAAAAACGGTTCAACGAATCGGTCGGCAGTGCCATTGAACAGGCGTGGAAGGAGGTTGGCGTGCTATGAGTGACCTGCCCGAACTCACTGATGACGCCACCATCATCGTCGCGCGTGAAGGCGGCATGGCCTTTATTCCGGGGCTACGCGCCGAACGACGCTTTATGCTGGGCGATCTGCCGCCGCCAGAAAGAGAGCGCGTCTGCCATGCGCTGCAGCAGGCGATGCCGCTGGGCGAACCTGAGGAGAAAGCCGCGCAGGTGGGCAGTGGCGACCAGCGCTATTTTCGCATCCAGATTCAGTATGCAACCCACCGCGAGGTTGGGACGATAGTGCTGTTGATTCCGGAACAGGTGGCGCCACCTGAGTTGCAGGCGCTGTGGCGCGACGGCAAATAAGCAAAAAAAAGGGCCGACTATGTCGGCCCTTTTCATTAAGTGTTGTTACTTGCTGTCTGGCAGTGCGTAAGCAATCACATAATCACCACGGTCCGGTGACTGACGTGCGCCACCTGCCGAGATCAGGATGTACTGCTTTCCATCTTTCGGTGAGACGTAGCTCATCGGGCCACCCTGACTGCCCACCGGCAGACGTGCTTTCCACACCTCTTTCCCGGTTGAAGAATCAAAGGCGCGCAGATAGTAATCCTGCGTACCCGCGATGAACACCAGGCCGCCCTGCGTGGCCAGCGTACCGCCCAGCGTTGGCATGCCAACCGGCATTTTCACGCGCATCTTGATACCGAATGGTCCGGTATCCTGCACCGTGCCGACCGGCACCTGCCAGACGATTTTCTGCGTTTTCATGTCAATCGCCGACAGCGTACCAAATGGCGGTTTCTGACATGGGATACCCAGCGGTGACATAAAGCGATTTTTATTCACAGCATATGGCGTGCCTTTCAGCGGAACGGCACCCATACCGGTGTTGATCGCTTCGCCGCCGTTGCTGCCGCGCGCAATATTGCTGGTATCAGCCGGGATCATCTGAACCCACAGACCCAGACGCATATCATTGACGAACAACAGGTGGTTGTTCGGATCGACCGACATGCTGCCCCAGTTCATACCGCCCAGCGAACCCGGGAAGCTCAGAGACTTGTCGGTGTCCGGCACGGTGAACAGGCCATCATAGCGCATAGATTTGAAGCCAATGCGGCAGGCCAGCTGATCAAACGGCGTGGCACCCCACATGTCAGACTCTTTCAGCGTCTGGTTGCCAATCTGCGGCATCCCGGTCGAGTGTGGCTGCGTTTTGGTGTACTGCTCGTTCGGGATATGACCCTGCGGCATCGGCAGTTCTTCGACTTTGGTCAGCGGCTTGCCGGTCATACGGTCAAGCACGAAGATCATGCCGGTTTTGCCGCCAATCACTACCGCAGGTGTGGTTGTGCCATCTTTTTGCGGGAAGTCGATCAGGCTTGGCTGCATCGGCAGGTCAAAGTCCCACAGATCGTTATGCACGGTCTGATAAACCCACTTCTCTTTACCGGTCGTGGCATCCAGCGCCAGAACCGATGCGCCATATTTGTGATCCAGCTCAGTGCGGTTCGCACCCCAGAGGTCAACCGACGAACTGCCCATTGGAATGAACACGGTGTTCATTGCCGGGTCGTAAGACATTGGCGCCCATGAGTTCGGCGTACTGCGGGTATAATCTTTACCCGGCATCAATATCGCATTCGGGTCAACATTGCCTGGGTCAAACGCCCAGCGCATCTGGCCGGTGATAACGTCAAAGCCACGCAACACGCCACCCGGCATATCCGTCTGCACGTTATCCGCTACGCGACCGCCGACCACCACAGTGGTGCCAGCCAGGGTTGGCGCTGAGGTCAGCTGATATTGCGGATCCGGTGCCTTGCCCATGCCCGCTTTGAGATCAACGATGCCGTGATCGCCAAAGTTTTCACAGAACTCACCGTTGTCAGCATTGATCGCAATCAGACGCGCGTCGATGGTGTTCATCAGAATACGACGCTGACAGCTGTCACCGGCTGGCAACACTGCGGCAGTCACAGGTGAAGACCCCGGCTTATCTGGCTGCTGCAGCGGTTTCGTGGCGTCAAAGTAAGCCAGACCACGGCAGCGCGGCCAGACTTCCGCTTTGGCATTGATTTCACGTTTCCAGATCTGCTTACCGCTGTTGGCTTCAACGGCGATAACGTTGTTGTGCGGTGTGCAGAGATAAAGGGTATTGCCAATCTGCAACGGTGTCTGCTGATCTTCTGCGCCGTTGCCGGTCGGGCTGACAGGGGTATCACCGGTACGGAAAGTCCAGGCCACCTGCAGATCTTTCACGTTGTCGCGGGTGATTTGATCCAGCGCCACAAAGCGGCTGCCCTGCGGAGTATTACCGTAGTTATCCCAGTCTTTCTGCTGTTTCGCTTTATCTACCGGGATCAGCGGCAGCTCTTCGCCCGTGCCTGCAACGGTAGGATGTGGCTGGAACATCTGCACCAGCGTAACAACCATGCCTGCCGCCAGCAGCGCAGAGAACGCATAAGAGGGTTTTGCCAGTGAGTGCTTACCTTCATGCTTACGCAGTGAAGGCCAGATCAGGAAGGCAAGCAGCATCAGTCCGGCAGGCACCATCAGGCGTGATACCAGCGGCCAGAACTCCAGGCCCGCGTCGAACAGCGACCAGATCAGGGTGCCGACAAAGACCAGCAGGAACAGAACCACTGCCGAGGATTTACGACGGAAGAACTGAATTGCGGAGAGTACAGTGACGATACCCGCAATTAAAAAGTACCCGCTGCCACCAAGTGCAACCAGTTTGCCGCCGCCAATTGCAAAAAACAGACCGGTGGCAAGCAGCACCAGTCCGAGCAGCACGGATGCTATTCCCAGCCCCTTTCCGGAGCGGGAGGATGTTTCAGCCATAATACTTACTCTCCTGAATAAACAGAGCACCCGGACAGATGCCATCCGGACGCCGGCGCGTTAAGACAGTCCGCGCCAGGCATCGCTCGGTTTCAAATCGAATATAAACAGACCCGCGTCCGTGAGATCGATGGGCCGGAAGAACACGGATGTGGCTTGCCCCTCCCACGACGCGGCAGGATTGTACCACCTGGTACATTACAGAGTGAACATCCACAACTCATTTGTTACGGCGCAATAGCATTTTTGCTACAAAATGAGCCAGTCGTCGCTCTGAATTCTCAGACGTTTTAAGCGTAGCTGAAAGCGGCGTCAGTGACCTGGCGGCTGGAAAAGGACGCGCTTGCGGGAGATAAGGCCATGTCCGTTCCGGCAAAAATAGTCCACCGCGCCGCAGGCTTTGAGCACCTCAAGCGGCTGATGACACTCCGGACAGCAGGGTTGTGCGGGGTAATGCGTACCGCAGGTATTACAGATAAATTCACCGTCACTGAGCGACAGCGGTTGCTGACATTTTTCGCAAATAATAGTCACTATTTTCTCCCTGCTCCGGTTTATTCAGGGCAAAAAAAGAGGGCCAGATGGCCCTCTATTCTTAACGCTTGTTCTTTTTCATATGCGCCAGCAGACGCTTACGTTTACGCTGCTGCGTTGGTGTCAGCAGGTTACGTTTGCCTTCATAAGGGTTATCACCCTCTTTGAACTGAATACGAATTGGCGTTCCCATCACGTTGAGTGATTTACGGAAATAGTTCATCAGGTAGCGTTTGTAAGAATCTGGCAGATCCTTAACCTGATTACCGTGGATTACCACGATAGGCGGGTTATAGCCCCCCGCGTGCGCGTATTTGAGCTTAACGCGACGACTGCGTACCAGCGGTGGCTGGTGATCGTCTGCCGCCATATTCATGATGCGGGTCAGCAGCGAGGTGTTTACACGCTTCGTCGAACAGTCATAAGCTTCAGTGATCGACTCAAACAGATTGCCGACGCCGCTGCCGTGCAGCGCAGAGATAAAGTGGATGCGGGCGAAATCGATAAAGCCCAGACGGTAGTCCAGTGTCTCTTTCACTTCATCACGCACTTCCTGCGACAGGCCATCCCATTTGTTGACCACAATCACCAGCGAACGACCACTGTTGAGAATGAAGCCAAGCAGCGACAGATCCTGATCGGAAATACCGGCATGGGCATCAATCACCAGCATCACCACGTTGGCATCTTCAATCGCCTGCAGCGTCTTGATCACCGAGAATTTCTCTACAGTGTCAGAGATTTTGGCACGCTTACGCACGCCCGCCGTGTCGATCAGAACGTATTCACGTCCATCACGCTCCATCGGAATATAGATGCTGTCGCGGGTGGTACCCGGCATATCGTAGACCACTACGCGGTCTTCACCGAGAATACGGTTGGTAAGCGTTGACTTACCTACGTTAGGACGGCCAACAATCGCCAGTTTGATCGGCAGGCCCGTCGGGTCGAAGTTTTCTTCTTCCTCGGCGGCTTCCTGCTCAGCAATCTCGTCAGCTTCAAGCGCAGCCCAGTACGCCTGGTTCTCTTCTTCTTCCGTGAGCTCGACCGTCTCAACTTTGTCCATCCATGGCAGCAGTGCCTCTTCTATCAGGCTGCTCACACCACGACCATGCGATGCCGCAATGGCGTGGATCTCGCCCAGGCCCAGTGAATAGAAGTCCACAACCGCCTGATCAGGATCCATCCCGTCAGTTTTGTTGGCCACCAGGAAAGTCGCTTTCTGGCGGGAACGGAGATGCTTAGCGATTTGCTGATCGGCGGCCATCATGCCCGCACGCGCATCGACCATAAACAGCACGACATCCGCTTCTTCAATCGCCAGCAGTGACTGCTCGGCCATCCGCGTTTCAACACCCTCTTCGGTGCCGTCGATACCACCGGTATCAATAACAATAAATTCGCGCCCTTCCACTTCGGCGCGACCATATTTGCGATCGCGAGTCAGTCCAGGAAAATCCGCTACCAGCGCATCACGTGTGCGGGTTAAGCGGTTAAATAGCGTAGATTTTCCCACATTGGGACGCCCAACCAGCGCGACCACAGGTACCATAACAAAATGCCTCAATAAATAATTAATCGCCCGAATGGCGTGATTATAACGGCTCTGGCCGTCAAGTTCAGGCTTAAGGCGCAAAGAATACCATGCCTGACTAAAAACGAAACGGCCCCTGATTAAATCAGGAGCCGTCGGAACGGAGGATTTCACCTGCCAGACGTGTACCCGTTAACGGGTAATCGCATAAACCTCACCATCTTTCGACTGGATCAGCAGCTTATCGCTGGCGACCACCGGCTCGGTCTGGAAGCCTGAGCTATCCAGTTCCTGCTGCGCAACAAAACGACCATCCGTGGTGTTCAGCCAGTGCAGATAACCTTCGCTGTCGCCGACAACCAGATAGCCGTTGTAGAGCACCGGCGAAGTCAGGTTGCGATGCAGCAGATCGCTTTGACGCCAGATGGCGACGCCGCCGTCAGCGTTAAGCGCAATCACACGATCGTCCTGATCGACCAGATAGATGCGGCCGGCATCAACAATCAGATCTTTCACACCGCCAATTTCGCGTTTCCACAAAATCTGGCCGGAACGCAGATCCAGTGCTGTCAGATTGCCGTTATACGCCAGCGCGTAAACCACGCCATTGACGATAACCGGTGTGGTATCGACATCGTTAAGACGATCGATCTCAGTGGCACCGCTGACCTGGGAAATACGCTGCTGCCAGACCAGTTGTCCCTGGTTCAGCACCACGGCACTGACACGACCATTGTCGCCACCGACAATCGCGCCACCAAAAGCGACAGCCGGAGCAGATTCACCGCGCAGAGACAACGCTGGCATATCCAGGTTAACGCTCCACTTCACGGCACCGCTGCTCTGATCCAGGCCCTGCAACATGCCGTTGCTGGTATGAACCAGCACCAGACCATCGCTGACTACCGGACGTGACAGGGCTTCACCGGCGACTTTCGTCTGCCACGCCAGGCTACCATCACTGCTGTTGAGGGCATAAACCTGGCCGCGCTCGCTGCCAACATAGACCCGATCGCCATCAGCCGTCAGGCCACCTGATAACATGGCTGAGCGATTTTTAGAGAAGAAGCCGGTTTTCTCAGAGAGATCGACTTTCCATTTTTCTTTACCGTCTGCGGCATCGAGCGCTTTGACGATACCAAAGCGGTCGGCAGCATAAACCGTATTATCCTGCCAGGCAGGATGCAGATTTGAGTAGAAATCACCGACACCATCGCCTACCGAGGTGCTCCACACTTTCTGTGGCGTGAACTGATTTTCCACCTTCGGCAACGGGGCCATTTTTACTACATCTTCTTCGCCGCTAAACAGCGAACAACCGCTGAGCAAAGTGACTGAAATCAGTCCCGGCAGCAGGTATTTACGTAATTCCATGCGCTCTCTCTTGACTGGCTTAGCTTAAGTTATTCATCTTCATCTGCATCATTTGCTTCAATGCCGGAGAGGCGTCAGATTCAACCCCTTTACTCCAGGCATCGCGCGCGCCCTGCTTGTCGCCTTTGGTCAGCAGCGCTTCGCCGCGAATATCGGCCACAATGGCTGTCCAGCCATCACCCTTCACACCGTCAAGGGTTTTAAGCGCCGCATCCGCTTGATTCTGTTGCAGTTGAATGCGTGCCAGGCGCAGGTTAATCACCGCCTGCAGATTGGCATCTTTGGTATCTTTCAGTCCGTTTTGCAGCAGCGTCGCGGCTTTATCAAGCTGACCGGCGTCAACATACTGCTTCGCCAGATCCATCGCAGCCAGCGCACCGTAGGTGTTGCTGTTTTCACTGGCAAAACGGTTTACCGCTTCCAGCGTCTCCGGTTTGCCCGCCTGCATGGCGCTGGTGAGCTGCTGATACTGCGCTGATACTGTCTTCGCCGTATCGTCCTGGTGACTGCTCCAGTAACGCCAGCCGCCCAGCGCAGCAATGCCGATCACCACGCCAATAGCTAACGCTTTGCCATTGTTGGCAAAAAAGTTGCGCAGCGCGTCGGTCTGCTCGTTCTCATTGCTATACACTTCCACGCAATCCCTCTCCTTTCTATGGTTGGTGCTGTGTCACGCTTACTGTAACAGCGAGCGCAAGACAGCAGCAGCCTCTGCCTGATCCAGCGTTTGCTGCTCGCCACGGCGCAGATCTTTAATCACGACCTGACCGGCTTTGACCTCGTCCTCGCCTAACACCAGTGCGACGCGAGCGCCCCACTTGTCAGCACGGGCAAACTGTTTCTTGAAGTTGCCGCCGCCAAAGTTGGTCATCAGCCTCAGTTCTGGCGCTTCATCACGCAATTTCTCAGCCAGCTGCATTGCTGCAGACTGCACGCCCTGACCTGAAGCGATAACATAGACATCCACATTGCTCGTCGGTTCAAATTCAGGATTAACCGCCTGAACCAGCAGCACCAGACGCTCCATGCCCATGGCAAAGCCAACGGCAGGGGTTGCGCGCCCACCGAGCTGCTCAACCAGGCCATCATAGCGACCACCACCACATACCGTGCCCTGTGAACCCAGGCTATCGGTGACCCACTCAATCACGGTGCGATTGTAATAATCAAGACCACGTACCAGACGTTGATTGACGGTGTAGCTGATCCCGGCGTCATCCAGCAGGGCACACAGGCCGCTGAAATGTTCACGTGATTCGTCGTCAAGATAGTCACCAAGCTGTGGCGCATCATTCAGTAACTGCTGGATATCAGGATTTTTAGTGTCGAGAACGCGCATCGGATTGGTGTACATGCGGCGTTTACAATCCTCATCCAGCACCTCTTTATGCTGTTCAAGGAAGGCGACCAGCGCGTCGCGGTAATGCGCGCGTGCTTCCAGCGAACCGATAGAGTTGAGTTCCAGACGAACGTGCTCAGAGATACCCAGGGCTTTCCACCAGCGGGCGTTCAGCATGATCAGTTCAGCATCGATGTCCGGTCCCTGCAGACCAAACACTTCCACGCCAATCTGGTAGAACTGACGATAGCGGCCTTTCTGCGGACGCTCATAGCGGAACATCGGGCCCATATACCACAGGCGCTGCTCCTGGTTGTAGAGTAAACCGTGTTCAATACCGGCTCGCACGCAACCTGCAGTGCCTTCCGGACGCAGCGTCAGGCTTTCACCGTTGCGGTCTTCGAAGGTATACATCTCTTTTTCAACCACGTCGGTGACTTCACCGATGGCGCGTTTAAACAGTGGGGTTTGCTCCACCAGCGGTAAGCGAATTTCGCTGTAACCGTAGCTCGCCAGCGTCTGCTTGAGAACGCCTTCAATCCGTTGCCAGAGGGCGGTATCCGCAGGCAGGTAGTCGTTCATCCCGCGAATCGCCTGAATATTCTTCGCCACGTTAGAATCTCTTAATGCAAAAAAACCTGTCCGGCATCATACCTTATGAGGATGAAACCGCACAGGTTCAGTCAAAAAAGTCACGCACGCAAACCGCGTACGCCATTATTTTTCCAGATGCTGCACATCAATACGGCGACTGGCATCCAGCATCGACGCTTTAGCACGAATGCGCGCTTCCAGCTGATCGATCATGTCATTGTTGTCGAGACGATCGCGCTGACGCACACCATCCTCGTAGAAACCACTCTTCTTGCTGCCGCCGGTCACGCCCAGCGTAGAGAGGGTCGCCTCGCCAGGTCCGTTGACCACGCAGCCGATAATGGAGACATCCATCGGGGTGATGAGGTCTTCCAGACGCTGCTCCAGCGCGTTGACCGTGCCGATAACGTCGAACTCCTGACGTGAGCAGGTCGGACAGGCGATGAAGTTGATGCCACGAGAACGGATGCGCAGTGACTTGAGGATATCGAAACCGACTTTGACTTCTTCTACCGGATCGGCGGCCAGCGAGATACGCAGCGTATCGCCGATCCCTTCTGACAGCAGCAGACCCAGTCCAATCGCCGATTTCACTGCGCCAGCCCGCGCGCCGCCCGCTTCGGTGATACCGAGATGCAGTGGCTGTTCAATCTGTTTCGCCAGCAGACGATAAGATTCAACCGCGAGGAAAACGTCAGAGGCTTTAACGCTGACTTTGAATTGATCGAAGTTAAGACGGTCGAGATGATCGACATGGCGCATGGCAGATTCCAGCAGCGCCTGCGGCGTCGGCTCGCCATACTTTTCCTGCAGATCTTTCTCCAGCGAACCGGCGTTCACGCCGATTCGAATCGGAATATTGTTGTCGCGCGCGCAGTCCACCACCATACGGATGCGCTCATTGTTCCCGATATTACCGGGATTGATGCGCAGGCAGTCGACGCCATACTCGGCGACTTTCAGGGCGATGCGGTAGTCAAAATGAATATCTGCAACCAGCGGGACGTTAACCTGCTGTTTGATCAGCCTGAATGCTTCTGCGGCATCCATGGTAGGCACCGAGATACGAACGATGTCGACACCGACTCGCTCAAGGGCTTTGATCTGATTTACCGTCGCCTCCACGTCAGTGGTGCGGGTGTTGGTCATCGACTGGACAGCGATGGGTGCGCCGTCACCGACCGGCACCTTGCCGACGTAAATGCGTTTGGATTTACGACGGATAATGGGTGCTTCGTTATGCATATTTCTTCTCCACAATTGCCCGGTACGCGATACGCTGTTATTGCGCACCCAACGTCAGGCGAGCAACCTGGTTATTACGGATAAAACGACTTAAATCAACGGGCTGATTCTGATATTGCACCTGAACAGCGGAAGGCGCGCCAATTTTCAGACGATACGGAGGCGTTCCTGCGAGGCTGAGTTTACCACCACTGCGCTGAATGCCGCTGAACAGTTTTTTGCCGGTGGCATCGCTCACTTCCAGCCAGCAGTCGGCGTTAAAGGTCATCACCACCGCATTAGGGTCAGCAGCCGGTTCACTGACCGCCGCTGCACCTACTGGCATCTGAGGTGCCGTGCTGTTATTGGTATTCGTGTTAGCGGCCGCAGGTGCAGCCGCTGAGTTGTCCACGGGCGCCTGGCTCGGTGAAACCACGGCATTGCTGGTGGTATCCGGCTGTGCGGTGGTCGCGCTATTGCTGCCAGTGGCGGCCGGAGCCGCACTCGCTGGCGCACTGGCTGCGCTGTTGTCACTGGTGGTATTGCTTTCGTCAGGCGCGGCAGGTGCCGCGCTGTCACCGCTGGATTCACCCAGCGGAATCGACTGACCGCTATCACCGCTGCTGCTGTTCTGATCGGTCATCGGCACCAAATCATCCTGCGACTCTTTATGATTCTGCCACCACCAGGCACCGGTCAGACCCACCACCACAAACACCACCAGCCAGGTGAAAATCATCAACCAGCCGTCGCGTTTCTTGCGGCGTTTGCCCAGCGAGAAACTTTGCATCGGCTCGATCTTTGAAGCCCGAATCGGTGTCTGTTTCGCCATCATCGGCAGCAGTTCCTCTTCAGGAATGTGCACCAGACGCGCGTAGGAGCGAATGTATCCGCGCAGGAACGTGGAGGCCAGATCGGCAGGCGATTTGTCTTCCTCGATATCACGCACGGTAGAAAGTTTCAGGCACAGGCGTTCAGCGACGTTCTGCTGCGTCAGCCCCATCTGCTCACGGGCCAGACGCAGGCGTTCACCTGTTGAATGTAATGCAGAGTTTTCTTGAGTGGCTTCAGTATTCATTAGCTAAATAACGCTGGTACTGTATCGATTGCGGAAAACGTCGCGCTAACTGGTCGCCATAACGTGAAACGTCAGCGGCATCTCCCTGTAGCGCGGCGAAACGTAAGTGTAACGCCAGACTTCGTGCCGTTGCGGGCAGCTGTTGCTGGTAAATATCAAGCAAAACCTGCACCTTCGCCAGATGGTTATCTGCCAACTGCTTTTCAGCTTCCGACAGCAGCGAATCAGCTTTGCGTCTGTCAGCCTCAATGGCCTGGCGTAGTGTCCTGCGGGCAGCGGCAATATCGCCAGCCTGCAGATAACAAAACCCTGCCAGTTCAAGCGCGTCATTGCGTGCATCAAACTGCGGTGCTGCGCTTGCCCGACTAAACTGTTGATGCGCTTCGCCATACTGCCTTAAAGCGCAGAGAAACGCACCGTAATTGTTAGCAACAAAACCATTATCCGGGGCCTGCTGCTGTGCCAGTATAAACCGTGCCTGCGCCGCTGTCTGATTACCCTGCTTCTGCGCCAGTCGAGCCAGCGCAAGCGAGACCCGGTAATCCTCTGGCGCGGCGGCCTGTGCCCGCAGAAAGTTTCGCTCAGCTGCGGCATAGTCACCACCCGCCAGATAGTGCATCCCTAACTGCAGACGCACCTCTTCTGCTCCGGGTTCGTGATGCTGGCTGACACACCCGCTTACAACAAACAGCGCCAGTAAAACTGCAGGTAATCCGTTACGCATAATCGTTTCCATCCGGTTGACGTTGACAGGCTGCAGCCTGCCACGCGTCATCACTTCAGGAAACGCTCTGAGTCACTCTTCTAGAGAGCCTTCACAGAGATGGCTTCACCCGCCATTTTTTTACGCATCGTACGCTTGGTACGGTCGATCACCTCACCGGCTAACTGACCACAGGCGGCATCGATATCGTCGCCACGGGTTTTACGCACGATGGTCGTAAAACCATAGTCCATCAGGACTTTGGAGAAACGATCGATGCGGCTATTGGAGCTACGGCCATAAGGCGCGCCCGGGAAGGGGTTCCAGGGGATCAGGTTGATTTTACACGGTGTTTCTTTCAGTAATGCGGCGAGTTCATGCGCATCATCTGTGCTGTCATTGACGTGATCCAGCAACACGTACTCGATGGTCACGCGTCCCTGATTGGCGTTAGATTTGCCAATGTAGCGTTTCACCGCCGCCAGGAAGGTTTCGATATTGTACTTTTTGTTGATCGGGACAATATCATCACGCAACTTATCGTTAGGCGCGTGCAGGGAAATCGCCAGCGCGACGTCGATCATATCGCCCAGTTTATCCAGCGCAGGTACCACACCCGAGGTAGAGAGGGTCACGCGACGCTTCGACAGACCAAAACCGAAGTCATCCAGCATGATCTCCATCGCCGGGACCACGTTATTGAGGTTGAGCAGCGGCTCGCCCATGCCCATCATCACCACGTTGGTGATAGGACGCTGGCCGGTGATTTTGGCTGCGCCGACAATTTTCGCCGCGCGCCACACCTGACCAATAATTTCTGACACCCGCAGGTTACGGTTAAAGCCCTGCTGTGCGGTCGAACAGAATTTACACTCCAGCGCACAACCCACCTGTGAAGAGACACAGAGCGTGGCGCGGTCCCCTTCCGGGATATAGACCGTTTCCACCAGCTGGTCGCCCACGCGAATGGCCCATTTGATAGTGCCGTCGGTAGAGCGCATCTCTTCTGCCACTTCTGGCGCACGGATCTCCGTCAGCTCCATCAGCCGGTTACGCAGCTTTTTGTTGATGTCGGTCATCTGCTCGAAGTCATCGCAGCAGTAGTGATAAATCCACTTCATGACCTGATCGGCGCGGAAAGGCTTTTCGCCCAGCGACAGGAAGAATTCGCGCATCTGCTGACGGTTGAGATCCAGCAGGTTTATTTTCTGGCTTTTGGGGGAGACGACAATAGGGGATGCGGACGCGGACGTCACAATCTGTTCGGACATAATATTCTCTGGCCTCGTTGTTACACGTTATGGCGCTGTTCAGGGATAGGTGAAAAAAATTGCGCCTTCATTAAGCTGAGTCAATGAAGGCGCAATATTGTACAACATCTGCAGCCTGATAACAGGCGGGAGTGACCTCCCCTACGCAGATTTTTGTAAAGCCGACGTAACGTTTATCGCCAGGCGATTAACGGGTACGTGGGCAGATCTCGTTTTCGCCAAAGAAATAAGCGATTTCGCGGGCAGCGGATTCAGCAGAATCTGAACCGTGCGTGGCGTTTTCGGTGAAGCTGTCAGCGTAGTCAGCACGCAGTGTGCCAGCCAATGCGTTTGCCGGGTTAGTGGCACCCATCAGGTCACGGTGACGCTGAACGGCATTTTCACCTTCCAGCACGGAAACAACAACCGGGCCAGAGGTCATGAATTCAACCAGACCATCGAAGAATGGCTTGCCCTGGTGCTCAGCGTAAAAACCTTCAGCCTGCTCTTTGCTCAGCTGCAGCATTTTTGCGCCAACGATTTTGAAGCCAGCGCTTTCAAAACGGTTGTAGATAGCACCAATCACATTTTTAGCGACGGCGTTTGGCTTGATGATAGAAAAAGTACGTTCGATTGCCATGATGACCTCTGTCTTGACGTTCTGAAGAAACCGGTGGCGTCCGCCCCGGTTAAGAAACGGCGCCGATTATAGGGGCTGAGTCCGGCATTGCCTATCAGAGATCCCTAATTTGATGAAAATTCTTGATCTGAGTCGAAGCAGACGCGCCATAGTTATGATTTAGCGCAAAAAAGCGTCAGCCCCGGCTGAAGGTGACCGAGACAAGTTGCCCCTCTTCATCCATCACCACCAGCTGATACTCGCCCGGATGATCGAGCTGCAGCGACAGGCTGTCTGCGGCGTTCTGCGTCATCAGAGGCTCACCATTCAGGAACCACCAGCGCTGTGTGCCCTGCCCTCCCTGCACCGCGACCGGCATTGTCAGCGCGCTCCTGCCCGGCAGCGGTCTGACAATTTGCCCCTCAATCACGCCGGTAACGATCAGCGGTGCGCTGCTGCCCTGCTGTAACGGCGGACACCGGGCATCGACAGGGGGCAGACGTTGCGCCCGCCGCTCCTGAGGCGGCAGCCAGGCCTCCAGCGGCAGCGGCCAGACCAGCCGTTCATGGCGGGTGGCGTCGGGGCAGTCTGCTGCGACGCGCAGTCCCTGCGCATTCTGCCAGTAGCCCAGGCGTAATCCGCTGAGGCTCTCCTGACCGGGAGCCAGTAATGTAGGCGGCAGCGTGTCGGCGGCAACCCAGCTTTGCCGCCGCTGGCGACAGTTTTCGTCTCCGGCGGGCAACGGCTGACCGCCAGGCCAGCAAATGGTCGCCACCGTCACCGAGGCCGGCCGCGGATCGCCCGGAACGTCACGTCTGCTGAGGCGACTCATCAGCAGGCTGTTGATCTGATTCATGACGGGCACGGCAGAGGCAAAACCAAACTGCCCGGCAACCGGCGTCGCATCCGGTCTTCCGACCCAGACGCCAATCAGATAACGGGGATTAATCCCCACCGACCAGGCGTCGCGGTAGCCATAACTGGTGCCGGTTTTCCAGGCCAGTGGCACCACATCGGGTACGCTGCCATTGCCCGCGGGCTGCGCTTCCCCGGCCAGGATACGCCGGATGATCCACGCCGACTCAGGCGAAAGCAGCGGCCGCTGCTGTAAAGGTTGATCGGGCATCCAGCGCAGCTGGCCGGCGTTGCCGTGGCGGGCAAAGGCGCTGTAGGCAGCCACGATCTCATCCATGCGCGCTCCGGTGCCGCCGAGAATCAGGGAAAGATTAGGTTCAGCGCCGGGGGGAAAACGTAAGTTCAGACCGACATTGCGCAGGCGCGCTGCAACGTTTTTCGGTCCCAGCGCCTCCAGAAGCTGCACCGCAGGCAGATTCAGCGACCGCACCAGTGCGTCACTGGCGCTGACCGGCCCGTGAAATCCGGTATCGAAGTTGCCTGGCCGGTAATCACCAAAGCGACGCGGCACATCCTGCAGCAGTGATTCAGCATGAATCAGCCCCTCATCCAGCGCCATGCCGTAAATAAAGGGTTTTAACACCGAGCCTGGCGAACGCACGCTGGCGATCATATCCACATGGCCAAAACGGCTGTCATCGGTAAAATCAGCCGAGCCGACGTAGCCGCGAACCGCCATGGTGGTGTGATCCACCACCAGCATCGCCAGCGAAGTGCGTGGAGGAAGCTGATTTTTAACATTCAGCGCCAGACTTTCCAGTTCGCGCTGCAGTGAGGGGTCAAGCGTAGAGACAATCTTATCGCTGTGGCTGATCGACAGCAGCCGCCGGGCCAGCAGCGGCGCCATCTGTGGCATCTGGCGCGGCGGCAGCCACACCGGCTCCTGACGGATTTCCGCCACCTGTTCAGCGGACCAGATGCGGTATTCCGCCAGCCGATCCAGCACTTTGTTGCGTGCGGCTTCTGCCCGCTCCGGCCAGCGATCGGGTCGCAGACGGCTCGGTGCCTGCGGCAAAACGGCCAGCAGCGCCGCCTCGCCCGGCGTCAGCTGTGACGGGGCTTTTCCCAGCCAGCTCCAGCTGGCCGCGCCCACCCCTTCCAGCGTGCCGCCAAAGGGCGCACGGTTAAGATAGAGCGTCAGGATGTCACGTTTGGAAAGATGCCACTCCAGCTGCAGCGCCCGCCACGCCTGAATCAGCTTGCCGCGCAGCGTTCGGGGTTGCGGGTCGATAAGGCGTGCCACCTGCATGGTCAGCGTGCTGCCTCCGGAAATCACGCTCTGATGGCGCAGATCCTGCCAGGCGGCACGCAGCAGAGCCAGGGGATTGATGCCGGGATGATACCAGAACCAGCGATCTTCATAGGTCAGCAGCGCCTGCAGATAGGCCGGAGCCACCTCCTCTGGCGTGACCGGATAGCGCCAGATCCCCTTGCTGTCAGCAAAGCGCCACAATGGTGTACCGTCGCTGGCAACAACCACCCGCGCAGGCTGCACCTGTTTAAGCGGCAACGGGAAAAGCCGATCCAGTCCCCATGTCGCCAGCCACAGCGCCAGAAAAAAAAGCGGCAGCGCGAGCCACCACTTTTTGATGCTGCTGACGTTTACCACGCGTCGCGTCACTTACTGAATATGCAGCTGCGACGGCGTGCTGCCGGTGGCGCGCCACTCCGGCACATACATCGACTCGACCTGCGGTGGTGGCATCAGATAGCGCCCCGGTGTGACCGCCCGCGCCAGGTAGACCAGCGTCGCGGGACGATAAGTATCCACCGCCAGTGCCGCCACAAAGCGATCGTCACGGAACTCAATGTGTCTGATGTCTGCCTGCTGCATGTCACCCATGCTCTCCTTCAGCGTATCCGCACTGTCGCCGAGGCTGGCGCTGCTGTCAGCCAGGTTCTGGTTTTCCAGCTCCAGACCGGCAGGCAGCAGATCCACCACCAGCGCATCGGTGATGCTGCGCTTCGACGAAACGGTCAGACGCACCACCAGCAACTCGCCGCTGCGCAGATTGCTGAGATCGGCGGCTTTGCCATCCAGCGTAAAGTATTCACGTTTTATCCCGAGCACATTGCTCTCCGGCTGTGGCGCGGCCAGCGGATAACCGGTGACATCCAGACGACCATACAGCGGCGCACTGCCCGGATTACTGATGGCTAAGCCCTGCAACAGTCGTTCAGCCCCCAGCCCTTTATTCAGTGGCGCATCACCCTGCAGAGGCTGTGCATTGCCCGACAGTTGCGCCTGCCAGCTTCCGCCCTGCGCACGCTGCAGCGTATGCGCCGCTAAATAGAGCGCGTTATTCTCCTGAGTCGAGAACCAGCGCTTGCCGTTGACCTCTTTTGACAGCGACAGCAGCAGACTATTCTGTAGATCGGGCTGCAGCTTATTCTCTGCTAACAGGGCTATCATCATCCCCTGATCGCGCACCGTGCTGCCATAGTCGCCATACCACTCTTTATCTGAGCGCGTCAGACTGGCACCCTGCATGATCGCAAGCGATGCGCGCTGCCCGTCACCCATCAGCTTCAGCGCCACGCCAAGCTGCATCAGCGCCAGGCCGGAGCGGGCCTTCTCACGCTTTTCATACAAGGCGCGCAGCGCACCCAGCGGCGCACGCTGCTGACGCGCCAGCACCAGTCCGGCGTAAGCCTGCACGCTGAACTGCAGCGCGGCGTTGTTATCACTGCCGCCGCCGCTGATCTGCGCGGGATCCTGCAGATAGCGCAGCAGCCGTGCGTTAGCGCGATCAACTACGTTATCCGGCAGCGCATAGCCCGCCTCGCTGGCGCGAAGCAGGAAATCGGTCACGTAAGGCGTCAGCCAGAACTCCTCCTCACTCTGCTTGTCCCACAGCCCGAAGCTGCCGTTGGCCCGCTGCATGCCCGCCAGACGGGCAATGCCGGTGTCGACGGCGGCCCGGCGCGCCTCATCACTGCTGGTTTTTATCCCCATCGCGGTCAGCTCGGCATGGCTGGTGTAGAGCGACGGCCAGAGGCCGCTGGTGGTCTGTTCCAGACAGCCGTAGGGATAGGCATAAAGCGCACTGATATAACTGGCGATATTGAGCGGCGGACGATTGCTCAGCGTCAGCTGTCCACTCAGGGTCTGAGCATCAAGGCCGGTAAACGCGGTTGCCGCGACCTGCCAGGGCTGATCGGAATTGATGACGGCATCGAAATTCAGTGTCCGGGCCGGATAAGGTGGTCTGACGCCGATTTTCCACTGCTGTTTGCTGGGCTTCACCTGCTCGCCCGGCAGGTTCAGACCGGAAATCTGCACGGCGACCTCACCATCACCAAAGCCGGTTTTCGCCGTGACCGGAATCTGAAGTGTGGTACGTGCGCCTTTGGCCAGCGTCACGCTCTGGCTGGCAGCCCCGGCCAGATCCACTAAGCCACTGCTGCTCAGATCCACCTTCAGGGTTTGCGGCAGATCGGTCAGGTTAGTGAGATCCAGCGCCAGTGAGGCTGTATCGCCGCTGGCAAGGAAGCGCGGGGTGGCCAGTTCGCTGATCAGCGGCGCCGCGACCACCAGTTTGCGTTCTGCCGCGCCGAAGCTGTCGTCGCTCCAGGCCTGAGTCATCAGCCGCAGTTCGCCGTTAAAGGCCGGGATCGGCAGCGTAATCGATCCGTTGCCCTCTTTATCCAGTGTGACTGCCTGTAACTGCTGCGCCACGATATTGACGTGCGTCACCGGCTTTTTGCCGCCGCGCGTCATCGATTCATCTTCGCCATCACCACCAAAACGCAGCGCCGCGAGCCGGCCACCGCCTTCGATCAGCTGGCCAAAGACGTCGTACTGATCGACGTTGTAGCGTTTACGGCCAAAGAACGCCTGCCACGGATCGGGCGTTTTAAAATCCGTTACGCTCAGAACGCCGCTGTCCACCGCTGACAGCAGTACATTCACTTTTTCAGGCAGCGGGCCGCCATCACGACTGGCGTGGACTTTTACCGTCAGGCGTTGCTCAGGACGGATTTTATCGGGCGCATCCAGCGTCAGATTTAAGCGGCGCGCCTCCGTCGCCATCGGCAGATGCAACAGCCCCACCGCGCGTTTTGGCGTTGCGCCACTGACCTTATCGCCGTCTCGCACCACGATGGCGCTGAAGTAGAGATCGTGACGCTGCCAGCTCTCAGCAACAGGGACATCCACCGTTGTGCCGCCCTTTGGTACGGTCAGTGGCTGCCACCAGAGCGTGCCGCTGCTCGACTCCACCATCAGGTAACCTTTACCGGCCGCCGGTGACTCAACCTGCAGATGCACGGTGTCGCCCGGCTGGTAAGCCGCTTTGTCCAGCTTCAGTCTGACCTGATCCGGGCGCAATGCACCCGTGCCGTTGGTGTTATCCTGCCAGTCATAACCCGCCTGGAACCGGACGCTGCTGACGATCTTCTCGCCCGCCTGCACTTCCAGCCGGTAGTGGCCCCACTCGACCGGGAAGCTGACTTTGGTGCTGCCATCAGCCGGGACAGAGATGGCGCGTTCATCTTCCTGCAGATCCTTGTCGCTATACTGCGACTGCCAGCCTTCGCTGTCAGAGAAGCTCCAGTAGTAATCATGGCGTTCACGGATCAGGCGAACATCCAGCTTCTCTGCCGCCAGTTTTTTGCCCTGACTGTTGGCATAGACAATGTCGAATTCGGCCAGGCTCTGTTCCGGCACGGTCGGCTCATCGTGATAGCTGTCACTGCGGTAGTCATAAACCGCCTTGTTACCAAACAGCGGCCGGATACCCGGCAGCGCTTCAGCGGGCCAGATGGCTTGGGTGGCACGACGGGTGACCGGACGTCCGCCGGTTTCCAGCAGGCTGGCCTGCAGGATCAGATTGAGCGGAGAGTGGAGCTGATCCCACTGATTTTCTACCGTGAGTTCTGCTTTACCGCTGGCATCGAGCTTGAGATCCACCTCATCCAGCGTCCGCTTTAACCCCTCTTCGGTGATGTCACCAAACTGGTAGCCTGGCAGTGCAGTCACCGCCTCGCGTGCCGGTCGCAGATAGAGTTGACCCTGTAGCGTGTTACCTGCTGCCGGGGCGCCATAGAGATAGCGCCCCTCAATACCGAACTCAACACTGGCATCAGCGGCCTGCGGCTGAGGGTCATTTTTCAGGGTTAACGCCATACGCTCCGGCAGAAAATCTTCGACGTGAAACTTCCACTCTCGCTTGAGGTTATCGCCGGTATTCAGTCGCAACATCCAGTCGCCGGTCATGGCCGACGCGGGCAGCGCCAGTCGCTGCTGGTAGAATCCCGCTTCAGGCTGCCAGACAAAAGTCCGCATCACCTGGCCATCGGGCTGCACCAGCTCCGCTTTGATCGGCTGCGCGGGCAAGGGGTGTCCGTCGGCATCGCGAAGCAGCGCATTCACGATGACCGTTTCGCCAGGACGATAGATATCGCGCGGACCAAAAACAAACAGCTGTTTGTCATAGCCCTGCGGCCCCGCGACCGGGAATTCAGCGAGATCCAGCGCCGGACGCGCCAGGTCGATCATTGAGGTCTGTTCTCCCTGAATTGCCAGCAGGAGCTTGCCTTTTTCATCCGCCTTGAGGCTCAGATGACCGGTACTGTCACTGGTTCCGCTTTGCAGCACCTGCCCCTTCTCATCCAGTAACCTGACGCTGACCCCGGAAAGCGGCTGACCGTCTGCCAGACTCTGGGCGAACAGTTCAAACCGGGTCGGGAAGCGATGCAGTGACAGGCCAATATCGCTGAGGGTGAAAAGCGTGGCGGGCTGGCTGTAGCGATAAGTACCGGCCTGCTTCATCACCGCCAGATAGACGCCCGGCTGCTGAAGTGCGGTAATGTCACGCATCGGTAGCTGCAGTTTTTCACGCGTGTTACGCGCCGGGTTGAGCTCAAAGCGTCCGCTATAGACCAGCTGGCTGCTTTTCAGCAGCTCCTGCGACTGCCAGCTTGAGAGGTTGTTGCCGTAATTCCACTGCGAGAGAAATTCCGCCAGGCCGGCATTCTTTATCCGGAAGAAATCGACATCGACCTGGTCAACATTCAGCGCCAGCACCGGCAGTCCCTGCGTGATACGCAGCGGCAGCAGTGAACCGCGACTGGCAAAGCCCACCATCGGCTGGATATCACGGGTGGCGATTTTCTGACTGTAATCGGCGGCAAGCGTCTCTCCGCTGGCCGCGCGCAGTCCCGCATCCACCGTGACGGTGAAGTGACGTGACGGCTCGGGATGGCGGAAGCGCAACGTTTTGCGGTTAGCGGAAAGCTCCCAGCCGCCATCCACCCGGCCCTGTTTATCGTCGGTCAGCCTGACTTTTTGCGCGATATCCTGTTTATCATCAAGCGGCTGACTGAAGGTTAAGACCAGCGCAGCGGCATTATCGATCTGCAGTTCCGAGAGATCGATAATCGTCAGCGGTTTGCTGACCTGGGAGGTTGCGGGTACTTCTGCCGCCTGGAGAGGCAAAACAGGTAACAAAGTCGCTGACAGCAGCGAACCACCGATCAGCATGCTGAGCAGCAGCCGGGTATTGCGTTTCTTCATGGTAGTTCCTTCACCGGGACGCAGGGAGTGTCGTTTGATTACGCAGCGCAATTTCATATCAATGCTCGCATTTAATCAACGCTTCTCTTGAGATGGTGCGCACATTCCCTGACACTGGTATGACAGATTGCTGAGATGAGGTTGTTATGACGACGCCACTGTTTGTGTCCGCCGACTGGTTACAAGAGCACTACAACGATGAGCGGCTTCAGGTGCTGGATGCACGGTTGTTGCCACCCGGTATGGAAGCGGTTCGCGATATCCAGGCCGAATATCTGGCGGGTCATTTACCCGACGCCCCTTACTTCGATATTGAAGCGCTTTCCGATCACACCAGCCCTTACCCCCATATGCTGCCCCGCGCCGAAAGTTTTGCCGTCGCGATGCGTGAACTGGGTGTCAGCAGTGATAAGCACCTGGTGGTGTATGACGAGGGTAATCTCTTTTCTGCGCCACGCGCCTGGTGGATGCTGAAAACCTTTGGTGTGGCTCAGGTGTCGATTCTGGCCGGGGGCTTGCAGGGCTGGAAAGAAGCTGGTTTTGCGCTGGCAACCGGCGAAGTGAATCTGCCGGAAGGTGAGTTTGAGGCCCACGCAGATGAAAGCCGCGTGAAACGCCTGACGGACGTACTGCTGATCAGCCATGAAGGCGGCGCACAGATTATTGATGCGCGTCCTGCCAATCGCTTTAACGCCGAAGTGGATGAACCGCGTCCCGGATTGCATCGTGGCCATATTCCCAACAGCCTGAACGTGCCGTGGAACAGCCTGGTTGAACAGGGAAAACTCAAGCCGGAGGCGGAACTTCAGACGCTGTTTGCCGATGCGGGCGTCGATATTACCCAACCGGTGGTCGCCAGCTGTGGCTCAGGCGTGACGGCGGTGGTGGTGATTCTGGCGCTGACGGCGCTGGGCGCACGGGATGTCACGCTGTATGACGGATCCTGGGGCGAATGGGGCAGTCGCGACGACTTACCTATCGCGAAATAAAAAACAGGCGGCCCATGAGCCGCCTGTTTACGTTGTTGTCTCAGATAATCCGCTCACTGCCCTTGAAGTCCCGCAGGAAACTGCCCCAGCGACGCTCATAGAATGGCGTGATGTGGGCGGTAAAGAAGTGGCTGATGCCGCGATCGTTCAGCGTCACCTCACAGATATCAACCGGCGCATCGTCCGGCAGCGTATCGGTTGCCACGCTGCCCGCCGCCTGAATGATCGTCTCAATATTGCTGTCCGCTTCAATGCCAATCAGCAGATTGGGCGCTTCGTCAGCCCGCTCACGGATACTGGCGATAAACGCGCGACGCACCTGCTTATGCTTGCTGAAGAGCTGAGTCAGTGAGTCGATCATCTGCGCAGGGGGTTCAGCCACCTCAGACAGCAATAGTGACTGTCCGCCTTCCAGCACGGTTTGCTGGCTTAGTGCACTGCCCTCTTCAGCCAGCAGATGGGTGATCTCGGCCGCAGTAAACTCTTTACCGGAAGGCAGTTTGGGATTGAGAAACAGCGTCTCGCCACGTGTAATCTCAAACAGCGTTCGTACCGGCAGACGCAGCCAGGACTGCTCACCGCTCACCGCTTCACTCATCGCCTCTTCTGACGTGAAAAAAGGAATGATGCTGCTGCCATCCTCTTTTTCCCAGTGCTGCAGATCAACGGGCGTGCTGGCATCAAGCTGTTGCGTGGTGCTTTCACCTGGCACCCAGGCATCAGATTCCAGCAACAGCTGAAAAAATTCGGGCCGATGGGCAGGCTCAGTGGCCGCCAGCTTCAGCACCTCTTCAAGACGATTCATAGTTTTCCTTTGAACAGCGGCGGCATCAGCCACCGCTGAGATCGGCTTATTTCAGTAACAGATTGGCGAGGGTACGCACGCCAAGACCTGTTGCACCCGCCGCCCACTGGTCAACTGCGCCTTTGCGATAGGTCGCGGAGCAGTCGATGTGCAGCCAGCCCTGCTGATAGTTACTGACGAAGTGTGACAGGAACGCTGCCGCGCTACTGGCACCCGCCGCATGTGACGGGCTGGCGATATTATTGAGATCGGCGAAGTTAGACGGCAGATGGCTGCGATGGAATTCGGCCAGCGGCAGACGCCAGAAAGGTTCGTTCTCACTCACCGCGCTGCCCATCAGCGACTGTGCCATCACATCATCAAAGGTAAACAGCGCATGGTAATCGTTGCCCAGCGCCGTCTTAGCCGCACCGGTCAGCGTCGCAGCATCGATGATCATCGTCGGGTTCTGCTCGCTGGCGTCGATTAAACCGTCGGCCAGGACCAGACGCCCTTCCGCATCGGTGTTCATCACTTCCACCGATTTACCGTTGCGATAGCGAATGATGTCGCCCAGTTTAAAGGCGTTGCTGCTGACCATATTATCGGCACAGCAGAGGTAGAGTTTGACGCGCTTGTTAAGACCGCGCGAAATCGCCATGGCCAGCGCGCCGGTGACGGTCGCCGCGCCGCCCATGTCAGATTTCATTGAGTCCATGAAGCTGCTCTGCTTCAGGCTGTAGCCACCGGTATCAAAGGTGATGCCTTTACCGACCAGACAGGCGTAGACCGGGGCATCGTCGTCGCCGGTCGGGTTGTAATCGAGCGCCAGAAATACCGGCGGACGATTTGAACCGCGTCCAACGGTGTGCAGGCCCATATACCCCTGTACCCTCAGATCGTCGCCTTTGGTGATGCGATAGCTGACGGCACTGCCGCCCACTTCACTGATCAGATCGACTGCATTGTGTGCCAGCTGTTCTGGCCCAAGATCTTCCGCAGGCAGGTTAATAACGTTGCGAACCCAGTCGATAATTTTCAGACGGCGATCAAACTCCGCCTGCTCATGTTCGCCCAGCGCCGGCCACTCAACCTGACGCTGGCCTTTCGGACCACGGAAGCCCTGCCAGAATGCCCAGCACTGCTCAAGGTGCCAGCCTTCGCCGGTCAGCGCCACATGGCGGATCCCCTGGCTGTCGATTTTGTGAGCCGCACGCTGAATGATATTCAGCGCATCCGCGCCGGTCAGATGCAGTGTCATGCCGCTGTCGTTGCTGCTGAGAATCGCTTTTTCGCCCCAGCGCGCATCGGCGGGCTGGCTGCTAAGCGTAATATTCATGGGTTGTGTGGTCATCGAAAAGCTCCATAATCGTTATCTGTTTCATCCAGCCTGATTGTTATAACGGCTTTAATAAGATGTTAAATATAATTCGCAGAGAGACCTGATAACAGATTCCGTCAGGTGTTGCCAGCGAAGTGCAAATATAGGCGCAATTTCCGGACTATGACCGGGTGTCAGGATTTCATTAAGGCCCGCAGACGGGTCACTGATTTCTGCACCAGGGCAATGGCGTAGTCGATCTCTTCCTCGGTTGTGAAGCGTCCCAGCGAGAAGCGCAACGAACTGTGCGCCAGCTCTTCACTCAGGCCCAGCGCCCGCAATACATAGGAAGGCTCCAGGCTGGCGGAGGTGCAGGCCGATCCGGAAGAGAGCGCCAGATCTTTCAGCGCCATGATCAGTGATTCACCCTCAACGTCAGCAAAACTGAGGTTAAGAATGTTCGGTGCGCTCTGCTGCAGATCGCCATTGAGGGTGACGTCGGGCAGTGTGCTGATGCCCTGCCACAGGCGATTGCGCAGAGTCTGCAGTCGCGCCATCTCGGTTTCGCGCTCTTCTGCTGCGATACGATACGCCTCGCCCATGCCGACAATCTGATGCACCGGCAATGTCCCGGATCGCATACCGCGTTCATGTCCGCCGCCGTGGATCTGCGCAGCAATCTGCACACGCGGTTTACGCCGGACATAGAGTGCGCCGATGCCTTTCGGGCCATAGAGTTTGTGGGCAGAAAAGGACATCAAATCAACCGGTAACTGGCTGAGATCGATAGGCAGCTTGCCGACGCTTTGAGTCGCATCCACATGAAACAGAATCTCACGTTCGCGGCAGAGTTCGCCAAAGGCGGCGATATCCTGAATCACTCCGGTTTCATTATTAACGTGCATCAGGGTGACTAAAATCGTGTCGTCGCGCAGCGCCGCACGCAGCTGGTCAGGCGAGATAATGCCGTTAGCCGCCGGGGTGAGATAAGTGACAGCAAAGCCTTCACGCTCAAGCTGCTGGCAGCTATCAAGCACCGCTTTATGTTCTGTCTGGCTGGTGATGATATGTTTGCCGCGCGCCTGATGGGCGTGAGCTGCACCTTTAATCGCGAGGTTATCGGATTCAGTGGCGCCAGAGGTAAAGATGATTTCACGCGGATCGGCATTGACCAGTTCGGCGATCTGATTACGCGCAACATCAACCGCTTCTTCAGACTGCCAGCCAAAACGGTGCGATCGCGAGGCCGGATTACCGAACGTGCCATCCAGCGTCAGAAACTGCATCATTTTGCTGGCCACACGCGGATCGGCCGGCGTGGTGGCGGCGTAATCCAGGTAAATCGGTAATTTCATTGCGCTACAGCTCCGTATAAAAAATCATACGTCTTTATAGCAGATTCGGCCCTGACCGCGTTAGCAGTAAGGGCCGCAACAGCGGGGATTACGAGGCGCGTTGGTTGACGTTAATTTCCTGCGTGCGCGGGCTCTGGAAGCGACGATTATCAATCGCATTCTGACGATCGGCTACATCCAGGATCTCCTGATTATTCACCAGCTCAGCCAGTGTAATATTGTTCAGGAAGTCACTGATACGCACGCTCAGATCGCGCCACAGCACGTGAGTCAGGCAACGCTCGCCGCCCTGGCAGCCTTCTTTACCCTGACATTTGGTGGCATCAACAGACTCATCAACGGCGGTGATCACTTCACCGACAGAGATGGTATTAGACGCTTTGCCCAACAGATAACCGCCGCCCGGACCACGTACGCTGGACACCAGCTCATTTTTACGCAATCGGGAGAATAACTGCTCCAGATAGGAGAGCGAAATGCCCTGACGCTCTGAAATATCAGCCAGCGGGACCGGACCTTCATGGGAGTGAAGGGCAACGTCCAGCATTGCAGTAACGGCATAACGTCCTTTGGATGTCAGTCTCATAGCGTACGACCTCAATAGCGTCCGGTTATCGGAGGATTAGCAACAGATGCTCTGAAGTCTGCCATTCCCGAGTAAATTGGTCAACTATTTAACCTGGTAAATTAGTCAGGTATTTAACCTGGTAATTCACTCAACTATTATCTGCTTCTTTTTTATCGTTTTTTCGCTTTTCAAACGACGAAAGCATGCCGCGCAGGATGTTCAGTTCGTCGCGTTCCGGGCGGGCGCGGGTGTAAAGACGACGCAGTTTGCTCATCACCTGGCCAGGATTGGCTTCACGGATAAAGCCGCTGTTCAGCATCATCTGTTCCATATGCTGATAGAAGCGCTCGAGATCATCCACCAGCGGATAAGGTGACTCTTCATACTGTGGCGGCGGGCTGGCCTGCTCCTGCGCCTGTAACCATGCCATGCGCACTTCATAGGCGATAATCTGTACGGCCATCGCCAGATTCAGCGAGCTGTATTCCGGGTTTGCCTGAATTGCGACGTGATAGTGGCACTTCTGCAACTCGTCATTGGTCAGGCCGACACGTTCACGACCAAATACCAGCGCAACCGGTGCCTGCTGGCTCTCTTCCACGCTTTTCACGCCACATTCGCGCGCATCCAGCATCGGCCAGGGCAGCGAGCGGGAGCGTGCGCTGGTGCCGACCACCAGACTGCATCCGGCAATGGCCTCATCCAGCGAGTCGACAATTTTGGCGTCGCCGATAACGTCGCTGGCACCGGCCGCGAGTGAGATAGCCTGTGAGTCAGGCTTGACCAGCGGGTTAACCAGATAGAGGTTGGTTAAGCCCATGGTTTTCATGGCGCGCGCAACGGAGCCCATGTTACCGGTGTGAGAAGTCTCGACCAGCACGATACGAATATTTTGCAACATGATTAGGGATACTCAGAAACGGGTCAGTAAAATCAGTAGAGAGAATATTAACATAAAGCAGGACATTTACCGAACACGCTGCTATACTCCGCGCCGTTTTCCCCGTTCTTTAACATCCAGCGAGAGATACCGATGCATCCAATGCTCAACATTGCCGTGCGCGCAGCGCGCAAGGCCGGAAATTTAATTGCCAAATATTATGAAACCCCGGACGCCGTCGAAGCCAGCCAGAAAGGCAGCAACGACTTCGTAACGAATGTTGACCGCGAAGCAGAACGCCTGATTATCGAAATTATTCGTAAATCTTACCCGAAACATACCATCATCACTGAAGAAAGCGGTGAACTGGCGGGCGAAGATCAGGATGTTCAATGGGTTATCGATCCGCTGGATGGCACCTCAAACTTCATCAAACGTTTACCCCACTTTGCTGTTTCTATCGCTGTGCGCATTAAAGGCCGCACTGAAGTCGCCGTCGTTTACGATCCAATGCGCAATGAACTCTTCACCTCTTCACGCGGTCAGGGCGCTCAGCTGAATGGCTATCGTCTGCGTGGCAGCACGGCACGCGATCTGGATGGCACCGTTCTGGCGACCGGCTTCCCGTTCAAAATGAAGCAGCACGCGCCGGCTTACATGAATATCATGACCAAACTCTTTACCCAGTGTGCTGACTTCCGCCGCACCGGTTCTGCTGCGCTGGATCTGGCCTATGTGGCTGCCGGTCGCGTAGATGGCTATTTTGAGATTGGCCTGAAGCCGTGGGATTTTGCGGCGGGTGAACTGCTGGTCCGTGAAGCGGGCGGTCTGGTGACCGACTTCACCGGCAACCACGGCTATCTGCTGTCAGGTAACCTGGTCGCGGGTAACCCACGTGTGGTGAAATCGATGCTGTCGAACATGCGTGATGAGCTGAGCGAAGCGTTAAAGCGCTAAGTCTCAGTACAGAAAAAGGCGGCTTCTCAGCCGCCTTTTTTATTGCCTGTTACTCAGTGATGAGCTGAGCGAAGCGTTAAAGCGCTAAGCCTCAGTACAGAAAAAGGCGGCATCTCAGCCGCCTTTTTTATTGCCTGTTACTCAGTGATGATTAACGACGTTCGTGTGACAGCACCTGACGAGGCTGAGTACGACGACCTACCATACCCATCACGCCTGCCAGCACCGCTTCGATGATCAGCAGAATCAGGGCATACCAGCTCGCTTTCGCAGTCGCGGCAGCGGCTTTTTCACCGGCTTCACGCGCTTTCTGTTCAGCCTGCTGTTTCAGTTCCTGATACTTCTGAACGGCCTGCTGATAGCTCTGTTCAGTTTTGGCCACGATCTGATCCACTTCCTGATCGCTTTTGCCGGTGCGCGCTTTGATAATATTTTTCAGCGCATCACGATCGGCTGCCTGCAGGGTATCGGAATGACGATCCATCACCCCTTTTAACCAGTTAGCCAGATCAGTATCCGCTGTCTGTGGATGGTTTGCGGTGTTGTTAGCCTGGTTTTCAGCATTCTGCGCTTCTTTATTTGCATCCTGCTTTAAGTTCTCTGGCTGTAATTCCGGTTTCCCGGTCTGGCGTAAAGTCGTTTCCAGTTCGTTCTGCAGGTTATCTAAATTAATATTACTCTCCTGCAGTTTGTCTTTTGCCATTTGGGTAACGGATGGCGCAGCGGCGGAAATACCACTACCCAGCGCCTGGAAGCCTGAGCCCACAATATTCATCGCGCCGCCTAATACACTGGTCGCCAGCGCAATAGCCAGGTAAATAGTGAAAATTGTGCTAAGGCCAAACATCAGTAAACCGTGCAGTGCGCCTTCGCGCTGAGCCAGTCGGCCTGCAACATAACTACCTGCAGCCATCGCGACCAGCATTTCAATGGCAGTCCAGACCAGCGCGCCTGTGCCCAGGCCGTCGAGTGGATTCTGTTCTTTCATCGGATCAATGGTTGTTGCACCAATGGCGGTTCCCAGCAGCGTCAGAATAATGTGAACGATCAACGCACAAATGACACCGGCAAACACGGCGCTCCAGGAAATACGTTTTAACGGCAATCCAGCAGGCCCGGTCGCCAGCGTTTCGGTGTAGCCATTATTAATACGGGTATCAGCCATGAAATATACTCCTCGCAATAAACAGAAAGCGGTCTTGATCTTTTATCATCCCGACGGCGGAATGCCGTTTTGGTATTATCAGCGTAGACAGGGAATAGTCATTTCACCACTAAACCAGCCAGAGAAAAAAATAAAGAGATGAATTCAGAGATAATTAACGAAGAGAAGAGCGCAGCGGCAATTTTATTTCCGCTGCGCTTTTATTCAGAAAGGTCGAATTCCGCCACCCAGCGTCATCTGCGCTGACTGCCATAGCGCGATACCCGCTACGATTAAAATCAGGCTGCCGGTTAAGGCCAGCGCGGGGATCAGCAGTCGCGTCATGCCTGCGGTAACGCCAGGCTGTGCCAGCCGTTGCGCCACCGTGCGCGCCTGCTGAACCAGCAGGCCAATCGCCGAAATGGTCAGTGCCGTGCCCAGCGCCATCACCGCAGCAGAGATCACCCCCCAGCCATAGACACCAATCACTTTGGCAAACAGCAGCATCATAATCGCGCCGGAACAGGGACGTAATCCCATCGACACCACCACCAGCAGCTGGGTTTTCACGCTGAGATTGCCGCTCATCTGCTGCGGTGTCGGAAGATGCGCGTGTCCACATCCGCACTGATCGTCATGCTGATGGTGAGGTTTGAAGGCGCGAAATACCGGGGCCGGACGCGGACGCAATGTCCGCCACAGCGAACGCAGCGCCCGATAACCGATCATCACGCCCAGCCCGATCACCAACAGATAACTGCCCTTCTCCAGCCAGAAACTGCTGAGATGCAGCTGTCGCGATGACGTTTTCAGCAGCAACAGCATCACCGTCACCAGGACAATCGCCACCGAACCCTGCAGCAGTGAGGCGAGCAGCGTCAGCCTGATACTGGTTTTCACTCTGGTGGGATGGGTCGCCAGAAAAGTCGCGATCACCACTTTGCCATGGCCCGGCCCCAGCGCGTGCAGTACGCCATATAGCAGGCTGAATATCACCAGCGAAATGCCTGCCTGGTGGGGCTGCTCCGCAACCTGCTGTAGCAGCTGGGTCATCTGCCGATGCAGATCTTTTTGCCACAGTACGCTCTGCATCAGAATCTGCGGCCAGCAGAGCCAGACCAGCAACGCGCTGCTCAGCAGCACGCCCGCCATCAGCCACAGCGGCCAGAGGCGGGAAGCCCGTAACGGTGGGGAGATTACTGACATGTCAGTATCACCGTCTGGGCAAACTGGCGGCCTAAATCCATCTCCTCTGCAGGCGCGTCGGCTTTATCCAGCGACAGCGCATACTGCTTCAGTGAATCATTGGGCTTTGGCGTGTTCAGCGCGAACTTGCAGCGCGCCTGCAGCGCCGTCGGCAGCGTTAACGCACCAGGATTGTCATAGAACATATCGACGAAATAGGTGGGATCAAAAGTCAGGATCTCAAAGCGCTGCCCGGTCAGCTTCGGGGGTTCCGCCAGCGGCAGAATAAATTCCAGCACCGCTTTATGGCCGTTACGTGACAGGTTGTATTCGGTTGGCAGATTCAAAAACTTTACCCGCTGTTGGTTGTGCCAGATTTCAGAAAAGTAGTGCTGGCCCAGCACGTTCGCCATCACGCCTGCCGCCAGCTTCTTCCACACCACGCTGCCTGGTTTCGCCTCGCCCGCGTCGTAAAGCAGATCGGCGGAGGTAATCTCATCCATGGTCCAGGTCATCTTTAATCCGGTAAAGGTGTCATCCTGCGCCACCAGTTCGGTTTTCATATCGATGAAGCTGTGAGGATGTGCCATTACAGCCGGACTTAATACCATCAAGAGGGCAAAGAGTGTGCGTTTCATAATGTTATAAAGTAACGTTCCCGATGAAAAGAATCTATAAGTAACAAAATTTTGTGACCCGCCTTAAACCTCCGGCAAATAAACCGCGTAAACCGCGCAGGCGCTGACGGGGTTGACTATTCTTAGCTCAAAATAGCCTGCTGGAAACCTGATTGATGAGTTCTGCTACCCCTTTGGCACCACTCTTCACCCGCTCACAGCGTCAGTGCCATCTTTTATTGCTGCTGTTTCTGCCGACACCCGTGCTTACGCTTGAAAAAGTCTGCCAGCTGAATGGCGTCGATCCTGCTGTTGCCCGACAGGATATCGCGGATGTGGGCCTTGAGATACAGCGATATCACCAGCTGGAATTGCATCAGATGGTGGATGGCAGCTTTCGTCTTCATGGCACAGAGTTGGATCGGCGCCTCTGTCTGCTGCACAACCTGCGACGCAGTTTGCGTTTATCGCAGGATTTCGTCTGCGATCATTTTGCAGCCCCCCTGCGTCAGCGCCTGAAGGTGATGAAGATTGAGAAGGCGCTGTGGGATGAGACCAATTTACAGGCGCTGATCCAGCACTGTAGCCTGCGTCTGAAGCGCGATTTCAGCGAACGCGACCGGCTTTTTCTGCAGATTTTCATGAAATATGGATTGTGCCAGCGCCAGCCGGTGCTGTTCAGTGAGGCGCAGTGTCACTGGCTGCAGCAGAAGGCTGAGCGGCAGGCCGCCGAGGATGTAATTCACCACTGGCGCAAACGCTGCCACCTTGCGCCGCCCGTCAGTGAAACCGACTTCTGGACACTGCTGTTCAGCCAGATACATACGCCTGTCGTGGATGCGATTGCACATCCTGCTGAGCAGCAGTTAATGGCTGCGACCCAACAGTTGATTAATGACTTTGAACGGTGTGCCGACATCACTTTTGCTGATCGCGACGAGCTGCTTAACCAGCTCTATCCTCATCTTGCACAGGCGCTGGATCGCACCCACTTCACTATCGGCATCGACAACAGCGTGGCGCTGGATGTCAGCCGCCTCTATCCCCGCCTGTTGCGTACCACTCAGCAGGCGCTGCAGGCGTTTGAGCAGCAATACGGGATTGCGTTCAGCCCGGAAGAGGTGAGCTTAATCACCGTTATTTTTGGTGCCTGGCTGATGCAGGAGAATGCGTTGCAGGAGAAGCAGGTGCTGATTCTGACGGGTGACGATACCGATCTGGAGCAGGATGTGGAGCAGCAGATCCGGGAGATCACGCTGCTGCCGATCAATATTACCTATCAGGACGTGAAACAGTTTCAGCGGGATGGCGCACCGCGGGATGTGGACATCATCATTTCGCCCTACCCCACCTCGCTGCCACTCTTCTCTCCGCCGCTGGTGCATGCGGAGCTGCCGCTGACGTTACACCATCAGCAGCGGATTCGTTATTTACTGGAGTCGTAGCCGGGACGCAGAAATAGCGCGGGCAGTGCCACCAGTGCCATCACCCAGAACAGATGCCCCTGCAGATGAGCGAACAGGACGCCGCAGATCATGGTCATTATCGCAATGCCACCCCCCATCGCCAACGCGGAATAGAGCGACTGCAGACGGATCACTTCCGCTCCCTGACGCGCCGCAATAAAACGCATCGCCGCCAGATGACAGACGGTGAAGCTGCCACAGTGAAGAATTTGCGCCACAATCAGCAGCGGCAGCGCGGTAGTGGCCCCCATCAGACTCCAGCGGATCAACGCACAAATGCCCGAAAGCAGCAGCAGATCGCGCGCGCTCCAGCGGCGGAACAACCGGTTGCTCAAAGCAAACACGACGATCTCGGCCACCACGCCCAGCGACCAGAGATAACCCACCGTGGAGGCGGAATAGCCACTCTCCTGCCACCAGATAGCACTGAAGCCGTAATAGGCGGCGTGCGCACCCTGCAGCAGTGTTACGCAGAGCATAAATCGCCATACCGCATTCTCACGCAGCAATTCACGCCACACCTGCCAGCCGCCGCCCGCCGCGCCCTGCCGTTCATTACCCTGTGGCTGGGTGGCGGGTGACAGCATCATGCCTGCCAGCATAGAGATGACGCCGACGGAAAGTAGCAGCAGAATGGCGTTTGAAGAGTAAGCACTGACCAGCACGCCGGTTAATGCCGAGCTGATCACAAAGGCTAGCGAACCCCACAGCCTGACCGGCCCATACGCCAGCCCTATCTGCTGTGTCCAGGTGGCGGCCAGCGCATCGCTAAGCGGGACCAGCGGCGAGAAAAAGAGGTTAAAGCCGATCATGACCGTCAGCAGCCACATCCACTGCTCACCCACCCAGAAACCGGCAGCGAACAGGCAGGTCATCAGCGCCAGCAAACGCAGCGCCGTAATCAACCGTGAAGGATTTTTGACCTGAGAGGCGATAAGCAGACTGCCGACAAAGCGTGCCACCATGCCACAGCCGAGCAACAGGCCAATCTTTTCAGCATCGAGACCGGTGCCTTTCAGCCACACGCCCCAGAATGGCAGATAAATGCCGTAACAGAAGAAGTAAGTGAAGTAGCCCAATCCGAGCCATCTGGCGGAGCCGATTGCCATATTCCCTCCAGCAAGAGTGCTGCATGGCAGCATGAGTGGGCGCTACTCTGGCAGAGCGCCGCAGGACAGGCAATAAAAAAGGATGGCTGATGCCATCCTTTGTATGCTGTCTCACAACAGGTTAACGATTAAGCGTAGACCGGCAGACGGCTGCAGATTTCCAGTACTTTCTTTTTGGTGCGCTCAATGGTCGCTTCGTCATTGACGTTATCCAGCACATCCGCGATCCAGCCAGCCAGCTCACGCACGTCCGCTTCATTGAAGCCACGACGGGTAACAGCTGGCGTACCGATACGGATACCGGAAGTCACAAACGGGCTTTTCGGATCGTTAGGCACGCTGTTTTTGTTAACCGTGATGTTGGCACGGCCCAATGCCGCATCCGCTTCTTTACCGGTCAGGTTTTTGCTCACCAGATCGATCAGGAACAGATGGTTATACGTGCCGCCAGAAACGATGTCATAGCCACGCTCAATAAGCACCTCAACCATCGCTTTGGCGTTTTTTGCCACCTGCTGCTGGTAGGTTTTGAATTCCGGCTCCATCGCCTCTTTGAACGCAACCGCTTTACCAGCGATAACGTGCATCAGAGGACCGCCCTGACCGCCAGGGAAGACAGCAGAGTTCAGTTTCTTATAGAAATCTTCGTCGCCGTTTTTCGCCAGAATGATACCACCGCGCGGACCCGCCAGCGTTTTGTGAGTGGTAGAGGTCACGATGTGCGCATGCGGGATCGGACTCGGGTAAACGTCTGCAGCAATCAGGCCGGCAACGTGTGCCATGTCCACAAACAGCCATGCACCTACGCTATCCGCGATTTCGCGCATTTTCGCCCAGTCGCAAACCCCGGAGTAAGCTGAGAATCCGCCAACGATCATTTTTGGCTTGTGGGTTTTCGCCAGTTCAGCCAGCTCGTCGTAGTCAATTTTACCGGTCTCATCGATACCGTAAGCCACGACGTTATAGAGTTTGCCCGACAGGTTAACCGGTGAGCCGTGAGTCAGGTGCCCACCGTGCGCCAGGTTCATCCCCAGAATAGTATCGCCCGGCTGCAGCAGCGCGGTGTAAACCGCAAAGTTAGCCTGTGAACCTGAGTGTGGCTGCACGTTAGCGTAATCGGCACCAAACAGTTCTTTTGCGCGATCGATCGCCAGCTGCTCAACGATATCAACATACTCACAGCCGCCGTAGTAGCGTTTGCCCGGATAGCCTTCAGCGTATTTATTGGTGAGCTGAGAACCTTGTGCCTGCATAACACGCGGGCTGGTGTAGTTTTCAGAAGCAATCAGTTCAATGTGCTCTTCCTGACGCACTGTCTCCTGCTCCATCGCCTGCCACAACTCGGCATCGTAATCGGCAATGTTCATATCACGCTTTAACATCCGGATCTCCTGACTCAGCTAACTTTCTGACGGTATTTACCCCCCTTCAGGGGCGAAGGCCCACAGTGTAAACCGTTTTAACAGGTGAAGGTAGGGTGAACCTCCTCTTTTTACGCAAACGATTGGCTGGCTACTGGCAGGGCTTTTTTACACCTTTTCACCCTGTTCAGACGCCACAATTTTTCTTCAGGATGTGACGGCGGTTTCTCAGGATGCACCAAAAAGTTGCCACTTTGACAACCGAGAAATTTATCGGGTTATTTACACCACAGGCGAGACGGCTATAAGATGCATTTAAAATACATCTTTAAATGAGAGGCCGCTTTTATGCTTGATGCACACACTATCGCCACGGTTAAATCGACCCTGCCTGCCATCGCCGCCTGTGGTCCTGCGCTTACCGCACACTTCTATGACCGCATGCTGTCGCACCATCCTGAACTCAAAAATGTTTTCAATATGAACAACCAGCGCAATGGCGATCAGCGTGAAGCGCTGTTCAACGCCATTTGCGCCTATGGCGCGAATCTGGAGAACCTGGCCGTCCTGCTGCCTGCGGTGGAAAAGATTGCACAGAAACATACCAGCCTGAATATTCAGCCTGCGCAATACGCCATCGTCGGTGAAAATCTGCTGGCAACCATTAAAGAGCTGCTGAATCCGGGTGAAGAGGCGCTGGCAGCCTGGGGCCGGGCCTATGGCGTACTGGCAGATGTGTTCATTAATCGCGAAGAGGAGATTTATCAGGCGACGGAGCAGCAAACCGGTGGCTGGCGCGGCACTCGTGCGTTTCGCATCAGTGCTGTTGAGCAGCAGAGCGAGGTGATTAAAAGCTTTACCTTCAGTCCGGTAGATGGCGGCCCGGTAGCGGCCTTTAAACCGGGTCAGTATCTGACGGTGCATCTGCAGCCCGCCAGTTTCGAACATCACCAGATTCGCCAGTACTCGCTTACTCACCTCAGTAATGGCAAAGATTACCGGATTGCGGTGAAACGTGAAGCGCAGGGCACCGTCTCCGGCTGGCTGCATCAGAATGGCAAAGTGGGTGATGAGCTGATGCTGGCCGCACCGCATGGCGACTTCTTCCTTGAGGTCGATGCTGCAACCCCGGTGGCGCTGATATCCGCGGGCGTGGGTCAGACGCCGATGCTGGCCATGCTGCATGCCCTGGCGGCCCGCCAGCACCGCGCGCCGGTCAGCTGGCTGCACGCAGCAGAGAACGGCAAACAGCATGCATTTGGCCCGGAAGTGATAGCAACGGGCGCGCAGCTCACCGATTTCGTCAGTCAGGTCTGGTATCGCGATCCCGCCGCTGAAGATGCCGGTCGCTATGACGCGCAGGGTCTGATGGATATCACCGCGATCTCCGCACGTCTCGCCTCACCCGACACCCACTTCTACCTCTGCGGTCCGCTGCCCTTTATGCAGCATGTGGTGGCGCAACTGCGTGATGCCAGCGTGGCAGATACACGCATTCATTACGAACTTTTCGGCCCGCACAAAGGGATGTAAATCTGGCAGCAACGAATTAGCCTAAAGCGAAGGGAACACGGGCAGAAGAGGAAAGCGTCCCGCGCCAGGACGGCGCGGGCCGAGCGTGCCATGGATGGCGGGTTTTGCGTCTTTCCGATCTGACCGTGTTCCCTGAGCAGGCACGATCGCACAATCATCCGTATCAGGTTCCTCAGGCATAAAGAGCTGATAAAGATATAATCAGATCGCCTCTTCATCCTCTTCGCCAGTACGGATGCGCACCACGCGCGCCACGTCGAAGACAAAGATTTTACCGTCACCGATTTTGCCGGTCTGCGCAGTACGCATAATGGTCTCGACGCAGGTATCAACGATATCGTCGCCCACCACCATCTCGATTTTCACTTTAGGTAAAAAGTCGACCATATACTCTGCGCCGCGGTAAAGCTCGGTGTGCCCTTTCTGGCGGCCAAAACCCTTTACTTCACTCACGGTCATCCCGGTGATGCCGACTTCCGCTAAGGCTTCACGGACATCATCGAGTTTGAATGGTTTGATAATCGCATCAATCTTTTTCATGTCAGACCCTTTTTCACTCCCTCCATGGTCAGAGGGTTTATCAAGTATAAATGTTGCTGGCGCTGTCGGGCGGTAATATCCGGGATTCTTCAGGTTGCCGCAAGCGCTGCCAGATTATGCTGACCGCACCCATTCTGATTCGGGCCTGAGCAGGCAACCTGCCGGTATCACTCCGCAGCCTCCGCTACTCTTTGAAATCACTGGCATCCAGCTCATGACGAGACAGCAGCTTATAGAACTCCGTGCGGTTGCGTCCAGCCAGACGTGCGGCATTGGTTACATTGCCTTTGGTCATCTGCAACAGCTTACGCAGATAGTTCAGCTCAAACTGATTGCGCGCCTCTGCAAAGGTCGGCAAAGCACTATTCTCACCGCTTAACGCCTGCTCCACCAGCGCATCGCTGATCACCGGCGATGAGCTCAGCGCTACACATTGTTCAATCACGTTAACCAGCTGACGCACATTGCCCGGCCAGCTGGCCGCCATCAACCGCTTCATCGCATCAACGGAAAAACTGCGGATCTGCGGTTTATGCCGTTCCGCCGCCTGACGCAACAGATGATTAGCCAGCAGCGGAATATCTTCAGTGCGCTGATGCAGCGCCGGAATCTTCAGGTTCACCACATTAAGACGATAGAAGAGATCCTCACGAAACTCCTTTTTCTCCATCGCCTTTGGCAGATCGCGATGCGTGGCTGAAATAATGCGCACGTCAATCTCAATATCATGATCGCTGCCCAGCGGCCTGACCTTACGCTCCTGCAACACCCGCAGCAACTTAACCTGTAGCGGTTGCGGCATATCGCCAATCTCATCCAGGAACAGCGTCCCGCCACCTGCAGTTTTAAACAGACCATCACGGGCACTGACTGCGCCGGTAAAGGCCCCTTTGGCATGCCCGAACAGCTCTGACTCCAGCAACTGCTCCGGCAGTGCGCCACAGTTAATGGCGACAAAGGGCTTGCCGTTTCGCGGGCTGGCAGCGTGAATCGCCTGAGCCAGCATCTCTTTACCGGTGCCGCTCTGCCCGTTAATCAGCACGCTGACGTCCGACTGCGCCACCATATGTGCCTGCTCCAGCAGCCGCAACATCAGCGGGCTGCGGGTGACGATCGCTTCCCGCCAGCGGTCATCGCTGACCGGCGCCTGCTGAGCCAGTGCTTCATCAATCGCTTTGTAAAGCGCATCTTTATCCACCGGTTTAGTCAGGAAGCTGAAGACGCCCTGCTGCGTGGCGGAAACCGCGTCCGGGATTGAGCCGTGCGCCGTCAGGATAATCACTGGCAGACCGGTGTGGCGTTTCTGGATCTCGCCAAACAGCGCCAGACCATCCATCTCATCCATCCGCAGATCGCTGATCACCAGCTCGATTTTTTCTTTCTGCAGCAGACGCAACGCTTCGGGTCCGCTGGCCGCGGTGGTGACCTGATAACCTTCGCTGCGAAGACGCATGCCCAGCAGCTTCAGCAGGCTGGGATCGTCATCCACCAGCAGCAGTTTTGCCGCTTGTCTGACCATTATTGCTCCTCATCCTGCGGCAGCGCAGTGCCATGGCCGCTGTCAGACACATCCGGGGCTTTCCGCGATGAAAGCTGGCGCTCAATATCAGTAAGTCGCTCCAGCTTATGCTGCGTGTCGCTGAGCTGCTGCTGCTGTTTAACCATCTGCTGGCGTATCGCCTCCAGCTGGGTATCGCTGCTCTGTTGCAGATGAACATATCGGGTGCGCGCTTCACTCAGGTCGAGCTGCGCGGCCTGATTACTGCGCCACAACTGGAGCAGCGGACGCACAGACTGCGGGAAATCGCTGCTGTAGCGATCCAGGGTTTCAACATAGCGACGACGCTCCACTGGCGTCACGTTGCCGTTCGACATCAGCACGCCCTGCTTGAAAGCGCGCGACCAGCTCTCAACCGGCCAGCGGTGAGCTTCGGCTCGGGCCTCGGCGGGGGAAAGGCGTTCAGCGCAATCGATGGCCCGCATCCAGTAGAGGGGATTACTCAGTGCCGCGCTATTCTCTATCGTCCACAGGTCACTGCAGCGGGTCGCCAGGTAATCAGCCACGCTGACCTCGGGTTCCGCTACCTGATGGCCTGACGGCAGGGATGAGGTGGCCGGGGAGGTCGTACATCCGCTGAGCAGCAGCGTGGTCAGTGTGCTCAACAGCAAAGCGGGTAAATATTTCATCAGTCAGACATTCCCGGCTGTGGTGTTCAGTTCAATTCGAAAACAGACGTCAGCCTGCTCGCAGGAGACCAGCGTCAGGTCGCCATGCATCCGGCGCAGGCAATCTTTGGCAATACTCAATCCCAGCCCGCTGCCTTTTACCGGCCCTTTGCGCTGCTGGCTACCCTGGAAAAAAGGTTCGAAAATCATTGCCTGCTCTTCCGGCGGGATCGGCGTACCGCTGTTCGCGACATCAATCCAGACCCGATCGCCCTGCTGCTGACTGCGCAGCCAGATGGTACCGGATTCGCTGCCGTAGTTCACGGCGTTCGAATAGAGATTATCAATGACCCGCATCAGTAACATCGGTTCGGCAAGGCAGTGACTGACCTCCAGATCGACAACCGTCTGCATGAGTTTGGCGCGCGCCGAGAGTGCGTGTGCATTCACTACCCCCTCCACAATTTCCGCCACGCTGACCGGTTCCAGCTGGATCGGGCCATCTGCCAGTTTACGGTTGTAATCAAGCAGCTGTTCAATCAGCCGCTGCAGATGACGGCTGCTGCCGTCGAGGATAGTGACCACCTCTTTTTGATCGGCGTTCAGCGAACCGGCTACCTCGTCCGCCAGCAGTTCGGTGCCTTCACGCAGGCTGGCCAGCGGCGTTTTCAGTTCGTGAGAAAGATGACGCAGGAATTCATGGCGCTGCGATTCCAGCCACTGAAGCCGTTCGCTGAGCCAGACGATGCGCTGTCCCAGCGAGCGTAACTCGCGCGGGCCGCGAAATGTCACGCTGTTACCCAGTTCCCGGCCTTCGCCAAGCCGGTTGATCATCCGCTCAATACGCTTGACCGGCCCGATAATCATGCCGGTAAACAGCGTCATCAACGCCAGACTGATGATAAACAGAATCAGCGCCTGCCAGCCAAAAAACTGGCCGCGATCGGCAATTTCGCGCTGCAGCTGAAGGCCGCGCGAAAACACCACTTCGCGCGTGTCCTGCACCATCTGCGCATTGGTGGCAGAAAAACGATCCAGCGCCTCTGCGGCAGGCGTAACCGGATTACCGTTATCGCACTTTAACGGTGTCAGCAGCGGCAACGTCGCCTGTAAAGTCTGGAATGCGGGCAGCTCGGGCAGGCTGGCGCTGTGCGAACTCAGCATCTGGCTGTAGCGGGTGTGCTGGGTCTGATAAAGGCGCGCCAGCGAGGCATCATCCAGCACGCAGTACTGGCGATAGCTGCGCTCCAGCTCAACCGCCGTTCGCGCCATCGCCTCACTTCTGCGTACGTCGGTGAAGGTATTGCGGTTGGTATCCGCTGCCTGTTCGCTTAACGCAGAGAGACTTTCCCACGCCTGCCAGGCCAGCACCAGCAACGGCAGCAGCACCAGTACAAATGCCATCAGCACCAGCTGACGCAGAGAACGGGGAAATAAACGCCATTTTTTCACGCAGCCGCTTCCTTAAGATTTGCTGTCTGGATGCTAACGGACTCTGTCAGCGGAAGAAAGGTGTCGGCGGAAGAAAGGGGAACAAAAGAAAACGGCAGGCTCGATGGCCTGCCGCTGGCACGACGCGTGATGCATCGCGTAAAAATGGGTGGAGCCTTACTCAACGTTACGTCCGGTGTTTGATAACGCAAGCGATTATCGGTCAGTTGGACGGCAGGCTCCGTTTGGTGCGTCATTCGGGCTTTATGAGCTCTTCTCCGCTAAGCGGGGCAATCATAAACAGGTGAATGAGCAGCTGCATGAGTATAGCAAGTTCCATGCCAGAAAATAAATCATTATATTTTTCAGCAGATTGAATAAGCTTACCGGACAACTGTTGCGCAAAATCTGATTACAGTAAGGGAAAACTGTCTCCGCTGAGCGACATGAAATCGCGCCGGATGGGCGTTCATTAAAAATCAACGAGATAGATGTCGCCAAAAAGAGACAGTACGACATGCTCATTGTCGCCATTTGCCAACAGAGTCACAAAAAAGAGCAGGAGGCACACTGGCCTCCTGCTCTTTTCAGCGGATTACATTAACCCAGCTGTTTACGCGCATTGCGGAAAATACGCATCCACGGGCTGTCTTCGCCCCACTCTGCCGGATGCCAGGAGTTGCTGACGGTGCGGAACACCCGCTCCGGATGCGGCATCATGATAGTGACGCGACCACTTTCGTTGGTCACGGCAGTGATGCCGTTTGGTGAGCCATTCGGGTTAGCCGGATAGGTTTCTGTTACCTTGCCGAAGTTATCGACAAAGCGCAGTGCCACCAGCCCTTTCGACTCCAGCGCCGCCAGATGCGAAGCATCACGCACTTCAACAAAGCCTTCACCGTGCGAAACGGCGATAGGCATATGCGAACCGGCCATGCCGTCCAGCAACAGCGATGGACTGGCGGCCACTTCTACCAGACTGAAGCGCGCTTCAAAGCGCTCAGACTGGTTACGCACAAAGCGCGGCCAGAGATCGCTGCCTGGGATCAGTTCACGCAGATTAGACATCATCTGGCAGCCGTTGCAGACGCCCAGCGCCAGAGTTTGCGGACGATGGAAGAAGGTTTCGAACTCGTCACGCACGCGCGGATTAAACAGAATCGATTTCGCCCAACCCTCACCGGCACCCAGCACATCGCCGTAGGAGAAGCCGCCACAGGCGACCAGCGCCTGGAACTCTTCCAGGCCGCGACGTCCGGCCAGCAGATCGCTCATGTGAACGTCAATGGCGGTGAAGCCAGCCCGATCAAAGGCGGCGGCCATCTCTACATGGGAGTTCACGCCCTGCTCACGCAGCACCGCGACCCTTGGACGTGCGCCAGTGGCGATCATCGGGGCAGCAACATCTTCCTGCGGATTAAAGGTCAGATTAACGTTCAGGCCAGGATCGCTGTCGTTTTTCTTCGCTTCATGCTCCTGATCGGCACACGCCGGGTTGTCGCGCAGACGCTGCATCTGCCAGGTGGTTTCCGCCCACCAGGTACGCAACGTGTTGCGGCTTTCACTGTAGACCGCGCTGTCACCAGAACGGATCACAAAGCGATCGCCCGGCTGCGCGCTGCCCAGCAGATGCGTCGAGTCGGCAAGGCCGTGATCCGCCAGGATCTGCTCAACCACGGCGCGATCGGCGGCGTTGATCTGAATCACCGCGCCCAGCTCCTCGGTAAACAGGGCGGCCAGCGCATCGTTACCCAGCGAGGCGATGTCAACGTCGATGCCGCAGTGACCGGCAAACGCCATCTCGGCCAGCGTCACCAGCAGACCACCGTCGGAACGATCGTGATAAGCCAGCAGTTTCTGCTCAGCCACCAGCGCCTGGATGGCATTGAAGAAGCCCGCCAGCTGAGCGGCATCGCGCACGTCGGCAGGTTTGTCGCCAAGCTGACGGTAAACCTGCGACAGCGCGGTTGCGCCCAGCGTATTCGCGCCGTTGCCCAGATCGATCAGCAGCAGCAGATTATCCTGATCGGCCTGCAGCTGTGGCGTGACGGTGCGACGGACATCTTCGACGCGGGCAAAAGCGGTAATTACCAGCGACAGCGGTGAGGTCATTTCGCGCTGTTCGCTGCCTTCCTGCCAGCGTGTTTTCATCGACATCGAATCTTTACCGACCGGGATAGTGATCCCCAGCGCCGGGCAAAGCTCCTCGCCGACCGCTTTCACCGCCGCATATAAACCGGCATCTTCACCCGGATGACCGGCTGCGGACATCCAGTTTGCGGAAAGCTTCACACGCTTCAGCGAACCAATATGGGTAGCCGCCAGGTTGGTCAGTGCTTCACCGACGGCCAGACGACCCGACGCCGCGAAGTCCAGCAGTGCAACCGGTGAACGTTCGCCCAGGGCAAACGCTTCGCCGTGATAGCTGTCGAGGCTGGCGGTAGTCACCGCACAGTTGGCAACCGGGATCTGCCACGGTCCCACCATCTGGTCGCGCGCAACCATGCCGGTCACGCTGCGGTCACCGATGGTGATCAGGAAGGTTTTTTCCGCCACGGCAGGCAGATGCAGCACGCGGTTCACCGCATCGACCAGCGTAATGCCGTCACGCTGCAGGGCAGTACCCTGGGTCTGCTGCGTCACCACATCCCGCGTCATCTTCGGCGTTTTGCCCAGCAGGACATCAAGTGGCATATCGATCGGCTTATTACCGAAATGACTATCTTCCAGGCTCAGGTGCAGCTCTTCGGTGGCTTCACCAATGACCGCGAACGGTGCGCGTTCACGCTGGCAAATTGCCTCAAACTGCGCCAGCTGATCGGGTGCCACTGCCATCACATAACGTTCCTGTGATTCGTTACACCAGACCTCCAGCGGACTCATGCCTGGCTCATCACTCAGGATGTCACGCAGGTTAAACCGGCCGCCACGACCGCCATCGCTGACCAGCTCCGGCATCGCATTGGAGAGGCCGCCAGCGCCCACGTCGTGGATAAACAGAATCGGGTTCTCATCGCCCAGCTGCCAGCAGCGGTCGATCACTTCCTGACAACGACGCTCCATCTCCGGGTTATCACGCTGTACCGAGGCAAAGTCGAGATCGGCATCAGACTGACCCGAGGCCATTGATGATGCCGCGCCGCCGCCCAGGCCGATGTTCATTGCCGGACCGCCCAGCACCACCAGCTTCGCGCCTACGGTGATTTCACCTTTCTGCACGTGATCGGCACGGATATTCCCGATGCCGCCCGCCAGCATAATCGGCTTATGGTAGCCACGCAGCTCAGTGCCGTTGTGGCTGGTGACCTGCTCTTCATAGGTACGGAAGTAACCATTCAGAGCCGGACGACCAAATTCATTGTTAAATGCAGCACCGCCCAGCGGGCCATCGGTCATGATTTCCAGCGCGCTGACGATGCGGGCCGGTTTGCCGAAGTCCTCTTCCCACGGCTGTTCAAAGCCAGGGATACGCAGGTTCGATACGGAGAAACCGACGAGGCCCGCTTTTGGCTTCGAACCCCTTCCGGTTGCGCCTTCATCACGGATTTCACCACCGGAACCGGTCGCAGCACCGGGCCACGGCGAGATGGCCGTTGGGTGGTTATGGGTTTCCACCTTCATCAGGATGTGTGCGGCTTCCTGATGCCAGCGGTATTCGCTCTCTCCGGCGTCAGCAAAGAAGCGGCCAACCTCTGAGCCTTCCATCACAGCGGCGTTATCTTTGTAAGCAGAGAGCACGTAGTCCGGCGTCTGCTCCATGGTGTTTTTGATCATCTTAAACAGCGACTTTGGCTGTTTCTCGCCGTCGATAATCCAGTCGGCGTTGAAGATCTTGTGACGACAGTGCTCAGAGTTCGCCTGCGCAAACATATAGAGTTCAATGTCGTTGGGATTGCGGCCCAGTGCGGTAAACGCCGCCACCAGATAGTCGATTTCATCGTCGGCCAGCGCCAGACCCAGTGAGATATTCGCCTGAACCAGCGCCTGACGGCCCTCACCCAGCAGATCGACACTTTTCACCGGCTGTGGCGTGTGATGCGCGAACAGCTGTTCAGCCTGCGCCAGATCGCCGAAGACCGTTTCCATCATCCGATCGTGCAGCAGTGTGCCCAGCGTTTGCCACTGTGCTTCCGTCAGTTGTGGGGCCTGTACATAAAAGGCCAGGCCGCGCTCCAGGCGACGTACCTGCGGCAGGCCGCAGTTGTGGGCAATGTCAGTGGCTTTGGATGACCAGGGCGAAATGGTGCCGGGACGAGGCGTCACCAGCAGCAGACGCCCCTGTGGGGCATGTTCAGCGAGAGAGGGACCATATTTCAGCAGGCGCTGCAGACGGCTCTGTTCGTCAGCGCTTAAGGGCGTGCTGACATCAGCAAAATGGATGTACTCAGCGTAAATATCACTCACCGGCAGATGAGCGTCCTGAAAGCGGGTCAGCAGTTTGTTTACACGAAATGCCGACAGGGCGGGCGAACCACGCAGAATTTCCATTAATAAATCTCTCGTCAGGGCGCCGGGCGACGCTTCATTGGGCGCAACAGGGAAAACGGGGCGTATTATAGAGAAAGCGACCTCGCGACGAAACCGTTTGCGCACAATTTTTGGCGACCCGGATTTGCCTGAATTTTGCGCAAAAGCTGCTATAAAAGTTGCTCAGCGTGATTTTGTTGCGCAAAATGCCCCTCGCTCTGGGAGTTCAAAGAAGACAAATACTGCCTTTAAAAGACAGAGGCCTTAGAGCCAGCGAGAGATAACTATTTGAAACGCCTAAAATTTAATTATCTGTTTATCGGTCTGGTTGCCGTGCTGTTAGCGTTAGCGCTATGGCCATCCATTCCCTGGTATGGGGGTGGGCAGGACCAGATTTCACAGATTAAATCACGGGGAGTACTGCGTGTCAGTACTATCAATTCCCCGTTGACTTACTACACAGTGAACCAATCTCCGGCCGGTATGGATTATGAGCTGGCAAAACGCTTCGCCGATTATCTGGGCGTCAAACTCAAGGTGACTGTACGTCCCAACCTGAGCGATCTGTTTGACGATTTAGATGATGGCAAAGCCGATTTGCTGGCCGCGGGTCTGAACTACAACAGCGAACGCCTGACCCGCTATCAGACCGGGCCAGGCTACTACAACGTTTCGCAGCAGCTGGTCTATCGCGTGGATAAGCCGCGCCCTAAAAACCTCGGTGACTTAAAGGGGCGGCTGACTGTTGCGTCAGGATCGGCGTATCTGTCAACGCTGAAGAGCGCGCGGTCAAATCAGTACCCCGATCTGGACTGGGCGATCTCCACCGATCAAAGTCCTAAAGCCCTGCTCGAAGCGGTGGCAGACGGCAAGCTCGACTATACGATTGGCGACTCCGTGACCATCGCTCTGCTGCAGCGCATCTATCCGCAGCTGGCGGTGGCGTTTGACGTCACTGACGAAGAGCCGGTCACCTGGTATGTGCGGCACAGCGATGACGACAGCCTGAATGCCGCGATGCTCGACTTCTTTAACGGTATGGGTGAAGAAGGGGCGATGGCGCGGCTGGAGGAGAAATATCTCGGCCACGTCGGCACCTTTGATTATGTCGATACCCGCACTTTCCTGCGCGCCATCGACAACACGCTGCCTGACATCAAACCGCTGTTTGAGAAGTACGCCACCAGCATTGACTGGCGACTGCTGGCGGCAATCTCCTATCAGGAGTCGCACTGGAACCCGCAGGCCACCTCCCCTACCGGCGTGCGCGGCATGATGATGCTGACCCGTAACACCGCTGAGAGCCTGGACGTGGGCGACCGGACCGATCCCGAACAGAGCATTCGCGGCGGCAGTCAGTATCTGCAGGATATGATGGCGAAGGTGCCGCAGACCATCCCGGAAGATGAGCGCATCTGGTTTGCGCTGGCGGCCTATAACATGGGCTATGCCCATATGCTGGATGTCCGTAAACTCACTGCCCGCCAGGGGGGTAATCCGGATAGCTGGGCGGATGTGAAGCTGCGTCTGCCCATGCTGAGCCAGAAGCGTTACTACACCCAGACGGCTTATGGCTATGCCCGTGGGCATGAAGCCTATAACTATGTGGAGAACATCCGCAAATATCAGTTAAGCCTGGTGGGTTATCTGCAGGAGCAGGAAAAGCGCCTGGCGCAGCAGGCTGAAGCACAACAAGCACAGGCCGAACTGGCCAAAGGCTATCCGGCGGTCGAACCGAAGATCGCCATGAACTAATCCTGGCGTTGCGCCTGCCGCAGCGCTTTTTTCTGCTCGCGACGCATACGGAAGAAGTCGCTCAGCATAGCGGCACACTCTTCAGCCAGCACGCCGCTCTGTAATTCAACCTGATGATTCATGCCGGGGTGACCCAGCACATCGAGCAGCGATCCTGCCGCTCCACTTTTGATATCGTGCGCACCGTAGACCAGCCGGCTGATGCGGCTGTGAACCATGGCGCCGGCGCACATCACGCACGGCTCCAGCGTCACGTAGAGCGTGGTGTCCAGCAGACGATAATTTTCCAGTACTTTACCGCCCTGCCGCAACGCCATAATCTCCGCATGCGCCGTCGGATCATGCTGGCCGATGGGCCGGTTCCAGCCTTCACCGATCACCCGGTCATTCTGAACCAGCACCGCACCCACCGGCACTTCGCCCTGCTCCCACGCCCGGCGCGCCAGGTCAAGCGCATGGCGCATCCAGTATTCATCTTGTTGTTTCATGCTGACCACTCCGGGCGACAGAAAAGCGGCGCATTATAGCGGTCTCACCGATCCTTTAGAAACTTATTCCAGCTGTTGCAGCTCACCTGCGGGTGTTACGCGCCAGCGATGCTGACAGAAAAACAGCAGCGGGTTATCCTGTTTGCTGTCGCTATAGCCGCTGTAGAGCTGTAGCGGCGTGCCGATTTTCTCTTCCAGCTGTGCCACTTTCTCATGGCCGAGGCAGCGCATTGCCAGTACCCGCCCGCCCCAGCCGCGCTGCATCTGACTGGCAATCAGCTTCACGCGTGGCAGAAACGCGGAGTCGTAATAGACCTGCTCCACCAGAGACTGTGGCGATCCGGTGATGAGCCAGACGTCAGCATCATCACTGCCGAGATAATCGGTCAGGCGCTGCTGAACCACCGGAAAGGCTTTAACGCGCAGGCGGAACCACTGCGCAAATTCGGCTTCGAGTTGCAGCAGCGTCCGCTCAGAACGACCAAAAGTAATAGACCAGAGCAGCAGGCTCATGGGCCAGCGTGCCGCCCGGCCTTTAAACAGCAAGCCGATACCCACTACCGGCAATAACGGCACCACCAGCAGCAGATTAAGCGGGCGGCGACGCAGCAGATAGCGCATAAAAGTGCCGAACATGTCCTGCTGGTGCAAAGTGCCATCCAGGTCAAAAAATACGACGCGACGTTGTGTTCCCCTGGTCAAACAACTCTCCTTCAGGCTGATTCTGGAATGATAAAGAGTAGTGTAGCCATCATCAGGCGCTACGGCGATGACTGTCATTTTTAATTCCGATGACTACAATGCCTGATGAATAGTTTATTCTTCACAGATTATCCCTGAATTACGAGGATTGGGCATGAGTTCATTGCTGCGCATTCGCCAGCTTTATCCACGTCTGGCATTGAACGAGCGTCGGCTGGCTGATTTTTTACTGTCGCAACCCGATCGGGCGCGCCACCTGAGTTCGCAAAAGCTGGCGGAAGAGTCTGGCGTCAGCCAGTCGAGCGTAGTGAAGTTTGCTCAGAAACTGGGATACAAAGGTTTTCCGGCGCTTAAGCTGGCTCTGAGTGAGTCACTGGCGGACAAAGATGCCATTACCGTGCATAACCATATCCTCAGCGACGATCCCCTTAAAATGGTGGGCGAGAAGCTGCTGACGGAGAAACTCTCGGCGATCCGCGCCACGCTGGATATCAACAGCGAAGAGAAGCTCAACGATGTGTTGCAGCTGCTGAAAAATGCCCGGCGTATTTTACTTGTGGGCATCGGCGCTTCGGGTCTGGTGGCGAAGGACTTCTCCTGGAAGCTGATGAAGATCGGCATTAATGCGGTGGCGGAGCAGGATATGCACGCCCTGCTGGCCAGCGTGCAGGCGATGGGGCCCGGCGATGTGCTGCTCGCCATCTCTTACACCGGTGAACGACGGGAGATCAATCTGGCCGCGCAGGAGGCGGTTCAGGTAGGCGCCGATGTGGTGGCGTTTACCGGCTTTACGCCGAATACGCTGCAGCAGAGCGCCAGTTACTGTCTCTATACGGTGGCGGAAGAGCAGAGTACCCGCAGCGCGGCCATCTCCTCGACCACGGCGCAGCTGGCCCTGACCGATCTGCTGTTTATGGCGCTGGTGCAAAACGATCCGGAACGCGCGTCCAGTCATATTCGCCACAGCGAAGCGCTGGTGAAAAAGCTGGTCTGATCAGCGGCAGCGCGTATAATACCCGCGCTTTCTCTGTTGTTATCAGGTGGGTAAAATGGCGCTGTTGATTACGTCCAGATGCATTAACTGCGATATGTGTGAACCGGAGTGCCCGAACCAGGCCATTTCACTGGGCGATGCGATCTATGAGATTGATGTCAGCCGCTGCACGGAATGTGTCGGGCATTATGAGACGCCAACCTGTCAGCAGGTATGCCCCATCGACAACACCATCATCATTGACCCACAGCACACCGAATCACGTGATGCGCTGTGGGAGAAGTTCGTGCTGCTGCACGGCTAGCTTTCAATGATCACCGTGGCGCAGGCGTAGTGACGCTCATCGGCCAGCGTCACGTGAACGTGTTTAACGCCCAGCCTCTCCGCCACTTCAGCGGCATGCTGAAAGAAGCGTAATCCCGGTTTTCCCAGCGCATCGTTGTAAACTTCAAACTGATTAAACGCCAGACCACCGCGAATACCGGTGCCAAAGGCTTTTGCTGCCGCCTCTTTTACCGCAAAGCGTTTAGAGAGAAAGCGCACCGGCTGCTTGTGCGCCTGATATTGCTGCCATTCGGCTTCGCTCAGCACCCGCCGTGCCAGCCGGTCGCCGGAGCGCTCTATCACCCCGGCGATACGTTCAATCTCAACGATGTCCGTACCCAGTCCCAGAATAGCCATCAGCGACGGGCTTCACGCAGCAGCTGCTTCATCTCTTTCACCGCATCCGGCAGGCCACTCATCACCGCGCGGCCAATAATCGCATGGCCGATATTCAGCTCATGCATTTCCGGCAGCGCCGCAATCGGCAGCACGTTGTGGTAGGTCAGACCGTGACCGGCATTGACCTTCAGTCCCAGGCTGGCGGCAAAGCTCGCGGCGTGACGGATACGCGCCAGCTCCGCGTCTCGCGCCAGTCCCTCTGGTGCTTCGGCGTAAGCGCCGGTATGAATTTCGATGTAAGGCGCGCCGCTGGCCACGGCCGCTTCAATCTGACGGTGATCGGCATCGATAAACAGCGAAACCAGAATGCCTGCGTCACTCAGCAGTCGTACGGCTGCGTTCATCTTCTCCTGCTGCCCCGCCACATCCAGCCCGCCTTCAGTGGTCACTTCCTGACGCTTTTCCGGCACCAGGCAGCAGAAGTGGGGCTGAATATCACAGGCGATGCCGATCATCTCATCGGTGACCGCCATCTCCAGATTCATCCGCGTCTGGATGGTGTCACGCAGGATACGCACGTCGCGATCAGTGATGTGACGGCGATCTTCGCGCAGGTGCACGGTAATACCGTCTGCGCCCGCCTGCTCGGCGATAAACGCCGCCTGTACCGGATCGGGATAGTTTGTCCCACGGGCGTTACGCACCGTGGCAATGTGATCGATATTGACGCCTAACAGCAACTCAGCCATGACCATCCTCACTTCTTATTCATCGTGATGTTGAGTGTACCGCGCAAAGTGAAACAGGCGGTACGACCCGCGCTATTCTTCTGCCTGTTCAGGCTTTTTCTTCGGGATAAACTGGCGGAACAGCTCCTGACTCTTCAGCGGCTTGCCACCAAGATAGGGCTTCAGGGCGATGCGGGTAAACCGCTTCGCGGCGCGCAGGGTGTCGGCATCGGGAAACTCTCGCTCGCACAGGGCGCGCAACTCGCGGCCGGTAAAGCTGCGCTGATTGACCACCAGGCTGGCAATAAAGCCGCGCTCTTCGCGGTAGCTGTACGTCATGTTGTCGCTGACCGGCTCGCCGCTGCCGGCACAGTGCAGGAAATCGACGCCATAACCCAGGTGACCGAGCAGCGCCAGTTCAAAACGTCGCAGTGCCGGTTCGGGCTTGCCGTGCGTTGAGGCTAATGCCTGAAGGCAGTTGAGATAGTCGAAGAAGAGTTCTGAGAAGGGGAATTCCTGCTGCAATACGCGAGAGACCAGCTCATTGACGTAGAGACCGCAGTAGAGCGTGATGCCGCTGAGCGGTAAAGCCAGCGACACCGCCTCGGCATTGCGCAGGGTTTTGACTTCCCCGCGCCCGCTCCAGCGAACCAGCAGCGGGGTAAAAGGCTGTAACGCCCCCTTCAGCTGCGAGCGCCGCGAACGTGCGCCCTTGGCCAGAACCCGCACCCGCCCTTCGCTTTCGCTGAACAGGTCGAGCAGCAGACTGGTTTCGCTGAAGGGGCGACTATGCAGCACAAAGGCGCGTTGCCAGCCTTCCATTGAATCAGAGATCGTCTGTATAACCCAGGCTGCGCAGCGCACGTTCGTCATCTGCCCAGCCGGATTTCACTTTCACCCACAGTTCGAGATGCACTTTCGCTTCGAACATCTCTTCCATGTCTCTGCGCGCTTCTGTTCCGATGACTTTGATTTTGGCGCCTTTGTTGCCAATCACCATCTTCTTCTGCCCTTCGCGCTCAACCAGAATCAGACCGTGAATGTCGTAACCGCCACGTTCGTTGGTCACGAAGCGCTCGATCTCAACCGTAACGGAGTAAGGCAGTTCAGCCCCCAGGAAGCGCATCAGTTTTTCACGGATCATCTCTGACGCCATGAAACGCTGTGAGCGGTCGGTGATGTAATCTTCCGGGAAGTGATGATCGGCCTGCGGCAGATGCTTGCGGGTAATCGCCGCAATGGTATCGACGTTTTTGCCGCTTTCAGCGGAAATAGGCACGATATCGAGGAAGTTCATCTGCTGGCTCAGGAACTGCAGATGCGGCAGCAGAATGCTTTTATCCTGGATGTTATCGACCTTATTGATCGCCAGCACCACCGGCACTTTATTGTCGCGCAGTTTGCCCAATACCATCTCATCATCGGGCGTCCAGCGGGTGCCTTCAACCACGAAGATCACCAGTTCTACGTCGCCAATAGAACTGCTGGCTGCGCGGTTCATCAGACGGTTAATGGCGCGCTTCTCTTCCATGTGCAGACCGGGAGTATCGACGTAGATCGCCTGATATTCGCCTTCGGTATGAATGCCCATGATGCGGTGGCGCGTGGTTTGCGGCTTACGCGAGGTGATCGACACCTTCTGCCCCAGCAACTGGTTCAGTAAGGTGGATTTACCGACGTTTGGTCGGCCAACAATCGCGACAAAGCCGCAATAAGTAACGTTTTCGCTCATTCGAGTCCTGAATTGTTCAGCGCCTGATGCGGCGCCGAAAGAGTGCTATTTGAGTCATGTGTCATTCAGCGTCTTCTGACGCCGGGATAGAGTGTCAGGTTAATGGTTCAGTGCCGGTTCCGGCACTGTCATCCCGACAGATCTATTCAAGACCTAATTTTATCAGTGCCTGTTCAGCCGCTGCCTGCTCAGCTTTACGACGGCTGGAGCCGACGCCGACAACCGGCTCGGCCATGCCACTCACCTGACAGTGAATGGTGAATTCCTGATCGTGGGCTTCGCCACGTACCTGTACTACCAGATAACTTGGCAGCGGCAGATGACGTCCCTGCAGATACTCCTGCAGGCGCGTTTTCGGATCTTTTTGTTTGTCGCCAGGACTGATTTCGTCGAGGCGGGTCTGATACCAGTCGAGGATCAGCTGCTCTACCCGCTCAATACTGCTGTCGAGGAAGATACCGCCAATCAGCGCTTCCACCGTATCCGCCAGGATCGATTCACGACGGAAACCGCCGCTTTTCAGCTCACCGGGTCCCAGGCGCAGGCACTCGCCAAGATCAAATTCGCGAGCCATTTCAGCCAGCGTGTTGCCCCGCACCAGCGTGGCGCGCATGCGGCTCATGTCACCTTCATCAACCCGCGGGAAGCGGTGATAAAGGGCATTAGCAATCACATAGCTAAGAATAGAATCGCCAAGAAATTCCAGGCGTTCGTTGTGCTTACTGCTGGCGCTGCGGTGAGTCAGGGCCTGCTGTAACAGTTCCGAATGAGTAAAAGTGTAGCCCAGTTTGCGCTGAAGCTTGTTAATCAGGATGGGGTTCATGCGATTCCAGTTCTTTGTTGCGTCTGTGACTCTGCATACCAAACGGGGCTGGTAATCCAACACGTTCCGTTTGGTGTGCAGTGGCCTCCCTGAGGAGGCCACCCGATTTGCCTGTTAATCAGACAATAATGTTAGTGGATACCACCGATGCGACTGAATCGCACGCCGGTTGGCCACTGGCCTTCTTGTTTCTCAAAGCTCATCCAGATAGCGACCGCTTTACCGACCAGATTACGCTCCGGGACAAAGCCCCAGTAACGGCTGTCGGCGCTGTTATCACGGTTGTCGCCCATCATGAAGTATTGCCCTTTCGGCACGACCCAGCTCGCCTGCGGCTGACCCGGCTGCTGATAATACATGCCTGCCTGACTCTGCGCTTCGTTTACCAGCAGAATGTCATGCGTCACGTTACCGATTGTCTCTTTGCGGGTTCCCAGGCGCAAACCACCGCGCAGGGTATCGCCCTGCGGCACCTGATAAAAACCGTTGCCGGTTTCGTTGCCATCAAAGCCGCTAAAGGTCTGAACAAAGTTGCTTGGCTCAACGTCGGTGTAAGTTACCGCTAACGCTGTGTCACAGGCTTTATCATCGGAGCAGGTCGGTTTCACCGTCAGCGTTTTGCTGTAAGGATCATAAATGACTTTGTCGCCCGGCAGGCCGATAACGCGCTTAATGTAATCCAGGCTCGGATCTTTCGGGTATTTAAATACCGCGATATCGCCGCGCTTCGGCTGACCGGTTGGGATCAGCGTCGTCTGGGTGATCGGATCCTTGATGCCGTAAGCAAACTTCTCCACCAGGATAAAGTCACCAATCAGCAGTGTCGGCATCATCGAGCCAGAGGGAATCTGGAACGGTTCGTAGATAAACGAACGCACGATGAAAACCACGGCCAGCACCGGAAACACAGACGCGGTGGTTTCAACCCAGCCTGGCTTTGCAGCGACCTTCGCCAGCGTTTTGCTGTCGAGCGCGTTACCGGTCTGGGCCTGAGCCTCAGCCTGTTTCGCGCGACGCGCGGGTGCCCATTTAAAACGATCAATTACCCATACGATGCCAGTAATCAGCGTCGCTATCGCCAGAATCAGGGCGAACATATTAGCCATTGGAAATCCTTATTTGCTGTCCTTACCGACATGCAGAATGGCGAGGAACGCTTCCTGTGGCAGCTCAACGTTACCAACCTGCTTCATTCGCTTCTTACCATCTTTCTGCTTCTGCAACAGTTTCTTCTTACGGCTGACGTCACCGCCATAACACTTGGCGAGAACGTTTTTACGCAGCTGTTTCACCGTTGAACGCGCGATAATGTGGTTGCCGATGGCAGCCTGAATCGCAATATCAAACTGCTGACGCGGGATGAGCTCTTTCATTTTCTCAACCAGATCGCGTCCGCGATAAGGCGCGTTGTCACGGTGAGTAATCAGCGCCAGCGCATCCACACGCTCAGAGTTAATCAGTACGTCGACGCGTACCATGTCTGAAGGCTGGAAACGTTTAAAGTTGTAATCCAGCGAGGCATAACCGCGCGAAGTTGATTTCAGACGGTCAAAGAAGTCGAGTACCACTTCAGCCATCGGAATTTCGTAAGTCAGTGCCACCTGATTGCCGTGGTAAACCATGTTGGTCTGCACGCCACGCTTCTCAATACAGAGCGTGATGACGTTGCCCAGATACTCCTGTGGCAGCAGCATGTGACATTCGGCAATCGGTTCACGCAGCTCTTCGATATTGTTCAGTGCCGGCAGCTTGGATGGGCTGTCGACATGAACGATTTCGCCGCTGGTCGTCACGACTTCATACACCACCGTCGGTGCGGTAGTGATCAGATCGAGATCGTATTCGCGCTCCAGACGCTCCTGGATGATCTCCATGTGCAGCAGACCGAGGAAGCCGCAGCGGAAACCAAAGCCCAGCGCCGTTGAGCTTTCTGGCTCATAAAACAGCGAGGCGTCGTTCAGGCTCAGCTTACCGAGCGCATCACGGAACGCTTCATAGTCGTCAGAGCTGATTGGGAACAGACCAGCGTAAACCTGTGGCTTCACTTTTTTAAAGCCTGGCAGCGCTTTGTCTGCCGGGTTACGTGCGGTAGTCAGCGTATCGCCCACGGGTGCGCCGAGGATATCTTTGATGGCGCAGACCAGCCAGCCTACTTCACCGCAGTTCAGCTCATTACGATCAACCCGTTTCGGGGTGAAGATACCCAGGCGGTCAGCGTTATAAACCTGACCGGTGCTCAGGACTTTGATCTTGTCGCCTTTGCGCATGGTGCCGTTTTTCACGCGCACCAGGGAAACAACACCCAGGTAGTTATCGAACCAGGAGTCGATAATCAGTGCCTGCAGCGGCGCTTCCGGATCGCCTTCTGGCGGCGGAATGTCGCGCACTAAGCGTTCCAGCACTTCCGGAACGCCGACGCCGGTTTTAGCTGAGCAGCGCACCGCGTCAGTTGCATCAATGCCGACGATATCTTCAATTTCCTGCGCGGCGCGATCGGGATCGGCAGCGGGCAGGTCAATTTTGTTCAGAACCGGCACCACTTCCAGATCCATCTCCATCGCGGTGTAGCAGTTCGCCAGTGTCTGCGCTTCAACACCCTGACCGGCATCCACCACCAGCAGCGCACCTTCGCAGGCGGCCAGTGAGCGGGAAACTTCATAAGAGAAGTCTACATGTCCTGGGGTATCGATGAAATTGAGCTGGTAAGTTTGGCCGTCTTTCGCGTGGTAATCGAGTGTGACGCTCTGTGCTTTGATGGTGATGCCACGCTCGCGCTCCAGATCCATAGAGTCAAGAACCTGCGCAGCCATTTCACGAGCGGTGAGGCCGCCGCAAATCTGAATCAGGCGGTCAGAGAGCGTAGATTTGCCATGGTCGATATGAGCGATGATGGAGAAATTTCTTATGTGCTTCATTTATTGGGATATCTTCGCTTAAAATTCAGTTGAAAACCTGAGCACAGACACATTCAGGAAGATCGCTCTTTACCCACAATCCTGTCAGCCTCATTAATGACGACGCATATTACACTGTTAACGCCGCGCATAAAAGAATGGAACGTGGTGGAAGCGAAACAGATATCTGCGCGAGGCAGAACAGACAAAGGCCGCGGGATGCGCGGCCTGGACGTGCGTTACGCTTCGCTTTCAACACGCAGCGCATCGGGAGGCAAGGCGATGTTCAGAATGACCGGCTGAAAGGCTTCTCGATCGCCGAATTTCATTGAAACGCCTTTGGCGACAATAAAACCCCCGATACCGCCCAGCAGCGCACCGCAGGCGGCGGCCAGATCGCTGCTGAACAGCGCCTGAAACAGCCCGGAAACCAGGAACAGGCCAAACAGCGGCGTCATGTAGACCAGCAACGCTGAACCCAGCAGGCTGCTCTCTTTGATACCAAGTTCGATCCGCTGCCCCGGCTGCAGCGGCTTGCTGCTGGCGATTTGCATCACGTGGGCATTCTTCGGACCGAGCTTATTCAGCATATGGCTGCCGCAGCCTTTACGCGCCTGGCAGCTGTTGCAGGAGGTTTTTGCTTCAGTGTGCAGCGTGGCGATGCCATCCTGCCATGCCACCACGGTGGCCCATTCTCTCATCATTTTTGTGACCCCAGGTCGATGCTGTCCGCAATACGTTTTGCGGTCGAGGGCGGTAATTCGCCGATCACCGCTATTTCGTTATTATTGCGCACAACGGTCTGTACCGTACGACGCCCAGTGCGCAATGTCTGCGTTGTGCTGGTTTTATCGGCCGGCGTCACGTTGATAGCGAAACTAAACAGGCCATCACTGTAGAGCTTCGATTCCATATTTTTATTCAGACCGGGTAGCGTGCGGCGATTCTGCGACACCAGCGACATACCGGCAGGTATCCAGCCTGGCTGCCAGGTGAGCGTGACCGCATCCCCTTTCGGCACCGAAAGCGACGGAGGCAGATTGGCTTTCTCCAGCCCCTGCATCAGATTACGCACCCCTTCGTCCACCGCAAAGCTGATGACGCGGAACTGCTCCAGCGTTTCGCCATCACGATCGAGCAGGTCGATGCGCAGCGGCAGCTTGGTGTCCACATCCAGCCAGACCACATAGCTGTAACGGGTGCCATCGCGTGAAACGATGCGCAACACATCACACATCTGATCGGCAATGCGCGAGCGGCCCACGGTAATAAAATCATAGGCTGTGGCGAGCTTGGTGAAGTCAGCAAAAATTACCGACGGTAAAGCATCGATAATGTGATTGCCGGGGAGCGAAAAGGGATCGAGGCCGGGTTCGAAGTAACTAATATCGTTGCCGCGCTGGATCACTTCCCGACGTGGCCCGTCCATCTGCAACAGCTGCGCGAATATCCGGTTATCGATTACAGCATGACGATAACGCAGCGATTCGATGCCGATGCGGGAAACGTTGATATAGGCGAATTCGTAGTTGAGGTTCTGACTTGCCTGCTCCATCTGCTGCAATAGCGCCCCGGACGCAGAAGGTTGCGCCGGGGCGGCAGATGACCACAACAGGCTGCCTGTCAGCAGGCTAACAGCATACCAAAGCGGCTTCATTACTGCTGTTGCTGTCCTAATGATTGATTTCCGGGAACATCAACCTGCGCCTGTTTTGGCGCAGTGGTTTCAAACTGCAGCTGGTCAGCGTGCAGGCGACGTTGCAGTTCGTAATCCTGCAGCATGGCATTTACGCGACGACGCTGGTCCTGAACCTGCTGGTTAGAACTGTTGGTGTCAAATGCATCAGACGGCACGCCCAGGCTCACCGGAGACGCTTTGCCCATCATCGGCATCGTATTGAACACCGGAGAGTCAGAGGTCTGCGTGGCGCTGCCCTCTGGCTGGTTATAGTGCTGAACGCCTACGATCACGGCCAGTGAAACACAGGCAGCGACACCGACCTGGGTCAGTTGCGCAGCCCACGGGCGCGCTTTTTTCCAGAACGGCATTTTTTCCCAGCGGGAAGGTTCTGGCTGAGCTTCAGGGATCAACGTTGTAACCGTACGCAACGGTTCTTTTTCGATGGCAGCAGCGACGCGCGCAGAAATATCAAAATGCAGGACATCGCCCACATCACCGCGCATGGTATCGCGAATGAGATGATAGCTTGCCCAGCTTTTCTGTAATTCTGCGTCCTTAGACAAGGCGGAAAACAGCTCGTTATCTAAGGTCTCACCATCCATTAAAGCGGAAAGTTTTTCTTTCTGCATGCCTATGTACCCTTCCAGTAGCCGTTATCACTGACGTTGGATAAGCGGTTGAACTTTGTTATCAATGGCCTCTCGCGCACGAAAGATACGTGATCGAACAGTGCCTACCGGGCAATCCATAATGACGGCGATCTCTTCATAACTCAGACCGTCCAGTTCCCTGAGGGTGATTGCCATACGCAAGTCCTCGGGTAGCGCCTCGATGGTACGAAAGACAATTTGTTTCAATTCTTCTGACAACATTAAGTTCTCAGGGTTCGAAATTTCTTTTAATGCACCCGCACTTTCGAAATTTTCTGCGTCAATAGCATCCACATCGCTGGATGGCGGACGACGCCCCTGAGCAACCAGGTAATTTTTCGCTGTATTTACCGCAATGCGGTACAGCCAGGTATAAAACGCGCTATCGCCCCGGAATGAATCCAGTGCGCGATACGCTTTAATAAACGATTCCTGTACTACATCAGGTACGTCGCCCGAGGGAACATAGCGTGAAACCAGGCTCGCCACTTTATGCTGGTAACGAATCACCAGTAAGTTGAAAGCTTTTTGATCTCCCTTCTGTACGCGCTCGACAAGGACCTGGTCCGTCAACTGCTCGCTCATCCGAGGTAATGTCTCCCCAAATTTTTCATACGCATAAAGTAACTGCCAGCACATCTCATGGTTCTGAGCAAGCATGCGCTTAGAGTTGTGATGTGGTGCGAAGTTCACTTCTCGCCCTGATATTTACCGCTCCGATGGACATTACACAGGTTCTTCGTTTTCGTTCAGTGTAAGGAGCGTAAATCGCAGGCAGAGTAACCTATGACAACAGCTTTTTCATCATTAAATCCTTTAGGTTTAATAAGTTTGCTATAAAAAACCCCGCCAAAAGCAGCCAGGTTTTAACTCACTGATATTAAGTAACTTTGGGAAATCATCAGACAAAAACCTGCGCCAGATGTTTAAAATACTTCACAGCAACCCCTATTGCGCTTATGCTCAGCCCTATTCTTGTTTAGTAAATTAAACATTATGATGAATGCGAACCCGGATTATCAGTGTGATGTACTCATTGTGGGCAGCGGTGCTGCTGGCCTGTCGCTGGCGTTGCGGCTGGCAAAACAGTATCAGGTGACAGTTCTCAGTAAAGCGCAGGTCAATGAGGGGTCAACCCTTTACGCCCAGGGCGGTATTGCTGCGGTATTTGATGAGACTGACAGTATCGAGTCGCACATCGAAGATACGCTGATTGCCGGAGCAGGATTATGCGACCGTGAAGCCGTCTCGTTTATCGCCAGTAATGCCCGGCATTGCGTGCAGTGGCTGATCGACAACGGTGTCGCTTTTGATCTCGATCCGCAGGCGGCCGGCGACATGCGTTATCACCTGACGCGGGAAGGCGGCCACAGTCATCGCCGTATCCTGCACAGCGCTGACGCCACCGGCCACGCGGTTGAAACGACGCTGGTAAGCCAGGCGTTGAGCCATCCCAACATCCGGATTCTGGAACGCACCAACGCGGTCGATCTGATTCTTTCAGATAAAATCGGCCTGCCAGGCCCACGCCGTGTAGTAGGCGCGTGGATCTGGAACCGTAATCGCGAACAGGTGGAAACCTGTCGGGCACGGGCCGTGGTGGTTGCAACCGGTGGTGCCGCCAAGGTCTATCAATATACGACTAACCCCGACATCGCCTCCGGTGACGGGATCGCAATGGCCTGGCGTGCCGGCTGCCGGGTTGCCAATCTGGAATTTAATCAGTTCCACCCGACCTGCCTGTTTCATCCGCAGGCGCAGAATTTCCTGTTAACCGAAGCGTTACGCGGAGAAGGTGCCTGGCTGTTGCGTCCCGATGGCAGCCGTTTCATGCCCGATTTCGATGAGCGTGCCGAACTCGCCCCGCGCGATATCGTCGCCCGGGCCATCGATCATGAGATGAAGCGGCTGGGCGTTGACTGTATGTATCTGGACATCAGCCACCAGCCTGAGGAGTTTGTTCGCGCGCACTTCCCGATGATCTATGAGAAGTTGCTGACCTTTGGCTTTGACCTCACCAAAGAACCCATCCCGATTGTGCCTGCCGCGCACTATACCTGTGGCGGCGTAGTCGTTGATCAGCATGGCCAGACCGACGTGAGTGGCCTCTATGCCATCGGTGAGGTGAGTTATACCGGCCTGCATGGCGCTAACCGCATGGCATCCAATTCGCTACTGGAGTGTCTGGTTTATGGCTGGTCAGCCGCAGAGGAGCTGATTCGCACCCTGCCCGCCATCGAAGCCGTTACTGCGCTACCCGCATGGGATGAAAGTCAGGTTGATGACGCCGATGAACGCGTGGTGATCCAGCATAACTGGCACGAGCTGCGGTTATTCATGTGGGATTACATGGGAATCGTCCGCACGACCCGCCGACTGGAGCGGGCGCTGCGCCGCATCAACCTGCTTCAGCAGGAGATCGATGAATATTATCGTCATTTCCGCCTCTCTAATAACCTGCTGGAGCTACGGAATCTGGTGCAGGTCGCTGACCTGATGGTGCGCTGTGCGCTGGAGCGAAAAGAGAGTCGCGGCCTGCACTATATCCGCGACTACCCGGATTTACTGCCCGAGGCGCGGCCAACCATCCTGACGCCGCCGGACTACATAAAAAGGTAGAACTCCCGCGTCAGGCTACACCACTCATCAGAATAGCGGGTGTCCGGCGTGCGGATAGCAAGGCGCTCCAGCAGGGTTTCACCGGCCTGCGGCGACAGCCCCAGCAGGACGCGGTGCGGCGGACGATGGGCATATTCCGCCACGTCCAGCCGGAAACGCAGGTGCCAGCCATCCGCCTGCGCCAGGGCGATGAATTCCTGGCCGGTCGCGGTGGGCAGCACCACGCAGAACATCCCCTCTTCTTCAATCAATAATGCAGCGCTGCGTAGCAGTGTCTGATGATCGAGCGAGGCCGTGGCTCGGGCGCTGTCCCGTGCCGCAGTCGAACAGGCCACGCCAGGCGCAAAATAAGGCGGATTGCTGACGATTAGCGAGTAACGTTTATCGCACTGTTCAGCCCAGTCGGCGATATCACGCTGATGAACCTGAATACGTTCAGGCCACGGCGACTGCTGCACATTCTCCTGCGCCTGAAGCGCGGCTTGCGGTTCTAACTCAACCGCATCGATGTTGACCGGCGACGGCGTACGCTGCGCCAGCATCAGCGCGATAAGCCCGCTGCCGCTGCCAATATCCAGAATACGTTTTACCCCGGCAACCGGCGCCCAGGCCCCAAGCAGAATGGCATCGGTGCCCACTTTCATCGCACAGCGATCGTGCGCGACAAAAAATTGTTTAAAGGTAAAACCGTTCTTGTTTAACTGTGGCCGTTCACGCGGCTTATCCTGCATCATTCGTCACTACCATCGTTTTTTTCCTGCCGTACGGCAGCGCATGAGTGTAACGTGACAACAGAGGGAATTCACGCGGCAGACAACCCCAGGCGCAGCCGAAACGGATTAACAGATGAAGATTCAGTCTGATCTGTCTATAATCAGCGCCCCAAACTGAGGTAGACCATGACAGTAACCACATTTTCCGAACTCGAACTCGACGAAAGCCTGCTACAAGCGTTGCAGGAAAAAGGCTTTACGCGCCCAACAGTGATCCAGGCTGCTGCAATTCCGCCCGCGCTGGAGGGCCGTGACGTTCTGGGTTCGGCACCTACAGGGACCGGGAAAACCGCCGCGTATCTGTTACCGGCGTTGCAGCACCTCCTTGATTTTCCGCGTAAGAAATCTGGCCCGCCACGCATCCTGATTGTGACCCCGACCCGCGAACTGGCGATGCAGGTCGCCGATCATGCGCGTGAGCTGGCGAAACATACCCATCTGGACATCGCCACCATCACTGGCGGCGTGGCCTATATGAACCATGCCGAAGTGTTCAGCGAAAACCAGGACATCGTGGTCGCCACCACCGGCCGTCTGCTGCAGTACATCAAAGAAGAGAACTTTGACTGCCGCGCAGTAGAAACCCTGGTGCTGGATGAAGCGGACCGCATGCTCGATATGGGCTTTGCCCAGGATATCGAAACCATCGCGGCTGAAACGCGCTGGCGCAAGCAAACCCTGCTGTTCTCCGCCACGCTGGAAGGCGACAATATTCGTGACTTCGCCGAGCGTCTGCTGAACGATCCGGTTGAGCTGGAAGCGGACCCAAGCCGCCGTGAGCGCAAAAAGATCCAGCAGTGGTACTACCGCGCTGACGATCTGCAGCACAAAACCAAATTACTGATCCATCTGCTGAAACAGCCGGATGTGACGCGCAGCATCGTGTTCGTGCGTAAGCGTGAACGTCTGCATGAGCTGGTGAGCTGGCTGCACGAAGCGGGGATTCGTAGCAGCTATCTTGAAGGCGAAATGGTGCAGGCGAAGCGTAACGAAGCGATTAAACGTCTGAGTGAAGGCCGCGTTAACGTGCTGGTTGCGACGGATATCGCCGCGCGCGGCATTGACGTTGAAGATGTCAGTCATGTCTTCAACTATGACATGACGCGCACCGCTGATACCTATCTGCACCGCATCGGGCGTACCGGTCGTGCGGGCCGTAAAGGTATCGCCATCTCACTGGTTGAAGCGCACGATTTCGTGCTGCTGGGCAAAATCACCCGCTATGTGAACGAGCCGATCAAAGCACGCGTGATTGATGAGCTTCGTCCTGAGACGCGGGCGCCAAGTGCCAAAACGACCGGTAAACCGTCGAAAAAGGTTCTGGCGAAGCGTGCAGAGCAGAAAGCCAGTGAAACAGAAAAACCGCGTGTGAAAAAACGCCATCGTGATGCCAAAAATGTCGGCAAACGCCGCAAGGCAAGCGGCAGTACGCCAGCTAACGAGAATGCGGAATAAATCATCGCAAGCATAAAAAAATCGCCTCACAGGAGGCGATTTTTTTTATCTGATAATCAGTAACAGCCCTTTCACAATCTTTTATCTGCCAGAGCGCTTTCTTCATGATACTGGCATCAGCGTGCCGGGCAGTTAACTGTTTATCTTATTCATAATATTAATAAAAATTGCTGTGTGCGCTTTGCGCTAATTTTCAGCAACCGATAACTCAGGCTGCTTAAAGACTTTCAGTAAAGGTACGGGTAATGACGTCGCGCTGCTGCTCAGGTGTCAGTGAGTTAAAACGCACGGCATAGCCTGAAACGCGGATGGTCAGCTGCGGATAGTTTTCAGGATGTTTAACTGCATCTTCCAGCGTTTCGCGGCGCAGAACGTTGACGTTCAGATGCTGTCCACCTTCAACACGTACCTGTGGTTTGATTTCAACCGGCACTTCGCGGTAAGCGAATTCGCCCAGTTCGCTGATGGCGACAACCTGATCTTCTTCGTAGCCCGCTTTTGCACACAAGCAACGCGCTTCGGCTTTCTCTTCGTCCAGCAGCCAGAAGGAGTTCAGTAGTTGTGAATTGTTTGATTGAGTGATCTGGATACCAGTGATCATGATTGCGTCTCCCGGGTAATACGTGGATAAATCAAACTTGAGGCCCCGGTATATCACCTTTGATTTCGGACAGCTTTGACCTGTATCAATATTAATCAGGCATTCCGACCGCTTTTAAGCTAACCCGTTGATCTCAATACCGCTGCCACCTAAACTTAATTTGTATTATTCAAATTATTTTTGCCTTCAGGTCAGCGGCAGGAACCGCTAAGCTTATGGCACTAACGTTAAGGGAGTTAAACATGGCTGAAAAGCTGACCTGGCACGACGTGCTGGCTGAAGAGAAAGAGAAACCCTATTTTATCGAGACGCTGAAGCAGGTCGTCGATCAACGCGCCGCAGGTGTCACGGTCTATCCGCCGCAGAAAGATGTCTTCAACGCCTTTCGCCTGACGGAACTGGGCGACGTCAACGTCGTGATACTCGGTCAGGATCCCTATCACGGGCCTCATCAGGCGCACGGCCTGGCCTTCTCGGTACTGCCCGGCGTCCAGGTGCCGCCCTCTCTGCAGAATATCTATAAAGAGCTGATGCAGGATATTCCAGGCTTTCAGAAGCCCAGTCACGGCTTTCTTGAAAGCTGGGCAAAACAGGGCGTGATGTTGCTGAACACGGTGTTGACGGTTGAGGCGGGCAAAGCGCATTCCCATGCGCGATTTGGCTGGGAGACCTTTACGGATAATGTGATTGCGGCGATTAACCAGCACTGTGAAGGGGTGATTTTTCTGCTGTGGGGTTCACATGCGCAGAAGAAAGGCAGCATTATCGATCGACAGCGCCATCACGTGTTGCAGGCACCGCATCCCTCGCCGCTCTCCGCGCACCGTGGCTTTTTCGGCTGCAAACACTTTTCAACAACCAATGAGCTGCTGAGCGCTGCCGGTAAAAAGCCGGTGGACTGGACGCCGGTTTTACCGGACTAACGCCAGAAAGCACACGGCCGCGTCAGTGCGCGGCCGTGTAACGGGATTCAGGCGTTGAATCAGCTTTTCGCTTTGGAAACCGCAACCATCGCAGGGCGCAGCAGGCGGCCATTCAGCGTATAGCCACGCTGCATCACCAGCATGACATGGTTTGGCTCAAACTCTTCAGACTCCATCATCGACATCGCCTGATGCACTTCCGGGTTAAACGGCACGCCGGTTTCGCCGACCACTTCAACACCGAATTTACGCACGGCGCCCAGCAGGCCTTTCAGGGTCAGTTCAATCCCTTCAATCATTGAAGCCAGCTGTGGGTCCTCTTTGTTCGCGACTTCCAGCGCACGTTCCAGACTGTCGATTACCGGCAGCAGTTCGTTGGCAAACTTCTCAAGCGCAAATTTGTGCGCCTTCTCAACGTCCATCTCGGCACGACGACGAATGTTCTCAATCTCTGCCTGCGCACGCAGCTGGGCATCGCGCACACCGGTCTGTGACTGCGCTAATTCAGCTTCGAGCTGAGCAATACGCTCATCACGCGGATCCACCTCTGCCGCTGTCTCCGCTTCCTGAGGTTGCTGCTGATCCTGCTGAATTTCGTCTGAGACTTGCTCGTTTGGGGTGTTCTGTTCTTTACTACTCATGAATTTCTCCGCGTTTTGCACATTCATTTCGCTGGTTGGCTTATTATGGGGATTGGTATGACGGATTCAAGGGAACCTATCACATTGCCTTACCGTTTTGGCTTATAAGGAACACCGACCAGATGAACAAACACTTTAACTGCATTGGTATTGTGGGTCATCCGCGCCATCCCACCGCGTTAACCACGCATGAGATGCTCTGGCGCTGGCTGACAGCCAAAGGTTATCAAGTGATCGTTGAGAAGCAAATTGCGCAGGAGCTGTCGCTTCACGACGTGCAGACGGGCACGCTGGCGGAGATTGGTCAGCAGGCCGATTTAGCGGTCGTGGTGGGCGGTGATGGCAATATGCTGGGCGCAGCGCGGGTGCTGGCGCGCTACGATATTAAAGTGATTGGGATTAACCGCGGTAATCTCGGCTTTCTCACCGACCTTGATCCGGACAATGCGCAGCAGCAGCTGGATGAGGTGCTGCAGGGCAACTATTTCGTCGAGAGCCGCTTTCTGCTGGAAGCGCAGGTGTGCAAATCTGACTGCTCGCCGCGCATTGGCTCCGCTATCAATGAAGTGGTGCTGCATCCCGGCAAAGTCGCGCACATGATCGAATTTGAAGTCTACATCGATGAAGTGTTCGCCTTCTCCCAGCGATCAGATGGGCTGATTATTTCGACACCCACCGGCTCGACCGCCTATTCACTCTCTGCGGGCGGCCCGATTCTGACGCCGTCACTTGAAGCGATTGTGCTGGTGCCGATGTTCCCGCATACGCTGTCAGCGCGGCCACTGGTCATCAACAGCAGCAGTACCATCCGTTTGCGCTTTTCCTCGCGCCGCAGCGACCTGGAAATCAGCTGTGACAGCCAGATTGCGCTGCCGATTCAGGAAGGCGAGGATGTACTGATTCGACGCAGCAGCAACCACCTGAACCTGATTCATCCTAAAAACTACAGCTATTTCAATACGCTGAGTTCAAAGCTGGGCTGGTCAAAAAAATTGTTCTGAAATGCGGCCTCTCCTCTTTACTGGATAAAAAACCAGTTTATACTGTATGAAAAACCATATGTGTTTATTCATACAGGTGAACCTATGCTGGCCCAACTGACCATCAGTAATTTCGCTATCGTTCGTGAGCTCGACATTGATTTTCAACGCGGCATGACAGCAATCACTGGTGAGACCGGTGCCGGTAAGTCTATCGCGATTGATGCGCTGGGATTATGTCTGGGTGGTCGTGCTGATGCCGACATGGTGCGTCAGGGTGCCAGCCGGGCCGACCTCTGTGCCCGCTTCCAGCTTAAGTCCTCCCCTTCTGCTCAGCGCTGGCTGATTGATAATCATCTGGACGATGGCAACGAATGTCTGCTGCGCCGGGTTATCAGCGCTGACGGACGTTCCCGCGGCTTTATCAATGGCACGGCGGTGCCGCTCTCTCAGCTGCGCGATCTCGGCCAGTTACTGATTCAGATCCACGGTCAGCATGCCCATCAGCTTCTGCTCAAACCAGACCACCAGAAACATCTGCTGGATGCCTATGCCGGTCACGACGATCTGCTGCAGCAAATGCGCGCCAGCTATCAGACCTGGCATCAGAGCTGCCGCACCCTGGCGCTGCATCAGCAGCAGGCGCAGGAGCGCGAATCCCGTCGCGAGCTGTTGCAGTATCAGTTGAAAGAGCTGAACGACTTCGCTCCGCAGCAGGGTGAATATGAGCAGATCGACGAAGAGTACAAGCGTCTGGCCAACAGCGGACAGTTGCTGTCGACCAGCCAGCAGGCACTGCAACTGTTAGCAGACAGCGATGACAATAATCTCAACAGCCTGCTCTACAGCGCACGTGAGATGATTTCAGAACTGACCTCACTGGATGAGAAGCTGAACGGCGTTCACAACCTGCTGGAAGAGGCGGCGATTCAGCTGAGCGAAGCCAGCGATGAGCTGCGCCACTACTGCGACAGCCTCGATCTGGACCCTAACCGTCTGTACGAACTGGAACAGCGTATTTCGCGCCAGATTGCTTTAGCCCGTAAGCATCACGTCACCCCTGAAGGGCTGCCTGAACTGCATCAGCAATTGCTGGCAGAAGCGGAACTGCTGTCTCAGCATGAGAGCGATCAGGAGAGCCTGCAATTACTGGTGGGTGAACACTATCAGGCCGCGCTGCAAAGTGCAGAGCAGCTGCATCAGCAGCGCAGCCACTATGCCGATGAGTTGCAACTGCTGATTACCCAGAGTATGCATCTGCTCTCGATGCCGCATGGTCAGTTTAAAATCGCGCTGACTTTTAATCCGGATCAACTGACCGCAGACGGTGCGAGCCGCGTCGATTTCCAGGTGACGACTAACCCAGGTCAGCCACTGCAGCCGCTGGGCAAAGTCGCTTCGGGCGGTGAGCTGTCACGTATCGCCCTGGCAATTCAGGTCATCACCGCGAAGAAAATGGAAACGCCAGCGATGATTTTCGATGAAGTGGATGTCGGCATCAGCGGCCCGACCGCCGCCGTGGTAGGTAAGCTGTTGCGTCAGCTGGGCGAATCGACTCAGGTGATGTGCGTAACCCACCTGCCGCAGGTTGCCGGTTGTGGTCATCAGCATTTTTATGTCAGCAAAGAGACCGATGGTGCGATGACCGAGACCCATATGCAGCCGCTGGACAAGCGTGCACGTCTGCAGGAACTGGCACGACTGCTGGGTGGCAGCGAGGTCACACGCAACACCCTGGCCAACGCAAAAGAACTTTTAGCCGCATAGCAGCGCACTTTTTTAACCGGCTGGGGTCATAAGCTTGCTCTGTAGAGGTTTCCAATAGCGAAAAGGTTTATTATCATCGGCACTTATGTCGCCAAAGTAATAAAGCCTGCCGCAGGCAGAGTTCAGATTTTGATGGCAAGAAAACCGCCTGTAAAAGGCGTTTGGCCCCGGAAAAGGAATGTATAGATGCGCTGTAAAACGCTGACTGCCGCGGCAGTAGTAATGTTGATGATGACCGCCGGATGTTCCACCTTAGAGCGCGTGGTCTATCGTCCTGATATCAACCAGGGTAACTATCTGGTAGCTAACGACGTAGCCAAGATCCATACCGGTATGACACAGCAACAGGTGGCTTACACCCTCGGTACGCCAATGATGAAAGACCCGTTTGGCAGCAACGTATGGTATTACGTGTTCCGTCAGGAGCCAGGTCATGAGCGCGTGAAGCAGCAGACGCTGACACTGAACTTTGATGGTAACGGTGTTCTGACTAACATCGACAATAAGCAGAATCTGGCCAGAAACAGCGACTGATTGAACGTAAGACCGTTTAAACGACAGACAGCAAAAAGGCGCACTGAGCGCCTTTTTTTATGCCCGCTATCCACTGAGCCTGACAGGATAGCGACTTATTTTTTGCTTTCTGCCGCTCGCTCTGCGCGCTGACGGCGCAGCTCTTTGGGATCGGCAATCAGCGGACGATAGATCTCAATACGATCGCCCTCATTAACCTCATCACCCAGCTTCACTGGCCGACTGTAGATGCCGACTTTGTTACTGGTGAGGTCAATCTCCCGACGCAGTTCCAGTAGCCCTGACTTTTGGATGGCCTGCTCTACCGTACTGCCCTGCTCCACTTTCACGTAAAGCTGATACTGTTTTTCAGGTAAGGCGTAGACCACCTCAACGGAGATCTCAGGCACTGTAGACCTCTTTGGCACGCTGAGTGAAAGCCTGCACCATGCTGTTGGCAAGCTCTTTGAAGATACGTCCAAAGGCCATCTCTACCAGCATGTTGGTGAATTCAAACTCCAGGCTTAACTCAACCTTGCAGGCGTCATCGCCCAGCGAGACGAACTTCCAGCCGCCGGTCAGCTTGCGAAACGGTCCATCAACCAGTTGCATATGGATGCTCTGGTTATCTGTCAGGGTATTGCGGGTGGTAAATGTCTTGCTGATGCCCGCTTTCGACACATCCACGGACGCAGTCATCTGATTATCTGACGCATCCAGCACGCGGCTTCCGGTGCAACCCGGCAGGAATTGCGGATAGGCATCCACATCATTTACAAGTTTATACATCTGCCCGGCACTAAACGGGACCAGCGCCGAACGACTAATCTGAGCCATAATGGTTCCTGTTCATCACGAAACCGCTGAATAATAGCATTTTCAGCGATTAAACAAAAATGTCCCCGAGTGAGGGTGTGCTAGAATATCCCGTTTCCTGCCGCCCCGCTGGACTGGGGATGCGATAACCGACTAAGTGATGTAAAATACGCCGCACTATGACAAAGAAAAAAGCACACAAACCCGGTTCTGCCACTGTTGCCATGAACAAACGCGCCCGTCACGAGTACTTCATTGAAGAGGAGTACGAAGCGGGATTGTCGTTACAAGGATGGGAAGTTAAGTCACTTCGTGCTGGTAAAGCCAACATCAGCGACAGCTATATTCTGCTGCGCGATGGCGAAGCCTTTCTGTTCGGTTCAACCTTTCAACCCTTAGCCGTTGCCTCCAGTCACGTGGTCTGTGACCCAACGCGCAGCCGTAAGCTGCTACTGAAGCAACGTGAACTCGACTCCCTGTATGGCCGCGTCAACCGCGAAGGCTACACCATCGTGGCGCTGTCGTTGTACTGGAAGAACGCCTGGTGCAAACTGAAGATTGGTGTTGCACGCGGTAAAAAAGAGCACGACAAGCGCGATGATATCAAAGACCGCGAATGGCAATTAGACAAAGCACGTATCATGAAGAATTCAAAGCGTTAAGCACTGGATTTTGAGTTGCTTTGTTGTTAGTATTTGAAGTTCTGGGGCTGATTCTGGACTCGACGGGATTGTGAAGCCTTAGGAGCATGCCGAGGGGCGGTTTGCCTCGTAAAAAGCCGCAAAAAAATAGTCGCAAACGACGAAAACTACGCACTAGCAGCTTAATAACCTGCTTAGAGCCTTCTCTCCCTAGCTTCCGCTCTTAAGACGGGGATCAAGAGAAGTCAAACCCAAAAGAGATCGCGTGGATGCCTTGCCTGGGGTTGAAGCGTTAAATCCAATCAGGCTAGTCTGTTAGTGGCGTGTCTGTTCGCAGCTAACCGGCGAATGTAAAAACTGACTAAGCATGTAGTGCCGACGGTGTAGTAATTTCGGACGCGGGTTCAACTCCCGCCAGCTCCACCAAATTCTTGGTTGATGGTTACCAGAACCATCATCGAAGTCCTGAGAGCCCGCAAGGTGAAAGCCTTGCGGGCTTTTTTGTGTCTGTGAACTTCCGGGATGATCCGCCTGAATCTGGTGATAATTGGTACACGTTTAGGTACAAGCTGTGATTTGTACCGAAAACGTGTACTCATTTTGGATGGGGATCAGTCATGGTACGGATTACACGTCCTCTCACTAATAAAAATTCTAAAGCTAAGCCTCAGTAGAAAGACTTCACACTGCATGATGGTGACGGTCTTTTCCTACTCATTAAACCGTCGGGTAAGAAGCTATGGCGTTTTCGCTATCCGAGGCCAAGAAGTAGCAGCCGTACAAATCTTAGTCTTGGCTCCTACCCTGCTCTAACACTCGCTGTCGCACGTCAGATGCGTGACCAATATATGTCGCTGCTTGCGCAAGGGATCGACCCGCAGAAGCGAAGCAGCAAGAGGAAGTTTCTGATCAACGGCAAATTGAGCTGGATAGTATTTTTTCAGTTGTGGCTGGGAGGTGGTTCCAGCTCAAAAGTAAAAGCGTCACCGAGGATTATGCGAAGGATATTTGGCTGTCGCTGGAGAAGGACATCTTCCCGACTATTGGTGAGATTCCTGTTCAAGCGCTTAAGGCCAGAAAGATCGTTGAGGCATTGGAGCAGATTAAAGCTCGCGGGGCGCTTGAAACAGTCCGTCGCCTGGTTCAGCGTATCAACGAAATCATGATTTATGCGGTAAACACTGGCCTGATTGATGCTAATCCGGCATCAGGGGTTGGCATGGCCTTTGAGAAACCAAAAAAGCAAAACATGCCGACACTGCGGCCAGAAGAATTGCCAAAGTTAATGCGCTCTTTGGTTATGTCAAACTTGTCGGTTCCAACTCGCTGTCTGATTTAATGGCAACTCTTGACGCTCGTTCGCCCTTCGGAGGCTTCTGGCACTCGCTGGACAGAGATCGACTTAGATGCAAAACTCTGGACGATTCCTGCCGAACGAATGAAGGGTAAACGTGAACACATTGTTCTTCTGTCTACTCAGGCACTGGATATTCTTGAAGTGATGAAACCTGTTAGTGGTCATCGAGAACATGTTTTCCCGAGTAGGAACGATCCAAAACAACCGATGAATAGCCAGACTGCTAATGCCGCTTTAAAGCGTATAGGATATGGTAGTAAGTTAGTTGCCCACGATCTCCGTTCTATCGCCAGCACCACTTTAAACGAAGAAGGATCTAATGGAGATGTTATAGAATCAGCTCTAGCACACACAGATAAAAATGAGGTGCGCAAGGCTTATAATAGAAGTACATACCTGAATCAAAGGCGAGATCTTATGGCATGGTGGGGCATTAAGATTAAAAACAGTAATGGAGAATGGTAATGTCATTTATTTTACATACAGAGTCACCTTCTACTGAAGACATTATTGATGGAAACAGTCACAATAATATCTCTATAAAAATTGCTGATACTCTCATGCGAGATGACGTAAATATCGTTGGGATAAACGGGCCATTAGGCTCAGGGAAATCAACAGTTATAAAGCTTCTTGAAAAAAACCTTCCCAATGGTAATTTTCATTTTATTAATTTCGATGCGGAATTATACCAGCAAGGTTCAACAAAAAAAGCTCTAATAACTAAAATCTACGATGGATTGGAACCCAACATACCCAACTCACTTAAGTCAAACCTAAGAGAGTTTAAAGATAACGCCCTTGGGAACAATGTTACCTACAAGAAGACTCAAGACAGTGAAATAAGCACTTGGGCTATACTATTTTTATTCTCTCTTTTTATATGCACTCAATCAATTCGGCCACTTCAGAGTGAGTGGGGCAAACCATTAGAAAGTATGAGTTATTTTCTCATTGGTTTGTTCATGTTATTCCTCACATCACCACTACTTCTTTCTGCAATTTTTTTCATTCGTTCATTCTGGGATAAATCATTAAAATTCGGAAATATTATTAAGAAAAATTCTGTAGATATAATTTCTGAAAAGATGCTTGTTTCAAAGGATGTAGGTAGTATAGAACTGCATAATGCGATTAGTGGATTTAAAGAATGTATACCTCCCGGGCTAAAGTTTCTTTTAATAGTTGATAATTTAGATAGAATTCCTCCTGAAAAAGTTAAAGAGTTATGGAGCGATATTGAATTAATAAGTAATTCATCTGAAAAAAGACTAAAACTATTAATACCATACTCATCAGAACATGTAGCAAAATCATTATCACAGGATATTTATGAGGGAAGAGAATTTATTTCCAAGAGAATACCTCTTAGTTTCCAAATCCCACCAATATTATCAGCTGGATGGCGGAATGTTTTTTCTCATTTTTGGCAGCAAAGTTTTCCAAATGAATTCGAAAATTTGCACCATGATACATCAGAACTGATTGAAATCTGGCTTCCAAAGGCTTATCAACCAATAACTCCAAGATATTTAAAAAAACTTATCAATGACATACAGATAACTTTAATATCAACGCCTTTTGACGTAAGGAATATAACATGTGCATATTATATTTTAACTACAAAGCATAATGATCTTCCTTTCGAAAATCTTTTAATTGATAATTTTGAAAGCAGCGATTTGGATGAAAAGATAAGAGATAGGTATAAAAAGAGCATCAGAAAACTTCAACGAATTTATAACAATGATCGTAAGAAATGGATTGATGAGTTGCTATGCATAAATTTCCAAACCAACGCTCAACTCGCTGAAGGAGAATTAATTGACGAACCTCTTAAACTCGCACTAACTCAGTGTAACCCAGAGGATCTAGCTCGAATTTCCAATATGTTTGGCTTTGTATCAGCATGGAGAAGAGTAATTGACACGACAGATCCAACTGATTGGTTCATAACGCTTTCTAAAATGACCTCTGAAAAGAACGATATTATTAAAGAAATACTGCCCGAGGTTATAAAAACATTAGATACCATGGACATATCAGGTGCTTCAACTTTAGATAATGAAAATTTCCTGCCTTCATTAAACACTTTAAAAAAAGATGGATTTAATGTTCATGGTTTATATTTAAGCAACATCCAAAAAACAATTGCATATGATATTACAAAGTATATTACTTGTAATGATGATAAGTTGATCGAGCTTGGTCAAAACAACACGGAAATACAACACGCATTACATCATGGAGAATTGCTTTCACAATTAATCGGATACAATATATTAAGTGATCTATCAAGTGCACCCAAAACTGTTTTCTACATACTTAACCTCAAAGATAAGTCCCTATCATTTAAGACTCTGGAGATTGAACAGATTAAATTAGAATCAAAAGATTTCATTGATGGCCTACAATCACTCTTCGCAGGTGGAATTGACTTTAACCTTACTGAAAAAAATGTAAATAGGCATGTTGCATTTGAAAGTGACGGAATCAAATTAGTTTTGAAAGAAGGGTTGCAGCCGGGATTGGAATCAATTTTTAATAGCTTCACAAGTGGCAGCATACCTCAAAATATTCTATTATTTGAAATGATGGTGCTAACTCCACAATGGCATTCTACGAACCTTACCCCCCATTACACACGAATTATAAATTATAACATTGATTGGAAAAGTAATTGTATTGCACATTGGATGTCACATATGATTGCAAGTAAAAATATTACATCAATAGATAACCACAAGCAGTATATCTCTGCCGAAGACGATTTAACTTACTTCTTCAGTTGCTACCTAAAATATATATCTAACTTCACGCACATATTTGAAGCATTAACCAATGAAAGCTTGAATGAATACTTGATTCCTTCCTTGGAATTATTAGCAGATAATAAAATGCTAGAAATTAGCGATGTAAACCCCATTGTAACTGACTTTTTCTCAATTATGGCACAGTATCTCTCAGATAATTTCATTGAATGTTTTATGCAAAATAATCGAAGTGCTTTATGCGATGCAATTGACAATACCTATATTAAAGACATTGATGATTCCCTAATCGATTATCTTGTTAAAAATCCAGAATCTAATGAATTCACAAAATCACTGATTGAAAGTTTCAAAAGTGAGATTGATACACAAGAAAAATTCAATAAAGTCGCTAATGAAAACTATCCTTCCTACTCAAAAGTCTTAGAGTACTCAAAGAAAAATTCAGAGCATTTCGACTTTGCTAAAGATTTTATTTTCAATTTCTATGAAACGTATAAGGTTGACGCTATTGATAGACCGGTCCCTCGGCTTACTTTTGATACCTTATCAGATACCATCAAAGAAATAGCATTAAGAGAACTAAGCGATTTAATATACATACGAGATCTTGATGTGAAAAGACCACTTGCTTTATTGAAATATTTTTCAGACGTCTTGAATTATTCAGATGATGAATCAACATCAGGTTCAAGAGCAATTGCTCGTCTATTTAATCAAGTCAGCACTAACGCAGAGATAGCTTCATGGCTTGACCAGCAAAATATAAACTTTTCGAAATGGAATATTAGCGATAAACAGTCAGTAGTGACTATCATCGCGACTAATGCTGAGTTATTCCCTCGCCTTAAGGAAAAGGGTCCCGTTAAAAGCAAAATTCAGGAATTGAGCTTAGAGAACGATTAAAAGGCATAGCCCCCTCAATCTTAAATATTGAGGGGGTTTAAAAATTAATCATTACTATCCCGGCGCGCAATGCTATCCCCGCCACGCCTGCCCGCTTTATGCATCGCTTTTTATGCAGATGCATGATGTAGTCAGAGTCGCGCCGGTATGGCCTGAACGGGGGAAAGCGATACATGGTTTTGCATGCATAGCTATCTACAAAGCGGCTGGTCAGAAAAAGGGCTTCAGAAAGAAAAACGACAGACACAAAAAAGCCGCTGGTCGGGCAGCGGCTATGCGGGATTAATGAACCTGGCGGAATGCAGAACCGTAACGACCCAGCGTCTGCCGTTCTCGTACTAGTTCCATTGGCACTTCCACTACTTTCTCCGGCTGTTGTGGTGCTGTGATAACTTTTGTTATGCTCTCATTCGTCTTGAAGGTGCAGGAACAGTCCAGGTTAGTGCACTGATGATAAGGCTCTTTCACCTGTTCGGACATATAGCGGCTCGATTTGGTGTGCGCCGCACTTTTGCAGTAAGGACAATGCATCTTTTCTGGCTGCCCTCCTGAAGCTTTGCACGCTGCACCCGGATTGATTCAGCCAGCTTCTGGCGGCGCATAGGATGGCGGTAAAGCTCCATATCAATACTCGTTAACGGCGGGCGATAAAGACCAATATTCTCCAGTAGCGGTACCTCTTCCTTTACCCTGTCCGGAAGGGCAGCCGCTGCCCGCGTCAGTGCTTCACCAGCTACATAAGACACGTCTTTAATCCGGTCCCGATCCTCTCCGGCAAACGTTGGGGAAAGTTCTTCACGGTGCATACACAGCTTAATGGCCCACAGCAACGTCGGGCTTACGTTGCGCAGGGCTGACTGCCAGTATGCATCCGCGAACCCGGTAAATGCCTCCCGGTGCGATTCAACGTACTCTTTCCCACTGCCGCAGCATTTCAGCATAGCCTCCTGCTTATCCAGCGCCAGCTCTTTGAGCAGCCCGCCGAACTCGTCGGCCATTACCGGCGGCAATGCGGTGGCTATCGATCCGAAATACCGTGACGCCTACTCCACACACATCCCGGCGGTGATTCTGGCGGTGAACAACAACCCGATGCGCTTCAGCGACCGCAGCGGCGGCTTGTCACGTCTCCGGGTAATTCTGACGTTCCCGGGAGTCATACCATCGAAAGAGCGCGATCCGCAGCTACTGGACAAAATCAGTACCGAGCTGGACGTAATTGTTCGTTATCTGATGCAGCGCTTCACGTCACCCGATGAAGCGCGCGAGCTGTTACAGTCACAGCAGTCATCCGGCGAAGCGCTGGAGATCAAACGTTCGGCCGATCCGCTGGTCGATTTATGTGGCTACCTGATGCCACTGGGGACGCCAAACGGGCTGTTTATTGGTAAGACCAATGTTCGCCCGATGAACACGAAACGTTATCTCTATTATGCGTATCTGTCATTTATGGAGTCGCGCGGTCAACAGCACCCGCTGAGCCTGACCGCATTTGGCCAGGCGGTGCCGCAGACGCTGAAGTAGTACGAGCGAGTGCTTTTCAAGCGGCGAACAAACAATGGCATACAGACCAACCTCACGCTACATGAAGACAGCGAGGCAGAATGGCTACCAACCTGTAGTCATTAAGCATAATTAAACTTACCGGCTCAGGCCGGTTTTTTTATGTAAAAAGATAATTTTTTGTCTGCACACTCAAATATTTAGTACTCTTGTGGCATATTAATTTCATATTCATCTAAAAAAAGTAAAGGTGCACTATGCGTTTTAAAGAAAATGAAGAATTACACTTAGGTGAAAATTATGAGTTCACTGTAATTATTAGTCATGACAGCCATAAACATGTAGGAACCCTAAGTTTATCGTCAAAAAATATCACTTTGAAAATCACCGGTGAAAGTGATGAAAATAGAGGATTTGAAATCGGTTTTAAAAATATAAAAGTTATGAAATGCTCTGCATTCAGAAATAGCTTTCTTTTATTTGACCTAACAGTTAGGTCGTCTTCGAATGGAGTAATAGACCGCCAATAAAAAAGATATTTCCATGAATGCATATTCGATGTTAAATATTTAATCCAATCAGATGGATCACTAAACAAAGCAAGCACTTTCAATACAATACACTTACATTCACCTGATATACAAAAATGGATTGGCCATACCTCCAAACAATATGAATTAATGGACGCATTTTCTATTGAAAACTCATCTCCCAACGTCTTCGATATAGATAGTGATGAATTCAACTCAAGCATAGAAAATCTTGGAGATCTATGCTTACGCTATAATCCGATAATATTTGGGACGCCTGATAATTTCGCAACTGGCATGCAATTCCCACCATCCATAGATATGTACCTTGACCAGGAATCTTTACTTGAAAGCTGTTTTACATTACAAAAAAACATTCATGAAATAATTTCATTTTTATTCGGAAAAATGATAAAAATTGAAAAAGTTTTGCTTTCAGCACCACACAGGAAGAGCTTTAGTTTATATTACCCTACCGATATATTAGCGGTTTTTTCTGGCAATGATTATGCATTATTCCCTTTAAGCCGTAACCTAAAGCATGACACATTAGGTCTGCCTGAATTACCTCTTGAAATATTCAATAACTTCTTCAATTCAAGAAAGAAATCTTTCGTGGGTAAATACTTGAAATACAGGTCCATGCAAAATGCAGAAGAAAGATTCTTAGGCTACTTCCGTATGCTAGAATCGTTATGTTATCAAAAAGCCTATTATGTAGATGAAGCATTATTAAAAGACACACTAAAAAAATTAAAACCAATTGCAATAAGAATATTTGGAGAAAAAGTCCCAGTAACATCTCTTTTAAAAAGGACTATTAAATTAAACAGTTCCAAATATAATACTGAGAGATGCATTGCTTTATTTTTAGAAAAACTCCCCAAGAGCCTAACTAATAGCTTGAGATTTACAGAAAAAGATTTAGAAAAAATATGCAAGGCAAGAAATGACATCACACATGCCAATGAGATAATGCTGGATGAGTATGAATTATTTGGATTTGAAAAATTTATAGAAACACTTTTTATCTTAGCAATGCTTGATAACTTAAAGGTGGATCTTGCTGACAGCTCAAAAATAATTCATAGAAATCATGGTTTTCACCATATAAGAAAACAACCTGAGCCAAATTACGTATACATTGAGAAACTCGAAGGTTGATTTTGATTAATTATTAACACTCAAACTTCCGATGATTCCATCAAACGAAGATGCATTCTTAGAAATTATAGTCAGCATCTATCGGTATCCTTAATTGTAGTAAAATTAAGATAGCGAAGCAGATGAGCTCTCTGCAATGTTTGATAAATGACTTGATTTGAACCGGCTTAAGCCGGTTCTTACTTTCATGGTTAAAGTGATCACTCTTAGTGCATGCGAGTGTATATCCCACCACAAACTAGTCACAAACTAATCGAATAAATTAAATGGATAAAATCAAAAAATGAACAGTGTGAATACTTTACCCTAAAATAATTTTATTTAGATTTAGCGCCGAGCACTCGTTATCCTAGCAGTGCCGAACCGGGGTATGAGATCTGATAATTGGTACACGATTAGGTACACGCAACAAAGTTGAATTAGATAAAAACCAAATTTTACATGGTGTTGCTAACTCTATTCATACTCCACCAGCGAATTCGCAGGATGAAAATCTTGCGGGCTTTTGTGTCTACGTTCTTCCTTAAAACATACCTCTCGACTGACGCAATGCCCGCTTCATCGTCTGACTAACTCCATAAACTAACGAAACTAACTTGCGCCTCGATGTGTAAGTTAATCCCCATAGTTAGTGACCTGACTATATTATTTTAAAAATAAATAACTAATAATCGAGATAACAAAGCTTTAAAGAAACAGTGTTTATTTAAGGTAGGTCTGATCAAAGCACCTACCTGCCTGATTTAAAAAGGATGTCGTTCACACAGATGGAGTTGAATCATGGATGATGGGTTAAAGATAGTATTTTCTCCTGTCCAGCTTGCTGCTGCCCTTTCTGACAAGTCAGTCACCGAATCTGAGACAATGTCTAACCGTCTTATGGGCGGGCTGGGGCTGGTAATGGGAACGCTTGAGCTGGCCGGGGCAACTGCGCTTTGTATGGCACCCGAGCCTACAGGCTTAACAAAGGCGGCCTGCATCGTGGTTGGCTCGCACAGCATGGACAGTATTAATACTGCAGCAAATCAGGTTCTGAGTGGCAAGAATGTTCGTAGTGCAACATATCGGGCCGCCATTGAGATGGCGAAACAGTTTGGCGCCGATGAAGATACCGCCTGGAAGGTAGGTTTGACCTTCGATGTTGCTGTACCTGTTGCTCTTTCTCTGGGGGCAGGAGCTGCGAGAGTTGCAGCCATTCGCACAGGACGCATCAAACTTATTCAACATGAATCAGTAACTGGTAACACGCCCGGAGGCCATGCAATTTTAAAGCATGTTGGTAAAACGCAGCATGAATTAGCAGGCCGGTTAAAAAGCACAGAAAATATGGCTCGCCCGCCAAATGCCATTAGTTCTTTCACCAATATAGATCTGGCCGAAAAATCAGTATCCGATGCCATAAAGGTAAATAAAGAGTGGATAAAAATTTGGGCGGCAAGCAGACCAGGACATAATTTAAATATCAAATATGACACCGGGAAAGCCATTGGCTATTCCCTGTTCAGGGGTAGTCAAAAACTGACTCCGGCAACGAAAGTCAAAGTTGTTCTTAAATATGAATTGTACAACGGCAAGCCTTACTATATTCTGACTGCATTCCCGGAGGTTTAAATTATGTTACTAACTACTAATATAGATATTCTGATTGAAGGGACATTAAATCAGGACTTTGACTTTATTACAGGTGCTGACACCATTGATGAAGCTATTGATATTTATACAGCTGAATTAACACTCCAGGATCGTGAAGATCTAAAAAAAGAAGTGATGAACTTTCTGACATATGACGATAAAATGATAAAATCAGAGTTCAGAGACAGGTATATTAACGCCTTTGCACCGGAAGATGGTAAAGGGTTGCTTCTGCGAATACTCGAAAGCATCAACAAGCATAGTGACCATGGCAATCCCTTATAAACGAGCATTGGTGTTCGATGGAGGGTTACCAGAACTTCGTCGAACGCCTCAAAGCCCGCGAGATAAACGTACTGCGGGCTTTTTTTGTCTGTGCAGCCCTGCGGCCTTCCGTGCGAATGCGCTTCAGGCATGTCTATCAACATTTTCTGCAACGTCATTACCATACTTCCTTCCGCCTCCCCACTCCCCCTTTACAGCCCCAACCTAAACACGAAATAATACCCCTTTACGCCGGGCCACAACGCCCTGCCAACGCTTAAACCCAAACTCAACTCTGCGGACACCCTATGAATAACGAAATCTCTCTCAAATACTATGATGTCGCAGATGAGTATGCGACGGAGTCCGCTAAGCCGGTAACCGAAGCTGAACGTACCCCACTGGCGCATTACTTCCAGCTGCTGATCACCCGTCTGATGAACAACGAAGAGATCAGTGAAGAGTCGCAGCAGGATATGGCGCGTGAAGCGGGTATCGATGAGCAGCGTATTGATGAAATTGCGGAGTTCCTGAACCGCTGGGGCAACGAGTAACAGACATTCACCGGCAGACGAGCTTTGCGCAGTTTGCCGGTTAATCTGCCTGACTCAACAACCTGATTCGACACAGCGCCGGTATCCCCGTAACAACGCCCAGTGCTGATAGCCACGTGTATCACGTGGCTGATGTCCGTTCCCTGCCCTACCGACCCATCTTCGTTTTTATCTGCCGCTACTCACACTCCATCACACTCGCCTTCATCCGCCACAAAGCCCCCTTCCGCCGCTCACCCTCTGGCGCACCTGAAAATTATCATCCAGACTTATATAGTCTGCGCAGGCATTGTGTTTTACACTGCGCGCTGTAAAAAACTGAGTAGATTAAGCAGGCAAAAATGGCGATGAACGGAACGATCACAACCTGGTTTGAAGATAAAGGTTTTGGCTTTATCAAAGATGAAAACGGTGATAACCGCTATTTTCATGTGATTAAGGTCGCCAATCCTGATCTGATCAAGAAAGATGCGGCGGTGACGTTTGAACCCACCACCAACAACAAGGGCTTATCCGCCTATGCGGTGAAGGTCGCGCCGACAAGCAAATACATCTATATCGCAGGCGAGCGGCTCAAGATCACCTCGATTAAGTCTTATCTGGTCTACAACGAAGAAGTCCCGGTCGATGCCGGTGTCGATAAAGAGAACGCGGTGTTGTCAGTGGGACTGCTGCTGAATAATATCCGGCCGAAAACTGACCCGAACGCCAATGAGATGCGCTCGCTGAAAAAGCTGGCGGTCACCACTTTCCAGGGTACGACACTGATCTTCTCTGAAGATGAGATCGACATTGAAAGCACGGTTAAAGTGCTTAAAGGCCTGAAGTAATCCCGCAGGCGGGCCGAAATTCTGTTGGCAGGATTTCGGCCTTCAGCCTCCTGCCAGCCTGCACTTCAGGCACATTTCTCTGACACGAAATCCCCGCCCACAGGGCTGATACAAGACAAAGCGTTGCTCTGGCGGATAAAACCGTCCTGCTCTCCCCTCTAATCCATTGTTTATGATAAAACAAAGGTCAAAAGCGCAGCTCATCAAGGTTCATCCCCACAAAGCGACTTTCCAGGGTAGAATTAGAAACTTTGTTCAGTCATTGCCAATGTTTTCCATCATCGCAAAGTGATACGAAAAGCGGGTGAAATAAGGTATAAAGCCGCATGAAAATCCCAAACAGAATCCAGCCCCTGGTCGATGACGGCCTGATTGACGATGTCCTGCAGCGGCTGAAAAGCGGCAAAGAAGCAGACGTCTATACCGTGCTATGCGGCGGCAAGGTGCAGTGCGCCAAAGTCTATAAAGAAGCGACCCAGCGCAGCTTCAAGCAGGCCGTGCAGTATCAGGAAGGTCGTAAAACCCGTAACAGCCGTAACGCCCGCGCCATGCAGAAAGGCACAAAGTTCGGCCGTAAGCAGCAGGAAGAGTCCTGGCAGACCGCCGAAGTAGATGCCCTGTTCCGCCTGGCGAACGCCGGTGTTCGCGTGCCACAGCCTTATCTCTGCATCGACGGTGTGTTACTGATGGAGCTGGTGACCGATGCCAATGGCTCGGTCGCGCCACGTCTCAGCGATGTCTCTCTGTCTGAAGAGCAGGCGGTAACGGATTTCCATACCATGATCCGTAACATCGTTCGCATGCTCTGTGCCGGTATCGTTCACGGTGACTTATCCGAGTTCAACGTGCTGCTGGATGACCAGGGGCCGGTGATTATCGACCTGCCACAGGCAGTTGATGCGGCGGCCAACAACCATGCCGAGTCGATGTTTGAACGTGACGTGGACAACATCACCTCTTACTACGGTCAGTTCGCTCCGCAGCTGTTGAAGACGCGCTATGCCAAAGAGATCTGGCTGCTCTATGAAGATGGCAAGCTGACGCCGGAAACGCCGCTTACCGGGAAGTTTGTGGAAGAGGAGCGCGTAGTCGATATGGATTCTCTGATGGATGAGATCATCACGGCAGAAGATGAATATTACGAGCGCCAGCGCGCCAGCCGTGAGCGCGACGAAGAGTAACTGCATCATTAAAAAAAGGCAGCGAGTCGCCTCGCTGCCTCTCACTTCCCGCACTATCACAACGCCATCACCGCACGATGACCGTCAGCGCAATCAGAGTTAAGCCGATGATCATCACGCCGACAAAGACCTTATCGAGCCTGCTTTTTTTCATCTTCTCCTCCCTAGAACCACTGACCAAAGCGACGGATGTAGAAACGCTTCATGCCCTGTGCCACCAGGCAGTAGCTGAATAGCGTCAGCACCAGCCACGGGAAATATTGCCATGGCAGTGGCACCAGACCGACCATCGCACCCAGCGGTGAGAACGGGATCAGGATGCCCAGCGCCATCACCGCCAGCGTCGTCAGCATCACCGGTAAGGTGGCGCGGCTCTGGATAAACGGAATCTTCCGGGTACGCAGCATATGCACTACCAGCGTCTGTGACAGCAGCCCCTCAATAAACCAGCCGGACTGGAACAGCGACTGCACGCCTGCATGGTTAGCGCCGAAAACAAACCACATCAGCGCAAAGGTGGTGACGTCAAAAATTGACGAAGTCGGACCCATCCACAGCATGAAACGCTTGATGTTGCCGGCATCCCATTTACGCGGCTTATTCAGAAACTCACGGTCAACCTTGTCCCACGGCAGCGCCAGCTGGGAAACGTCATACATCAGGTTCTGAATCAGCAGATGAATCGACAGCATCGGCAGAAACGGAATAAAGGCACTGGCCACCAGCAGCGAGAAAACGTTGCCGAAGTTGGAGCTGGCGGTCATGTTGAGATACTTGATGATGTTGCCAAAGGTCTCGCGTCCTTTGAGTACACCCTCATTCAGCACCTGTAAATCCTTCTCCAGCAGGATGATGTCCGATGAGGCTTTCGCCACATCCGCCGCGCTGTCCACGGAAATCCCGGTGTCGGCTGCCCGCAGCGCAGGCGCATCGTTAATGCCATCGCCCAGGAACCCGACGGTGTGACCGTTCTGCTGCATCAGCCGCACCAGACGGGATTTCTGCAGCGGCGTCAGCTGAGCAAACAGGGTGCAGCGCTCGGCTTCCTGCGCCAGCTCATCATCGTTCATCGCCTGAATCTGATCGCCGGTCAGCATGGCCGGATCGGTCAGCCCGACATCGGCACAGACCCGCAGCGTCACCAGCGGATTGTCACCGGTCAGCACTTTCACCGTCACACCGCTGTCACGCAGGGCTTTAATCGCCTTACCCGCGCTGGCTTTAGGCGGATCGCGGAAGGTCAGCATTCCCTGGATAATCAGATCGCGCTCATCACTGTCGCTGAGCGGCGCGTCTAGCTCGCCATCACGGGTTGCCACCAGCAGCACGCGATAACCCTGCTGATGATAGTGTTCGGTCTGCGCCAGCAGCGCCGCACGCTGTGCCGCATCCAGTGCGACCACCGTGTCGCCCTGCCGCACGGCAATGCTGACGGCCAGCATCTCTTCCACTGCGCCTTTGCAGATCAGTTGTGAACGATGCTGAGTCAGATCTTCCACCAGCACCGACACCCGACGGCGGGTAAAATCAAACGGCAGCTCATCGATCAGCTGGAACTGGCTGCGCTGAGACTGTGAAATGACCTTATCGCCCGCGCAGAGTAAGGCGCGATCCATCAGGTTTTTCGCGCCACTCTGGCTGCCGCTATTGAGCCATGCCAGCAGCAGCACCTGTGCATCTTCGTTGCCCCGCGCATCCAGATGATGCGCCAGCAGGATGGTGTCCTGGGTCAGCGTGCCGGTTTTATCGGTGCAGAGCACATCCATCGCGCCGAGGTTCTGAATGGCGTTGAGCTTTTTAACGATCACTTTACGACGTGACATCGCAATCGCGCCCTTAGCCAGGTTGGCGCTGACAATCATCGGCAGCATTTCCGGGGTCAGTCCGACCGCGACGGCCAGTGCAAACAGCGTGGCATCCATCCAGTCGCCTTTGGTGAAGCCGTTAATCAGCAGCACCACCGGGACCATCACCAGCATAAAGCGGATCAGCAGCTTGCTGACGCTGTTCACCCCGCGGTCAAACGCGGTCTGCGGACGGCTTCCGGTCAGCGATGAGGCCAGGGAGCCGAACCAGGTTTCGCCGCCCGTCGCTACCACGACTGCGCTGGCTGTGCCGCTGGCCACGCTGGTGCCCATCAGGCAGATATTCGGTGATGCCAGCCGCTCCTGGGCGGTCTGACCTTCGGCATCGATACCCGCATCGCTGCTCTGTTTTTCAACCGGCAGCGACTCGCCGGTCAGTACTGCTTCACTGATAAACAGATTACGTGAACTCAGCAGACGGATATCGGCAGGCACCTGATCGCCGGTGCTGAGCAGAATGATATCGCCCGGCACCAGTTCACTCATATCCACATCCTGACGCTGCGCGGTTTCGCTGCCTGGCTCACGGCGCAACACGGTGACCTGGCTGCGCACCAGTGACTTCAGTGCCTGCGCCGCACGGTTAGTGCGAAACTCCTGCCAGAAGCGCAGCAGCCCGCTCAGCATCACCATGGTGAAGATGATGATCACGCCGGAGAGATCGGTCTCCTGACCGGCGCGCAGCGGCAGAATATAGTCGGTAAACAGGCTCACCAGCGCCAGGACCAGTAATACGTAGATAAACGGGTTATTAAACGCCATCAGCAGCTGAATCAGCGCGGGTGGCGCTTTCTCATGCGCCACTTCATTACGGCCATACAAAGCCAGTCGTTGCGCCGCCTCAGCCTGAGTCAGACCCTGACGCTGACTACGCAGGTTCGCCAGCGTCCTATCAATGTGCTGGTCTGCCTGCTGCGCCACGGCAAACATTTTTTTACTTTTTTTATCATTACGGTTGCCGGATGAAGTGATCGCAACCTGTTCCAGTTTCATGTCGCTCATTTCGACATCTCCCTGATTTAAAGCAATAGTTGTCCTGCACGGGAAATATCGTGCATGGATAAAACCTGGCGTGGCCGGGTTATTTAATGGGGTGACTTTCAGAAACAGTCAGGTTATTCCGCCGGCGCGCTAAATAATGACACGCGCAGGGTTACCTGACGCCGGTTATACGCGGCGTTTTAAAAGTCTGATATCAGCGATTGGGCGCAGCCTGGGCTACGCCAGACGGGGCGGAGGAAAAAGAGCGAATACAAACAGCAGCATAACGCGCACTCCTGGTAATAGCAGGATTAAAAATAAGGAGCGCGATCGTTAATTAAAGCGGGGATCGCTGCTCGCCGGTTGGCAAGCAGCAGAGGAAACTCAGCTTGCCAGAATAAAGGTTAATCTCGGGTGACTGTCCAACTGAATTCTCCTGAAGTTATCTGCCGCCATTATAAAGAGAGGCCGGCGTCGGTAAAGCAATAACGTATTGAATAACGGTTTCGTTGAGGATTTGTTTCTGCTCAGGTTGCCGCTTCGGTAACAGCGTGGCGATCTTCTTATAACCTCCAGGTAATACTTATAACCTTTTGGCATATGATTAGCCCATATTCGACTATTCTTCGCATCGGCCCTTTCGTAAACTCGCGTAACTTTTTAGAGGCAAGGAAATTTCATGAAAACTATAATTCCATCACTGCTGGCGCTGACGCTGGCTGCCGCCTTCACAGCCCAGGCCGCAACACCAAAAGATACGCTGGTGATTGCACAATCAACTGACGACGCAGACAGCTTCGACCCGGCCAAAGGGTTTGAGCTGACCAGCGTTCAGGCCTTTACGAACATCTATCAGCGCCTGGTGCAGTCTGACCCGCAGAATCCGGTGGACCTGAAACCTACACTGGCCACCTCGTGGCAGCCCGGCAGCGACAACCGCAGCCTGACCTTTGAACTGCGTAAAGATGCGAAATTCTCTACCGGCAACCCGCTGCGTCCGGAAGATGTGATCTTCTCGCTGGGCCGCGTGGTGAAACTGAACCTCGATCCCTCTTTCATCCTGACGCAGCTCGGCTGGACCAAAGATAACGTCGATGGCTTCCTGAAGAAAGTCGACGACAATCATGTGCAGATCAGCTGGACCGCCAACGTCAGCCCGACCTACGTCCTGAGCCTGCTCTCTGCCCCGGTTTCATCGATCATTGATGAAAAAACCGCGATGGCGAATCAGAAGAGCGGCGATTTCGGTAACGCCTGGCTGGCCACCCACTCGGCGGGCAGCGGCCCGTATCAGATCCGCAAAGTGGTGATGCATCAGGTGGTGCTGCTCAGCGCTAACCCGACCTCACCAGCGGGCGCGCCAAAAATGAAGAACATTCTGATCAAGAACGTGCCTGAACCGGCTGCGCGTCGTCTGCTGCTGGAACAGGGTGATGCCGATATCGCCCGTAACCTGGGTGCCGATCAGATTGCTGCGCTGAACGGCAAACCGGGCGTGAAGACGGAAGCGATTCCCATGGCGTCGCTCTACTACATCCAGTTCAATATCGGCGCGAACGAGACGATGAAGAACCCGGCCTTCTGGGAAGCGGCACGCTACCTGTGGGATTACAAAGGCATCGCCAGTGAGCTGCTGAAAGGCCAGTTCGACGTGCATCAGAGCTTCCTGCCTAAGGGCTTCCTGGGCGCGATCAACGACACGCCATACAGCTACGATCCGGAAAAAGCCAAAGCGATTCTGAAGAAAGCGGGCCTGAACAACGTCACCTTCAAGCTCTCCACCAGCAACCAGCCGCCTTATCTGGATATCGCACAGGCGCTGCAGGGCAGCTTCGCCAAAGCGGGCGTGAAAGTGGAAGTGGTGCCGGGTCTGAGCTCCGAAGTATCGACCAACGTGAAAGCGCATAAATATGAAGCGACGCTGAACGCCTGGGGCTCCGACTACTTCGATCCCAACACCAATGCCGCCTCGTTTGCTTACAACCCGGAAGATGGCAGCAAAACCATCGCCTTCCGTTCAGACTGGCACATTCCTGAGCTGAACAAGCAGGTGATTGCGGCGACGGCCGAGAGCGATCCGAAGAAACGCGTGGCGCTGTATGAAGCGATGCAACGTGAAGTGATGAAGAACTCACCGTATGTGATTGGGATGCAGGCGAAGAACCTCATCGCCCTGCGCGACAACCTGAAAGGCTATGTGCAGGGCATTAACCCTGACATGGTGTATTACTCGCAGGTCACTAAGTAATGGCACAGTCTGTTCCTTCAGCCGGGTTCGCCCGGCTTTTTTGGCAGCGTGGCGGGCGCCTGATCGGTAGCGTACTGTCGCTGCTGGTTACGCTGCTTGGCCTGCTCGCCTTTACCTTTATGCTGTCGCATCTCTCGCCGATCGATCCGGTGCAGCAGATCGCCGGCGATCACGCCAGTGAAGCGACTTATGAGCAGGTGCGTCATGACCTGGGTCTCGACCAGCCGGTGCTGATGCAGTTCTGGCGCTACGTCGAACATCTGGCGCAGGGCGATCTGGGTGTCTCCCGTCTCACCAATCAGTCGGTGAGCGGCGACCTGATGACCACCTTCCCCGCCACCATCGAGCTGGCGACCTGTGCGATGATCTTCGCGGTGGTGTTCGGCGTGACGCTGGCGCTGCTGGCCGCCTGGAAACCGGGCAGCTGGATCGATAATCTCGCCCGCTTTGTCTCGCTGCTGGGCTACTCGGTGCCGGTGTTCTGGCTCGGCCTGCTGGGCCTGCTGCTCTTCTATGCGGTGCTGCACTGGTCCGCCGGACCGGGACGGCTGGATGATATCTGGGTTTATACTCTGGAGCCGAAGACCGGCTTTGTGCTGATCGACAGCTGGCTGTCGGGTGAACCAGAGATGTTCCGCAATGCAATTGCGCACCTCTGGCTGCCGGTGGTGATCCTCGGCCTGCTGGCGATGGCGGGCATTACCCGCCTGCTGCGTGCTGCGCTGCTGGAAGAGAGCAGCAAAGAGTATGTGGTGCTGGCGCGTGCTAAAGGCGCGGGTCGGGTGCGCATCCTGCTGCGCCATATCTTCCCCAACGTGCTGGGCACGCTGGTCACGGTAATTGCCCTCTCCTACGCTACGCTGCTGGAAGGCTCGGTGCTGACTGAAACCGTCTTCGCCTGGCCAGGTGTGGGTCGCTATATGACCAATGCGCTGTTCTCCGGCGATGTGCCGGCGATTCTGGGCTCAACCCTGTTAATCGGCAGCTGCTTTATCCTGATTAACACCCTGGCGGATGTTTTAACCTGGTTAACCGATCCGAGAACCCGATGACGCAACAACTCTCTGAACTCGAAACGCTGCGACCACGCCGTCGCCGTCAACGCGTTACCTCGTTAACCGTTGGGCTGACGCTGGTGGCGATTCTTATCCTGATGGCACTGCTGGCGCCGCTGATTGCGCCGTTCGATCCGAACGTGCAGACCATGTCGAGCCGTCTGCTGGCGCCGTCAGCACAGCACTGGTTCGGCACCGACGGCTTTGGCCGCGATCTGCTGTCGCGCGTGATTTACGGTGCGCGTCCGACCCTGCTGCTGGTGTCGCTGATTCTGGTGCTGACTATTCCGGCCGGGCTGCTGATCGGCATCACAGCCGGTTACGTGGGCGGCTGGACCGAACGCCTGCTGATGCGCATTACCGATATCTTTCTGTCACTGCCCAACCTGGTGATCGCGCTGGCGCTGGTGGCGATTCTCGGCCCTGGCCTGATGAACGGCGCACTGGCACTGGCACTGACCAGCTGGCCGCCGTTTGCCCGTCAGGCACGCGCCGAAACCCTGGCACTGCGCCGCAGCGACTACCTTGCTGCCGCGCGGATGCAGGGGATTACGGGCTTTCGCCTGATGTTCGGTCATATCCTGCCGCTCTGCATGCCGACGGCGGTAGTCCGCGCCGCACTGAGCCTGGGCGGGATTATCCTGGCCGCGGCCGGACTCGGTTTCCTCGGTATGGGCGTTCAGCCGCCGACGGCGGAATGGGGTTCGATGGTGGCCGAAGGCAGTAAAGTCATTTTTGATCAGTGGTGGGTTGCTGCTGCACCGGGCGCGGCGATTCTGTTTGCCAGCCTGGCCTTTAACCTGACAGGCGATGGCCTGCGCGACCGACTGGATACCCGTCATGCAAAATAATCTGCTCCATGCCGAGGGGCTGACCATCCGCAGCGACGATGCGCTGCTGGTCGATAACATCAGTTTTTCCGTAGGCCGCGAGCGCGTGGCGCTGGTCGGTGAGTCCGGTTCCGGCAAGTCACTGACCGCCCGCAGCCTGATGGGCTTACTCTCGCCCGCACTGCATCTGCAGGCCAGCCAGCTCCAGGTGGCCGGTGAAAATGCGCTGACGCTAAGCGAGCGTCACTGGAACCAGCTGCGCGGTAACCGCGTGGCGATGGTGATGCAGGACCCAAAGTATGCGCTTAACCCGACGCGCACCATTGGCTGGCAGGTGGAAGAGCCGCTGATCCTGCATCGCCGCCTGAGCCGTGCCGAGCGCAAAGAGAAAGTGTGTGAAATGCTGGATGCGGTCGGCCTGCCCGATCCGCGTCGTCTGATGCAGCAGTATCCGCATCAGCTCTCTGGCGGCATGGGCCAGCGCGTGATGCTGGCGATCGCCCTGATTACCGATCCGGACTTCCTGATCGCCGATGAACCGACCTCCGCGCTGGATCATGCCATGCGCGATCAGGTGCTGGCGCTGATCCGCGGTCTGGTGGAGGCGCGCAACATGGGCCTGCTGCTGATCAGCCATGATTTGCAGCAGGTTTCAGAACATTGCGAGCGGGTGATGGTGATGTATAAAGGCCGGTTGCTGGATACGCTGCCCGCCGCCGATCTGCCGCATGCTACCCATCCCTACACCCGCACGCTGTGGGCCTGCCGTCCGGGCAAAGCGACCCACGGACAGACATTACCGGTGCTAGACCGCGCTGCGCTGGAGGCGAATGATGATTAAGCTGCAGGATCTAAGCGTCGCCCACAAACAGGGTTACGAGCTGCGCACCGTGGTGCATGAGGTTAACCTGGAGGTTAACGCTGGCGAGTGTTTTGGTCTGGTGGGTCCGTCAGGCTGCGGCAAGTCGTCGCTGCTGTGGGTGCTGGCAGGTCTGAACCCACACTGGCAGGGTCAGATGCAGCTTGCCGGTCACGAGGTTCAGCCGGGTAAAGCCTTCACCGGCGCACTGCGTCAGGAAGTGCAGATGGTGTTTCAGGATCCCTATGCCTCGCTGCATCCGCGTCACCGGCTGCGTCGCACGCTGGCCGAGCCGCTGAAGCTGCTGAAACGCGACAATATCAACGATCGTATCGATCAGGGCTTCCGTCATGTCGGACTCGATCCCGCTCTGGCGGATCGCTATCCGCATCAGCTCTCCGGCGGCCAGCGTCAGCGTGTTGCCATCGTGCGCGCCCTGCTGCTGCAGCCGAAGATCCTGCTGCTGGATGAGCCGACGTCGGCGCTGGATATGTCAGTGCAGGCGGAGATCCTCAATCTGCTCAACGATCTGAAACAGCAGGATGGTCTGACCATGGTGCTGGTGAGCCACGATCCCGACGTGATCGATCACATGTGCGATCGCGCCGTGCACATGTCGCAGGGTCGCATCATCGAACAGATCTCTGCCTGAAATCAGGCCGGACGGCGTTCACCTGCCGTCCGGCGCTGCTGCATCCGCCACGCCTTTCTGTAACATCCCCTTCTTTCGCCATTAGCCTCATCCTCTCTATTGCCAGAATGGCGCGCTGTCCTCTTCCTCTGAGTCATTAGATTGCCACGCGACGCTGTAAACCTTTACAGACTGAAGCAGGCAGCGAATGCGACAGCGCAAAACGCAGCGGCTGGCTGATGCGGTATACTCGCGACCATTATTTCATGAGAGGAAAAGGCAATGACGGTAAAATTGCGTCCGCTGGAGCGGGAAGATCTGCACTTTGTCCATCAGCTGGATAACAACGCCAGCGTGATGCGTTACTGGTTTGAGGAGCCGTATGAGGCGTTTGTGGAGCTGTCCGATCTCTACAACAAGCACATTCACGATCAGACCGAACGTCGCTTTGTGGTCGAGCACAGCGGGCAGAAAGCGGGATTAGTGGAACTGGTGGAAATCAACCATGTGCACCGCCGCGCCGAGTTTCAGATCATTATCGATCCGGCCCATCAGGGCAAAGGACTGGCAACCCAGGCGGCGAAACTGGCGATGGATTACGGCTTCTCAGTACTGAATCTCTACAAGCTCTACCTGATTGTCGATCAGGAGAACGAAAAAGCGATCCACATCTACACCAAGCTCGGCTTTGAGATCGAAGGCGTGCTTAAACATGAGTTTTTCATCAACGGTGAGTACCGCAACACCATCCGCATGTGCATTTTCCAGCATCAGTATCTGGAACGCCATAAAACGCCAGGCGGAATGGTGAAGCCGACCGCGCAGTAATCAGCCGCGCGCGCCAACCGGGTTCATAAAGGGACGCGGGTGTTCAGGCTTAAGGTCGTACATGCCGCCATAGAAGGGATCGACCAGCAGCCAGCCGGGGAATCCACCCAGTGGGATATTGCCCAGCAGATACCACAGGTTAGCGCGTGCCTCGATAGGCACCGTGACCGGCACGTAGCCCGGACTTTCCAGCATCAGCAGGTAGTGCTTTTTGCCGAAGTAGCGGCCGGTAGATTTTTCCAGTTCAACGGTCTGCGGCGTGAAACCCTGCGCAACCGCATAGCCACGCTCATCCTGCACGGTAAAGCGCGCGCCCTGCGGCAAGGAGTCGATGCGCACCAGTTGGGTTTCATTGCCGACAATGGTGGCACAGCCGCTAAGCAGCAGCGCGGCGGCCAGGGCCAGAATTCGCTGTTTCATGAAGGGGTCCACAGAGTGATCAGTGATCAGAGTGTAGACCGCCCTCTCCGCCTCAATCGGGCTATCATCGCCCGATTCAGCCAGCTTATTGCGGTTGACAAGCGCGGGCGATAGCCGCGATGTCGTTGGGTGAGGTGCGACAGCAGCCGCCAATCAGCTTCGCGCCCGCCTGCTGCCACTCTGCCAGCTTGTCATGCAACGTGCAGCCTGATGGCGCTGAGTGCCAGGTTTTGCTGCCAGCATCATACTGCTCGCCGGAGTTGGGATAGACCACCAGCGGCTTGTCGGTCAGCTTCTGCAACTGCTGCAGCGCAGGCGTCACGCTCTCAAGTGCCACACAGTTGATTCCCACCGCTACCACCTGTGGCTGCTGATTCAGCCAGCTCACGACGTCTGACAGCGGCGTGCCGTCGCTGATGTGTCCGGCGTCACGCAGGGTAAACGAGAACCAGGCGCGGCCTTCAGGAAATTCAGCCAGCAGCTTCACCAGCGCCTGCGCTTCGGCAAACGAAGGCAGGGTTTCGCAGGCCAGCAGATCGGCACCCGCCGCCAGCAGCGCCTGCACGCGTGGGCGATGAAACGCCATCATCTCCGCTTCCGGCAACGCATAGTCGCCGCGATATTCCGAACCATCCGCCAGAAAAGCGCCATAGGGACCGACCGATCCCGCTACCAGCAGCGTTTTCGCGTCGGGCCGGACCGCCAGATAATCGTGACGGGCGCGCCGCGCCAGCTCGACGCTCTGCGCGATCAACGCCAGTGACTCCGCCTCATCAAGGCCACGTGTGGCAAAGCCCTGCGGCGTCGCCTGGTAGCTGGCGGTAATGGCACAGCGCGCGCCGGCGACAAAATAGTCGTAGTGCACCTGATAGATCAGTTCAGGATTTTCCATCAGCACCTTAGCTGACCATAACGCATCGGCCAGATGACAGCCGCGGGCTTCCAGCTCGGTGGCCAGGGCACCATCCAGAATCAGCAGTGGCGACTCCGTTAAAGCCTGCGCGACAGGGTTATACGACATCATTGGCCTCCTCAGGCTTTGGGGATGATTTGTGGGTCAGATGGTAAGCGGCATAGCAGAACAGCACAAACGGGATGCCACACCACAGCGCGATACGCTGAGTCGGATCAAACGCCAGACCGACACAGGCCAGCAGGCAGAGCAGGAAACCCAGCACCGGCGTCAGCGGATAGAGCGGCGCACGATAGGCCAGATCGGCCAGCGATTTGCCCTGCTGAAGATGACGACGACGGAAAACAAAATGCGAAGCGCAGATGCTGAGCCAGACCGCTACCACCGCAAAGCCGGAGATGGCCGACAGCGCCACAAACACCGTGTCTGGCGCGACCACGCTGGAGACCAGCGCCAGCAAACCACCCACCATGCTGACGGTGATCGCCAGCATCGGCACGCCGCGCTTGTTCACCCGGGCAAAGGCGCGTGGCAGCGTATTTTCATTGGCCAGCGACCAGAGCATCCGCCCGGAGGCATAGAGTCCGGAGTTGGCCGCAGACAGGATAGCGGTCAGGATCACAAAGTTAATAATGTCAGCCGCCCACGGGATGCCGATCTTTTCGAAGACCAGCACGAACGGGCTTTTCACGATACCCGCCTGATCCATAGGAATCAGCGCCGCCAGCACAAATACCGTGCCGATGAAGAAGATAATCAGCCGGGCCACGGTAGTACGGATCGCCAGCGGCAGCACTTTCTCCGGCTGCTGGGTTTCACCGGCCGCAATACCGATCAGCTCGGTGCCGGAAAAGGCGAAGTTGACTGCCACCATAGTCATCAGAATCGGCAGTGCGCCGTTGGGCAGCCAGCCGTGCGCCGTCAGATTGCTCAGGCCCGGTGCGGGCGTGCCATCCTTCATCGGGATAAACCCAAACATCGCCGCGCCCCCGAGCACGATAAAGGCGACAATCGTCACCACCTTAATCAGCGAGAACCAGAACTCCCCTTCGGCGAAGAAGCGGGTTGAGATGACGTTCAGCAGATAGATGGCGCAGCAGAAGACCAGGCACCAGATCCACACCGGGATCTGCGGGAACCAGTACTGCATACAGAAGCCCGCCGCCGTCAGGCTGGAGCCGAGCGCCACGGTCCAGGTGAGCCAGTAGAGCCAGGCCACGGTGTAGCCGGTTGCCGGGCTGAGATAGCGTGCGGCATAGACGTGGAACGCGCCGGTTTCCGGCATCGCCACCGAGAGCTCGCCCAGACAGACCATCACCAGCCAGACCACCAGCGCGCCAATCAGATAGGCGAGCAGCGTCCCCGCCGCCCCGGTGGTGGAAATGATGTAGCCGGTGTTAAAAAACAGGCCGGTGCCGATTACGCCGCCCAGCGATAACATCACCAGATGGCGCACTTTCATGGTGCGTTTAAATTGTTCCTGCGAGGGAGTTGGCTGTTCGCTCATCACTTTTATCCGTATGGACGTCTAAACATCTATAAGGGACAGTTTTATACGCGTCACAGCCGGTAATTGCAACGGCAGGGAAACAGGGAGGAGGTAAAGGCGGTTCAGTGCCCCGTCGCGGCGGGGCCTGATGCGTTAGCCGAAAACGCTTTGAATATAACGTTCCAGCGCCATGCGGGAACTAAATCCGTGCGGGATGCCGTAGTGTTCCTGTGAATCACCCGCCAGGTAGAGAGGGAATTGGGTGTAGTGATCGCAGGTCTTCATTTCTGAAGCAGGTTCAGCGAACGGCTGGCTCTTCTCTTTCAGTGTCGGGTGAATGACGAGTGCCATGCGCCCCATTCGCGCTTCGCGATTCACATAAACATAGTTCTCTCCACGGCGATAACCATAGGCCCGTGGGGTAATTTCATCGACTTCGAAACCCGCTTTTTCCAGTACGCGCGCTACCTCATCTGGTCGTAAATACATGCTCGATCCTCTCCTCTTTCAAAAGCTTCGCAACCTTACAACAGCATGACAGAGTGGGCATTCGGAATTTTCCCTAAAGAACACTCCCGCGTCTCGTTTATCTCAAGGTCGTCTACACTAGTATTACGTTTTTAAATCAAAGGGAGCTAAAAAATGTTTAATCGCACTGTAAAAAACGATGACATTGATATTAATCAGGATGTTAACGAACTGGCCGATTCACTGGAAGCGCTGCTGAAATCTTACGGCAGTGACGCCAAAGACGAAGTGGATTCTGCACGCAGTCAGGCAGAAAAACTGCTGAAACAGACCCGCTCCAGACTGAACGGCGGCAGCAACCGTGTTTCACAGGTTGCGCGTGATGCCAGTGCGCAGGTTGACACCTATGTCCATGACAAGCCATGGCACGGTGTTGGTATCGGTGCCGCTTTCGGTATCGTAGTGGGTGTGCTGCTGGCTTCACGCCGCTAAGCTCAACTCCAAAAAATCTCCTGAGCCCTGCCCTGTGCGGGGCTTTTTTATGCCCTTTTTCTGGCTGGTGACATTTACAAAAGATTTTTCCAGGCTGCAGGGCGCATCCCTGCTGGCTTTGCCGCTGTTGCGCAAATGCAAATCATAAAACCCTATATCTGGTGGGCTTGACCCGTAAAACCACTACATCTAGTATTTATCTCATCAGCACGACACCAGATGTCCGGCAGAATGAGGCCCGCAACCTGCTCCTCCAGCTCTGTTTCCTGACATCAGAACCGCACATAGAGGGAAATACGAATCATGCGCATTATTATTTACACTAAAGATAACTGTGTCCAGTGCACGGCAACCAAAAATGCGATGGACCGTCAGGGTCTCGCCTATCAGCTTATCAATCTCGACAGCCAGCCCGAGGCGATCGACAACCTGAAATCACTGGGTTACCGCCAGGTACCCGTCGTGATGGCAGATAACGATCACTGGAGCGGTTTCCGCCCGGATAAAATCGCCACTCTGCGCTCTCTTTCTGCTGTCGGGGGATAAACACATGTTCCCGCTGGTCTATTTTTCCAGCCAGTCGGAAAACACCCACCGGTTTGTGACGCGCCTCGGCCTGCCTGCCCGGCGCATCCCGCTTGATGCCCGGCAACAACTGCATATCGACCAGCCCTATATTCTGGTCGTGCCCAGCTATGGCGGTGGCAGCAGTCGCGGTGCGGTGCCCGGTCAGGTGATTCAGTTTCTTAATGATGAGGCGAACCGACGCGGTATTCGTGGCGTGATCGCAGCGGGCAACCGTAACTTCGGTACCGGTTACTGCCTGGCGGGCAGCATCATTGCAAAAAAATGTCAGGTCCCCTGCCTCTACCGCTTCGAGCTGATGGGAACGCCTGACGATATCGCGAAAGTTAAAGCGGGAGTAACCCAATTTTGGCAACAACAGACACCCTCAACGGCGTGACGCTCGATTATCACGCCCTTAATGCCATGCTCAATCTCTACGACGCCGAGGGCCGCATCCAGTTCGACAAGGATCGCGAAGCGACACGTCAGTTTTATCTGCAGCATGTGCAACCCAATACCGTCCCCTTCAATAGCTGCGCTGAGCGTTTACGCTATCTGGTAGCAGAGAGCTATTACGAAGCGGAAGTACTGAACCAGTACGATTTTTCGTTCCTGCTTGCGCTGCATGAGGTGGCGGAAAATTGGGGCTTTGAGTTCAAAACCTTTCTCGGTGCCTGGAAGTACTACACCAGCTACACCCTGAAGACCTTCGACGGCAAACGCTATCTGGAAACCTTCGAACAGCGCGCCTGCATGGTGGCGCTGACGCTGGCTCAGGGCGATGAAAAGCTTGCGCGGGCCCTGCTGGAGGAGATCCTCAGCGGCCGTTTCCAGCCCGCCACGCCAACCTTCCTGAACTGCGGCAAACAGCAACGCGGTGAGCTGGTCTCCTGCTTCCTGCTGCGCATCGAAGACAATATGGAGTCGATTGGTCGCGCCGTGAATTCGGCACTGCAGCTCTCAAAGCGCGGCGGCGGCGTCGCCTTTTTGCTGTCAAACCTGCGTGAGTCCGGTGCGCCAATCAAACGTATTGAAAATCAGTCGTCGGGCGTTATCCCGGTGATGAAAATGCTGGAGGATGCCTTCTCTTATGCGAATCAGCTCGGCGCGCGTCAGGGCGCTGGCGCGGTATGGCTCAATGCACACCATCCCGATATTTTCCGCTTCCTTGATACCAAGCGCGAAAACGCCGATGAGAAGATCCGCATCAAAACCCTGTCGCTGGGCGTGGTGATACCCGATATCACCTTCCAGCTGGCAAAAGAGAACAAACCGATGGCGCTGTTCTCGCCATACGACGTTGAACGGATCTACGGTCAGGCCTTTGGCGATATCAGCATCAGCGAGAAATATGACGAGATGCTGGCCGACGACCGCATCCGTAAAACCTATATTCAGCCACGCGACTTCTTCCAGACGCTGGCTGAGATTCAGTTTGAGTCGGGCTATCCCTACATCATGTATGAGGACAGCGTGAACCGCAGTAACCCGATTGCCGGTCGCATTAACATGAGTAACCTCTGCTCTGAGATCCTGCAGGTGAACAGTGCCAGCGAGTACAATGACGATCTCAGCTATCGCCGGATCGGCAAAGATATCTCCTGTAATCTCGGCTCACTGAACATTGCGCACGCCATGGATTCACGCGATCTGGCGCGTACCGTGGATGTGGCGATCCGCGCCCTGACCTCGGTGTCGATGATGAGCGAAATTGGCTCGGTGCCCTCGGTCGCCGAAGGCAATCGCCGTTCGCACGCCATTGGACTGGGTCAGATGAACCTGCACGGCTATCTGGCGCGGGAAGGCATCGCCTATGGTTCACCGGAAGCGCTGGATTTCACTAATCTCTACTTCTACTGCATCACCTATTATGCGCTGCGCACCTCTAATCAGCTGGCACAGGAGCGTCAGCAGACCTTCGATGGCTTTGCGGAATCGCAGTACGCCAGCGGCGCCTACTTCGATAAGTATCTGCAGCGCGAATGGCTGCCGCGCACGGAACGGGTAGCGACGCTGTTTGCCGATGCCGGACTGACGCTGCCGACACAGGCGGACTGGCAGGCGCTGCGCGACGCGGTGATGCAGCACGGGCTGTTTAATCAGAACCTGCAGGCGATCCCGCCAACCGGTTCAATCTCCTACATTAACCATGCCACCTCCAGCATCCATCCGATTGTCTCCCCTATCGAGATCCGCAAAGAGGGCAAAACCGGCCGCGTCTACTATCCCGCGCCCTTTATGACCAATGAGAATCTCCATCTCTATCAGGATGCGTATCAGATTGGGCCGGAAGCGATTATTGATACCTACGCAGAAGCGACTCAGCATGTTGATCAGGGCCTGTCGCTGACGCTGTTCTTCCGCGATGATGTCTCGACCCGTGACATCAACAAAGCGCAGATTTACGCGTGGAAAAAAGGCATCAAAACGCTCTATTACATTCGACTGCGCCAGATGGCGCTTCAGGGCACGGAGGTTCAGGGTTGCGTCTCATGCTCCCTGTGATGAAAACGATGAAACTAAAACAGATTCAGGCAATTAACTGGAACCGCATTCAGGATGACAAAGATCTTGAAGTGTGGAATCGTCTCACCAGCAACTTCTGGCTGCCCGAGAAAGTGCCGCTCTCCAACGATCTGCCCGGCTGGCAGACGCTGGATAAACAGCAGCAGCAGCTGACCATCCGGGTGTTCACCGGCCTGACGCTGCTCGACACTATCCAGAACGTGATCGGCGCGCCGGGGCTGATGGAAGATGCCATTACCCCGCACGAAGAGGCGGTGCTGTCGAATATCAGCTTTATGGAAGCGGTGCATGCCCGCTCCTACAGTTCGATCTTTTCAACCCTGTGTAACACCCAGGATGTGGATGCCGCTTATCAGTGGAGTGAAGAGAATGCGCCGCTGCAGAACAAGGCGCGCATCATTCTGGAACACTACCAGGCCGATGATCCGCTGAAGAAGAAGATCGCCAGCGTTTTCCTGGAGTCGTTTTTGTTCTATTCCGGCTTCTGGCTGCCGATGTACTGGTCGAGCCGTGGCAAGCTGACCAACACCGCTGACCTGATTCGCCTGATTATTCGCGATGAAGCGGTTCACGGTTACTACATCGGTTACAAATATCAGCAGGCGCTGGCTGCCGCTGACGATCTGCGCCGCGAAGAGCTGCAGCAGTTCGCCTATGATCTGCTGCTGGCGCTGTATGAGAACGAAGTGGCTTATACCGAGGCGCTCTATGCCGATGTCGGCTGGGTAGAGGAGGTGAAAACCTTCCTGCACTACAACGCCAACAAAGCGTTGATGAATCTGGGCTATGAGGCGCTGTTCCCGGCGGAGCTGACAGCGGTGAATCCGGCCATTCTGTCGGCTCTGTCGCCCAACGCCGACGAAAACCACGACTTCTTCTCCGGTTCAGGCTCCTCCTATGTGATGGGAAAAGCGGTCGAAACCGAAGACGAGGACTGGAATTTCTGAGGGTTACCGGGTGCTGTTTTGTCAGCATCCGGTTTTCTCTGGCAGTGCCGTGTCAGCCGCGCCATTCCGTCTAATCATAAGAAAAAAATATTACTGCAACACAGCCTGACTATTTCACCGTTTGTTGATTCTGCCCCTCCCCGCATTTCCTTTTTTTTCGACCAATTATTCCACTGAACCCGATCGTTTCAGGCGTGATTATTTCCCTGCATCGGAATCCATTATTTCCGTAATATTTCACCCTGGTGACGCTTGTTTTTCTCCCTTTCACGCGGCAAATCGGCTGAAATGCCAAAAACCCGCCAATGATTTCACAAAAAATTAATCCACGCTTATCCCTTGTGAGCACTGAAGATAATCGGCATCTGAATGTCCCGCGGCCGGTCAATATTCCACTTCAGGGTTGTCAGATAACGTCAGTGTGCTACGGTATGGCCTGCTTAAATTTCAGCGGGAACGACAGGATAATATTAGATATTTCAACCAGGATTTAATGACTGCATGGCTATTAAGCTCGAAGTAAAAAATCTCTATAAGATATTTGGCGACAATCCGGATCGCGCGTTTAAATATATTGAAAAGGGTGCGACCAAAGATGTCATTCTTGAGAAGACAGGGCTCTCTCTTGGTGTAAAGAACGCCAGTCTGGCCATTGAAGAAGGCGAGATATTCGTCATCATGGGGTTATCCGGTTCAGGAAAATCGACCATGGTTCGCCTTCTCAATCGTCTGATAGAGCCGACGCGCGGCCAGGTGATTATTGACGGTGTCGATATTGCCAAAATATCAGCCAGCGAACTGCGTGACGTGCGCAGAAATAAAATCAGTATGGTATTCCAGTCATTTGCTTTGATGCCGCACATGAATGTATTAAATAATACGGCATTTGGCATGGAATTAGCGGGAGTCGCACTGGCTGAACGCCAGGAAAAAGCACTGGAAGCGTTACGTCAGGTCGGGCTTGAGAATTATGCGCACGCTTACCCGGATGAACTTTCCGGAGGGATGCGGCAGCGCGTCGGATTAGCCCGCGCACTGGCCATCAATCCCGACATCTTATTAATGGATGAGGCCTTCTCCGCTCTGGATCCGTTGATTCGTACTGAAATGCAGGATGAGCTGGTTAATTTACAAGCCAGGCATCAGCGCACCATCGTCTTTATTTCCCACGATCTTGATGAAGCGATGCGTATTGGCGACCGAATTGCCATTATGCAGGGCGGCGAAGTGATACAGGTTGGTACGCCGGATGAGATCCTGAATAACCCAGCCAATGACTATGTCCGCACCTTTTTCCGCGGCGTCGATATCAGCCACGTATTCAGCGCCAAAGATATCGCCCGTCGTAGCGCGGGAGCGTTGATCCGCAAAGCGCCAGGTTTCGGCCCGCGCTCCGCCATTAAGCTGCTGCAGGATGAAGACCGCGACTACGGTTACGTGCTGGAAAAACAGAAGTTTCTTGGCGTGGTCTCCACCGACTCGCTGAAAGCCGCGCTGGCAGCAGGTCTGGGACTCGATAGCGCCCTCCTCGACTCGCCAGCCGCGGTGCCCGCCGATACCTCACTGAGCGATCTGCTCTCGCACGTCGCTCAGGCGCCCTGTGCGGTGCCAGTGGTCGGCGAGGAGAATCAGTATGTCGGTATCATTTCCAAAAGCACGCTATTGCGCGCGTTAGATCGTGAAGGAGCCCAGCCATGAGTCAGGAAACCACCAATCCGTGGGATAGCGGCACTGCCGCCAGCAGTCAGGCTGCGCCCACCAGCAGCGGCGGTGCCGATGCCTGGGGCACGCCCGATGGCAGCGCGACACCCGATGCAGCCAGCAGCAGTGACTGGCTCAACAGCGCCCCTGCGCCCGCGCCGGAACATTTCAATATCATGGATCCGTTCCACAAAACCTGGATCCCGCTTGATCACTGGGTGACTACCGGCATCGACTGGGTGGTCAACCACTTCCGCCCGCTGTTTCAGGGTATCCGGGTACCGGTTGACTATATTCTCAGCGCCTTTCAGCAGCTGTTACTGGGAATGCCCGCGCCGGTAGCGATTCTGGTGTTTGCGCTAATCGCCTGGCAGATCGCGACGCCCGCCATGGGCATCGCCACGCTGGTATCGCTGATCGTGATTGGCGCAATTGGCGCCTGGTCGCAGGCGATGGTCACGCTGGCGCTGGTGCTTACCGCGCTGATGTTCTGCATTCTCATCGGCCTGCCGCTGGGGATCTGGCTGGCCCGCAGTGAACGGGCAGCGCGTATCGTACGTCCCTTGCTGGATGCGATGCAGACGACACCCGCCTTTGTCTATCTGGTGCCGATTGTAATGCTGTTTGGTATCGGCAACGTGCCAGGCGTGGTGGTCACGATTATCTTCGCCCTGCCACCGATTGTGCGTCTGACTATTCTCGGCATTAAGCAGGTGCCCGCCGATCTGATCGAAGCGAGCGAATCCTTTGGTGCCAGTCCGCGTCAGCTGCTATTCAAAGTGCAGTTGCCGCTGGCGATGCCCACCATTATGGCGGGCGTCAATCAGACCCTGATGCTGGCGCTGTCGATGGTGGTGATCGCCTCGATGATCGCCGTGGGCGGACTCGGTCAGATGGTTCTGCGCGGTATTGGCCGTCTCGATATGGGGCTGGCTACGGTGGGTGGTGTGGGGATTGTGATCCTTGCCATTATCCTTGACCGCCTGACCCAATCGTTTGGTCGCGATAGCCGCAGCCGCGGTAATCGTCACTGGTATCACACCGGCCCGCTGGGCCTGATCTTCTCTCCTTCGCGTAAAAAATAATCTGTCGGGCGGTGCCTGCGCGCCGCCCATCCTGACGCGACATCTGAAATAAGGAATGACTATGCGCAACAGAGCCTCTCTGCTCGCCGCCGTGGTAACCACGCTGGCCGTTTCACACGTCTCCGCTGCCGATCTGCCGGGCAAAGGTATTACGGTACAACCCATACAGAGCACTATCGCTGAAGAGACTTTTCAGACCCTGATTGTCAGCCGTGCGCTGGAAAAACTCGGCTATCAGGTCAGCAAGCCGAGTGAAGTGGATTACAACGTTGGCTACACCTCTATCGCCGCTGGCGACGCCACCTTTACCGCAGTGAACTGGCAGCCGCTGCATGACGACATGTACAAAGCCGCCGGTGGCGATCAGAAGCTCTATCGTCAGGGAACCTATGTTACCGGTGCCGCCCAGGGTTATCTGATTGATAAGAAGACCGCCGAGAAATATCACATCACCAATATCGAACAGCTGAAAGATCCTAAGATCGCCAGCCTGTTTGACGCCAACGGCGATGGCAAAGCGGATATGACCGGCTGTACGCCAGGCTGGGGCTGTGAAGCGGTGATTAATCATCAGAACAGCGCCTTTGGTCTCAGTGATACCGTGACCGCCAATATGGGTAACTATTCGGCGATGGTGGCGGATACGCTGGCACGCTACAAACAGGGTAAACCGATCCTTTATTACACCTGGACGCCCTACTGGCTGAGCGATGTGCTGAAGCCGGGCCGCGATGTGGTCTGGCTGCAGGTGCCGTTCTCTTCGCTGCCTGGCGAACAGAAGGATGTGGATACTAAGCTGCCAAACGGTGCGAACTACGGTTTCCCGGTTAACACCATGCACATCGTCGCCAACAAAGCCTGGGCGGCGAAAAACCCGGCGGCTGCCCGTCTGTTTGCGGTCATGAAGTTGCCCATTACCGATATCAATGCTGAAAACTCAGCAATGCATGCCGGACAAAACTCAGAAGAGGCGATTAACCGTCATGTGGATGGCTGGATTAAGGCGCATCAGGCTGAGTTCGATAAATGGATCAGCGAGGCGCAGGCCGCCGCGCAATAACATGAAAACATTTCCGCCCCAGGGCGGTTGATAAAAGAGCTGGCTCAGTGGGCATACGCTTTTAGTCGGGCAGTTATCTGAGGGCAGAAATTTTTCTGCCCTTTTTTTATGCCTGCTTTCCCGACTGGTATGGCCTGTTAATAAACATGCGTGTGAAATAGTTTTTTGAGTTACTATTAACCTCAAATGATTATTAGCGACCGATGCTGTTTATGAATGCGACTCGCCAGGGTCTGACGCCTGCTTTAGTAATGCTGATGTCAGTAGCAACCGGCCTCTGCGTAGCCAGTAATTACTACGTTCAGCCACTACTGAATACCATCGCCCAACAGTTTGATCTCTCTGTCAGCCTCGCCGGATTTATTGTCACCACGGCGCAGCTGGGCTACGCCTGCGGTTTGCTGCTGCTGGTGCCGCTTGGCGATCGGTTTGAACGACGCAGCCTGATTGTTACGATGATCCTGCTGGCTGCTGCCGGCATGGTGATTATCGCCCTTTCGCACTCCTTTCTCTTTTTACTGCTGGGCACGGTGATGACCGGCCTGTTCTCGGTCGCCGCACAAATCCTGGTGCCGCTGGCCGCCACGCTGGCAGAGCCGGAGCGGCGCGGCAAAATAGTGGGGACGGTAATGAGCGGTTTGCTGCTGGGGATTCTGCTGGCGCGCACCGTGGCAGGCGGCCTGGCGCAGCTTGGCGGCTGGCGTACCGTTTACTGGACTGCCAGCCTGCTGATGGTGGTGATGGCCCTGGCGCTGTGGCGATCGCTGCCGCGCGTGAAACAGTCCGTGCCCATGAGCTATCCGCAACTGCTGGCCTCCATCTTTCGCCTGTATGCCGGTAATCGGGTGCTCCGCACCCGCGCCTGGACCGGCTGCCTCTCTTTTGCCAATTTCAGCCTGCTGTGGACCTCAATGGCCTTTCTTCTCGCCGGGGCGCCCTATCACTTCTCAGAGGGCGAGATTGGCTTGCTGGGGCTGGTCGGTGCCGCGGGTGCGCTGGCCGCACGTCAGGCGGGCGCGCTGGCTGACAAGGGTAAAGCGAGGCTGACCACCCAACTGGGCCTGCTGCTTATGCTGCTGTCGTGGGCTGCCATTGCGTGGGGCGCGGAGCAGCTTGCGCCGCTGATCGTCGGCATCCTGCTGCTGGATCTGGCGGTACAGGCCGTCCATATCACCAATCAAAGCGTGATCTACGCGCAGATGCCGGAGGCGCGGAACCGTCTTAATGCCGGTTACATGACCAGCTACTTTATGGGTGGCGCGGCCGGCTCACTGCTCTCCGCGACCGCTTACCATCTTTGGGGCTGGTATGGTGTCTGTGGCGCTGGCGCGCTGCTGACTGTGGTTAATCTGCTGATTTGGGCAGCCGGATCGCGCTTTGAGCCGGAAAAAATCAACTGAAGCCTGGCCGGACAGCGCATTGCGTCTGGTCACAAATGGTTAGGTTTGTTATGGTTAGTAGCAAACCTATTCACTTCAGTTATTTTTCCCCGCGATATTATTAAATTTGCCCCCTTTTTGATCACGTTCCGGCACAGCGGCTGCCGCCGGACGTACGGGTTTTTGACCCAGGGCCAGGGAATGGCCTGGAATACCTTTGATGGTGAATAGTGATTCTGTCAGCGATCACCTGCCAAAAAGTGACTACGCTTATCCTGTCACCATAGTTATTATACAAGTTGCAATTAGTGAGGTTTTTTTTAATGGAAAGTTCGTTTACTCCCATTGAGCAGATGCTAAACATCCGTGCCAATCGCCATAAGGATTTTCCGTTACAGGAAATTATTCTGACGCGTCTCTGTATGCATATGCAGGGTAAACTGCTGGACAACCGCAATAAGATGCTGAAAGCACAGGGTATTAATGAAACCCTGTTCATGGCGTTGATTACGCTGGATGCACAGGAAAACCATAGTATTCAGCCCTCTGAGCTCAGCTCTGCCCTTGGCTCTTCACGCACCAATGCCACGCGCATTGCTGATGAGCTGGAAAAGCGCGGCTGGATTGAGCGTCGTGAAAGCGATCACGACCGTCGCTGCCTGCACCTGCATCTGACCGATAAAGGGATGGAGTTCCTGCGTCAGCTGCTGCCACCTCAGCATCAGAGCCTGCAGTACCTCTGGTCATCGCTCTCCGTCGATGAGAAGTCACAGCTGGAAGGCATCACCCGTAAGCTACTTAATCGTCTTGATAAAATGGATGAAGATCAGCTGATCGCCTCGCTTTCCCGCTAATAGCAATAAGTGCGACACAATCACCTGTCGGAATCGTTATTTTAATTTCCTTTTTTATCTGGCCAGCGCTCAGTCGCTGGCTTTTTCGACTCGGGCGCTGGCGAAAAGGGATTTCTGCCGCCCGACTAAATGGAAAACGTGGAGAAAGACATGAGTGCAACGGCAGAAGCACAAAGCCCGCAACCGTCAGCCAACAAAAAGAAGAAGCGCAAAAGTGTGCTCATCGTGCTGGCGCTGATCTTTGTGCTGATCGGTATTGCCTGGGGAGTTTACTGGTTCCTGGTCCTGCGCCATTTTCAGGAAACGGATGACGCCTACGTTGCGGGTAACCAGGTGCAGGTGATGGCACAGGTCTCCGGTAGCGTGAATAAAGTCTGGTTTGAAGATACCGATTTCGTCAAAAAAGGCGATGTGCTGGTTTCACTGGATAAGACGGATGCGGAGCAGGCGTTTGAAAAAGCGCAGACGGCACTCGCCACCAGCGTGCGTCAGACGCATCAGCTGATGATTAATGGCAAACAGTATCAGGCCAGCATTACCTTGCAACAGACCGCTCTGGCGCAGGCACAGGCCGACCTGAAACGCCGTGAGCCGTTAGGCGCGGCTAATCTGATTGGCCGTGAAGAGTTGCAGCACGCCCGCGATGCCGTCGCGACGGCCAAAGCACAACTGGACGTGGCGATTCAGCAATACAATGCGAATCAGGCGATGATCCTCAACACCTCACTGGAAAATCAGCCTGCCGTGCAACAGAGCGCGGCTGAGCTGCGTGACGCCTGGCTGGCGCTGCAGCGCACCGAAATCCGTAGCCCGATGGATGGTTTTGTCTCCCGTCGCAGCGTGCAGGTCGGTTCGCAAATCTCCACCAGCACCCCGCTGCTCGCCGTCGTGCCTGCAACGAATCTGTGGGTCGATGCCAACTTTAAAGAGACTCAGCTGGCTGGCGTTCGTATTGGTCAGCCTGTCACCGTAGTTGCCGACATCTACGGTGACGAAGTGGTTTATCAGGGCAAAGTTGCAGGACTGGATATGGGCACCGGCAGCGCCTTCTCACTGTTGCCGGCACAGAATGCCACCGGTAACTGGATCAAAGTGGTTCAGCGCCTGCCGGTTCGTATCGAACTGAATCAGGAAGATATCGCCAGACATCCGCTGCGTATTGGTCTCTCAACGCTGGTTAAAATCGATACCACCAGCAAAGAGGGCAGCGCGCTGGCCACCAGCGCCCGTCAGCAAGCCGCTTACAGCAGCAACGCACTGGCGATTGACCTTGCGCCGGTCAATCAGCTGATCACCGATATCGTCCGCGCCAACGCCGGATGATGACGCGGAGGCTGTAATGGCACAAAAACCGCTTGAAGGAATGCCGCTGGTCCTGATGACCATTGCGCTGTCGCTGGCGACGTTCATGCAGGTTCTGGACTCGACCATCGCCAACGTGGCTATCCCCACGATTGCCGGTAATCTGGGAGCGTCGAACTCCCAGGGAACCTGGGTGATCACCTCGTTTGGTGTGGCCAATGCGATCTCGATCCCGCTGACCGGCTGGCTGGCAAAACGCATCGGTGAAGTGAAGCTCTTTACCTGGTCGACCATTCTGTTTGCTATCGCCTCCTGGGCATGCGGCATGTCAGACAGCCTGGAGATGCTGATATTCTTCCGCGTCATTCAGGGGATCGTCGCGGGTCCATTGATCCCGCTGTCGCAAAGTCTGCTGCTCAACAACTATCCGCCCGCCAAGCGCAGTGTTGCGCTGTCGCTGTGGGCGATGACGGTGATCGTCGCACCGATCTGTGGTCCGATACTGGGCGGCTGGATCAGCGATAACTATCACTGGGGCTGGATCTTCTTTATCAACGTGCCCATTGGTGTGGCGGTGGTAATACTGACGCTGCAAACCCTGCGCGGCCGGGAAACCAAAACCGAAATCCGGCGGATCGATATGGTCGGGCTGGTGCTGCTGGTGGTGGGGATCGGCTGTTTGCAGGTGATGCTGGATCGCGGAAAGGAGCTCGACTGGTTTAACTCGTCCGAGATCATCGTGCTCGGGGTAGTGGCCGTGATTGCGCTGTCAGTCCTGCTGGTGTGGGAGCTGACTGACGATCACCCGATCATAGATCTGTCGCTGTTTAAGTCGCGCAACTTCACCATTGGCTGCCTGTCGATCAGTCTGGCTTATATGCTCTACTTCGGCTCGATTGTTCTGTTGCCGCAGCTGCTGCAGGAGGTCTACGGCTACACCGCAACCTGGGCCGGTCTGGCGTCTGCGCCGGTGGGCATTTTGCCGGTGATCCTGTCGCCGATCATCGGACGCTTTGCCCATAAGCTCGACATGCGACGGCTGGTCACGTTCAGCTTCATTATGTATGCCGTCTGCTTCTACTGGCGCGCGTATACGTTTGAACCGGGAATGGACTTTGGTGCCTCAGCCTGGCCGCAGTTTATTCAGGGCTTTGCCGTGGCCTGCTTCTTTATGCCGCTGACCACCATTACGCTGTCGGGATTGCCGCCGGAGCGCATGGCCGCAGCCTCCAGCCTGTCGAACTTTATGCGTACCTTTGCAGGCTCGGTGGGGACGTCGATTACCACCACCATGTGGAGTAACCGCGAGTCGATGCATCATAGCTACCTGACGGAGTCGATCACCCCTTACAACGTCAATTCGCAGCAGATGTATAGCCAGCTGGAGAGCATGGGGATGACGCAGCAGCAGGCGTCGGCCTGGATCGCGCAGCAGATTACCAATCAGGGACTGATTATTTCAGCGAATGAAATTTTCTGGGCGTCGGCGGGGGTCTTTTTGATTCTGCTGGTGCTGATCTGGTTTGCCCGCCCGCCGTTTAGCGCAGGCGGCGGTGGCGGTGGCGCGCACTAACGTTACACAGCAAAACGGGCCTTTCGGCCCGTTTTTTTATGCGTTCTGACGCCACCATTCGGCGAGCAGTACGCCGGTTGCGACCGAGACGTTAAGGCTTTCTACGTTGCCGGTGCCGCCAATCGACAGGCTCATGTCACCCTGTTTGAACGCGGTATCAGAAAGACCTTCACGCTCCTGCCCTAACACCAGCACCATTTTCTCCGGCAGCTGAGCCTGCGCCAGCGGCGTGCCCTGATGGCTGGAGGTGGTGACGATGGTGTAACCCGCTTTACGGAACGCTTCCAGACCTTCACTGAAAGTTGCGCCGCTGATGGCCTGCACATGCTCAGCACCGCCTTCTGCGGTACGTACCGCTGCGCCGGACTCCAGCAGTGAGGCGTCGTTCACCAGCAAACCTTTTACGCCAAAGTGCGCGCAGCTGCGCATAATCGCGCCGAGGTTATGCGGGTTACTGACATCTTCCAGTGCCAGCACGCAATCTTTGGTATTCGCCTGGCTCAGCCATTCAGAAACCGCCATACCCATGCGCTTTTTGATCAGGAAGCAGACGCCACCATGATGCTCAGTGCCTGACGCTTTGGTAATCTCTGCATCTTCCACGACGTGATAGGCTTTGCGGTTAGCCGCCAGCCAGCGCAGCGCTTCGCGGAAACGCGGTGTCACTTCCTGCACGAACCAGGCGCGAACAATCGCTTCAGGACGGCTCTGGAACAGCGCCTGACAGGCGTTCTCACCATAGACGCGCGTCTCTTCGTTACGCTGACGACGGATCTGTTCGGGATCGACGAAGCTCTTGCCGCTGATGCCGCCATGATCCGGCTTATCGCTTTCGGTTGCCGGACGATCTGCTGATGGCGCGCGTGACACGGTGCGCCATGGGGAATCGCTGCTGCCATAGGCGCCGCGATTATCATCGCCACGATCGTTGCGGCGGCCTGCGCCATCGTCTGAACGGCGTGGAGCGCCACGTCCGCCTTCATCACGACGCGGTGAACTGCTGCGACCGGTGTCGTCGCTGCGACGGCCAGCGGAGCGATCACCTTCCTGAGTGCGTTCAGTACGGGGGCCAGACGAACGACGATTATCATCCGAACGGGCAGCAGCGTGACCACCTTTGCCTGTACGAGGATTAGGCGCGCGCGCGCTTTTATCGTCCTCGCCACGCACGTACATCACCTTAACCTTACCGCTCTTGCCTTTAAATTCGTCGTTCATGTCTTCCTCCTGCATTGAGAGCGCGCAGATTACCTGATGTGCTGGCGCTTAGCTATCAACTATTGAACCTATAGAGCAATCCAGATTGAGAGGGAATCCGTCCCCTTTCATAATGAACAATATTTACCAGACTGACACTTTTCAACATCAGAGGTTCCTATGAATACGGTATGCGCTTCCTGTCAGGCAACCAATCGCGTTCCTGAAGAACGCCTTGCCGACGTGGCGAAATGTGGTCGCTGTGGAAATGCGTTATTTGATGGCGAAGTGGTGAATGCCACCAGCGCTAACTTTGACAAATATCTGCAGGATGATCTGCCGGTGGTGATCGATTTCTGGGCGCCCTGGTGTGGTCCCTGTGTCAATTTTGCGCCGGTGTTTAAAGATGTCGCCAGTGAACGCAGCGGTAAAGTCCGCTTTATTAAAGTGAACACCGAAGCGGAGCCAGCCCTGAGCGCCCGTTTCAACATTCGCAGCATCCCGACCATCATGCTGTTTAAGAACGGCGAGCGGGTCGACATGCTGAATGGCGCGATGCCTAAAGCGCCTTTCAATGAATGGCTGGATGAGTCACTTTAATCTTCAGAGGCCAGCCTGGCTGGCCTTTTCCTTTTCGCCTGCGCTTCGATTACACTGACGTTTTTCCTGCCCTGAATACTCATGTCTGATAATGCTGTTTTGCGCTTGCGCACCCAACGCCTGGCCCGATCCACCCGTCCTTTCCTCGCGCGCGGGAATCGGGTCATCCGCTGTCAGGGCTGCCTGTTGCCAGAGGTCAACTGTCTCTGCAGTCAGATCGTGCCGCAGTCCGCCCGTAGCCGCTTCTGCCTGGTGATGTTCGATACCGAGCCGATGAAGCCGAGCAACACCGGCCGGCTGATTGCCGATATTCTGCCGGAAACTCAGGCTTTTGGCTGGTCACGCACCGAGCCGGATCCGCTGCTGCTGGCGGCGGTGCGCAATCCCGATTATCAGCCGCTGGTGGTTTTCCCGGCCGCTTATGCCGACCCCGGTCGCGAAGTGCTGACAACGCCGCCCGCCAGTGGCAAGCCGCCGCTGTTTATTATGCTGGACGGCACCTGGACCGAAGCCCGCAAAATGTTCCGTAAAAGCCCCTGGCTCGACGCCCTGCCGGTGATGTCGCTGGATGTCAGCACCCCGTCGCGCTATACGCTGCGTGAAGCCCACGGCGCAGGTCAGCACTGCACTGCTGAAGTGGCCGCGGCGCTGCTGGCGCAGGCGGGCGATCGGCTGGCGGCTGAGGCATTATCTCACCATTTTGATCAGTTCCGCGCAGCCTACCTGGCAGGGAAACCGCACCACGCCGGACAGGCTTAATCGCCCAGTCACCTCCTGGCGGGAGCGTCCCTGCGGTGACAGAGATTAAAATCGGGATGCGCAGCCTGCGATCTGCCCGGAAGCACTGCCAGCAAAAAGCGTTTACAATCACGCAAATCCCGAACTCTGGAGAGCGAGATGAGCCAACGCGGACTGGAAGCGCTGTTACGACCTAAATCAATTGCGGTGATTGGTGCCTCGGTCACGCCAGGGCGCGCCGGATACTTTATGATGCGTAACCTGCTGGCGGGCGGTTTTAGCGGCCCGGTGTTGCCGGTGACGCCGAAATATAAAGCGGTCAGCGGCGTACTGGCCTGGCCCACTATCGACAGCTTACCTTTCGCGCCAGACCTGGCAGTAATCTGCACCCATTCAAAACGTAACCTCGAACTGCTGCAACAGCTCGGGGAGAAAGGCTGCAAGGCCTGCATTATTCTCTCTGCGCCCGCCAGCCAGTCGGCCGAACTCAAAGCCTGTGCCAGCCAGTGGCAGATACGTCTGCTGGGCCCGAACAGTCTTGGCCTGCTGGCCCCCTGGCAGGGATTGAATGCCAGCTTCTCGCCAGTGCCGATAGAGAAAGGCCGTATCGCATTTATCTCCCAGTCCGCCGCCGTATCCAACACCATTCTCGATTGGGCGCAGCAGCGTAATCTCGGATTCTCCTGGTTTATCGCGCTGGGTGACAGTCTGGATACCGATGTCGATGATCTGCTCGACTTCCTGGCTCGCGACGGTAAAACCAGCGCTATCCTGCTCTATCTTGAGCACCTCAGCGATGCGCGTCGTTTTGTTTCTGCCTCACGCAGCGCCTCCCGTAATAAACCGATTCTGGTGATCAAGAGTGGTCGCAGCCGGGAAGCACAGGCGCTGCTGGACACCCACAGCGGTCTTGACGCCGCCTGGGATGCAGCCATTCAGCGTGCCGGGTTACTGCGGGTGCAGGATACTCATGAGCTCTTCTCCGCCGTTGAGTCGCTGAGTCATATGCGGCCGCTGCGTGGCGACAGGCTGATGATCATCAGTAATGGTGCCGCCCCCGCCGCGCTGGCGCTGGATGAGCTCTATGCCCGCAACGGGAAACTGGCGCAGCTCAGCGAGCAGACGATTCAGCAGCTCGAGGCGCTGTTGCCCGCTGGCGCAGGCCGCGGCAACCCGCTGGATTTAAAAGATGACGCCACAGCAGAACGTTATGCCGCCTGCACAGAGATCCTGCTCGACAGCCATGAACTTGATGCATTGATGATTATTCATGCGCCAAGCGCGGTCGCGCCCGCGACTGAAACGGCCGGACATCTGATCGACACCATCGCCCGTCACCCGCGCGGTAAGCTGGTGACGCTGCTGACCAACTGGAGCGGCGAGTTCTCTTCACAAGCCGCGCGCCGTGCCTTTACGCAGGCGGGGATACCGACCTGGCGCACGCCAGAGGGAACGGTGACCGCTTTTATGCATCAGGTTGAGTACCGCCGTAACCAGAAGCAGCTGCGCGAAACCCCTGCCCTGCCCGCCACCCTGAACCTGGACAGTGCCCATGCACACCAGCTGCTGTCACAGGCGCTGGAGCGCGGTGTTACCGCGCTGGATACCCATGAAGTGCAGCCGGTACTGCAGGCTTACGGCCTGGCCACGCTGCCGACCTGGATCGCCAGCGACAGTAAGGCGGCAGTGGCGATTGCCGATCAGATTGGCTATCCGGTGGCGCTAAAATTGCGTTCACCCGATATCGCGCATAAATCGGAGGTGCAGGGCGTGATGCTCTACCTGCGTAATGCCAGCGAAGTGGAGCATGCCGCTGAGGCCATTTTTGATCGGGTAAAACAGACGTTGCCGCAGGCACGTATCGAAGGGCTGCTGGTTCAGAGCATGGCGAGTCGTGCAGGCGCACAGGAGCTGCGGGTCGTGGTCGAACAGGATGCCCTGTTTGGCCCGATCATTATGCTGGGGGAAGGCGGCGTTGAATGGCAGGCCGATAAACAGGCTGCCGTTGCCCTCCCCCCGCTGAATATGACGCTGGCACGCTATCTGGTGATTCAGGCGATCAAGAGCGGAAAAATCCGCAGCCGCAGCGCGCTGAATCCGCTGGATATCCCCGGTTTAAGCCAGCTGCTGGTGCAGGTCTCTAACCTGGTGGTGGATTGCCCGGAGATCCAGCGACTGGATATTCATCCGCTGCTGGCGGCGGGCAATGATTTTACCCTGCTGGATGTCACCCTGACGCTGGCTCCGTTCCACGGCGATAACGAAGCACGGCTGGCAATACGTCCTTATCCTCAGCATCTGGAAGAGCAGGTAGAGTTAAAGGATGGGCAATTCTGCCTGTTCCGGCCCATTCTGCCAGAGGATGAGCCCCTGCTGCGCGATTTCATCAGTCAGGTCACCAAAGAGGATCTCTATTACCGCTACTTCAGTGAAATCAGTGAGTTTACTCATGATGATCTCGCCAACATGACCCAGATCGATTATGACCGCGAGATGGCGATTGTGGCGGTACGTCAGCATCATGGACGATCCGAGATCATCGGCGTCACCCGCGCTATCTCTGATGCAGATAACATTGATGCGGAGTTTTCGGTGCTGGTCCGTTCCGACCTGAAAGGCTTAGGCATGGGCCGTCGTCTGCTGGAAAAAATGATCCGCTATACCCGGCATCACGGCTTGCAACAATTGAACGGTATCACCATGCCCCATAACCGCGGCATGATTACGCTGGCACGAAAGCTAAACTTTCATGTTGATATTCAACTGGATGACGGTATTGTCAGCCTGAAATTGTCTTTACAGAATGAGATCAACTAACCTTGTAGAGAAAGGTAAAAAACGTTCGAATCGGCGAAGTTGATGTTATTATTTGTGGTTATAACCCTGATTTGATGGCAAAAGGCCATGCAATGAACAGAGAAGAAGTGCACTGTGATGTTGTCTAAATTTAAACGTAACAAACACCAACAACACCTCGCACAGCTGCCGAAACTGTCACAATCCGTTGCGGATGTGTCGACACTTTACTCGCCTGCCGAATTTCGCCAGACGTTGCTGGAGAAGATTGCGGCAGCGCAGACTCGCATCTGTATTGTTGCGCTCTATCTGGAAAATGATGACGCCGGACGTGCCGTCATGGATGCGCTTTATAGTGCGAAGCAGGCGCGGCCGGAGCTGGATATCTCGATTCTGGTTGACTGGCACCGTGCGCAGCGTGGGCGAATTGGCGCAGCGCGAGGCGTAACCAATGCCGACTGGTATTGCGAAATGGCGACACGTTATCCGGATATTGCCATCCCGGTTTATGGTATCCCGGTCAATACCCGTGAAGCGCTGGGCGTGCTCCACCTTAAAGGGTTCATTATTGATGATATGCTGCTCTACAGCGGCGCCAGCATCAATGATGTCTACCTGCATCAGCATGATAAGTATCGCTATGACCGTTATCAGGTTATCCGTAATTCCCAGCTGACAGATACGATGTATGACTGGATCACGCTCAATCTGAAGTCAGCAGAGGCGGTAAACCGACTCGATTTTGCTGAGCGCCCCTCAAGTCCTGAAATTAAAAATGAGACACGCCAGTTCCGTCAGGACCTGCGCGGTTTCAATTATCAGTTTGAAGGGAATGCCGGCAACGATGAACTGACGGTCACGCCGCTGGTCGGTCTGGGTAAACATAGCCTGCTCAATAAAACCATTTTCCACCTGATGCCCTGTGCGGAACAGAAGCTGATCATCTGTACCCCCTACTTCAACATGCCCGCCTTGCTGGTACGTAATATCATTCATCTTCTGCGTCAGGGAAAACAGGTTGAGATCATCGTCGGCGATAAAACAGCCAATGACTTCTATATTGCGCCCGATCAGCCGTTCAAAATCATCGGCGCACTGCCTTACCTGTATGAAATCAATCTGCGTCGCTTTATGAGCCGTTTGCACTACTACGTTACGACCGATCAGCTGGTCGTGAGACTGTGGAAGGATGGCGAGAACAGTTATCACCTTAAAGGAATGTGGGTTGATGACGAATGGCAGCTGATTACCGGTAATAACCTCAATCCACGTGCCTGGCGGCTCGATCTGGAAAATGCGGTGCTGATCCACGATCCTCATCAGGAGTTAGCGGCTCAGCGTGAGAAGGAACTGACGTTAATCCGGCAGAACACGACGGTAGTGACGCATTTCCGTGAGCTTGAAAGTATTGCTGATTACCCGGCCAAGGTGCGCAAGCTGATTCGCCGTCTGCGCCGGATACGTATCGATCGCCTGATCAGCCGGATTCTTTAATCACTGCGATCAATAAGGCATCTGCTATGCGAAGTGTGCTGCTTGCTGGGCTGTTGTGTAGTGGATGCGCCCATATGGCGGAAGATCAGTAGAGCGGACGGGATAAAGCGGAGCATTTTGTCGCCTCTGCAGTCCTGGCCACAGCAGGCAGTGAATATGGGCAGCGCCAGCACCATTCTGACCGGCAAAGCCAGACTGTTTTCATTAACGCCTGGGGCGGGAAAAGAGTGGTATGACAGCCGCCCGAATGGCAGCGGCTGGAGCTGGAAAGATTTCGCCTCGGATGCCGCCGGTGCTGCCAGCGGCATTGCCCTGTGGAATCTGAGTCAGTAGCTTTCTCTGTTAAAGCTTAATCCCCTTACCGCGCTTGTGCAGCAACAGCGACACCAGAAATGCCACTGCGCCCATCGCTGAAACATACCAGAAGAAAGTCGTCTCAATCCCCTGCTGCTTCATCAGCAACGCAACATACTCTGCCGACCCACCGAAGATCGCATTCGCTACTGCGTAAGATAGTCCTACACCCAGTGCGCGCACCTGTGGCGGAAACATTTCTGCTTTAAGAATGCCACTGATGGCGGTGTAGAAGCTGGTAATCAGCAGCGCCAGCATGATCAACAGGAAAGCCACACCAGGGCTCTGCACGTTTTGCAACAGCGTCAGAATGGGGACCGTACAGATGGCCGCGCCCGCGCCAAAAATCATCATTGAGGTGCGACGACCGATTTTATCTGACAGGGCACCGATAATCGGCTGAATCAGCATAAAGACCAGCAGCGCACCGGTCATCAGGCCGCTGGCGGTTTTAGGATCCATACCTGACGTATTAACCAGATACTTCTGCATGTAGGTAGTGAAGGTGTAAAAACTCAGGGAGCCGCCTGCGGTGAAACCCAGCACCATCAGGAAGGGGCGGGTATGATTGCGCAGTAACCCGATTACGCTACCCGCATCGCGATGTTCGCGGCTCGTCTTATCTGAGGTCTCTTCCAGTGAGCGTCGTAACCATAATGCGACAACGGCGAGCAGTGCGCCGAGGAAGAACGGAATACGCCAGCCCCAGCTTCGCAGCTCTGCATCCGTCAGCAGAAATTGCAGGACCACGACGGTGAGCACTGCCGCTAACTGGCCACCAATCAGCGTGACATACTGGAATGAGGCGTAGAATCCTTTGCGTCCTTCCAGAGCCACTTCGCTCATGTAGGTTGCGCTGGTCCCATATTCTCCGCCCACCGATAATCCCTGAAACATACGCGCCAGCAGCAGAATGACGGGCGCAGCAACACCGATTGTTTCATAACCGGGTAAGCAGGCGATCACCAGCGAACCAAAACACATCATGCAGACCGAAACCAGCATCGAATTTTTTCGGCCATGTTTATCGCCGATATAGCCGAACAGCCAGCCGCCAATCGGACGCATTAAAAATCCTGCCGCAAAAACACCCGCTGTCTGTAACAACTGAGTTGTGGTATCGCCCTGTGGAAAGAAAATGTGGGCAAAATAGAGTGAGAAGAAGGAGTAAACGTAGAAGTCGAACCACTCAACCAGGTTACCCGATGACGCGCCGACGATAGCCCAGATACGTTTCTTTGTATCATCCGTCTGAGTTTTATTATTTGTGGGTGCCATGCCTTACCTCTGTTCCTTGCTGATCAACAGCGTTTAAAGGAGTGAGTAAAGCATTTAAGTCTACTGAAGGTAAAGGCGGCGTAATCCGAGATTATTATTGTGAGCCATGTCGCTAATTATCGAAAAATCAGCGGGTTGCTGGTCATTCAGAAGTGAATAATGGGGAGTTAAGGGTGACATACCGCATGCCCGCAGGTCACATTTTCAGCTTAACGTGACAAAGTGCGGACGTAAAAAAGCCCCGCACTTCCGTGCGGGGCTTCTTCACTTGTTTAATGCCTGGCAGTTCCCTACTCTCGCATGGGGAGACCCCACACTACCATCGGCGCTACGGCGTTTCACTTCTGAGTTCGGCATGGGGTCAGGTGGGACCACCGCGCTAAAGCCGCCAGGCAAATCTTGGTGCACGAAACGAATCTTTTACGCCATGACCGCGTTGCCATCGCCCGGCCGCACCGGTCACATACTTCAGTATGCTCCCGCTGACGTCCTCGCTCTGCGCCTTGTCACGCCGCAAAATCTTTCGTTTCCGCTAATTTTTATCCGGTACAGGCTGAAAATTGTGTCTCTCAAAAACGCCTCTGGCGTTGTAAGGTTAAGCCTCACGGGTCATTAGTACCGGTTAGCTCAACGCATCGCTGCGCTTAC
>NZ_JALNPO010000076.1:0-200 GCF_024520895.1 Pantoea sp. Fr-CA_6 | reverse complement strand
GGGGGCCGGATTTGAACCGACGACCTTCGGGTTATGAGCCCGACGAGCTACCAGGCTGCTCCACCCCGCGTCCGTATTGCTTCTATTACTTTTACTTCTCACATTGTGACTTCTGTAAAACTGCTGCAGAAGTATTGGTTGCGGGGGCCGGATTTGAACCGACGACCTTCGGGTTATGAGCCCGACGAGCTACCAGGCTG
>NZ_JALNPO010000075.1:0-200 GCF_024520895.1 Pantoea sp. Fr-CA_6 | reverse complement strand
CAGCAGGTGAACCAGCGCACGGCCAACAATCAGGACAGCCCGCAGGTGATCGCGCTGACCGACGGCGGCTTTCTGATCGTCTACGAGTCCAACGTTAACGGACTGGACAACAGCGGCGACGGTGTGATGGCGCGCCGCTACGGCGCCGACGGCCAGGCGGTGACCGACGAGTTCCAGGTGAACACCACCTACAGCGGTGC
>NZ_JALNPO010000074.1:0-205 GCF_024520895.1 Pantoea sp. Fr-CA_6 | reverse complement strand
ATCCGGCGGGCGTGGACGCCAAAGACGTCGTGGTGGAAGCCACCGACGAGGCGGGCAACAGCAACAGCGTTGTGATCAACGGCCCCGGCGACAGCACGCCGCCGGATAACCAGACCTCAGGCCTGGTCATCGACAGCATCACCCTGACGGACGACGTCGGTGCGATCACCGGCGAGATTGCCAGCGGCTCGGTCACCGACGACGC
>NZ_JALNPO010000007.1:0-257121 GCF_024520895.1 Pantoea sp. Fr-CA_6 | reverse complement strand
TGCCAGGAGAGCCCGCAGGACGCGGGCGAAAGGCGGGGCGGCACAGGATGTGCCATCCCCGGCGGTCCGTCAGGCAGAGGAATGAAGTGAAGGAACCGCGCAGCGGCGCGAGGACCGCCAGCCCCTGAGCGGCACCAGACTGCGTTATCACCTGTCGCTTAACTGGCTGGCATGCTCCCTTTTCGTTTAGAGAGAACGCTGGCTCAGGGAGCATACGCTTTCCGTAAAGACGCAAAAAAACGCCATCTTTGGCAGGCGCAGCGCGGGCGATTACGCACCTCATCCCTGAGGTGCGCCCGCAGCCGGACCAACGCTTTGCGTTGTTCAAAAACGCTCCCGGCTTTTTGTCCATGGCCCGCGATGCTTTACTCCAGGCGTATGCTCCCGTCGCTTTGACTTCGGGAACCGTCTGTAAAAGCAAACAGGGAGCCATCCGGCTCCCTGTTATTTTCACTTCAGCAGATTATGCACTTCTGCAAATCAGGCTTTCACCAGCTGCTCTTCCGGACGTTTCAGTACCGCATAGCTCAGACCCGCAATCGCGGTGCCGATGATAATCGCCATCAGATAGCCGATAACCGGGGTAATCGCGCCAGGGATCAGCAGTACGAACAGTCCACCGTGCGGAGCCATCAGTTTTGCGCCAATTGCCATGGAGATCGCGCCGGTGGTTGCACCGCCAACGATACAGCAAGGCAGAACACGCATCGGGTCACGGGCGGCAAACGGAATCGCGCCTTCAGAGATAAAGCAGAGACCCAGAACCAGTGCTGCTTTACCACCTTCCTGCTGACCTTTATTGAATTTACGACGGGCAACCAGCGTCGCCAGCCCCATCGCCAGCGGTGGCACCATACCGGCTGCCATAATGGCTGCCATTGGCGCATAGGTCTGCGAACTCAGTAACCCGACGCCAAACGCGTAAGCCACTTTGTTTACCGGACCGCCCATATCGGTACACATCATGCCGCCCAGAATGGCACCCAGCAGGACCGCATTCGCCGTTCCCATGTTGGCCAGCCAGTGCGTCAGGCCGTTCATGATGCCAGCAACCGGTTTACCCACTACGTAGATCATCAGCAGACCGGTGATCAGACTGGCGAACAGGGGAATAATCAGTATCGGTTTCAGCGCTTCCATACTCTGCGGCAGTTTAACTTTGCCGCTGATCAGCTTCGCCGCATAACCGGCAATAAAGCCCGCGATAATTCCGCCTAAGAAACCTGCGTTAATACTGGTGGCGATCATACCGCCAATCAGACCCGGCGTCAGACCCGGACGATCAGCGATGGAGAAGGCGATAAAGCCCGCCAGCACCGGCACCATCAGGGCAAAGGCGCTGCCACCACCAATTTGCATCAGCGCCGCAGCCAGCGTGCCCTGCTCTTTAAACGCCGTGATACCAAAGGCAAACGACAGCGCGATGCTCAGACCACCTGCGACCACCATCGGCAGCATATAAGAAACACCGGTCAGCAGGTGACGATAAGCCCCTGCTCCGCCTTTCTTCTCTTCTTCACTGCTATTGTTCTGTCCGCCAGCCGCCGCTTTATACGGCTTCGCTTCTGCTACCGCTTTATCCAGCTCCTGCGCGGTTTTCTTCAGCGCCAGACCGGTTGAGGTACGGTACATCGGCTTACCGGCAAATTTCGCCAGGTCGACTTCGATATCAGCTGCGACGATCACCAGATCGGCGGCAGCGACTTCTTCCGGAGTGATCGCATTACCGGCTCCCACTGAACCACGGGTTTCAACTTTCACCCACCAGCCGCGACGGGTCGCTTCAGCCTGAATGGCCTCGGCAGCCATAAAGGTATGCGCCACGCCGGTCGGACAGGCGGTCACCGCGACGACGCGTTTCTGTGCACCAGCCTGAGCCGGTGCAGCAGGTGCGCCTGCTGCAGGTGTTGCTACCGCAGCCGGTGCCTGCCAGGTTTTCGCTTCTGCTTTCGCGCGGTTCAGGAAGGTTTCTGGCTCACGTACTGCCAGCTGGATATCGCCCAGCCAGACCGCTTTGCCGTTCAGCGCCGCATCGTCCGGCACGTTTTTGCCCAGCACAATCGCCAGCTCAGCGTCGGCAGGATTATCAGTCAGGGTCAGGCCCGCCGCAGCGGCGGCAGCCGCCAGACGTTGTTGCGCCATATATGCGGAAGCCAGTCCCAGTGTAGGGTCTTTAATCAGCAGCGTTTTCATTATCGCTCTCCTGCTGTCAGTTAACGGGTTGTAAGTCGACGCGCGCCATCATTGCGGCCAACTGAGTACGATCGGAAACGCCAACATTGCTCTGGCTGACGGCCATCGCCGCCACGGCAGTCGCAAGACGCAGCGTGTGTTCGCTGGATTCGCGCATCAGCAGGCCATAAATCAGGCCGCCAACCATTGAGTCGCCTGCACCCACGGTGCTGACCACTTCGCACACCGGCGGTTTAGCGATCCATTCACCAGAAGCGTTGACCCACAGAGCGCCTTCTGCGCCCAGCGAAATCACCACATGGGCGATACCCTGCTCGCGCAGTTCGTGCGCAGCGCCAATCACATCCTGCAGGGTTGGCAGTTTGCGACCGGCCCAGATTTCCAGCTCACGTCGGTTAGGTTTAACCAGCCACGGTGCCGCCTTCAGTCCTGCCACCAGCGCCTCGCGGCTGCTGTCAAAGATGATGCATGGGCAGTGGGTGCGAAGTTCGGTCATCCAGCGGGTAAAGGCATCGTGGTCGACGCCCTCAGGCAGGCTACCGCTGACGCAGACCATATCGAACTGGCCCAGCCAGGTCAGAGAATCGGTAGTAAAACGATCCCAGTCCTGCGCCGTCACCTGAAAACCGGAGAAATTCAGATCGGTGACGTCCCCGGTCTGTTCAGTGAGTTTAACGTTGATACGGGTACGGCCAGGCACGACATGGAAACGGTTGGCTATGCCCAGCTCACTGAACAACTGCTGGAAACCGTCCTGATTCTCTTTCCCCATGAAGCCACCGACGGTGACATCGATACCCAGATCTTTAAGTACTTTGGCTACGTTGATGCCCTTGCCCGCAGCATGCAGCCCGGTGGTTTTCACCAGGTTAACTTCGCCACGTTCAATTTCAGGGGTATATCCCACCAGGTCATACGCCGGATTCAGCGTAATGGTGGCGACGCGTCTGCTCATGATGCCCCCTCACCCAGACCACTGGTGATCGCTTCTTCAATCGCGTTCAGTGCCTGCTGTGCATCTTCACCGCTGGCGGTAAAGCGCAGGCGATGGCCTTTCTTCACGCCCAGCGCAACCACTTTCATCAGGCTACGGCCATTAGCGGGTTTGCCGCTGCCGTCGAGATTGGTCACGGTGATGTCGCTGTTGAACTGCTTGATCACGCTGACCAGCGCCGTGCCTGGACGGGCATGCAGGCCGTGTTCGTTGCGAATGGTAAATTCAGCCGTCAGCACGTCAGCCTGCTCATCGACTTCGCTGGTGAGCAGTGCGTAAACGCCTGCAGCATCCGCTTTCAATAGACGATCCGCTTTGCCCTGCTGCAGCAAGACGCTGAGGTAACCCAGCACTTCCAGCGGACGTTCATCGGTCGCCGAAACGCTGATTAACATCGCAGCCGATTCGCCCTGATGGTCGAAGGCATGTTCAGCGCGGCTGATAGCCACGCCGCTGCGCAGGTTGCCGAGGCTGCTGTCGCTGAGCCAGATGCCCTGACCCAGATTCAGCGGAGGCGTTGAAACCACGTCTGCGACGTAGCTGGCATCCACCACACCAGCGGACTGCAGCCGACCGGCGTTCATCGCCTGTAAGGTGATCAGATCGCTGGCAGCTACGTTGAGCGTGATTAATGAGGTGTCGAAGCTGAATTCAGCGGCTTGTTTCTCGCCCATCAGCAACGCGCGAAGATCTTCAGCAGAGGCGGTTTTTAGCTGTTCTGCAATGGTGTCATCGCTCAGCACATGGGTCAGCTGACGCAGCAGCGCCAGATGTTCATCCGACTTAGCGGCAATCCCGATGGCAACATAGGCTGTCTGATCGTCACCCCAGGCAATGCCCTGCGGAAACTGGAAAACCTGAACGCCGGTTTTCAGCACCAGATCGCGGGTATCGGTGGTGCCATGAGGGATTGCGATGCCGTTGCCAAGAAAGGTTGAGGTCTGCTGTTCGCGCGCCAGCATGCCGTTGACGTACCCTTCGGTCACATTGCCCGCCGCGGTTAACGCGGCAGCAACCTGACGAATGGCCTCTTCTTTATTCTGGGCGCTGGCTCCGGTATGGATGGCCTGCAATTCGAGCTGGAACATAATTCTCCTCGCTTGCTGAGATTGAATCGTTTCAGCTAGTGGGAAAGTTTTTACGCCATGCTGAGGAAAACAGATGGCGCAGTCACCGCTGAAACGTTTCAGGGATTGTGGTACAGCCGCTTTCACCAGGCAAGAAAATGCGCAAACGGCGTAGCAGATTTTTGACGTTACGCACATTTCGGGCAGGTTTAGGTGATTAGCGGGCGAACAGGCTGACGCTGCTGCTGTAAAGTGAGAATGGGTGGACCGAAAAACTTCAGCAGCGTCAGCGCCTGATGGCGCGGTATCCGCTTCGGTTTACAGCAGATACGTTTGCAATTGGTAGATGCATTCTGCGCACGTCTTGATGCTGTGCTTTCATGGGATCGCGCAGCGGTAGATGCAACCACTGAAATCAAAGCGGCGCTGGCTGCTGCCGGAACGCCCATTGGTCCCAACGACACCGCGATTGCCGGGCATGCCATTGCGGCCAGGGCTATTCTGGTGACCAATAACACACGCGAGTTTGAACGGGTACCCGGATTGCAGCTGGAAGAGTGGGTCAGCTAACCGCTGACGCTGGATTGAATCTAAGCAGTGGGAGGGTTCTCAGGCACGTGTGCTGGCTTCAAGCTCAATCAGGTAGGTCATGGCTGAGGTACGGTCTGTAAGACACATATCAACTGAAGGTTGCAGACTTCCGCATACTTTCGGCCTTAAAGCTGAACCGAAAATCATGCACAAATTTTCATCCGATAACTGAATGCATCGGACATTCGCGGGTTTACCCTGCGGCATTCCGGGGATGGGGCTGGAGATTGACGGCGCGATGCAGCAGGCTCCACAATCAATACGACACTGCATTAACACCTCTTACGCGACCTTCAGGATACAACAGACAGTAACAGAACCTCAGAGGGAGCGACACCACACCCTTCAGCTCTTAACTTCCTGCTTAAATCGTTCACTGTCACCCATGTCAGAAATCGGTGAAGAGATAGAGGGCGCTGTACCACAGGCACCGCCCTGGCTACGGCATTGCATGCTGTGCTCAGGCAGAGAAAGTCGCGGCGACAATAGCAGTCCGGGGCGGCAATTGCCATGAAAGCCGCGGCCTGAGACAAAATTTCACGCCGGTGATATTGCCAGTTTTCATCGGCGCGAGTAACGTTGCGCGCACTTCACTCTCAAGATAGCGAGAACAGCAATGCCAAAAGCCAATGAAATCAAAAAAGGGATGGCCGTCACGCACAACGGTAAACTGCTGCTGGTTAAAGATATTGATGTCCAGAGCCCCAGCGCACGCGGTGCCGCCACTCTGTATAAAATGCGCTTTACCGATGTCCGCACCGGCTTAAAAGTGGAAGAGCGCTTTAAAGGCGACGAGATTATTGATGCAATTTCGCTCAGCCGTCGCAGCGTGACCTTCTCTTATATAGATGGTGACGAATATATTTTTATGGATGATGAGGATTACACCCCCTACTCCTTTAAACAGGAGCAGATTGAAGAAGAGCTGCTGTTTATCCCTGAAGGCGGTATCCCTGGCATTCACGTGCTGACGATGGAAGGTCAGGTGCTGGCGCTGGAACTGCCACAAACCGTGGATATGGAGATTGTGGATACTTCACCAGGCATTAAAGGTGCTTCTGCCAGCGCTCGCACCAAACCCGCCGGTATGAGTACAGGCCTCTCGATTCAGGTACCGGAATACCTCAGCAACGGTGACCGCATCCGCATCCACATTGCTGAACGCCGCTATATGGGCCGTGCAGACTAAATCAGAAGCCTGCTGCCGATCGTGATAGTGTTATATTATTACATTATCACGTTATTCCCCGGCAGGAGTCACTCCCATGACACGCGTTAATCTGATTACCGGTTTTTTGGGCAGCGGCAAAACCACGCTACTCTGCCATCTGCTGGCTGCCAGGCCGTCCGGGGAAAACTGGGCGGTGCTGGTTAATGAATTTGGCGAGATCGGGATCGACGGCGCCCTGCTGGCCGATCGCGGTGCCACGCTGAAAGAGATCCCCGGCGGCTGCCTGTGCTGTGTTAATGGCCTGCCGATGCAGGTCGGGCTGAATATGCTGCTGAAGAGTAAACCCGATCGGCTGCTGATCGAGCCAACCGGCCTGGGCCATCCTCGTCAGGTGCTGGAGATGTTGAGTGCGCCCGTCTATCAGTCGTGGCTGCAACTGAATGCCACACTGACGCTGCTGGATGCGCGTCAGCTGGCCGATCCTCGTATCGTTGCCAATGAAAACTTCCGCGATCAGCTGGCTGCCGCCGACCTTATTATCGCTAATAAGCGCGATTGCTGGGATCAGGCGGATCGTCAGCGCCTGGCTGGCTGGCAGCAGCAGATGCAGCCTGCGCGCCCTCTGATAGAGACAGAATTTGGTCAGATCCCCCTTTCTCTGCTGGATACCCCCCGGCAGCCGCGCGAACTTCCCGTGCCGCAGCACCATCATTCGTCGGGTCCCACCAGCGGTCTGGCGGCGTTGCGACTGAATGGCGAGGCGCGCTGGCGTCGGGCGCTGAACCACGGCCAGGGCTATAGCGCCTGCGGCTGGCTGTTTGATGGTGATACGCTGTTCGACAGCGGCACGCTGCTGGAATGGGTTCGGCAGGCGCCGGTAGATCGCGTTAAAGGAGTGATGCGCACGACAGAAGGCGCTCTGCGTATCAATCGCCAGGCAAATGAGCTGCAGAGTGAAATACTCCCCTCACCGCCATCCGATAGCCGCATTGAGATCATTCATTCTCAACAGGCTGACTGGAATCGTCTACAATCGGCATTGTTGAAGTGCCGTTTACGCTGACAGAGGTATTGTCGGCGGTTATTTTTAATAATAATGAGTTTAACTATGCGCGTAACTCGCCTTATTACTATCCTGCTGCTTAATGCACTGGGCGTGGTGCTATTTCTGTCATGGTATCTGCCCCCGGAACATGGCTTCTGGTTCGGCGTCGATAAATCTATTTTCTTTGGCTTCAATAGCCAGATGGTGACCCATCCGCTGTTCGCGCTGATCGTCGCTATCACGAATTATCGTGGTTTTGATGCGGTATCATTGCTGGCGATGGGTCTGCTTTACCTGTCGATCTGGCGGCGCGAAACGCCACAGGCGCAGCGCCGGATGCTGGCAATCGGCATCACCATGCTGCTGACCGCCGTCGTCCTCAATCAGCTGGGCCATTTATTGCCGGTTAAACACTCCAGTCCGACACTGTTCTTCGAGAACGTGCATCGCGTCAGTGAACTGACCGGTATTCCCGCTAAAGATGCTTCAAAAGATAGCTTCCCCGGCGACCACGGTATGATGCTGATCATTTTCGCCTGCTTTATCTGGCGTTATTTTGGTTTCAGCCGCTTTTTAATTGCCACGGCTATTGTGGTGATATTTTCACTGCCACGCATCATGGCCGGTGCGCACTGGTTTACCGATGTTGCTGTCGGTTCAATGTCGGTGGTATTAGTGGGTCTGAGCTGGTGGCTATTAACGCCAGCCAGTGACGTATTGGTTAACTGGTTTTATCGCAAATTGCCGGGTAAATATAAGCCCGTGACGTAAATGTTAAGCGCGGACGATTTAAACCCCTGGTTTGAACCGCCCGCGCTTATAAAAAACACCCCATCACTATTAGCCTGCTAATTAAATCCACGAAAAGAAAAGGTTATGACCCTGCTGGCAGGTTAAATAGTCGCCAATATCCTCTGTCAATAAAGAAAACTCTAAAAATAGCGGCTATGCCCCGAATTAGCCCCCCTTTAACTCCCTGTTCTCACCATCATTTGACCACAATTGTAGCTAAAGTAGTCAGTGTGTTACGGTTTGATTTCACATCAAAAAAACCTATATGAAATTGATTAAAAGCACTCGCCACGGCGTCTGTAATCAGTTAACCTCAGTCGCAGTGAGGCAAAAGCGGCAGAAAATTCGGATTTTTTACCGTTAAAATGTGTCCATTAACACATTTTAGTAATTAAGGATTTGTCTTAGTCTGTTTCGCTTATTAATCTCCCTGTTTTGTCATCTGGCTGGCGACAATCTTGTCGTAAGGAAATCGAAGGAAAACCCGAATAATGGTCAAGTCTCAACCAATACTGAGATATATCTTGCGGATCGTGCCCGCAGTGGCGCTGGCAACACTCCTCTCAGCTTGTAGCAGTACCCATAGCAGTCAAAACGCGAATAACGAGAATCATGAAGTTAACAACCACAATGGTTTTTTACTTCAGGCGTCTCAGGATGAGTTTGAAGAAATGGTGCGTAATGTCGACGTTAAGTCGCGCATCATGGAACAATACGCCGTCTGGAAAGGTGTGCGCTATCGCCTCGGTGGCGATACTAAACGCGGGATCGATTGTTCCGCCTTTGTACAACGCACCTTCCGCGATCAGTTTGGCTTAGAATTACCGCGTTCTACCTCTCAGCAGCAGGACACCGGTAAAGAGATTACCCGCAGTAAACTGCGTCCCGGCGATCTGGTGATGTTCCGTGCAGGCTCTACGGGCCGTCACGTTGGCATCTATCTTGGCAACGATAACTTCGTTCATGCCTCGACCAGCAGTGGCGTGATGATCTCCAGTCTGAATGATGATTACTGGAAAAAGCGCTACCGTGAAGGACGCCGTGTATTAAGTCGTAACCCGACCTGATAACCACTTTCGATCTTCTCTCAGCCAGAGAACATGAAACGCTGCTTATGCAGCGTTTTTTTTCGCCTTTAATCATTTTTACCAGCAGTTATATAAGATAAAAGCATTCTGACTCAGATTAATAGCAAGACATTTCCCGCCGTCTCGTTATATTCTCGGTCGCTTAAACCGAAGCCGTCGTGCGCAATAACATAATAATAATTTGATTAGGGGAAGCTCCTCATGCCACTGTCGGGGGCGCTACGGCGCCATGCCACCTATCCTCGCCGTATCGCATGGAGTAGTGCGATGGCTGGCGGCTTATTCTTTCTGTTATTTGCTGCACTCTCGCTTCACCAGACCTGGCAGAAGCGCGAACGACAGCATCAGCAACTGCTGGAGAACAGCCGCACGGCATTGCAGCAAACGCTCTCCAGCCTGATTAACAGTACTCTCAGTCCCCTGCTTCCGTTTACCCACACTGCCTGCAATACCATCAATCGTGAACTTACCTCACGCGCCGCCTTTGCCGGAAATCTTCGTGCCATCCTGCTGGTTAAAGAAGGTAATGCCTTTTGCTCCTCGGCCACCGGCAGTTTTAATCTGCCGCTCAATGTAATTGCGCCCCTGAGTGATATTTCGCGTGATATCGATCTGCAGCTGATGCCGGGCACGCCGTTGCAGCCCAATAAACCGGCGCTGGCGTTATGGATCAAAAATCCCGGCAGCCTGCAGTCAGGCGTTTTCGCGACGCTGAATATTACCCTGGCACCCTATCAGCTGCTGGCGTCCGGGCATCCGGAAATCACCGGTATGGCACTGGTGGCACAACGCAGTGCCTTAACCAGCTGGCAATCCGTCGTCATGCAGAATAAAAACCTGCCGACGCCGCTGCACCGGCAGGCGCTGACAGGCTATCCGCTGCAGTTTGTGTTGTACGGTTCCACTCTGGCGTTCAGCGATTATCAGAATATCCTGCTGAGCGGCCTGCTACTGTCGCTGCTGGTTTCAGGCGCTTGCTGGCTGCTGTTGTCGGTTTATCAGCGCCCTGGTAAAGAGCTGATTCGGGGCATGAAGCGCGGTGAATTTCACGTCGAATATCAGCCGCTGGTCACCTCCCATGATGGTCAGCCGTATGGGATGGAAGCGTTACTGCGCTGGACCCACCCGACGAAAGGCCCGATTCCGCCCGATGTGTTTATTCACTATGCCGAGGCGCAGAACCTGATTATTCCCCTGACCCGACATCTGTTTCAGCTGGTTTCCCGTGATGCCCACCTGCTGTGTCATACCATTCCCCGTCATGCCTGCCTCAGCCTCAACATTTCGCCCCTGCATCTGGCTGACAGCGGTTTCCGTCAGGATGTGCTGCGCTGGCTTGATACCATGCCTGCGGACCACTTTACTTACGTGTTTGAGATCACCGAGCGAGCCATGGTGCGCGACGAAAACGTTGGAGAACTGTTTGACTGGCTGCATCAGCAGCAGATCCATATCGCCATTGATGATTTCGGTACCGGTCACAGCGCGCTGATCTATCTGGAACGTTATGACTTTGATTATCTGAAAATTGATCGCGGCTTTGTTCAGAGCATCGGTACGGATAGCCTGACCTCGCCGGTGCTCGATACCGTGCTGCAGCTGGCGAAGAAGCTGAACCTGAAAAGTGTGGCCGAAGGGGTAGAAACCGGCGAGCAGGCTGCCTGGCTGATTAACCGCGGTGTGACCCATCTGCAGGGTTACATCTTTAGCCGTCCGCTGCGGCCGGAAACGCTGATAGACTATTTCCGGCGTCATAACGCCTGACACTACCTGGCCCGAACTGCGCCAGACATCTGACAGGAGAGTGCATGCTGTTTCGTTCCGGACTTCTGCTGCTGTGCGGCCTGCTCAGCGCCCCGCTGCTGGCAGCTTCTGTGCAGCAAAGCTACGCGTTCACCCAGGCCGGTGAAGCGAAATATCCGCCCGGCTTCAGCCATTACGACTACGCCGATCCCCGCGCACCCAAAGGCGGCAGCATCACCATGGCGGTAGTGGGCACTTACGACAACTTCAACCGCTACGCTTCTCGCGGTAATCCGGGCATTAACACCGGCACGCTTTATGATGGGCTTTACACCAGCTCAGACGATGAACCTGGCAGTTATTATCCGCTGATTGCCGAGTCAGCGCGCTACGCCAGCGATTTTACATGGATTGAGATCCGCCTTAATCCCCGCGCCCGTTTTCAGAATGGCACACCAATAACCGCCCGCGACGTGGCGTTCACCTATCAGAAATTCATGACCGAGGGCGTGCCTCAATTTCGCGTCGCCTACCGTGGCGTGACCGTTAAAGCGCTGAACGATCTCACTGTACGCATCGAGGCACAGAAGCCGGATAAAGATCTGCTGCTTGGCTTACTGACGCTGCCGGTTATCGCAGAGTCGTTCTGGCGCGATAAGAAGTTTAATGAGCCGTTAAGCGAGCCACCCTTGTCGAGCGGACCCTATCGCATCACCCGCTGGAAGCTGGGACAGTTTATTGAGTTCAGCCGGGTAAAAGATTACTGGGCCGCTGATCTGCCGGTCAATCGCGGACGCTTTAATTTTGATCGAATGCGCTATGACTACTATCTGGATGACAATGTGGCATTTGAAGCCTTTAAGGCGGGTGCTTACGATCTGCGTGAAGAGACATCGGCAAAGAAATGGGCCACTCAGTATCGTGGCCGCAATTTTGACGATGGCAGCATCGTTAAAGAGACCACGCCTAACGATGCCGCTATCGATACCCGCTGGCTGGCATTCAACAATGAAAAACCGCTGTTCCAGGATCGCCGCGTGCGTCAGGCGCTGTCACTGATGTTCGATTTCGAGTGGATGAACAAGGCGCTCTATTACGGTGCCTGGCAGCGCGCCAGCAGCTATTTCCAGAACACGGCGTATGCGGCCAGCGGCGTGCCGGATGCACAGCAGCAGGCCCTGCTTGAACCCTGGCGCGCGCAACTGCCACCTGAGCTGTTCAGCCAGCCTTATCAGCCACACAAAACCGACGGCAGCGGCTATGACCGCGCCAGCCTGTTAAAAGCGTCTGACCTGCTGAAACAGGCGGGCTGGCAGATAAAAAATCGCCGTCTGGTCAATGATAAAACCGGTCAGCCGTTTACCATAGAACTCCTGCTGCGCGGTGGCACCAATACCGACTGGGCGTTACCGTTCCAGCACAATCTTTCCCGGCTTGGCATTACGCTAAACCTGCGGCAGATCGACAACTCACAGTATCTGCGGCGCTGGCGTGAAGGCGACTATGACATGATTGCCACGGTCTATGGGGCGATGCCGATCCCGACGTCCAGTCTGCAGATCCTGTGGCAGTCTGACTTTATCGCCTCGTCGTGGAATACCGCGCGGGTCAAAGAGCCTGTAGTCGATCATTTCGTGAAACAGATTGTGGCGCATCAGGGCGATCCCAACGCGCTGCGGCCGCTGGCCCAGGCGCTGGACCGGGTGCTGCTGTGGAATGCGTATATGATCCCGATGTGGTACAACGCAGAGCAGCGGCTGGCGTACTGGGATAAGTTTTCTCACCCTGCCCGCAAGCCAGCCTACAGCGTCGGACTGGAAAACTGGTGGTACGACACAAACAAAGCCGGACGCCTGCCGGCCAGCAAACGCTAAGGAGATCACCGTTGGCCGCTTACTTTCTGCGCAGATTGCTGCTGATCATCCCAACGTTATGGGCGATCATCACGCTTAATTTTTTTATCGTGCAAATCGCGCCCGGCGGACCGGTCGATCAGGCGCTGGCTAACATTCAGTTTGGTCAGACAACCGGTCTGCCCGGCAGTGGCGCAGACAGCGCCGGTTCACGCGCCAGCGTCAGTCATCTCAATCCTGCCGATAATCAGTATCGTGGCGCACGCGGGCTGGATCCCGAAGTGATTGCTGAGATTAAACAGCGTTACGGTTTCGATAAACCTCTCTGGCAGCGTTACGGCGAGATGCTGTGGAATTATCTGCGTCTGGATTTTGGCGACAGCCTGTTTCGCAGTGCCTCGGTGATCGGGCTGATCAAAGAGAGCCTGCCGGTTTCGATCAGTCTGGGATTATGGAGCACACTGATCATCTACCTGGTGTCGATCCCGCTGGGGATCCGCAAAGCGGTGCGCAATGGCAGCGCTTTCGATGTCTGGAGCAGCGCTTTTATTATCATTGGCTACTCCATCCCGGCTTTTCTGTTTGGCATCATGTTAATCGTGCTGTTTGCCGGTGGTAGCTATCTGGACTGGTTTCCGCTGCGCGGGCTCACCTCTGCGCAGCACGACACACTGCCCTGGTATGGCAAAGTGCTGGACTACTTCTGGCATATCGCCCTGCCGGTGCTGGCGACAGTGATCGGCGGCTTCGCCACGCTGACCATGCTGACGAAAAACGCGTTTCTGGATGAGATCCGCAAGCTCTATGTGGTGACTGCGCGCGCCAAAGGGGTGCCGGAGCGCCGTATTCTCTATCACCATGTGTTTCGCAATGCGATGCTGCTGGTGATCGCCAGCTTCCCCGCCACCTTTATCAGCATGTTCTTTACCAGCTCGGTGCTGATCGAGGTTATGTTCTCGCTCAACGGACTTGGACTACTCGGCTATGATGCGACTCTGCAACGTGACTATCCGGTGATGTTTGGCACGCTCTATATTTTTACGCTGATAGGTTTGCTGATGAATATTCTCAGTGATCTCACCTATACGCTGGTCGATCCACGCATCGATTTCGGGAGCCGCTCATGACGCTCTCTCCGCTCAACCAACAGCGCTGGCAGCGCTTTCGCCATAACCGACGCGGCTACTGGTCGCTGTGGATCTTTCTGATCATCTTTCTGCTGTCGATGGGTGCCGAACTGATTGCCAATGACAAGCCACTGCTGGTGCATTACCAGCAGCGCTGGACAGTGCCGCTGCTGTTTGACTACAGCGAAACCGACTATGGCGGCGCACTGGCGACAGCGGCGGATTATCAGGATCCCTGGCTGCGGCAGCGCATTGAGCAGAATGGCTGGGCCATATGGGCACCGATTCGTTTCAGCGACAGCACTATCAACTTTGCCACCGACGTGCCCTTCCCCTCTCCGCCCTCTGCGCAGAACTGGCTTGGCACGGATGCTAACGGCGGCGACGTGATGGCACGCCTGCTCTATGGCACGCGCATTTCTCTGCTGTTCGGACTGATGCTGACGCTCTTCTCCAGCGTCATCGGGATTGTGGTCGGCGCGCTGCAGGGCTATTTCGGCGGCAGGATTGACCTGATTGGGCAGCGGCTGATTGAAGTCTGGTCCGGCATGCCTGCGCTGTTTCTGCTGATTCTCCTCTCCAGCGTGATCCAGCCGGGTTTCTGGTGGCTGCTGCTGGTCACCGTGGCTTTCGGCTGGATGAGCCTGGTCAGCGTGGTCCGGGCCGAGTTTCTGCGTACCCGAAACTTTGATTACATCCGTGCGGCGCAGGCGCTGGGGGTCAGCGACGGCCGGATTATGCTGCGCCACATGCTGCCAAATGCCATGGTCGCCACCCTGACCTTTCTGCCGTTTATTCTGTGCGGATCGATTACCACGCTGACCTCACTCGACTTTCTCGGCTTTGGCCTGCCGCTGGGTTCGCCCTCGCTGGGCGAGTTACTGCTGCAGGGCAAAAATAACCTGCAGGCACCCTGGTTAGGCCTGGCGGGCTTTTTCACCCTGGCGATCCTGCTTTCGCTGCTGATTTTTATTGGCGAAGCGGTACGCGACGCTTTTGATCCCGGCAAAGGAGCCTGAATGAACACGCCATTGCTTGCCATCAATCATCTCTCGGTCGCCTTTCGTCAGGGCGAGACGCTTCGCCAGGTGGTGAATGACGTTTCACTGCGCATCGACGCGGGCGAAACGCTGGCGCTGGTGGGCGAGTCGGGTTCCGGCAAGAGCGTCACGGCACTCTCGGTGATGCGACTGCTGCATGAGGCTGCGGTGGCTTATCCCAGCGGGGAGATTCTGTTTAACGGTGAAGATCTGCTGCGCGCGCGCGAGCAGCGCCTGCGCGGGATTCGCGGCAACCAGATCGCGATGATTTTTCAGGAGCCGATGGTATCGCTTAATCCGCTGCACACCGTGGAGAAGCAGCTGTATGAAGTGCTGTCGCTGCATCGCGGGTTGCGTCGTCCGGCGGCACGCGGTGAAATTCTCAGCGTGCTTGATCGGGTCGGAATACGACAGCCCGCCACCCGGCTCAATGATTTCCCCCACCAGCTCTCGGGTGGGGAACGTCAGCGGGTGATGATCGCCATGGCGCTGCTGACCGAGCCTCAGCTGCTGATTGCCGATGAGCCGACCACCGCGCTGGATGTGACGGTGCAGGCGCAGATCCTGACGCTGCTTCGTGAACTGCAGCGAGAGCTGAATATGGGCATGCTGTTTATCACCCATAACCTGAATATCGTGCGTCAGCTGGCGGATAACGTTAGCGTGATGCGCAATGGTCACATCGTCGAACAGAACCGCTGCCAGACCCTGCTGAATCAGCCGCAACACCCTTACAGCCAGCAGTTGCTGGCCGCCGAACCGGAAGGAAAAGCGCTGCCGCTGCCCGCAGACGCGCCGGTCATTCTTCGGGTCGATAATCTTCAGGTCAGCTTTCCGCTGCGGCGCGGGCTGTTCCGCCGGCAGAGTGGTGAGAAACAGGTGCTCTCCGGCCTGAGCTTTAGCCTGCGGCGCGGCGAAAGTCTGGGGCTGGTCGGCGAGTCCGGATCAGGTAAAAGCACTACAGGGCTGGCACTGCTGCGACTGATTGCCTCACGCGGCGAAGTCTGGTTTGACGACCAGCCGCTGCATCAGCTGTCACGTCGTCAGTTATTGCCGCTGCGTCAGCGCATTCAGGTGGTGTTTCAGGATCCTAACTCTTCACTGAATCCGCGTATGACAGTGCAGCAGATCATTGCGGAAGGGCTTGCGGTACATCAGCCCGAACTTAGCCATGCGCAACAGGAGCAGCGGGTCATCGCGGTGATGGCGGAGGTGGGGCTTGAAGCGGAAAGTCGCCATCGTTATCCGGCCGAATTTTCGGGCGGTCAGCGACAGCGTATTGCCATTGCGCGGGCACTGATTCTGGAACCGGAGTTGCTGGTGCTGGATGAACCGACCTCATCGCTGGATCGCACGGTGCAGAAGCAGATTCTGACGCTGTTACGCCGCTTACAGCAGCAGCGGCAGCTCAGCTATCTGTTTATCAGTCACGATCTGGATGTGGTGCGCGCCCTGTGCCATCAGCTTATTGTGCTGCGTCAGGGAGAAGTGGTGGAACAGGGAGAGTGTGAAAGGTTGTTTGCTTCACCCGCGGCCGGGTATACCCGCGAGCTGCTGCAGTCGGCGCAACTCAACCTGCGATAAAGGTTTCGGCAATCGCTACGCCCTGATTTTTCAGGCAGCAGTTGGTGGCGCTTTCGTCACGACGCTGAATGAACAGGCAGGGCTGTCCTTCGCACTCGGCCACTTTACAATCGACCTGAATATCCGCCAGAACCTCTTTTAGCTGCTGAAGGATCTCCCACGCCGGAATGCCATCATGGCTGATCAAGCGCAGCGCAACGAAATCCTGCTCGTCCAGCGTGGTGTCATCGGATTCGATAGCACTGTGGTGATCGCTGGCCCAGCGAAAATGCTGTGGCAGACGATGCACAATCGAAAGTTGCAGCATAGTTTACTCTCCCCGGATGAGTTTATGTCGCAACAGAAAGCAGCCCAGCAGGAAGCGGCCTGATAACCGCTGAGTCCGGACAGGGTTTAATGGCCCGTCCGTGTGGATTGCAGAAGCGCATTTTTTGCGACTCACATCGCACTTCAGCCTATATGTACCGCGTTCACACGCCGTTAACAATCATTTTAGCTGCATTGTGATTACTTTTTTAACTAAATATTTTCACAATATCGAAACAAAGTCAGGAGGCGTGCAAGTCGGCAGGTCATTGCAGAGGGAAACCACTGCGCCCGATTACCGGGACGCAGTGCGGGGACGTGAAGCGTAGAAAAAGAGCAGCAGAGAGATTGTCGCGCACAGTGCAATCGTGCCGACCATTGGCCAGGCGCTGTTGAAACTCACCAGCGACAGCAGTGCGCCAACAAATGCCCCGACGCCAAAACGCAGGGTGCCCGCCAGCGACGATGCCGTACCCGCCATATGTGGAAACTCATCCAGAATCACCGCCATCGCATTCGATGAGACCATCGATACGCAACCGATAAACATCGCGATCCCCATCACCAGCGGCAAAAAGCCGAGGCTGAAGGCGCTGACCAGCAGCAGCCAGATCCCCATACAGAACTGTATCAGCAGTCCCATCCGGAACATCGCCACCGGGCCAAAGCGGCGCACGGCGCGGCTGTTAATCAGCGTCAGTACAAACAGAAACACCACATTGAGGCCAAAGTAGTAGCCAAAGTTTTGCGGTGAAACGTGATTCAGTTCGATGTAAACAAAGGGACCGGCATTGAGAAAGGTAAACAGCCCGGCAAAGGAGAAACCGCTCGACAGCATGTAACTGAACGCGCGCTTGTGGCGAAACAGCGTTACGAAATTGCCCAGCGTAGTACGCAGATGAAACCGCTGTCGCTGCTCCGGCTTCAGGGTTTCACGGATTTGCGTGGTCACCAGCACGGTCGTCACTAACGCCGCTCCCGCCAGCGCCCAGAAGATGGCGTGCCAGCTCCAGAGCACCAGCAGCCAGCCGCCGATGATCGGCGCCAGCAGCGGCGCAATGGTGGTAATCAGCATCACAAAGGACATCATGCGGGAGAAGTCCTCTTTCGAGTAACTGTCACGCATTAACGCATTGATCACTACACTGGCTGCGGCAGCCGACAGCCCATGCAGAAAGCGCATCGTAATCAACTGATCGATGGTTTGCGACAGCGCACAGGCCGCGGCGGCGCAGGCAAAGATCAGGGTCCCGAGCGCAATCACCGGCTTACGCCCATAGCTGTCTGCCAGCGGCCCATAGATCAGCTGCCCAATCGCGAAGCCAAGAATGTAGAGGTTGAGCGACATCTGCACGCTACCGGCTGAAACGCCGAACTCACGTGCAATCTGCGGCATGGCGGGCAGATACATGTCGATCGACAACGGCATCAGCATGGCTAACAGACCGAGGATGACCACCAGTCCTGTTGGCGAATTCTTTTCCTTACGCACACCCTCTCCTGCCCTTATGGTCGTAATGCGGGCCGCCGGGCCCGTCCGGTTATTTTGTCTGCAGCTCTTTCGGCAGACCGATGCTGGCGATCTCTTCTTCTGTCAGCGCACGATATTCGCCCGGTTCCAGATCGGCGTCCAGTACGATGTCACCGATGCGCTCGCGATGCAGCTCAAGGACCCGATTGCCTACTGCCGCAAACATCCGTTTTACCTGATGATAACGGCCTTCGCTCAGTGTCAGCCGGACGTCTGTCGGGGTGATCACCTCCAACTGAGCCGGTTTAGTCAGGCTCTTCTCATTGTGCAGCTGCACGCCCGCCGTAAACTGCGCGGCGGTATCGTCACTGACCGGTGATTCCAGGGTCACACGGTAGGTTTTCTCGCAGTGATGACGTGGCGAGGTAATACGGTGTGACCACTGGCCATCATCTGTCAGCAGCACCAGTCCGGTGGTGTCGATATCAAGACGCCCCGCCGCGTGCAGTTTGAATGACATCGGTTCTTCAATGAAATAGATGATGGTGGGATGATCGGGATCGTCGGTTGAGCAGACGTAACCCTGCGGTTTGTTCAGCATAAAGTAGCGTGGACCAGTCTGCATCTGCAGTACGTTGCCGTCATAGACGACTTCGTGGTCGGGCAGCAGTTTAAACGCGGTATCGCGTACGATTTCCCCGTTAACGGTGACACGCTGGCCACGGATCTCGCGATGGGCGATGGCGCGGCTGATTTCCAGTTGCTGAGAGATGAATTTGTCGAGTCGCATGAATTCGTTTTGCCTGTTACTGCGGAGGGAATCTGAAACGGCCTGGTTAACCGTTGAAAATGTGCGGGAAGTATAACGTGATCCGCGCCAGCCTGACAGCGCGTTTACCGCACTTTCATGGCATAATTACCCCCAGTTTTGCAAAAGTGAGCATCATGTCTTTTACCTTACGCCCCTATCAACAGGATGCGGTGAATGCCACCGTGGCGCATTTCCGTCGTCATCAACAGCCTGCAGTCATTGTGCTGCCGACCGGTGCCGGAAAGAGCCTGGTCATTGCCGAGCTGGCACGGCTGGCGCGTGGCCGGGTGCTGGTGCTGGCGCACGTCAAAGAGCTGGTAGCGCAGAACCACAGTAAATATCAGGCTTACGGGCTGGAGGCGGATATCTTTGCCGCCGGACTTCAGCGTAAAGAGAGCCAGCGCAAAGTGGTGTTTGGCAGCGTGCAGTCAGTGGCGCGTAACCTCGACCAGTTCGACAGCACCTTTTCACTGGTGATTGTCGATGAGTGCCACCGTATCGGTGATGATAAAGAGAGTCAGTATCAGCAGATCTTCAATCATCTGCGTCAGCATAATCCACAACTGCGTTTACTGGGCCTGACCGCCACGCCTTTTCGGCTGGGTAAGGGCTGGATTTATCAGTTCCACTATCACGGCATGGTGCGTGGCGACGAAAAATCGCTGTTTCGCGACTGTATCTATGAACTGCCGCTGCGCTACATGATCAAACATCAGTTTCTGGTGCCGCCGGAGCGACTGGATATGCCGGTGGTGCAGTATGACTTCAGCCGCCTGACGGCACAAAGCAGCGGCTTGTTCAGCGAAGCCGATCTTAATCGTGAACTGAAACAGCAGCAGCGCGTGACGCCCCATATTATCCGTCAGATCGTGGAGTTCGCTGAAGATCGGCTGGGGGTGATGATTTTTGCCTCAACGGTTGAGCATGCGCATGAAATTTTGCGGCTGCTGCCCGCTAACAGCGCGCTGGTGTCAGCCGAAACGCCTGCCAGAGAGCGCGATGCTCTGATTCTGGCCTTTAAGGCGCAGCAGCTGAAATTCCTGGTTAACGTGGCGGTGCTGACCACCGGGTTTGATGCTCCGCACGTTGATCTGATTGCGATTCTGCGCCCGACCGAGTCGGTCAGCCTCTATCAGCAAATCGTCGGACGCGGCCTGCGGCTCTCGCCCGGTAAAACCGACTGTCTGATTCTTGATTATGCCGGTAATCCGCACGATCTCTTTACGCCCGAGGTCGGCGCGCCCAAAGGGGCCAGCGACAATCAGCCGGTACAGGTTTTTTGTCCCGCCTGCGGTTTCGCCAACACCTTCTGGGGCAAGGCGACCGAAGATGGCATGGTTATCGAGCATTTTGGCCGACGCTGTCAGGGCGTGCTGGAAGATGATGAGGGCGAGCGCGAACAGTGTGACTTCCGCTTCCGCTTTAAAAGCTGCCCCGACTGTGGCGCAGAGAATGATATTGCCGCCCGGCGCTGTCACCAGTGCGACAAAATTCTGGTCGATCCTGACGATATGCTCAAAGCGGCGCTGAAGCTTAAAGATGCGCTGGTGCTGCGCTGTGGCGGCATGACGCTGGAACAGGGCCGTGACGCCAAAGGTGAATGGCTCAAGGCGACCTATTATGACGAGGAAGGCACCAGCGTCAGCGAACGGTTTCGTCTGCAGACACCGGCCCAGCGCAAAGCGTTTGAACAGCTCTTTATGCGCCCGCATCAGCGCGCGCCCGGCGTGCCGCTGGGCTGGCAAAGCGCCACTGACGTGCTGGCGCTGCAGCCGCTGCTGCGTCATCCCGACTTTGTGGTGGCGCGGGCCAAAGGTCAGTTCTGGCAGATCCGCGAAAAAATGTTCGATTATCAGGGTCGCTATCGCCGTGCCAATGAGCTGCGCTAATGAGCGCTATCGGGTCCGGCTAACCGGATGCCGAACCCGGCTGGCGGGTATATCGTTTGCTACCACCCGGCATAACGGCTATACTGCCGCCCGCTTTTGCATGTGCATCAGCGGTATTGAATAACCAGCCTGTTACTGGGTCGCCTGTAGCAGGAATTAAATAAAGAGATATATTAATGCTCACTATCAATGCAGTAGAACGTAAAGAGCAGGGTAAGGGTGCGAGCCGCCGCCTGCGTACAGCAAACCGTTTCCCGGCCATCATCTACGGTGGTTCTGAAACGGCTGTTGCCATCGACCTGGATCACGACTCCGTAATGAACCTGCAATCTAAGCCAGGTTTCTACGACGAAGTGCTGACCCTGTCAGTTGACGGTAAAGAAACTAAAGTGAAAGTTCAGGCTGTTCAGCGTCACCCGTTCAAGCCAAAACTGTTCCACATCGACTTCGTTCGCGCTTAATCGCGAACTTCGTTGAAAGCAGAAGGGCCGGTTGCGAAACCGGCCCTTTTCTTTTGGCGCTGCCCGGTGAAATGATCGCCGCGTGCAGGGAATGAAAGCCGGGCTAAGCCCGGCTTTTTTATTTGCTGCTGGTACGGCGCTGCAGCTGATCGCGCAGATTGGGTGGTGTGCCCTTAATCGTCAGGGTGTCCGTTGCCGGATCCCAGAAAATGCGTTCGCCCAGCAACATCGCATCGAAGTTCAGGGTCAGGCCCCCGCCGCTTCCGGCAAACTTCGTCAGCTGGCGCAGAGTACTGCGATCCGCCGGGAAGCTCTCTTCCAGTTCATACCCCTGCTCCTGGGTAAAGGCCTGGAACGTTTTTTCACCCAGTGGTGGCAGTTCGCTCGACAACTCTTCCAGCGCAATCTCCTCGCCCGCCTGCAGCTGCTCGTTGCAGTAGCTGTAGACCTGCTGGCGATAGTTCTGCCGCTCCTGCTTATCCAGTTCCGATTCGTTGCAGTAGTCATCTACCGCCTGCAACAGACCGCGGTTCTGCGCCTTGGTGTCTAATCCCACTTCGGCACCCAGGAAGTCCATAAAGAAGTCAGCCACTTTACGTCCGACCCGGCCACGCAGGAAAGTCAGATAACGGGTCGATTCCGGATTAGTTTCCCACTCGGTTAAATCGATGCGTGCCACGATGTCGGCATGATTGATGTCAAGATAGTGGGTGCTGCTGATATCCATCTGCTCGTTGACGCGCATGCTGGACTGGCTGTTCAGCACCGCAATCAGCAGGTATTCCACCGCCAGATAGCGGTAGTGAATAAACAGCACCACGCCGCCTTCAGCGAAGGGGTATTTTGCAAGCTCATCGCGCAGACGACCGGTCGCGGCACGGCTAAAAGCGAGAAAATCATCGTTGCCCTTACGACAATTACGCAGCGCTTCTGCCAGTTCACTCTCTGCATTGAACAGGCCATAGGCTTTGCTTTTTGCGCTATAAACCCGGTGTAACTCCTCCACCATCGCGTTGACCGTGTTGGTGGCAGGCAGCAGCGAATCGCGCAGCGCCAGTTCAAGCTGGTTTTCATCGCGTTTAATTAACTGATGCAGGGCAATCTGGTCGATATCCAGACTCATGGTAGACTCTCCTTTTAGCACAGGCGCGTATTCAAACACCGCCAGCATCGGCTTTCAACTCCATGCGTATAGCGAACGCGCTGCTTTCGATAAAATTGCGGTAAAAAGTGCGCTGTTCCGGTAATATATCGCCTTTTGAAATGAGCTTAGACGACGATATGGCACAATCATCCCGTTACAGTGACGAACGCGTGGAACAACTCCTCGCGGAAATGGCCCAAATCCTGCACAAGGACAAGGCCCCCACCGATCTCTCCCTGATGGTTCTGGGAAATATGGTGACCAACTTAATTAACAGCGATGTCGCTCCGGCGCAACGTCGTTCACTGGCACGATCTTTCGCCGATGCCCTTCAGGCGTCTGTGCGTGACGATAACGCCCATTAATTGGCTGATTTGACTTCATAATATGGTAACCAACCGGCAGCGCTACCGCGAAAAAGTTTCCCAGATGATCAGTTGGGGTCACTGGTTTGCTCTGTTTAACATCTTATTCGCGCTGATTTTAGGCAGTCGCTACCTGTTGGTCGCCGACTGGCCTTCTTCGCTGGCGGGGCGCATCTACGCCTATACCAGCTGGGTTGGCCACTTCAGTTTTGTTGTTTTTGCCGCCTATCTGCTGATTATCTTCCCGCTGACCTTTGTGGTGATGTCGCAACGGCTGATGCGGGTGTTGTCCGCGGTGGTCGCTACCGCCGGGCTGACGCTGGTGATGGTCGACAGTGCGGTGTTCAGCCGCTTCCACCTGCACCTGAATCCGGTGGTGTGGGAGCTGGTCATTAACCCTGATCAGAGCGAGATGGCGCGCGACTGGCAGCTGATGTTTATCAGCGTGCCGCTGATTTTCCTGGTTGAGATGCTGTTTGCGACCTGGAGCTGGCAGAAGCTTCGCAGCCTGAATCGCCGTTCGTTTGGTAAGCCTGTCGCCGCCCTGTTTATCAGCGCCTTCTTTGCCAGCCACCTGATGTATATCTGGGCCGATGCGAATTTCTATCGCCCTATTACGATGCAGCGTGCCAACCTGCCGCTCTCCTACCCGATGACCGCCCGCCGCTTCCTTGAGCGTCATGGTCTGCTGGATGCGCAGGAGTATCAGCGTCGGCTGATTCAGCAGGGCGACCCGGAAGCAGTGGCGGTGGAATATCCGCTGAGCGAGATTACTTTCCGTGATGCCGGCACACGCAACAACCTGCTGGTGCTGACGGTCGATGGTCTGAACAACGCCACGCTGGCCAAAGCGCTGCCGGAGCTTAATCAGTTCGCCAGCGAGAACGTGCGTTTTACCCAGCACTACAGCGCGGGTGATACGCCGGAGAAAGGGTTGTTTGGCCTGTTCTATGGGATCTCATCCAGCTACATGAACGGTATTCTGGCATCCCGAACGCCGTCGGCGCTGTTGGGCGCGCTTAGCACCCAGGGTTACCAGTTTGGCCTCTTCTCCTCGGAAGGCTTTAATCCGCCGCTCTACCGACAGGCATTGCTGACTGATTATTCACTGCCTGCAACGACCAGCCAGACCAACGCCAGTACTGTGGCGCAATGGCAGAACTGGCTGGAGAAACAGAACGGTTCACAGGCGCCGTGGTTCTCATGGATTGCCCTGAACGGCCCGGACGTCGCCGGCGACAGTGCAAAAGCGCGTCAGCGCAGCTATCTGCGCCAGGCTCCTGCCGTTGATGAGCAGATTCACGCGGTGCTCAGCAGCCTGCAGGCGCGTGATTTACTGAAGAACACGGTGGTGGTGATTACGGCGCAGCGTGGACTGGCACTGGATGGCAATCCTGACAGCGCCGGAAACCGCCAGACGCTGCAGGTGCCGTTAGTGATTCACTGGCCTGATACGCCCGCGCAGACCGTTGATCGCCTTTCTGATCATCAGGATGTGATGTCGACGCTGATGCAGCGACTGCTGCATGTGCGGACCAATCCGGTGAACTACTCTCAGGGTGAAGATCTGTTTGCTGCGCGCCGTCGCCATGACTGGGTCGTCAGCAGCGAAGAGAATAAGCTGGTGATTACCACGCCGCAGGTGACGCTGGTACTCAACAATAACGGCAGCTATCGCGCTTATGATGCGCAGGGCAACGCCCTGAAAGATCACAAGCCAGAACTGGCGCTGCTGTTGCAGGTATTAACTGAAGAGAAGCGCTTTATCGCTAACTGATTAATAATCAGGCAAATAGTCGGCAGGTATCTTGCATTAATGGTGATAACCAGTAGACTAATCCTCCAGTGTTCGGCACGTAGCGCAGCCTGGTAGCGCACGGTCATGGGGTGTCCGGGGTCGGAGGTTCAAATCCTCTCGTGCCGACCAAATTCCCTGAAAAGCAGCCTTAAAGGCTGCTTTTTTCGTTTCTTTATTTTGCACATATACTTTGCTTGCTTCAGACAGGTCCTGACAGGGCTATTCATGCCCTGAGATCCCCACGAGGTGACATTAGACCCAAAGAACATCCATAGCTCAGAGACTGACTTCAGGTGCAAGTGCCTTCCATAGGATGGGATGGCGGCCTAAGCGCGATCAAACACGGCAAAAGGTTTTACTATTTCAGCCCTTTCATCCAGACCAATTCATTTTCATCTTGTCATTCTTTGATCAACGCCACTCAAGGTGATTTAACCTCTACCTCAGGACTGAACGCGGCCTTAAATCTAATGTGTCATTCTGAATCAATAACAAGCTGTAATAGCTGATGTTTTTTATATTCTTCCCTTGCCATTAATTCTCTGACCCTTTCTACAGCGTACATATCCCACACATACCCCATAAAAAAGGAAGCTTATCAGCCTAATGCCAGCCATTTAAGCGACAGGTGATAACGCATTCTGGTGCCGGGTTGCTTTGAAACCTCAGTGTGTATTGTCAAAAAGGGCACGAGAGTGGAGGCCTGAGCGCCTCTGCTGCTGAAAGGGCTATCCGCAGCGCTGAGGCGTGACGGTGGGCCAGAAGTCCACGCCGGGAAGCGTGGACAGTTCGGGGCCGGCCAGGGAGGGCCGATCCCCGAACGGTTCGTCGGCACGCCGTCAAAGCCGAAGGTACCGCGTGAGCGGCGCGAGGACGGCCCGGCAGCAGCAGAGGTGCTCAGGCCCGCACTGCGACTCGTTCGCCCAGAAAAAAAGCTGCCACGTTTGACCGTGACAGCCTTTACAAATCTAATTTTAACTGATCAGCATTAGGCTTATCAGCCCCCTCTTAAATGCTCTCTCTTCAGATAACCGACAAACTGCCCTTGCTTCATCAGCGCCACTTTACCGCTCTTATAGATGATCACATTAAACAACCCTTGCTGATAGGTTGTCGCTTTCTCTGTGACTTCATCCGGGGCCGCAGGTTTCCCGTCAACAGTGACAATCCCTGAGCTGTCTCTTTTAACAGTGACACCGTACCCTTTCCACTGCGATACCTTACCAGTCGATAAAGTGTGATTAGGTGAAGGAGATGCAGAGGCAAAGTTAAGAATATTCAGGGAAAGCGCTACCACAAGTATAAATTTCTTCATTTTTTATTCATCCACTCTCTGACAAGGTAAGGAGTAGCAATAGTCGCTATCGTTGTCGCTTGGTTAGCTAACGAGCTGATAGTAAAAAAATAAACTCTTTTTAATATTACCCCTTAGTGAAAATGAGAGTGCCCGCCAAAACCTTCTGACCGACTGTTATCAGCGCCATAGCCATGACCGCCAAAAGCGTGGCTATGCGCGTTTTCTTGCCCGTGTCCATCATGACCAGTTGTAGTTGAATGGCCTGATTTACCACTCGCACCACCTTTAACAGCTGTACGCTGGAAAGCGGCAACGTGTGGGACAGCAATTTGTTCAGCAGGATTCAAGGCTGCAATAGCGCCAGCGGTTGTAGTTTGAGAAACCCCGTGGATAGTTGCTGTTACTGGCGTGTTAGCTGGAAGGCTGGCGGCCGCTACATTGATGCTATGAGCATTATCCAGGCTTACTTTGTTGATTGAAGCCACACCCATAGTTTTCTGTTGTTGCTGGGTGATGCCTAAGCGGTATGAAGTGGCATTAACTACAGGCGCTGTTGCAGACTGATTATTTTTTGCATCTATGTAGGATTGTCCAAACTGTTTGTTAATCTGGTTAGTCTGTTGTGCTGTTACCTGATTACGGTAGTGAGTACCATTCACTGCATTCTCAGCGGCAATACGGTTAGCGATGGCCCTTTGGTTATTGCTGATTGTTGAAGCACTGAATGTAGAACCATCTGCATTGAACCGCCCTGAACCGTCACGGCTGGCCACATCATTAAAGGCCGCTACGGATTTAGCTTCAGCCGCGCGGAAGTTATCACGATTTTTAACAGCAGTATCAAACTCTCCCGCAAAAGCAGACACTGAAGAAACAGCGCTCACGAATAAAGCTATCATCCGAAATTTCATTATTTTTAGTCTCTGTAAAGAAAGTTAAAGTTCTTTTGTGATAAAAATTAACGGGCGAACTTTAAACTTAATCTGAGAGACAATTTTTGATTAAAATTAATAAAACACCAGAAACAAAAAAGCTTCTTTATAGTGACCAGGGCTCTCATTTGACAATGCATGTCACTACTATCGCTGGCCTGGAGCTTGATTTTTAGCCTTACCGGCTTTCCACTCATGGAGCCAGACCTTAAGCCATACAGCGCCCTTTCAGTACTCACTCTCTGTGATATTCAGAGGGTGCAATAAATATTTTTGGCCAGGATTCGACTTGCTCCACCAGGCATTCACACATCAAGACTGACCTGCTCCCTGTCATCAAACCTTAACGTTCCTCGCACCTTCCACAATCCGTTCTATACTTAACTGCGTGTGGGTAACAAGAGGAGAGTTCATGACATATATTGAAAAAGACGATCCAACAGAAGCACCCGAGTCAGGCGATAAGCAACCTTCCCCGCCAGACCAGAAGTAACCCACGGGGCCGCGTCTGACGCGGCCTTTCTATCTCAGCTTACCTCTCCGTTTAACATTCAGAATAGTCCCGTGTGGCAGTTAACATTCCTCTTACAATCAGCAGGTTAACAGTTGCATTATAATCTGATCTGCTTCACAAAATCGGCTACCGGCTGCGCTTATTCATCAAACTGAAACAAAAATGTCACAGAAAATGCCTACCCTGAAATCCCCAGAAATTGACGGATAATTTTTATGGCGATCAAAGCGAAAAGCCTGAAGGATGCAGAAGCGTTGCTGCATTCAGGCATTAGCAAAGTGGAACTGGCGTATGACATTGGCAGCGACGATTTCTTTCGTCTGGCAAGCCACTGGTGCGACCGAGGTGCACGCATCAGCAGGGGTCACCACCATTTCGTTGTTTCTCTGAAGAGTTTTGCCATTCCTCCCAACGACTGATTCCGGCGGGCTGCTTGCCCTGATCCATCGCGCCTGATTTAATGCCTTTTTGGTTTTGATGATGGTCCCGCATGCGCTATCCCGACCTGCCGCTGCCGCCTGTTGCAGGCGGCTTTATCCTTTCCCGGCACCTTAACCACAGCGATCCTTTGCTGGCGGTGAGTCACTTCGATCCGCAAAAGTATCAGGATGGGCTGGCTGTCGAATGGGATATTCCGCTGCCTGCCCGACTGCAGCAGGCTGTCAGTAAACGGCGTGCTGAATACCTCGCCAGCCGTCTGCTGGTCCGGTCAGTGATGGCAGAACTGGGTATTGCTGATTTCATTCTGACTAATGCAGCCGATCGATCCCCCTGCTGGCCCGCTGGCATTCAGGCGTCACTGTCGCACAGTGCAGGCATCGTTGTGGTAGCGGCAACCCGTCAGCCCTGCGCTGTTGGGGTGGATGTCGAGCAGTTCATGTCGGAGACGACGGCGCATGAAACGGCTGAGTTGCTGATGAACGAGCAGGAACAGCACCTGTTACGGACGCTGCCCGTCTCTTTTCGCGCTGCCGCTACCCTGCTCTTCTCACTCAAAGAGAGCGTTTACAAAGCCATCTGGCCGCAACTGCTTCAGCCGATGGACTTTCCGGATGCGGAACTGGTGTCGGTAGATTTCGCGCAGCAGCGGGCGACGTTGCGACTGACTCAGGACTTCAGCGGGTGTTTTGCGATGGGAACGTTACTGGAGGCGAGCTTTGTGTGGCGGGATACTCAGGTAATCACGCTAATCACACATCGGCTTTAAAAAAACCGGCTAAACAATACGCGTTTAAACTTTGCGGTTTAGCCGGGGGTAACACAGACGAAAGAAAAGGTTCAGAATGGCAGAAACCGGAGTTTCTGCTGATCGCTAACGTAGCCTGGTTCAGGCGAAGCATGCCACTACGCTTTTTTGCTAAGCTTTGCCAGCTGCCGTTAAAGCCCGGTGTCGGTGCGTTTTACCGAGTCGAGCGTGGCAAGATCGCGCTCATTACCGGTCAGCTCCGTCAACTTGCCTTCACGCATCTCCAGCAGCCGATCGGCATGAATGAAGTAGTGATCGTCATGGCTGATGGCAAACACCGTTTTACCCGCCTGCTGTAGCCACGGCAGCAGCTCGCGATAGAAGATACGCCGGAAGTGAGGGTCCTGATCCGCCGCCCACTCATCCAGTAGCAGCACATCGCGCTCTTCTGCCACCGCCAGCAGCAGTGCCAGTCGCTTACTCTGTCCTTTAGAAAGCTGCAGATTCAGCACTTTGTCGCCTTCAATCTTCAGCTTATCCTGCATCTTCAGTCTCTCCAGCCAGAGCTGAACCAGCGCCGGATTGGCCGCAATCCCCTCCCGCCCCATTAACCGGTCAAACAGGTGTAAGTCGGTAAAGACCGCCGAGAACTGACTGCGCCACACATCAAGCTCATCCGCCGTTATCGGCTTGCCATCCAGCAGCAGCGTGCCGGACTGAGGCTGATACAGCCCGGTCAGCAGCATCGCCAGCGTCGATTTCCCGCTGCCGTTGCCGCCAATCAGAAAGACCAGTTCGCCCCGGCGCAGCGTCAGGTTAACCGGCCCGACCTGGAAGCCGTTATCACCATAGTGAAAAGAGACATCGCGCAACTCCAGCGTTTGCCAGTCTGAGGACGTGGAGGCGGAGTGGAATCCTGACTGATAAGGAGCGAGGTCAAAGGCATTGAGTTTACGGAATGCGACCTGGGCACTGAGCAACGTCGGTAACGCGCCCACCGCGGAGAGCAGCGGCGTGCGTAAAAACAGCAGCGTCAGGGAAAAGGTGGCGGCGACGGCGGTATTGGCCCAGCCCAGGCTGTTGGCCATAAAAAAGACCATGCCGATAGCGCCTAACGTCATGATATTTGACCAGTTGACCGCACTGAGGTGATAAGTATCGGCGCGGACAATGTGGTGTCGCCAGGCGCGGGCATCTTCCTGATAAACCGTGTCGTAGACCTGCTGAGCGCGTGAGCGGTTAAGCTGTAGCTCTTTGCGCCCTTCAATCACCGTCTGATAATCACGATAGAGGTTATCTTCGATTTCCCGCAGCTTTGCCATGTGCTGGTAAACCCGCGAGACCAGCAGCCAGCCGCCAACCAGCGTGACACCCAGCCAGACACTGGTTACCAGCAGCATTTTAGGCGACAGCCACGCAAGATAGATCGCCGAGCCAAGCGTAATAATCACGCCCTGAAAGAGCTCCGGCAGGCGCACAAAGGCCAGAGTAATAGCCCGCACGTCGCTGGTCAGGCCCGCCAGCAGTTGCGCACTACCGAGTTGCTCGATGCGTTCAATGCGGGTATCGAGGATACGCTTGATAAATTCGCCGCGCAGTCGCCAGACAAACTGATGGCCAAGCATGGTCAGCGCCAGTTGCGAGGCCAGCGTCACCGCCATCAGCACCACCAGCTGCAACAGAAACTGCGGCAGTACCGCGAATGAGGTGTTGATGGCGACAATCATTTCGCGATTGATAAAGGCGATCATGCCGATACCCAGCACGGCGCTTAACAACGTGAGCGCAATCACCCCGATAAAAGGCCAGCGGAACTGGCGAAAAACAACGCTTAGCAACGTCATGCAGGCAATCCAGCAGTCAAAAAACAGCCTGCAGTGTAATGGGATGCAAAATGATAGCAATAGTTATTCGTACCACGCCGTAACCGGCGTGGTGGGTCAGAAAGCGCGTCGAAACGTCAGGTTATAACGCCAGGCACCCACCAGCGGATGAACGCCTGGCTTAAGTGGCAGGATGCCGTGGTAACGCAGGCGCGACGGCCCGCCCCACACCACAATGTCGCCATGCTCCAGCAGCACACGCTGGGTACTATCACCCCGTTCGAAACCGCCAAACTGAAAGACCGCCGGTAAACCCAGCGACACCGAAACGATAGGCTGACGCAGATCTTTCTCATCTTTATCCTGATGCAGCGTCAGCTTCGCGCCCGGCTCATAGCGATTAAGCAGGCAGGCATCCGGATTAAAGCCAGGGAACCCCGCCTCAGTCGCCGCCTGCTGCGCCAGAGTACGAAACAGCGGCGGCATAGCCGGCCATTTACGCCCGTTCAGGTTGTCCTGCTGCTGATACTGGTAGCCGCGTGAATCCACCGACCAGCCGAAATCGCCACAGTTGGTCATCGCCACCGACATGCGATGGCCACCGGGCGTAATGCGATGGGCAAACGGATTCTGCTCCGCAATTGCCATTATTTGCTGATAAAGCGCCTCTGCATCCTCACGTGCGCGACGCCGCAGGATCACCGCGCCCTCAGCCAGCGTCTCCTGCCAGGGTTGTTCTTCACTAAACAGATCTAACATCAGGGTTCTCCGGATTCAGCGGGGATCAGGAAAGCAGCGAACTGCGGCGACATCCAGCTGACAAATTTATCGCCCTGCTTGCTGATCAGATAGACCGCCAGATGCTGTTCAATCGCCAGCGCCTGGGCTTTTTCCGTGCCAAGTACCATCAGTCCGGTATCCCAGCCATCGGCTTCCAGCGCCGTGGTGGCGATCACCGTGGCGGAAACCAGTTTATGCTCAATTGGCCGTCCGGTAACGGGATCGATCACATGAGAAATGCGTTTGCCGTCCAGTTCATAATAGTTGCGATAGCTGCCGGAGGTACTGATGCCGTGTCCCTGCAGATTAACGCGCGCCTGAACCGCATTCTCACGATCGGTCGGTTTCTGAATCGCCACCCGCCACGGCTGCTGCTGCGCATTAAGGCCACGGCTCAGCACGGCGCCGCCCACAGACACCAGATAGTTATTGATGCCGAGCTGCTCCATCAGTCGCGCCAGATGATCGGTGGCGAAGCCCTCGCCCACCGTCGAGAGATCGACATAGAGACCTGGCAGATCTTTCTGCAGCCACTGTCCATCTGCGCCCTGCACCACCCGCAGATGCTGCAATCCGGTCTGCGCCCGGGCGGCGGCGATTTGTGACGCATCCGGCGTATGGCCGGGCTGCTTCGTCGGGCCAAAGCCCCATAAGTTGACCAGTGGCCCGACGGTAATATCCATCGCCCCGCCGGTTTTACGGCCAATCCGCAGTGAGGTCGTGACAATATCTGCCATGTTTTCACTCACCGGCTGCGGTGACAGGTCACGGCTTTGGTTAAAGCGCGATAAGGCGGAGTCTGGCTTCCAGGTAGAGAGTTCCGCATCGTCCGCATCCAGCTGCTGCTGAATCCGCTGTTGCAGTTCCGCTCTGCGCTCACTCGCCACACCGGCCAGGCTTACCCGCCAGACGGTTCCCATGGTTTTTCCTTCCAGCACCAGCGCGGATGTGGTCGCTGGCTTATCACAGGCCGTTAACATCAACGCTAACATCGCTATAAACAGCAGATTAATCTGAGAACGCATCTTTCCTCACTTGTAACACTTTATTCAGCTCTGCTACAAAGCATAAACTTCGGGTAAAGACGCTTAAAGAGAGTTGAATATTTCTCTGAAACCTATCAGTATTCACCGGTCATCTACCCTGTATCCGCCTTTTATCAGGCGACTAACGTTAATCAAAGTAAGGAGCGGCAGATGATCTATCTGATTCTCGTCATTGCCCTGGGGCTGTTTATCTTCAGTAGCTATAAAGTCTTGCATCAGCGTCGTCATCGTCACATGACACCCTCACGCCCGCGCCAATAACAGGCTTCACTGCACCTGATTGGGGCAAGATCGCCCTGACGCGCGCGGCAAGTGTACCAAAGTGCGCGCGAGGTCTGTGGCTGTGAGAGCGGTAAAGCTGGCATGAATTCTGCACTGTTGAAACAGTGTTTATCTCTGAGAGGTGCAGAATGAAAAATTCACAGAAGTGGCAGTCAGCATGGCATCACTGGCTGAGCTTTTCAGCCTTCACCCTGGCAGGCGTGGCATTTGAAGGCGCGCGATTCGGCAGCGTGGTGTCGTCAGTGACAACCGCGCCGGAAGCCACCAAGTGGCGAAAGGCTGAAGCGCTCAGCCCGAAAGGTGACGCAGGAGCGCAGCGGTAACTGCGCTCCCGTACAACTCAGAACTGGTAAACCAGACCCAGTGCCACCACGTCGTCGGTATTGATACCGGCTGCGTCGGTGAAAGCGTTGTCGTCCAGCAGGTTGATCTGGTAATCAACATAGGTGGACATGTTTTTGTTGAAGTAGTAGGTCGCGCCAACGTCGATATATTTTTTCAGATTCTGTTTACCCCAGTTCTGAACATCGGTGCCGCGTGAGGTGACGTACGCCAGGGATGGACGCAGGCCAAAGTCGAACTGATACTGCGCAACCAGTTCCCAGTTGTCCGCTTTATCCGCATAGCCATAAGCTGAAGAGTCATTGGTGCTGTCACCGAAGCGGGTCGCATTGTACGAGCGTGAGTACATAGCCGCCAGATAGACGTTGTTCGCGTCATATTTCAGACCGCCAGTATAGACTTCCGCTTTATCGCCACTCCCGAGGATGCCTGATGTTGCGCTGTTCTGGTCGTTGGTACGGTCAGACTGGAAAGCAGCCGCACCAATGCCGAAACCTGAACCCAGATCATAAGTTGTGCTCAGACCCCAGCCGTCGCCGTTCTGACCTAGTACGTCACGGCCATTCGGAGACTCGGTGCTGTTGCCATTCTTGCCCTGATACTGGACTGCAAAGTTCCAGCCATCCACCAGACCGAAGAAGTTATTGTTACGGTAGGTCGCCATGCCGTTACCGCGCTGATACATAAAGTTATCTGCGCCGTAGGTGTCGCCGCCGAACTCTGGCAGCACGTCGGTCCATGCGCCGATGTCGTAAGCTACGCCGTAGTTACGACCGTAGTCGAACGAACCTGCATCACCAAATTTCACACCGGCAAAGCCAACACGGGTGAAGCTGTCAGCCGTACCTTCAGACTCGGCGTTGTTCAGCGCCGCCTGGTATTCCCACTGGCCGTAACCGGTCAGCTCATTGCTGATTTCGGTTTCGCCTTTGAAGCCGAAGCGAACGTAAGACTGATCGCCATCAGAACCATCGTTATCAGAGAAGTAGTGCAGACCGTCAACTTTACCAAAGAGATCTAATTTGTTGCCGTCTTTGTTATAGATTTCAGCTGCGTTTGCTGATCCTGCTGCAACCAGCAACGCAGGGATCATCAGGGAGAGAACGCGACGTTTCATTTTATTACCCTCTGTTATGTGCCTTTATTATTTGCCACTGCTAACTGAATGATTAAAAATTCAGCCGGCAGGCCATTGTTGTTTTATAACGGGCAATAATCCACCAGGAAAATGCTACTAAATTTCCAAAAGTGTTTCATACGTCGAAACAGTTATTTCATAATGTAAATAACGGGGAACTAATAACCAGCACGGATCGATAAAAAATGGCGCACAAATCGATAAACCGATTCAGAGAGCTATGTTATCAATGGGTTACATCAGAGTATTCCGAAGCACTGAATGATAAAACTTATACGGAATCTGGTAATAGAATAGACCCCGCTATCATCATTTATTCCATTATTACCTTCATTCTCCCCGAATGAGATGTACAACTTATTATTTCCCGCCGGACAAGTTGTCCGGCATTTTTTTGCCTGCTGTTTGCCGTTCCGTTATATCTTCGTAAACTTTCTTAACCGGGTTAAATTAACTACGGCCTGTTTCCGCACATATTGTTAAAATACGCACACTTTGCGCCCTGACTGCCCAAATATCCGCCATGTTAATTTATCACCGTAATTAAGCAGGCGGATATTTTAGCTGGTGCGGATTTTCAGCGCTCGCGCATCGATTCTTTGACTTTATTCAGGGGCTTAATCAGATAATCCATAACCGATTTCTGACCGGTTTTAATCTCTACATTGGCCACCATACCGGGCACGATCGGGAATTTTCGTCCGGCACGGTTAGTCAGCTCGGCTTTCTGGGTACGAACATAAACACGATAGTAATATTGATCACGTTTTACCTCATCCTGCAGGGTATCTGGCGAGACCGTTTCAACTTCGCCGTGCAGATCGCCATAGATGGAGGAGTCATAGGCGGTCACTTTGACGGTAGCCGCCAGACCGGGCCGGATATAAGCGATATCGCGTGGATTGATGCGCGTCTCAATCAGCAGTTGATCCTCCAGCGGGACGATTTCCATCAGTTTACCGCCAGGCTCCAGTACCCCACCGACCGTGGTGACCTGAATATCTTTAACAATGCCGCGCACCGGTGAATAGAGCGTGGCACGCGTCAGCTGATCCTCTTTGCCTGCAGCAACCTGCAGTTGCGCATCCAGTTCGGCATTATTTTTTACCTGCTCTTCGTGGGCGCGCACCAGATAGTCATTGCGCGCCTCATCGATTTTGCCGCGCAGATCGCTGACCTGACGACGCAGTCGAATCACCTCGACCTGCCCTGCTGCGCCTTTGGCAACCAGCGGTTCCGTCAGGCGCAGTTCATCCTGCACCAGTCGCAGCGACTGCTGCAGATTACTGATGGTTTCGGTGAGATTACGGCGTCGCGACTCGTAGAGCTGCCGTTCGCGCGTCACCAGGTTCGGCTCCTTCAGCGTTTCGGCGCTGAATGTCAGCGGCGTGCCCGACAGCTCCGCCTCCAGCCGCTCGGACGAGGCGCGCAGGGTGCGCACTTTGGCCTGCGCCTCGCCGAAGTTCGACTGGAAGCGTGTCGGATCGAGGGTCGCCAGCACCTGCCCTTTTTCGACAATGTCGCCCTCATGCACGTTAAGCTGTTTGACGATGCCGCCATCCAGGCTGTCGATCACCTGCGCGCGGCTGGAAGGGGTGACTTTACCGGTGCCGACCGTGACCTCATCCAGAATGGCAAAGTGCGCCCAGATGAGAAAAATCGCCAGCGCGGCGGTGCAGAGCCAGATAATCGCCGATGTCCGGCGCTCATGACGAGCAAGATCTTTATCAACAATAACCAGACTCATGCGGTGTCTCCTTTACCTGGCGACGGTGCCGGCGCGGGTGTCGTCGCGCGGCGCAGGATCTCGTCGCGCGGGCCGTCGGCCACAATCCGGCCGTTATCCATCACCACAATACGATCGACCATCTTCAGCAGCGCCGGACGGTGCGTCACCAGCACCAGCGTCCGGCCGCTGATCCAGCCCTGTAGCTGACGGATCACATGCTCCTCCAGCTGTTCATCCATCGCCGCGGTGGGTTCATCCAGCAACACCACCTGCGGCTGACGCAGGATCAACCGGCTCAGCATCACCATCTGACGCTGGCCGCCCGAAAGTCCGCGCCCGCCTTCATTGATAATGCGGTCCAGGCTGGCGGCATCCTGCTGGACCAGCGACAGCGCGCCGCTGATGCGCAGCGCCTGCAGCATCTCCTGTTCGCTGGCATGGGGATTGCCCAGCATCAGATTCTGCCGCAGCGTGCCAAAAAAGAGGCGGGAGTCGTGCGACAGCCAGCCGAGCTGACGACGTAAATCGGAGGGATCGATACGCTCAATATCGACGCCATCGACAATCACTTTGCCCTGGGTAGCCAGCGCCTGACCGGCGAGGATCTTCAGCAGCGTCGATTTCCCTGCCCCGACTTTGCCCAGAATGGCAATCTTCTCGCCGGGCTTAATCTGCAGTTGCTGAACGTTGAGCACATTCTTTTCATTCTCTTCGTCATAGCTGTAGTGCACATTGCGCAGATCGTACTGGCCGGTGAGCGTCGGGCAGTGTGCCAGCGTGGTCGCTTCAGGCTGATCAAGCGGCTTTTTCAGCAACTCATCCAGCCCTTTCATCGCCATTTTGGCGTGCTGCCAGCGCGAGAAGACCATGGTCAGCTGCATCAGCGGGGCGATGGTGCGTGATGAGAGCAGGCTGCAGGCAACCAGCGTACCGGTAGTGATTTGCGAATCGAGCACCAGATAGACACCAAATACCAGCATGCCCGCATAGGTGAGCTGCTGCACAGTCGAGGCCCAGCCGGTGAGACGCGCGCCCCACAACCGCTGCTGGTTACTGATTGAGGCGCTGACTTCGTGCGTCTGCTCCCACTGACGCTGAAAATAGGGTTCCGCCTGCAGCGCCTTAATATCCTCAATCCCTTCAATGGTCTCTACCAGCACCGCATTGCGCAGCGCGCCCTCGCGCAGCCCCTCTTTGGCCAGCCGCGCCATCGGGATCTGCACCAGCAGACCGGGAATGACGATCAGCGGGATCGCTGCCAGCGGAATCAGCACCAGCCAGCCGCCAACAAACGACATGATAAACAGGAACAGGATAACAAACGGCAGATCGGCCGCTGCGCCTACCGTGGTCGAGGTGAGCAGCTCACGCACCTGGTCGATCTCACGCAGCTGCGAGATAAACGAACCGGTCGATTTCGGACGCGCCTCATTACGTATGCTCATCGCCCGGGCAAACAGCATGGCCGAGACTTTCAGGTCGATGCGTTTGCCCATTAAGTCTGACACCTGGGTCCGCATCAGCCGGATCAGATACTCAATGGCTGCAGCGATCAGCACGCCGACAAACAGTACCCACAGCGTGGACTGCGACTGGGCCGGAATGACCCGATCGTAGACCTGCATCGAAAAGAGAATACCGGCCAGTGCCAGCACATTACTGATCACCGAGGCCAGCGAAATTTCCGTGATACGGCGGCCCATACCGCGAAAATTTTTCCAGAACCAGTGTGGCTCATAAGGCTGAACGAATTCGTCGATGCGCGCATCACGGCCACGCGCCGCTACGCCAATCACGCCTACATCGCCCTGGGCGCGTGCCAGCAGTTCTGATAACGCGCTTTCACGCACCACATCGCCACCTTCACTGAGCCAGTAGCGCGCGCTGTTGTCTGAATCGATGCTCTCCAGCACCGCCACGCTGGCATTCTCCAGCACCAGCACTACCGGGGTGATCTCCTGACGCCAGCGCAGTTTGTTCTGCGGCACCATGGTCAGATGCAGTCCCAGCAGGCCGGAGAGTCGTTCCAGCTGCTGTGACACCGGCAGATGTTCAAACCAGCGCATCTGCTGACGCAGGGTTTTGCCATCGGCAGGTTTACCGAATCGCGCGGCTACGCGCAGCATGGCGGCAATCCAGTTATCGGTATTCAGGGTTGATGTACTCATTATTAATGCCTTATCGCTATTGCAGCGAAGGAAGGAGATCGCCGCTGCTTTGCTGGCGATCGATACCCATGATATCGAGCAGATTGTCTACCGCGGCGGCATAACGCACGGTGGCGTCCCAGCCATCATAAAGCGCGGTGATACGTGAGCTGTCAGCCTGAAACACATCCTGTTCCACGCTAAGCAGATCGTTCAGGCTGCGCTTACTCAGGCGATATTCATCGGCGTAGACATTACGGGTATGGTCGGCGCTGGCCAGCTGCACTTCCCCGGCAGCCTGCCGCTGCTGCGCGCCAATCATGTCGGCATAGGCGGTAGAAGCGTTTTGATTGATGGCGAGCTTGGCCTGCTGAATAGCGGCCTGCGCCGCTTCACGATCGCCCTCTGCTGACTGGGTTTTCGCATTCACCAGGCCGCCCTGATAAAGCGGCGCTTCCACCTGCAGCTGCACTTCATCATCCCAGTAAGATTGACGATCGTTTTCATAGCGGGTCCGGCCCGCCTGCACTTTAATCGTCGGCCAGTGACCGGACTCTGCCTGGCGCACCCGTTCACGAGCGGCTTCCTGCTTCGACTGCGCGCTGCGCACTGCCGCGCTGCTTTCATAGGCGATTTTGTCGAGGGTGATCTGCTGCTTAAGCAGCGCCTGTGGCAGTTCAGGCAGCGTGGCGGGGACCACGCCGGTCAGCACGGTCAGTTGCGCGGTGGCGGAACGATGCTGGGCACGATATTGCTCCAGCGTGGCCTGCATGGCGGCGATGCGGGTTTCTGCCTGCAGCACGTCGGACTGGGAATTGAGGCCGGCATCGGCGCGCAGCTTCGCGATATCCCGCACGCGCTTCAGTGAGGCAATATTGGTATGCGCCGTTTCTGCCAGCGCCTGGTAACGTTTGACTTCGAGGTAGGCCTGCAGCGTATCTTCCGCCACGGTGGTCATGGAGTCGAACAGGCTGTAACGATAAGCATCCGACAGCGCGTGCTGCTCATCGATGGCGCTGCCGGTGCGGCCAAAGTCGTAGAGCAGCTGGCTGAGCGTGATGCCACCGGAGCCGTTGTTGTTCAGGCTCCCGGCGGAGTCGGTCTGATGAGAGCGTCCCGCCGCGCCCTGCAGTGAGATCTGCGGATACCAGGCGCTGCGGGCGGCATCAAGATCCCCCTCACCGATGTGGATCTGTGCCGCCGCTTCCGAGATTTTCGGATTGCGGGCAAAGGCCCGAAGAATGGCGTCACGCAGGGTTAAGCTGGCAATCTGCTCTTCGGTGGGCGCGGCGCGCCAGTTAAATTCGGCTTTAGGTAACGGTGCGGCAAAGGCCGCGTGCACTGCAACGCCACTCAGGGCGCACAACAAAAAAGTTAATCGCGCTTTGTTCATTATCCATACCAACAGGGGTTCTTATCATCATGGTGTTTTTCCTGGTGAACAAAGCGAGCAAAAAGGGGTGCTACTCAGCGTCTGACAGATTTAATGCATTATTTTATTTATGGTTCGCAAGCGAGACGCTAAACGACCTTTAACATTATTAGATCAGATCCCGCGCTTATTCCTGCTAAAAACAGATGAAATCGTTAATATTTCTGCTGAACGAACGAAAAGCAACCACTGAGCGAGCTCGCGCCAATCCAGACAGGCTTAACAGACCTGTCCGGAAGGCAGTACGTTTACTAATGTGTCAGCGTCAGACCAAGGGGTGTGCCGCAGGATGCTGCAGCAGGTGGTCGGCGAGCGTATAAGGAATATCAGAGAACAGATGACTTTCCTGCGGTGCGGCGGCGGCAGAAGATGCCTGCGCCATGTGCGCCGTCTCCGCCTGCTGGGTCAGGCTGACCGTCTCCAGCAGCTGGTCCACCGTCTGACCCTCCAGCGGGTTGGCACTTTCAGTATGTGATGCCACCTGCACCGTCTGGCTGGCACTGGCCAGATTACCGGCGCTGTCTTTGCCGCTGACTGTCATCTGGTATTCACCATCGTCCAGCGGTGCCAGCTGCCCGGCCAGAATAGTCAGCGCCCAGCCGCCATCGGCTTTTACACTGGCGCTGTAGTGCTGATCGCCCAGCGTTAATTCCACCAGGCTGCCCGGTTGCAGATGACTGGAGCTGCCCTGAATCAGATGCCAGCTGTTGACATCGGCAGCATCAATTTTGTTATCACCAAAAGCCGTGTCCAGGGTCAGCGTTGGCCGCTGGTGCACGGCTACGGTAAAGAGTTTATCGCTGGTCTGGGTGTCGCTGTTGCCATATTCATCCCAGCGGTGAAAGGTGGCGGCGACCGGGCCATCCGGCAGCGCCAGCAGCTCGCTGGAGGTCAGTGTTACCATACCTTTGGCATCGGGCTGGTAGGTTTTACCGTTGATCTCCAGGGTGTTGGCGCCTTCAACGTAGAAGCTCAGATCGTGCTGCGCCTCCTGATAGTTGAGCGTCATGTCACCGCCGATATCCATTTCGGTGTAGATCGGAATAAAGCCGGTGTGGATATTCAGCTCATGCGTGACGTCGATGTAGTTTTTGGCCCCGTCGATCGACCAGGCGCGGATTTCCCCAACGTTGATAAAGGCGTGCACATCCGCTGCCGGGATCACCACCTGCCAGTGTCCATCATCGCCTATGGTGGCGGCATAATCTTTCTGGTTGGCACCCGTGATCACCAGGCGATGGCCCGGCATGACGGTGGAGAGCGTGCCGCTCAGTAGCAGGTCCTGCTGGCTTTCTGCCAGATTTATCACATCGTCCGCAGTGACCTTATCGAAGCTAATTTTTGGCAGGCTACTCAGATGGGTGATCAGCGTCAGATCGTGATATTCGGTGGCGGTTTTTCCATTGGGATCGGTCGCCGTGACTTTCAGGCTGTAGACCCCGTCTTTCAGCGCCTGCATATCGCTTTCATGAAATGTGCCATACCACTTACCGTCGTTTCCCATGCTGGCGGTGGTGGTTTGCGTCCCCAGCGTCAGTTTCAGCACCGACCCCACCGGCAAATGCGTTGCGCTGCCGCTGATCTCAACGCCATAAATGCTCTCAGCAATACTCACCGCGTTGTCACCACTGACCGTGTCCACGGTCAGCGTAGGTTTGATCGTACGGTCGGTATAGAGACCAAAATCTACGGTGGTTACCGTGCTTTGCCCTGCTTTATCGGTAATGGTCAGCGTCAGCGTGTGATTGCCATCCGCTACGCCTTTCAGCGTATCAGCCGGCATTGAGGCGTTCCAGTAGCCCCACTTATTGACGGTGCTGTGCCAGCTTTGATCGTTGAAGGTCAGCGTGACGGTGGAGCCCGCTTCACCTTCAGCACGACCGCGCAGATGCACCGGCTTTTGCGCTTCCCAGCCGGCGATCACGCCATCACTGGCGATCGGTTCATAGGGTCGCAGCATAGCGGGCGGCGAACTTTTGACCGCGCTGACAGCCAGTGTGCTGTCGTTGAGCGAGCTGCTAGGCGGTGACTCCGTGTAGAGCGTGGTGATCGGCAGGCTCTGGCTCTGCGTGGCGAAAGGAAGGCTCAGACTTTGCGTGGTGACCGGCGCAATGGCTGGCACTGCGCTATCGGCGACGGCAAAGTCGCTTACCGCCGTCTGAAAAATGGATTCAAGCCGGGTAGTACGAAGCGTATCGCGTGATGACATAGGTAACCTCAGTTCAGAACAGAAACGCAGACAAAAACCATCGGATAAACCGATCGTTTAGTCTGACGACATGGTAGTGGGACAGCTGAAGCTGCCCGTTTCCGCTGGTCGGAACCGGTTACCCGCAGGTAACAAGGATTGATAAACAGGACGCTAATAAAAGCGCCAAATAGAGTCAGAATGCTGATTTTACGGCGTGACGCCGTTTGTTGCGCCTACCCTAATCTTTCATCCTGCTAATGAATAGTGGCGATAATCTGGAAAATGCAATTATCACGTGACTAAAACAAAAAAAGCGGGTGCTTTCGCACCCGCTCTATTCATCTTCTGAACAGACCTTTCAGTCACTACACAACATGAACCTGCAGGTTCTGCTGCACCAGCACATCGCCCAGGGTGTTATCACTGGTCAGCGCCGAGTTGTGGTAGATCTCAAAGACTCTGCCCTCAACGGTACGCTCGCCCGTCACTTCCCAGATTCCGCCGTTGCTGTTAGCCAGTGTCACCTGGCTGCCATCTGCGCCTTTGATCAGCAAATCGTCACTCTGCTTATCCGTGATATTGAGTGCTTCATTGAGATCGAGCTTCACGGAGTTGGTTCCGGTTTTACCCAAATCGAGCACCTCAATGTGTTCGACCTTCAGGCCCAGCGCGGTGAGATCCAGACTGAGATGCTCACCATTCAGCACCAGGGTATCGGTGCCTGCGCCGCCATCAATATGGGTAAAGTTAAGGTCACTGACCGTCACGATATCCGCCCCGCTGCTGCCGGTCACTGTCGCCCCCTCAATGGTGCTGCCATCGGCCAGCGTAATCACGACGCCGCCGATGGTGTAACCCACCTCCTCTGCCGGTGCCGCTGCCACCGCGGCGTCATTTGCCGCCGCGTTTTCACTGCTGCTGACTGGCGTCACGGTATCCGCTTCGGTGATCAGCGTGGAAGCCACCGCCACATGGGCGCTGCTCTCATCGCTGCTGGTGCTGCTGTTATGCTGCGTCTCCGCGCTGGCGACAGTGGCGCTGTCATCCGCCACCGAGAACAGCGCAACCGATTCGTTTGCTGCCAGCGTTACCGGCAGCAGCGCACCCAGCAACAGGGTATTGGTGGTCGAGTAGCTGTTACCGGCCGCGTCGGTAATCGTGACTTTCGCCAGCGTTCCCAGCGACAGCAGCAGGCCACCCACCGACAGCAGTGAAGGTGAGAAGTTAACCGCGTAACGCCCCAGCGCATCGGTCGTGGTGTTCAGCGTCGGGCCGTTGTTGCCGTTGGAGAGCAGCAGCGTAACGTTCACTTTCGAGCCCTGCGCGGCATTCAGCGATCCCCCCTGCACCACCAGACCCGCCAGTAAGGAACCGACGATGCTCAGCACCGGATCGACCCCGACCAGCGGCTGATTGTGCGACAGCGCGGTAAAGCTGCTGGTACTGGTTGCGGTGTTGCCGCCAATGTCCGCCACCGTAACGGTGAGTGGATGGCTGCCATCGGCGATCCCTTTCAGCGTCGCTGACGGCACGCTGATGCTCCATGCGCCATTCGCACCAATGGTCGTGGTAAGGATATTACCCGCCACGTTCACCGTCACCGTGCCGCCCGCCGCGTTGGTGCTGGTTCCTCTGATGGTTTCAGTACTGTTGGCTTCCGCAATATTGAGGTAGCCATCGCCGCCAAAGAAGCTGTTGACGCTGACCGTCGGCGTGGTGTGACTGACCACACCCAGCGACGCCGAGGTGTTGCCAATGCTGCCCGCACCGTTGGTCACGCTGGCGGTGACGGTCTGCAGACCGTCAGTAATGGCAGCAAGGTTAGCCGCCGGAACAGAGAGGCTCCAGTTGCCGTTGCTGCTCACCGTGGTGCTGTAAGTCTGGCCGCCCAGCGTGACGCGCACGACCGATCCCTCGGCGTTGCTGGCGGTGCCGCTAATAGTCTGCGCCGTTTTGACATCTGCCGCACTCAGCGCACTGTCACCAAACAGCGAGGTAATGGCGACCACCGGCGTCGACTGACTGATGACGCTCAGCGTTCCGCTGCTGTTTGCCACGTTACCGTAGGCATCGGTGCCGGTGACCGTGACGGTTTTACTGCCGTCAGTGATAGCAACAAGATCCGCTTTCGGGACGGTAATACTCCAGTTGCCGCCGCTGACCACTTTGGTGGTGTAGGTCAGGCCATTCAGCGTGGCGCTGACGGTTGAACCGGCAGAGAGGCTGGACGTCCCGCTCAGGGTCTGGTTAGAGGCCAGATCCGCGGCGCTCAGCACGCCATCGCCAAACACCGTATTCACCGACAGGGTCGGCTGGAACAGTCCCAGTGACACGCCCGCGCTGGTGCTGCTGACGTTTCCGACCGGATCGGTGACGGCCGCGCTGACGGTGAAGTTCCCGTTCAGCAGCGTTGACAGAATCGCTGGCGAGACGGCGGTTGAGAAACTGCCATCCGCGTTGACCTGCGCGTTGACGATGGTGCTGCCAATTGCCAGCCTGACGCTGCTACCCGCAGCCAGCCCGGAGACCGTGCCGCTGATGGTCTGAGTCACCAGCGACTCCGCCAGGTTCAGCACGCCGTCGCCAAACAGCGGATTGAGGGTAACTTTCGGCAGGTTGTGAATACCGACCAGTGCCCCGGCCGTGGTGCTGTTGGTGTTACCCGCGCTGTCGGTGACGCTGATGCCCACGGTCAGATTGCCATCTGCAATCCCCTGCAACAGCGCTGGCGTCAGCGAGACGTTAAAGTTGCCATTGGCATCGGTCGCCGTCACCAACTGCTGTGAACCTACCGACACCACCACGCGCGATCCCGCTTCCGCGCCGCCAATCACCCCACCGATCACCTGGGTGACCAGCGAATCCGCCACGTTCAGCAGACCGTCGCCAAACAGCGGATTCACGGTGATGGTCGGCAGCAGCGTATCGACCCGGATACCGGCGCTGGTGCTGGCGGTATTGCCCGCCGCATCCGTTACCGATGCGCCCACCGTCAGGTTGCCCTGCGCCAGCGTGCCCAGAATATCTGGCGTCACCGTGGCGCTGAACGCCCCGCCCGCACCCACGGTGGCGGTCACCTGGCTGTTGCCAACCGAGAGCGTCACCACACTGCCCTGCGCGACGTTGTTCACCACCCCGCTGATCACCTGTCCGGTGGCGATATCAGCCAGGTTCAGCACCCCATCACCAAACAGTGAGGTCAGCGAGATTGATGGCGTCTGAGTAAAGATGCCGATGGATGCGCTGCTGGAGGCGACATTGCCCGCCACGTCTCTGACGCTGACGCCCAGCGTCAGATTGCCATCCAGCAGAGAGGTCAGATCGCTGCCCGGCAGGTTAACGCTCCACACTCCACCCGCCTGCACCGTCGTGCTGTAACTCTTGCTGCCAAAGGTGACCGTTACCTGGGAACCCACAGCCGCATTTTCTATCACGCCACTGACCAGTTGTCCGGCAGCGGCTTCCGCAATGTTCAGCAGGTTATCACCGCCAAACAGCCCGGTGAGCGCGCCAACCACCGGCACCGCATCGACAATCGCGGTGACGGTTTCACCGACGGTGCGGGTGTTGCCCGCGGCATCGGTCAGGGTGACGTCAAGCGCAAGATTGCCATCACTTAACAGGCCCAGCACCGAAGGCGGCACCACGATGGCCCATTTACCATCCTGGCCCACTGACGCAGAGAGCGTAGTGCCGCCCAGTACCACCGATACCGTGGCACCCACACCCGCCGAGGTCGCAACCCCGGAGATAGTCTGCGCCACCGTGGTATCCAGCGCGCTGAGCGTGCCGTCGCCGAACACCGAATCGACCACCAGCGTCAGCGCACTGTTGACCACTTTGTTGACCGTCAGCGTGGCGTCGGTCTGGTTGCCCGCACCGTCATTGACCCTCACGCCAAACACCAGCGCACCGTCAGTGAGACTCGACAGGACATCCGGCGCGAGATCGATGCTCCAGCGTCCGTCAGCACCCACCGTCGCGGTGGCGATCGGCGCGGCATCGCCCAGATAGAGACCGATGGTCTGGCCTTCTGCTCCCTGCGCGCTGCCGGTCAGCACCTGGCTTAGCACCAGGTCAGCGGCGTTGATCACGTTGTCGCCGAGGAACGCGTCGACCTGGACCAGCGGCGCGGCGGTATCCACCGTCACCGTCTGGGTGGTCGTCGTCACGTTACCGGCCGCATCCGCCAGCTGCGCGGTGATCACCGGCGAGCTGCCATCGGGAAGAGCCTGCATCGCGCTGGCAGGAACCGTTGCGGACCAGGTGCCGTTGCTCTGCACCACGGCGTTGTAGGTCTGATTATTGAAGGTCACCACCACCGTGCGACCCACTTCGCTGAGATCGGCGGTGCCACTGATGGCCTGGCTGGTGGCACTTTCATTGCCATTGACCTGGTTGTCACCGGTAAACGGATTGAGAGTCAGTGCCGGTGGCGTAAGGTCGATCAGCACGTTACCGCTGGTGGTCACAGGGGTAGTGCCATCGGTAGCATTCACCGTGATGGCGACGCTGCCGTCCGCATTGCCAAAGGCGCTGACCGGCAATGCCGCCGTTGACCAGTTGCCCGACGCATCCAGCGTAGTCGCGTACTCCTGACCATTGATCGACACCGTCACTACCCCACCCGCACCGAGGTTAGCGGAGGTGCCACTCACTACCACACCACCCGCCACATCCTGGGTGCTGATGATGTTGTCGCCCGAGACTGTGCCCAGCGTAACCAGCGGCCCTGGCGGTGGGGTAAGATCTACCGTCAGCGCAACCGTGCCGTTGGCGGTATTGCCTGCCAGATCGGTCACTGCCAGCGCCAGGGTCGTCGATGGACCAAAGGTGGCCATCTGTTCTGGCGTCAGCGTTACACTCCAGTTGCCGTTGGCTGTCACTATCGCGGTGCCAAGCAGCGTGTCATTCAGAGAGATTGAGACCACTGATCCCGGCTCGGCTCCCTCTGCGGTGCCGCTGAGACTCTGCGGCTGAATGCTCTCGGCGTAGTTCAGCGCATTGTCACCGGTAAAGGCGGCAACATTAAGCACCGGTGGTGTGGTGTCGAGCACCAGCGAACTGTTAATGGTGGTGCTGTTGCCCGCCGCATCGGTTGCCGTCACGGTAACCGGATAGGTGGCATCCGGCAGCAGTGAAAGCTCCGCCGTTGTCAGTGGCACCGTCCAGTTCCCATTGGCATCCACTGTCGCAGAATAGGTTGTGCCGCCAAGCGTAAGCTGCACAGTCTGATTCGCGCCCGCCTCACCGGTGGTTCCGCTCAGCGTCACTCCTGCGGCAACATCGCCGCCATTCACATAACTGCCAAGGAATTCCGGATTGACCGCAGGCTGCGGCGCGCTGAGATCCGCGGTGAACGGCAGCTGCGCCGACGCGCTGTTGCCCGCCGCATCCACGACGTTAACCGTCAGTGATTGCGCACCGTCACCCAGTGAACTCAGGGCGTTGGCAGGAATGTTAACAGTCCAGTTACCGTTGCTCGCCACGGTGCCAGAATAGAGGCTGCCGTTGACATCCACGGTAATGCTGACCGCCTGGTTCGCCCCGACACTGCCGGTGGTGCCGGTCAGGGTCACCCCTGCCGCGGCTTCACTGATGTTCAGCAGGTTGTCGCCGCCAAATGCGCCTGGGTTGAAGGTCGGCACAGGCAGCGCCACCTCTGTCACCACGTTCTGCGCCGTCGCGTCGCTGTTACCCGCGATATCGGTCGCCGTCACGGTAATGGTGTGGGTGCCGCTGGTGAAAGTGGCTAACTGCGCCGGCGACAGGGCCAGAGACCAGCTGCCATCGGTCTGCACCGTGGCTGCCAGCGGCTGACCGTTGTTAAAGCCGGAGATCAGCACCGTTACCGTCTGTCCGGCACCAGTAATGCCGGTTGTGCCACTGAGGATCTGTTCACCGGCCGCCTCTGCTGCGTTCAGCGCACCGTCGCCAAACGGCAGGTTCAGCGTCACGTCCGGCAGCGCATTCACGGCCACCAGCACAGTGCCACTGGTGCTGCCGACGTTGCCGTTCGCATCGGTAACCGTCACGCTCACCGGCCAGTTGCCATCCGGCAATGACTGCAATACAGAAGGCGGCAGATCCAGCGACCAGCGCGAACCATCCGCACTGAGCGTAGCGGAATAGACCGTGCCATTAACGGCTACCGTAACCGAGGTGGCATTATCAATGTTTACCGCACCGGTCAGTGATCCGCCTGCGGCGGCCTCCTCAGCATTGATACGGCCATCAATAAATGGCGTATCCAGCGTTGGATTAGCAATCGGCGTAATCGCGGCGACGAACGTTTTGGTCGTTTCAATGCTGTTACCGGCCCGATCCGTGGTGGTGAGGGTCAGGGTATGTTCACCGGTTCCCAGGCTGGCAATGAACTCTGGGGGCAGGCTGGCAGTCCAGTTGCCATTGGCATCGACCGTCACCGACAGCGGGATATTGTCATCGCCTACCGTGACGCTCAGGGTCTGGCCCGGCACGACGGTGGAGGTGCCGGTGACCAGCTGAACGGAGCCTGCTTCGCTGATATTAATGATGTTATCGCCGAACAGTGTCGTGTCGAAGGCGGCTGAAACAGGATCACTCTGCAGGATCTCAACGCCTGCGGTAACCTGCGCCGGATTACCGGCACCATCCGCGGCGCTGACCACCACCTGTGTCAATCCATCGGCCAGGCCCGTCAGCGCGCCCGGTGCCAGGTTCAGCGTCCAGTTACCGCTGACATCCGTGGTGGTGCTGAAGTTCTGCCCGCCTACAGAGATGTTCACCACGCTGCCTTCCGGCAGATTGGTACTGTCACCACTCAGCGTTAACGCCCCTTCCGCATCTGCCGCACTGATCAGCGCATCGCCAAACGGCGTATTCAGCGTCAGCGCTGGCAGGGTATTAAATGCTACGTCCAGTGTCGTGGTGCTATCCGTGGTGATATTGCCCGCCGCGTCGGTGACCGAAACGGTAATCGCATTGGGGCCGTCCGCCAGCTGCTGCAGGTCAGCGGTCGGAATAGTAAGTGACCAGTTACCGTCGGCATCGGCCGTGGTGGTATAGCTGACGTTATTTAGCGTCACCGTCACCGGCAATGCGCCGGTGGTGCTGCCGCTGATGGTGAGATCCTGCAGCGACTCCGCCAGGTTAAGGGTATCTCCCGCATCGACCGTGATATTCGTCAGCGCAGGCGGTGTGGTAATGAAACTGACCTCCTGAGTGGCGGTCGCCGGATTGCCTGCGACATCAGTGGCGGTCACGGTAAAGATTTGCGTGCTGCCCGGAGCCACGCTGGTAAAGGCAGCAGACGGCACATTCACCGTCCAGTTGCCGTCAGCGTCGAGCGTGGTGCTGTAGTCAGTGCCGTTAAACGACACCGTCACCAGCGTACCCGCTGCCAGCAGGGTGCTGCTGCCGCTGACCGCGACATCCGCTGTGGCCTCGGTGGCGTTAATCACATCATCGCCGGCTACCACGTTCATGGTCAGCGTCGGCTGAACCTGCGCGCTGGCCAGCACGACCAGGCTGGTGCTGGCGCTGGCCGGATTGCCAGACGTATCCGCTGAGACCACGACCAGCAGCTGATCGCCATCCGGCAGATTACCCAGATCGGCGGCCGGAACGGTCACCGTCCAGCTGCCGTCGGCTGCCACCGTGCCGCTGTACTGAATGTTATTCAGCGTCACCGTCACCAGCTGGCCTTCCACCAGGTTGTTACTGGTGCCGCCGATGTTCAGATCCTGTAGCGACTCCGCCTGGTTAAGGAAATTATCGTCACTGATGGTCCCGATGGTCAGGGTTGGCAGGTTCAGAGTGTCAGCATCACGCGTCAGGGTCTGGGTGGCCGTGGCCGGGTTCCCCGCCGCATCGGTCATCGAGACAGCAACGGTGTAGCTGCCGTCAGCCAGCCCCTGCACGACGCTGGCTGGCAGTGTCACCTCCCAGGTGCCGTCAGAGAGCACCTGAGTGGTGTAATCGACGTTCTGGAAGCTGACGGTGACCGTCTGTCCGGCATCCGCTACCGACGCACTGCCGCTGATGGCGACCGCTTCCAGCACCTCTACCGAATTGATGATGTTGTCGCCGCCGATGGCATTGACGGTCAGCACTGGCGGCGTGAGATCGACCGTAACGGCGCTGGTCAGCGAACCACTGTTACCGGCGGCATCGCTGGCATTGACCACCAGCGTAGTAACCCCCTCGCCCAGCGTCTGCACCTGATCTGCTGTTAAGGTCAGCGTCCAGTTACCCTGCGCATCCACCGTAGCGGAATAATCATTCCCGCCCAGCGTCACGCTGACGGTCTGGCCGTTGCCCGCTACACCGGTGCTGCCAGTCAGCGTCTGACCGACCCCCTGTTCCGCCAGGTTCAGATAACCATCACCAAACGGGGTGTCTATGCTGACGGCCAGCGACGCCGTCGCCACGGTGATTTCACGGGTTTCGGTTACCGGGTTACCCGCCGCATCGCTGACCGTCACGGTCAGAATGTACGCCCCGGCCGGAATGCCGGCCAGCGAACCCGCAGGCAGCGTCAGATTCCACTCGCCGTTCTGGTCAACCGTGGTGGTCCAGGTCTGGTTGTTCAGGGTAATGGTGACCTGCTGTCCCGCTTCGGCATTGCTGTTGCCGCTGAGAACAATCGGCGCGGTGCTTTCGGCAATATTGATACTGTTATCGCCCGCAACCGTATTCAGTGTCAGGGTCGGTGGCGTCAGATCCACCGTCACGCTGCCCTGGCTGCTGCCGGTGTTACCCGCTGCATCCTGGACTGTGACGGTATAGTTCAGGAGATCTTCCGGCAGGCCGGCCAGCGCGGAAGCCGGCACGCTGATCTGCCAGTTGCCATTGCCGTCGACGGTGCCGTTGTAGGTTGCGCCATTCAGCAGCACGCTCACCGTCTGGCCGTCACCGGTTATGCCGGTGGTGCCGCTCAGGGTTTGTGCTGTGGCGATCTCGCTGCTGTTGAGCAGGCCATCGCCAAAGGCCGAGACGATCTGCGGTGCTGGCAGCGTCGCCAGCACGCTGAGCGCTGCCTCGCTGCTCAGGGTCGCCCCGCCGCTGTCCGTTGCGGTGACCGTCAGGGTGTAAGGTCCATCGGCGAGCGCCGTCAGTGCCTCAGCCGGAACGATCACTGTCCAGCGGCCGCTGGCCGAGACCTGCGCGGTGTAGCTGATGTTGTTAAACAGCAACGTGACCGTGCTGCCCTCTGTCACGTTCACCGACGTACCGGTGACGATCAGGGCCTGACCCAGCTCCTGCGCATTCAGGTAGTTGTCTTCGCTGATGGCATCCATCGCCAGGCCAGAGGCATTGCTGTTGACGTCAAAGGTGAGATTGCTGGTGGTGGTGTTGCCCGCCACATCGCTGACCGCCACGGTAAAACTGGCGCTGCCATCATTAATCGCGGCCAGCGCACCGGCTGGCACGATCATGCTCCATGCCCCGCTCGCCTGCACGGCGGCGCTGTAGACTGTGCCGTCAACGGTGACGGTAACCAGCTGACCCGCTTCGACGTTGGTGGTGGTGCCGGAGAGACGTTGATCGGTGAGGCGCTCCGCGCCATCGACCACGTTGTTACCGGCAAAGGCATCCAGCGTCAGGGTCGGCAGTGTGCCTGGCTCCACTTTCAGCGCCAGGTCGCGGCTGGTGGTGGTGGCATTTCCTGCCGCATCGCTGGCGGTCACGGTCAGCGGATAGCTGCCGTTGCCCAGCCCGGTGTAAACCGTGGCGGGCAGATCCAGCGACCAGACGCCGTTGACGTCAGCGGTGGTGCTCAGGGTGGTGCCGTTAAAACTGGCCACAATCAGGGCGTTAGCTTCACTGCTGCCGGTCAGCGTCAGCGGCTGCTGACTTTCAGCGGCGTTAATGATGCCATCGGATGGCGTAATGAAGTTCACCACCGGAGGCAGCGTATCCACCACGAGGTTGCCATCCGCCTGGCTGTTGTTGCCCGCCACATCACTGACGACCACGGTGTAGCCACTATTGCCCTGTGGCAGCGCAGACAAGACATCGGCCGGAACGGCGACCTGCCAGTTGCCTGCGGCATCGACCGTGCCGCTGTAGTTGTTGCCGCCCAGCGTCACGACGACGGTCTGGCCGTCGCCGGTCACGCCCGTGTTACCGGTGATCGTGCCACCGGCGGCGGCTTCCTCACCGTTCAGAATGCCATCATCAAAGGCCACGCCCGGGGTCGCCACCGGCAATGCGCTGGCGATCACCGTCAGGGTAGCGTCGCTGGTCGCCAGCGGCTGTCCGTTAGCGTCGCTGGCGGTGGCGGTGATGGTCTGCGGGCCATCTGCCGTTCCGGTAAAGGTGCCTGCCGGTAAGGTCAGGCTCCAGCTTCCATCTGCCGTCACGGTGGTGCTGACCGTGGTGCCGTTGGCCAGCACGGTGACAATGCTGCCGTCAGGCAGACCGCTGGTGCTGCCGCTGACTACAACGGCGCCACCCAATTCCTGCGCATTGAGGTAGTTGTCGTCACTGACGGGTGCCAGCGCGATCGACGGCAGGGTGTTGTCCACACTGAAGTCAAGCGGGCTGCTGGCGGTGTTACCCACGGCGTTGATGACGCTGACGTTCAGTGTCTGGTTGCCTTCTCCCAGTTCAGCCAGGGCGCCCGCAGGCAGAATAATGCTCCAGTTGCCGCTGGCCTCAACCACACCGCTGTATTCGATGCCATTCAGGGAGATGATCACCTGCTGGCCCGGTTCGACATTCGTGCTGCTGCCGCGCACCGTTATCGGCTGCAGCTGCTCCGCTGCCGTGACGATGCCGTCACCGGCGAAGGTGCTGCTGTCGATGGTCAGTACAGGTTGCACGTCCGGCGCGGTTGCCACATTCAGATCAACCACCTGGCTGCTCTGATTCCCGTTAGCACTGGTTTCCGTCACCGTCACCAGATTACTGCCTGGAGGCAGTGCCGCCAGCGCTTCAGGGGCGATCTGCAGCGTCCACTGGCCGTTAACGCCAACGGTGGTGCTGTAGAGCTGGTCATTGAGCTGGACTGTGACCACGTCACCATTCTGACCACTGCCACTTACCACCAGCGGCTCTGCCAGTTCCCCGACGTTCAGCGCGTTATCACCGCTGACCGGCGCGACGACCAGCGGAGGCGGCGTAGTCGCAACCGTCAGGGCACTGTTCTGGCTGCTGCTGTTACCGGCTGCGTCGGTGACGGTGACCACCACCGGATAGCTGCTGCCATTGGTCAGACCGGCAAGCGCCGCTGGCGGAACAGCCAGCGCCCAGTTTCCGTCACCATCAACGGTGCCGGTGTAGGTCACGCCATTCAGCGTCACACTGACGCGATCGCCTTCACTGCCTGCGCCGCTGAAACTGAACCCTGCCGCCTGCTCAGCGATGTTCAGCACGCCATCACCCGCGGGCGCAGCGATACTGAAGTCTGGTGCCGTGGTATCCACGGTAACCGACACTGGCGTAGTGGCGACGTTGCCGCTGACGGTGGTGACGGTCACGTTGAGATCGTAACGGCCATCTGGCAACTGTTGCAGATTCGCAGCAGGCACGGTGGCGGTCCAGCTGCCATCGGCGGCAACCACTGCGTCATAGGTCTGGCCATTCAGCGCAAGGCTGACGCTGCTGCCCGGCGTAACGGTGCCGCTGAGGGTCAGATCGGTGGCGGTTTCAGCCTCATTAATCGTGCCATCGGTAGCAATCGGGTTAACGGTCAGCGCCGGTACGCCGGTATCAACAATCAGCGGCTCGCTGATGCTGGTGCTGTTACCCGCTTCATCACTCACCGTCACGGTAATCGGATTGCTGCCCTGCGCAAGTGCCTGCAGTCTGTCTGCGGGTATCGTCACGCTCCATTCACCATTCGCGTCTACAGTGGCCGGATAGCTGGCACCGCCCAGGGTCACGCTGACGGCCTGGCCTGGCAGCACTGTGCCGGTCAGCGTCTGCGCCGCGCTGGCTTCATCGGTATTGAGTATGCCGTCAGTGAATGGCGTGTTGATTTGCGGGTCTGCCAGCGGCGCGGTCGCCACCAGCAGCGGCAGGCTGTTCTGCACATCACCCGAAGAGACGGTAACGGTGGTCGTGCCCTGCGGCAGCGTCGCCAGATCGGCAGCCGGCACGGTCAGGGTCCACGCACCGGTTTCATCGGTCGTCGTGCTGTAGACGGTGCCGCCAGTCACCAGCGTTACGCTGATCGGGCTGTTAGCCGGCAGGTTCGCTGAACCGCCGCTGAGGATAAGATCGCTCTGCGCCTCCAGGGCATTCAGCGCATTGTCGTCACTGATTGGGGCAATCGACAGCGACGGTACGGGTGAAGTAATCACGCTGAACTGCCCTTCAGCAGGCAGCGCCGGGTTACCGGCCACATCGGTAATCGCCACGGTGAAGGTTTTATCGCCTGCACCGCCCAGCGATCCGGCTGGCAGCGACACACTCCAGCTACCGTTCGCCTGTACTACGCCATCGTAAGACTGGCCATTGATGGTCAGCAATACCGGCTGACCTGCCGGTACGCCGGTGACGTTACCGGTGACCATAATGTCGGTGAGCTGTTCAGCGCTGTCGACCTGATTATCGCCGGTCACGGGATTAATGGTCAGCGCCGGCGACGTTGCCGCCAGCACAGTGACGCTGGTCGGTACGGTGCTGCTGTTACCATATGCATCGCTGAGTACCACATCCACCGGATAGGTTGCGTCACCCAGTTGGCTGATAATCGCGGCGGGCACCGTAACACTCCACGCGCCATCGGTATCCACGGTGGCGGTGTAGGTCTCGCCATTGAAACTCACCGTGACGGTGTCGCCCTGGGCCCCCCCGCGTCCGTCGAGTGTGAGATCCTGAGTGTGTTCAGCGATATTGATATAACCATCACTGCCCGGCGTGGAGACTTCCAGCAGCGGCGGTGTGGTGGCGAAAATCAGTGAACTGCTGGCTGGCGTGGTATTACCATCGGCGTCTGTCGCCACTACCGATACCGGTTGGGTACCGTTGGGCACATTTGCCAGGTCGGATGCCGGAACGGTGACACTCCAGCTGCCACCCTGCGCCACCACGGCGCTGTAGGCCACGTTATTCAGCGTGACGCGGATGATGTCGCCTTCGTCGCCGGTTCCGCTGACGATTAGCGGCTGCTGCGCGTCGCTGACGTTGATCACGCCATCATCGCTGAGATCGTTGAGCGTCAGAGCGGGCACCGCGGTAGCCACCCGCAGTTCCGTATTCTGAGTGCTGATGTTACCGGCCGGATCGGTCACGGTGACGGTCACCGGATAGGTCTGATTGGTCAGCGTGCCGAGATCGGCCACCGGGACGGATGCACTCCAGTTACTGTTTTCGTCAACAATGGCGGTGTAGGACTTACCGTTTAACTCCACCGTCACGCTGTCGCCCGGGGTGCCGGTTCCGCTGATTTGCAGCGGCGTAGTGAGTTCGTTGTTGGTCAGGACGCCATCACCGCCCGGTGCGGTAACGGTCGCAACCGGAGACTGCGTGCTGACCGCCAGCGGCTGCGTCTGGGTGGTGGTGTTACCGCTGGCATCTGTCAGCGTAACCACCAGCGTATAGCTGCTGCCATCTGACAGGGCCTGCAGCGCCGCTGGCGGCAGATCCACCGTCCAGTTGCCCTGCCCATCTACGGTGGCGCTGTAACTCACGTTATTCAGCGAGACAGAAACCACTTCGCCCGGCAACGCACCTGAACCGCTGACCGGCAGACCGGCAGCCACTTCGCTGCTGTTGAGAATGCCATCGCCGCCTGCGACCTCTGCCACAATCAGATTCGGTGGCAGCGTGTCGACGCTGAAGTTGAGCGTCTCGTACACGCGGTTGCCTGCTTCATCAATCGCGGTAATGATCAGGCTGTTGGCGCCCTGTGGCAGTAAGGCGAGATCGGCGGCCGGCAGCGCCAGGCTCCAGCTACCGTCAGGATTGACCGTGGTGCTGTAGGTTTTACCGTTAAGTTCCAGTTCAACCTGCTGGCCCGGCACGGCTTTGCCGGTGCTGCCGCCGATCAGCAGATCGCTGCCCGCTTCCACCCGGTTGAGAAGGCCATCGGTGATTGCGCTCTCCTCCAGCGTGATTTGCGGCAGCGTGGCTGCGACTACATTCAGCTGAGCGGAGTCGGTCAGCAGTGCGCCGGTGGCGTCGGTGGTGGTGACCGAAATCAGTTTTACGCCGTCGGTAATAGTGGTGAGATCGCCTGCCGGAACGGTGACGCTCCAGAAGCCATTGCTGTTCACTACCGCGCTGTAATTGCTGCCGTTAAAGTTAAGCTGCACTGCCTGGCCCGGGTTAACGCCGACTGCAGATCCGCTGATGATCAGATCGCTGCTCAGCTCCTGCTGGTTCAGGAAACCATCAAGGCTGACAGGTTCACTAATGGAAACCACGCCAGGTTCGCCTGCCGCCGGGGCGACGTTAATATCGCGGGTGTCGGTAGCTGAGGCGCCTGCCGCCGTTGTGACGCTGACCGCGATGGTGCTGCTGCCCGCCGCCAGTGCGCTGAGCGCCGCAGAGGGGATCTGCGTGCTCCAGCTGCCATCCGCGTTGACCAGCGCAGTGTAATTTTGGCCGCCCAGGGTAATGGTGACCGTCTGGCCCGCCTCCACGTTGCTAGTGCTGCCGGACAGCGTCTGGTCCAGCGCTTTTTCGCTGTTATCCAGCAGATCGTCACCGGCAAACAGGGCGATCGTCACCGTCGGCGTACCCGGTTCCGCTGGCGCTTCCACCGCAATCACCCGATCTTCGCTGACTGTTACGCCCGCCTGATTGGTGACTGTGGCCGCGATAGTCGCGTTGCCCGCCGTCAGTGCCGCCAGCGCGCTGGCCGGGACGCTCAGGCTCCAGCTGCCATCCGCGCCGACCGTGGCGCTGTAAGTCTGGTCGCCCAGCGTAACGGTCACGACCTGACCCGCCTCGACATTGGTTGAGCTGCCGCTCAGCAGCTGATCGCTGGTTTTCTCATCGTTGCTCAGCACGTCATCCACGGCGAACTGATCGAGCGTGATAGTGGGCTGGCCCGGCTCGGTAACCGGCGGCTCAACCGTGATCGGCAGCGTGTCACTGACGGTGGTGCCTGCCGCGTTGCTGACCGTGACCACCAGCGAGGCAGAACCTGCTGCCAGCGCACCGAGTGCATCGGCCGGAATGGCAATGTTCCAGCTGCCGTCGGCGCCAACCGTTCCGCTGTAGCTTTGGCCGCCCAGCGTCACCGTGACAATCTGGCCCGCCTCGACGTTGGTGGTGCTGCCGGAGACCGCCTGCGCTTCCAGCTTCTCATCGTTGCTCAGGATGTTGTCGTCAGCAAAGGCATTGAGGGTTAGCGTCGGGGTGCCTGGCCCGGTGCCCGAGGACTCCACCAGGAAGTCGCGGGTTTCAGTGATCTGAGTACCAGACTGATCTGTCACCGTCACATTCAGGGCTGCGCTACCGGCTGTCAGCGCTGCCAGTGAACTGGCAGCAATCGACACGCTCCAGCTGCCATCCGCGCCGACCGTGGCGGTAAAAGTCTCTCCGTTCAGAGTGACAGTGACCTGCTGGCCTTCACCGATATTGGTGGTGGTGCCGCTCAGCAGCTGATCGCTGGCTTTCTCGCTGTTGCTGAGGATGTCATCCCCGGCAAAGGCGTCGATGGTTACGGTGGCTTCACCCGGCTGCGTTACCGGGGCTTCGACAGTGACTGGCTGCGTTGAAGTGACTGTGTCGCCCGCTGCATTACTGACCGAGACGGTCAGTGTGGTGGTGCCTGCTGCCAGCGCATTCAGCGCGGCTGACGGCACGGCGACGCTCCAGCTGCCATCACCCTGCACGCTGGCACTGTAGGTCTGACCGCCCAGGGTGACCGTCACGATCTGCCCGGTTTCGATATTACTGGTGCTACCGCTGACAAGCTGATCGACCGCTTTTTCGTCGTTGCTCAGAAGGTTATCGCCGGCGAAATCATTCAGGATCAGAGACGGCACGCCCGGTTCCGTTACTGGCGCCTCAACTGCGATATCGCGGATTTCGGTAGTGCTCACGCCATCGGCATTGCTGACGGTAACGCTGATGGTATTAGCTCCCGCCGGCAGATTACCCAGCGCGGCTGCCGGAACAATTACACTCCAGTTACCACTGCCATCGACGGTGCCGAGGTAAGTCTGGCCACCGAAGGTGACTGTCACCGTCTGGCCCGCTTCGATGTTGGTGGTGGAGCCGGAGAGCGTCTGGGCCGTCCCTTTTTCATCGTTGCTGAGGATGTCATCCCCGGCAAACTGACCAATGGTGACTGTGGGTTCGCCCGGCAATGTGACAGGCGCTTCCACGGTGATGGGCAGCGTGCCGGTCACGGTATCACCGGCCACATTGCTGACTGAAACCGTCAGCGTCGTTTCACCTGCCGCCAGGGCGCTCAGGGCCGCCGATGGCAAAGTAACGCTCCAGTTGCCCTGCGAATCAACGCTGCCGCTGTAAGTCTGGCCGCCCAGGGTGACGGTTACCAGCTGACCGGGTTCAACATTGCTGGTGCTGCCGGTGAGTGTCTGATCGGTGACTTTCTCCCCATTACTCAGCACGTTGTCCCCGGCAAAATCATCCAGCGTGACGGATGGCGGGCCCGGAACGACCGGCGTATCAATGCTGATCGCGCGGTTTTCACTGGCTTCAATGCCAGCCTGGCTGGTGACGACCGCGGAAATCGCCACCGAACCGGCTGCCAGCGCATTCAGTGCCGCAGGCGAGAGCGTGACGCTCCAGTTGCCCTGCGCATCCACTACTGCGCTGTAGGTCTGATCGCCCAGCGTGATGGTGACAATCTGGCCCGCTTCCACATTGGTGGTGGTGCCGCTAAGAACCTGATTGCTGCTTTTCTCGGCATTGCTGAGAATGTCATCACCGGCAAACTGATCGATGGTGATAACGGGCGTACCCGGCTGAGTCAGTGGTGGCTCTACGTTTACGGTCAGGCTACCGCTGGCGGCGGTTCCTGCCTGGTTAGCAACGGTGGCAGTCACCGTGGTGGTGCCGGATGCCAGTGCGGTCAGCGCATCAGCAGGCACGGTAATGCTCCAGCTACCGTCGCCTGCCACGCTGCCGCTGTAGCTCTGGCCGCCCAGTGTAACCGTGACGATCTGCCCGGCTTCGACGTTGGTGGTGCTGCCGCTAAGAATCTGATCGCTGGTTTTTTCTGCGTTGCTCAGCACGTCGTCGCCGGTAAACGGGGCGATCGTCAGGGCTGGCACACCAGGGGTGGTGTCAGGTGCCTGCACCTGGATACCCAGGCTGGCGGCAGCCGCCGTGCCCGCGGCGCTGGTCACACTGACCGAAATGGTGCTGCTGCCTGCAGCCAGCGCCGAGAGTGCGGCAGCCGGAATTGAGACGCTCCAGCTGCCATCCGCCCCCACAGTGGCGTTATAGCTCTGTCCGCCCAATGTCACACTGACCTGCTGGCCCGCTTCGACATTGCTGGTGCTGCCGGACAACGTTTGTGGCGTGGTTTTTTCGCTGTTATCCAGCAGGTTATCGCCCGCAAACGGGTTCAGGCTAATGGACGGCGCAGCCGGTGTGCCGGGATCGGCGGCCGCGACGGTAATGGGCAGGCTGCCGGTGGTCGTCGTGCCCGCCGCGTTAGTGACGCTGACGTCGATGGTGGTGGTGCCTGCGGCGAGTCCCGCCAGCGCGGCAGCAGGAATAGTGACGCTCCAGCTGCCGTCAGCACCGACGGTGGCGTTGTAGGTCTGGCCGCCCAGCGTGACAGTGACAATCTGACCCGCTTCGACATTACTGGTGGTGCCGCTCAGTACCTGATCGCTGCTTTTTTCCGCGTTATCCAGAACATCATCGCCAGCGAATGCATTGAGCGTGATGGCAGGCGTCCCCGGCGTGACCGGTGTTCCAGGATCGGTGCCACCGTCATTGCCGCCACCGTTACCCCCACCGCCGCCACCACCACCGCCGCCGACGCCAACGGCCAGACCGGCTAAGCCGAGCACACCCAGACCGCCCGCCGTTATCACACCCATCGAGGTGTTGGCGTTATCTGCCAGCAGCAGCGGCTCTACGCTGTCGAGTGATTCATAGGTTGGCGTGACCGACGTGGAAGCGAGTTCAGCCCCTTCTGCGGTCTGCGGAAAGAGCGCGTGTTCCGGTGGGTTGACGCCATCATCGAACACCAGTTCGCTGTGCTGGCCATCGGCGTCGTCGAGGAAGAATTTCTGATAGCGGACAGTCTTGCCGTCGCGCATATGCAGCACCAGATCGTTACCCTGGCGCTCATACTGCGTCACCATGTCGCGGGTGCCGCTGATGCGCACGACGCTGGGCTCGGTGAGGTTAATGGATTGTGACGAACCGCTGACGGACTGCGAGATGAGTGTGCCGTTTTCGCGCGAGATAATGTCTACACGGCCTTGCGTGAGTTCTGCCATTTGTAACCTCTACTCCACCAGATTAGCTAATATACTGAATCCATAAACATAAAATTATTTTATGCTTACAGTGTTCACACATAGTTTCACCTTCTGAAGATCAGAAGATGTCTTAACCTGGTGTATGTCGAAACGGCAAAGCCAAAGCTGGTCACACGCTCTAATCAGAGTGGCGAGTGACGGTGTTATTGTTAGTTTTACTTGTACAGACTCACGCAAAATGTAACGTTTCTGACAGATTAAGTTTTAGCGTAGCCGTGTTAAAAAACAATTTCAATGTACAGATTTCATTATGTTTTAATCTTCATTACATAAGCCTCACTTGAAATAAGGCTTTCATAAAATCCGCTTTGCCTTTGTTTTTACATGTCAATTTATTGCTGACTGTTTCCGGAAATGATGCGGAAAGGTTAAAAAACCACCACTACCGGAACATCAGGGCTGTAAAAAAAATTTGTTCATTAAGCGATTCAGCCATCATTTATCAGTGGCCCTGATCCGATTTTTCAGCAGCAAGTCGTTGAAAAACGACAGTGAAATTTGAGTTAAGTCATTCTGCGGGGCGGTGGTCATGCCAGGAAAGTTCTGGAAAAAATTCGCAGCGCGACAAAAGTCGGTAAACTCCCGGTTTTGCCATTTATGCCATGTTGCAATCCCCTTCCTGATAAGAGGCGCAACGACCACTGACTCACGGCCAGTGCTACACTTTTCCGCTTTACCATTGATGAATCTGACCTATGACCGCACTGGACGCTGCACAACAAAACAAACATCAGAGCCGCCTGAACTGGGGCACGCGCACCATCTTTTTGATCAATGGCTTAGGAATGTCAGCCTGGGCTCCGCTGGTGCCGTTTGCCCGCGATCGTCTGCAGCTCAGCGGCGCATCACTGGGCGCGTTACTGCTCTGTCTGGGTATTGGTTCGCTGGCCGCGATGCCGGTGACCGGCACACTGGTGGCGCGATTTGGCTGCCGTCGGGTGATGTGCTTCTCTACCCTGTTAGTGCTGATGATGATGCCGCTACTGGCCACGGCTGACTCTCATCTGGTCATGGCGGCTGCGCTGATGCTGTTTGGCGCCGGGCTGGGCATGCTTGATGTGGCGATGAATTATCAGGCGGTTCAGGTTGAGCAGGCGGCGGATAAACCGATGATGTCCGGCTTCCATGGCTTCTTCAGTCTTGGCGGGATTCTGGGTGCGGGCACGGTCAGCCTGTTGCTGAGCCAGTCTTTTTCACCCCTGGCCGCCACGCTGGTGGTAATGGCAGTGATGTTGTTGCTGTTGCTGTGGCGACTGCCGGTCTTAATGAATGAACGCCTGCATCAGCCCGATCAACCCTGGCTGGTGATCCCACGCGGCTGGGTCGCGTTTCTTGGCCTGCTCTGCTTTATCCTGTTCCTGGCGGAAGGGGCCGTGCTGGACTGGGGCGCGCTGCTGCTGTTGCAGAACCCGGAGATGTCACCCGCATGGGCTGGACTGGGCTATGCGGTGTTTTCCGTAGCGATGACGCTGGGCCGTTTTAGCGGCGATAAGATCATCGAGCGTTTTGGTCGCTACCCGGTGATGCTGACCGGCGCGCTGACCGCCGCAGCTGGCATGAGTCTGGCCGTCTGGCTGCCGTGGCCGGAGATCGCCCTGCTGGCTTTCCTGCTGGTCGGCTTTGGTTTATCTAACACGGTGCCGATGTTGTTCAATGCTGCCGGGAATCAACAGGATATGCCTGCGAACCTGGCGATTTCTGCCATGACAACGCTGGGATATGCGGGTATTCTCTCAGGTCCGGCTTTAATCGGATTCATTTCGCAATGGATCAGCCTCAGCGGCGCATTTTTAGCGATCGCCCTGTTGCTGTTAGCGGTAGCCGCCAGTGCGCGAAAAGTTGCGCAATAATTCAGGTACCTGACACGCTATGTTGTATAAGTTTCCACTGACCTCCGGCAACGTCACCCGCTTTTTTGTGGTTTTCAATCTGGTGCTCCTGCTGGCGCTGGGCTTTATGGTGCATAACTCGGTGAATGCCTGGCTGACCGGGAAGCGCTATGCCATGGACGATCTGGCTCGTGACGTTCAGAAGCGCATTGATGCCTATCGCTTTGCCACCTGGCAGATCTATGAAAACCTCTCTACCAGTGCGGCAGGTGCAACACCCGGCAGTAACCTGCAGGAGACGCGACTGCGTCCCGACGTCTACTACCTGGAAAAAACCCGGCGTAAAACGGAAGCGCTGATTTTCGGCTCACATGACAGCAGCACGCTGGATATGACCATGCGGATGTCGAACTATCTCGACACGCTGTGGGGCGCAGAAAATCCCACCTGGTCGATGTACTTTTTAAATGGTCAGGACAATAGCCTGATTATGATCTCGACCCTGCCGCTGAAAGATATGGCGACGCGTTATAAAGAGAGTGCCATCAGTTCAATGGTTGATGGCCGTCGTGCTGAGATGTTGCAGCAGGCGAATGCGCTCGATGAGCGCGAGAGTTTCTCACCGCTGCGCCACCTCGCCTTCCAGAACGATCACTATTTCACGCTGCGTACCACCTTTAACCAGCCAGGCCATCTGGCCACGGTGGTCGCCTTTGATCTGCCGGTTAACGATATTGTTCCGCAGAACATGCCGCTGGAAAATTTCCAGCTGCGTCAGGACAGCTCAATGCCTGCCAGCAGCAGTGAACAGCAGGAGGTGGAAAATACCCGCATCTCACTGGTTAATCCCAATATCGAGATTACGGCCACCCTGCCCAGCACCTCGCTGCAGCTGGTTTATCAGGTGCCGATTAGCCGTCTGATTATCGACACCCTGCATAATCTGCTCTGGCCGCTGCTGATTAACCTGCTGCTGTTCCTGCTTTCACTGGCGGGTATCGTGCTGCTGCGCCAGCAGTCGCTGCGTCCCAGCGAGAACCAGAGCGCTGAACTCGATTCGCTGCGGGTATTGAATGAAGAGATTGTGGCCAGTCTGCCGGTCGGTCTGCTGGTGTATGACTTTGCCAGCAACCGCACCCTGCTGAGCAATAAGATTGCTGAACATCTTTTGCCTCACCTCAATCTGCAGAAGATCATTAATATGTCCGACCAGCATCAGGGCGTGCTGCAGGCCACCATCAATAACGAAGTGTATGAGATTCGCCACGCCCGCAGCGTGCTGTCGCCGCATACCCAGCTGTTTATGATGCGTGACCAGGATCGCGAGCTGCTGGTGAATAAGAAGCTGCAAAAAGCGCAGCAGGTGCTGGATCGTAACCATCAGATGCGACAGCAGCTGCTGCACAATCTGGGCCATGCGCTGAATCAACCCCTGGAGAAGATGGTGACGCAGCTGGTACAGCTCAGCCAGCGTGATGCCGATGAGACCGTGCTGGACCTGCTCGATGAGAGTCAGGGGCTGGCGCGGCTGGTGGATGATATTGTGCTGCTGAACCGGCTTGAGGCGCACGACTGGTCACCCGATGCGACCGTCTTTAACCTGCAGGAACTGCTGGATGAGATCGCACTGGAAAGCCTGCCGCTGATGCGCCGCAAAGGGCTGTCGCTGGTGGTGAATAATCACCTGGCTAATGATGAGACGCGCTTTGGCGACCGTCGCGCCCTGCGTAAAGTGCTGACCACGCTGATGCACTACGCCCTGACCACCACCCGCTGGGGGAAAATCACCCTGGAAGTTAAGGCTGCGGACAAGCAGGCCGATAGATTGATTATCGAACTGGTGGACACCGGTGCGGGCCTGACGGTGGATGAACTGGCCAATGTCGACTTCCCGTTCCTGGGTGATACCAGTCAGGATCGCTACGGACAGGCTTCTGGCATGGCGTTCTTCCTCTGTAAGCAGCTCTGCAAGCAGATGGGCGGCAGCCTGGATATCGTGGCAAAAGCGGATATCGGCACGCGCTACAACATGCAGTTGCCGCTGGTGCTGGAGCAGAAGCGCGAAGAAGAAGAGGAAAAAATTCTGGATGGCGTTACCGCGCTGGTGGAGATCACCGTGGAGGACGTGCATAAAATTGTCTGCCGCCATCTGGAAAACTGGGGAGCGCGTTGTCTGACACCCGACGAGCGCATTTCCGGTCAGGATCACGATGTGCTGGTGACCGACGATCCATCAAAGCTTAGCGGCTGGGCACTGCTGCTGGCGGAAGATGAACTGGGGCACCATGCACTGAACGACCAGCAGTATCGGGTCAATTTCAATCTCAGTAATGCGCTGCTGGATGCATTGCTGGCACTGATAGAGAAGCAACTGTCGCATGATGTGATGGATAACGACACGGAAGACGACGCGGCCACGCCATTGATGAGCGGCGGCTATTTCCAGCTGTTTACGGAGACAGTACCGGTTGATGTGAAGAGGCTGTATACTGAGTCGGCGGAAAAGGACTACGCCTCGCTTGCTCAGACAGCGCATCGCCTAAAGGGCGTGTTTGCCATGCTCAATCTGACTCCCGGCAAACAGCTTTGTGAAGAGTTAGAACACCACATTAAAGCGTGTGACGATTCAAACATTACAAATACCACCAGTGATATTGACGCTTACGTCAATCAACTGCTGCAGCAAGGTAACCAATAAGATGAATAACTTAAACGTAATTATTGCCGATGACCATCCAATTGTCCTTTTCGGTATCCGAAAATCTCTGGAACAAATTGAATGGGTTAACGTTGTAGGTGAGTTCGAAGACTCAACAGCACTGATCAATAATCTGTCCAAGCTTGACGCCAACGTCCTGATCACCGACCTCTCTATGCCAGGTGAGAAGTATGGCGATGGTATTACGCTGATTAAATATATTAAACGCCACTACCCGGATCTCTCGATTATTGTTCTGACCATGAACAATAACCCGGCGATTCTGAGTTCAGTGCTTGATCTCGATATCGAAGGGATTGTACTGAAACAGGGCGCGCCAACCGATTTGCCAAAGGCACTGGCTGCACTGCAGAAAGGCAAGAAATATACGCCGGAAAGCGTTGCGAAACTGCTGGAGAAAATCAGCGCGGGTGGTTATGGCGACAAACGCCTGTCACCGAAAGAGAGCGAAGTGCTGCGTCTGTTTGCAGAAGGTTTCCTGGTCACCGAGATTGCCAAGAAGCTGAACCGCAGTATCAAAACCATCAGTAGCCAGAAGAAATCAGCGATGATGAAACTGGGCGTGGATAACGATATCGCACTGCTGAACTACCTGTCGTCTGTCAGCCAGACTCAGGTCGAAAGAGACTAAGTTACTTCCTGAGGCGGTGCAGCCTGCACCGCCTCGCCTCTGCCCTTTCCTGCCCTACCCCATCCGCGTTTTACGTACCCGATCAGCATAGATTGCCAGCGTCACTTTCAGCACATCTAACGTCACCGGTTTCGACAGGCAGTTATCCATGCCCGCATCCATGCAACGCTGTTTCTCTTCCGCCAGCGCATTCGCCGTCACGCCAACGACCGGGAAGAGATGGCCCAGCTGACGCAACCGCTGCGTCAGGCGATAACCATCCATATTCGGCATGTTCACGTCGGTCAGTACGATATCAATCTCATTACGACTCAGTACGTTAAGCGCATCAACGCCATCCTGCGCAGTTTTCACCTGATAGCCCAGCGTGCCGAGCTGTTCCGACAGCAGCATGCGGTTAATCGGATGGTCATCGACAATCAACACCATGATGTCATCGTTATGCACTTTCTCTTCTACCGGTGCAGCCAGCAACAGCGCATCTGCGGCGTCGTTGCCGAGTGCGATCCGATAGATGCGCGCCAGCAGCGCCGGAACCTCGTGCAGCGTGGCGGTAGAGTGGATCCAGCGGCCAGGCTGACGTTCACGCGGCATATCCACATGCGATCCATCGAAAGTGACCAGTGCCCGCAACGGAACATCAATATCCAGTTCGTAATCGGTCATCACCACATCGTCATGGCCAGGCTTACCGTTATACTCCCCGACCTGAATGCCCTGCTGCTGAATCTGACGCGTAATAAATTCCGCGAGGTACTCGTTACGCATCGCCAGCCAGATTTTCTTATCCTGTAAATCCTCCAGCAGCATCAGTGACGGCTTCTGCCCTTTGTAGATTGGAATACGCACAATAAACTGGCTGCCCATACCTGGCTCTGAGTCGACCTCAATGTCGCCGTCCATCATATTGATCAGCTTTTCACAGATCGCCAGTCCCAGCCCGGTGCCCTGGAAATTACGCTGCACGCCATTTCCCACCTGGAAGAAGGGATCAAAAAGGCGTGGCAGCTCTTTTGCCGGAATGCCGACGCCAGTATCACGGACGCGGAATGCCAGATAGCCCTGCGCAACGTAAGCGTGGAGGATAATACAGCCCGTATGCGTGAACTTAATCGCGTTATTCAGCAGGTTAGAGATCACCTGCTGCAGACGCAGCGGATCGCCGTCCAGCACCTGCGGAACGTCATGTTCAATAAAGCAGTAGAGCGTAAGCCGCTTCTTCACCACCAGCGACAGATAGTTGCCGACGATGTGGGTCACGATTTCACGAGGTGCAAACGGACGCGGCTCAATTTTCAGCTGCTCTGACTCGATTTTTGAGAAGTCGAGAATATCGCTGATGATTTTCAGCAGCAGGCTGGAGGAGTTGTTCATCGCCGTCACCAGCGAGTCGATACCGCTGGGCAGCTCTTTGGTCTGCAGCAGATCGAGATTACCGATAATGCCATAAAGCGGCGTGCGCAGTTCGTGACTGACTGTGGCAAGGAACATCGATTTTGACTGGCTCGCCTGCTCTGCCGCGTGGGCCATCTCCTGCAGCGACTGCTCCATCCGCACGCGCGCCGAGACGTCGACCAGCACGCAAATCGCCACGTTCTCATTACGATAGCGCGAATGCACGAAGCTGATTTGCAGATTGGTATTACTGCCGGTGAGCACATCGACAAAGTTGACCTGCTGCCCGCCAATAATCTCATTCAGCCGCAGGCGATCTTCCTGCGTCAGCAACGTCAGATAATTGTGCGCCAGCTCGTTACTCAGAATATTGGTGCCGTCGCTGGTGCGTAAAATACAGATCCCGACCGGCGCAGAGGCGACAATCTTACGGTTAAACTGCTCATGCTCTTCCAGCCGGTGCGCGTTCTCCTCCGCCGGCAGGAACATCCGGCGCTCAAACAGCCAGGCGAGGGTAAACAGAATAACGGCGCTGAAAATATTGAGCAGCAGCGCATTAATGATCATCAGCTTGAGCTGATCCACCATCACGTCGGTAGATATCGACCACACCACGTTAAGATCGGAAGGCGGCAGCGGCTTTTTCAGAACCAGCTGACGATAACCATTCAGGTATCCGAACCAGGTTTTATCATCAGGAAGACTATCGAGCGAGAAGCCCAGCCCGCCGCGCCGCGAATTTAGCAGTGGACGATAATTTTCATCGGTAATGGACGCGATAATCGGCAGGCTGCCCGGCTGAATAAACTCATCCAGCCGGATATTCTGTTCGACGCCCAGTAGCGCCTGTAACTTATTAGCAACGTAGACGGGCACCACCATAAAGAAGGTTCCGACGCCTGGCTGAGCACTGCTGTTAATCCAGTACATCGGATTGCGGCGATCTTCTTCGCTGCTATTGCGATAGCGCAGCACATTCTCACGCAGCGATTTCAGGCTGCGTTCCCGGTCAGCATTGCTGCTGCCAATCGTGAAGTCGGCCAGACACTGACTCTCGCCACCGATAAAGAACACCCGATTCAGCTCATACGATGAGGCGAAGTTACTTTTCCAGTAATTGATGTAGTAACTGAGTGAATCGAGCGAGTTGCGCCAGGTATTGCTCATCGAGGTACAGTCGCCATCCGAAAACAGGGGCGTAAACTGCGGCTGGGATGTTTTGCCTGGCATCATACCGGTCAGCACATCCAGACCGCTGCTGGCGTTGGTTAAGCGGTTCTCGGTGATATATTTCAGCTCACGCATCATGTCCGCCGAATGGCGCACATACCACTGTATCGTGCCGTAGTTGCTGGCAAACTCCTGCCGAACCTGCGTCTCTTTATTGTGCAGCACGCTGATAATGTAAAACGCAGTAAGAACGGCGCCCAGCGTCCAGATTAGCAGCGCCAGCGCGCGGAAAAGATAGCGCGAGATGCGAAGCGTAGTGCGGAAAGAGACAGGATATTTCAAAGGTAACTCGCAGTTGGCAAGGTTAGTCGCATCATCGATTTTTAATGCCCATACACTAGCTTTATCGGGCGTAAAAAGCCAGCCAGCCGCAGGCTTAGCGGGCGGTTTGGGAATCTTTTAAGACAGCCAAAGCAACATCTTTATCCCAACAAAAAATGGCCGCCTCTCACGGCTTAAACAAATACACACACATCCCCCCTCAAAGCGACGGCAAGATCCCAACAAGAAAGGCCTGCTGTGCCCGAAGAGCAAAGCGTCCACGCCAGGGATGGCGTGGCCGATCCGCATGGATGCGGGAATCCTTTGCGATCGGGCAAAGCAGGCCTTGCGACGGCTCCCGACTCACAGCCACCAGCCACCAGCCACCAGCCACCAGCCATTTTCCCGACCCGCCTCTAAGACCTCAAACAACACGCCCATCCCCTCAAAGCGACACCCAAATCCCAACAAGAAAGGCCTGCTATGCCCGAAGAGCAAAGCGTCCACGCCAGGGATGGCGTGGCCGATCCGCATGGATGCGGGAATCCTTTGCGATCGGGCACAGCAGGCCTTGCGACGACTCCCGACTCACAGCCATCAGCTCCCAGCCACCCGCCATAAGCTCTCTGCCCCCTGCAATCTCCCCATCACACAAAAAAAAACGGCAGGCCGGGTTTCCCCTGACCTGCCGTTTCTGCAACGAACCTCAGCTCACGCCAGACAAATTACTCTTCGTCTTCAGCCGCGTCGTCTTCGTCTTCTGCATCCGCTTCCGGCGCAATCTCTTCATCGTCGTTCTCTGCTTCCGGCGCGATATCTTCCTCGCCTTCCGCCACGCTACCGTCGATTGAATCCAGCTCTTCTTCTTCAACCGGCTCGGCAACACGCTGCAGACCCACGACGTTCTCATCCTCTGCGGTACGAATCAGAATCACACCCTGGGTATTACGACCCACGACGCTCACTTCTGAAACGCGGGTACGCACCAGCGTACCGGCATCGGTGATCATCATAATCTGATCGCCATCAACGACCTGAACGGCGCCAATCACCGGACCATTACGTTCGGTCACTTTGATTGAAATAACACCCTGAGTCGCACGCGACTTGGTCGGGTATTCGCTGTTGGCCGTACGCTTGCCGTAACCATTCTGCGTCACGGTCATAATTGCACCCTCTTCACGCGGCACAATCAATGACACAACGCGATCGCCTTCAGCCAGCCTGATGCCGCGTACGCCAGAGGCGGTACGACCCATCGCACGGACTGCGGTTTCTGCAAAGCGCACCACTTTACCGGCCGCTGAGAACAGCATCGCCTCATCGTTACCGTTGGTCAGCGCCACACCGATCAGCTCATCGTCGTCACGCAGATTCACGGCAATAATGCCCGCGCTGCGTGGACGGCTGAACTCTTTCAGTGCGGTCTTCTTCACGGTACCGAGCGCGGTCGCCATAAAGATATTAAAGCCTTCGGTATACTCACGTACCGGCAGAATCGCCGTAATACGCTCGTTGGCTTCCAGCGGCAGCAGGTTGACGATGGGACGTCCACGTGCACCACGGCTTGCTTCCGGCAGCTGGTAAACCTTCATCCAGTAGAGACGGCCACGGCTGGAGAAGCAAAGAATCGTGTCATGCGTATTGGCGACCAGCAGACGATCAATGAAGTCCTCTTCTTTGATACGTGCGGCTGACTTGCCCTTACCACCACGACGCTGCGCTTCATAGTCGGTCAGCGGCTGATACTTCACATAGCCCTGATGCGACAATGTCACCACAACATCTTCCTGATTGATCAGGTCTTCGATATTAATGTCAGCCGTGTTGGCAGTAATCTCTGTGCGACGCTCATCACCGAACTGATCACGCATCAGCTCCAGCTCTTCGCGGATCACTTCCATCAGACGGTCCGCGTTCGACAGAATGCGCAGCAACTCAGCGATCTGCTCCAGCAGCGCTTTATACTCATCCAGCAGCTTCTCGTGCTCAAGGCCGGTCAGTTTCTGCAGACGCAGATCCAGAATCGCCTGAGCCTGCTGCTCGGTCAGATAGTATTGACCATCACGGATGCCATATTGTGGATCCAGCCACTCCGGACGCGCGGCGTCATCACCGGCACGCTCCAGCATCGCTGACACGTTACCGAGATCCCACGACTGCGCAATCAGACCCGCTTTCGCTTCTGCCGGGTTTGGTGCACGACGAATCAGCTCGATTATAGGATCGATATTCGCCAGCGCAATCGCCAGACCTTCCAGGATATGCGCACGATCGCGCGCTTTACGCAGCTCAAAGATAGTACGACGCGTCACAACTTCACGACGATGGCGAACAAAGGCGTCCAGAATCTCCTTCAGCGCCATGATCTTCGGCTGACCCTGATGCAGGGCGACCATGTTGATACCAAACGAGGTCTGCAACTGGGTCAGTGAATAGAGATTATTCAGCACGACTTCGCCGACCGCATCGCGCTTGATCTCAATCACGATACGCATGCCGTCTTTATCAGACTCATCGCGCAGTGCGCTGATGCCTTCGACACGCTTCTCTTTCACCAGCTCCGCAATCTTCTCAATCAGGCGTGCCTTGTTAACCTGATACGGCAGCTCATGAATGATGATGGTCTCGCGGCCCGTTTTAGCATCAGCTTCCACTTCGCCACGCGCACGAATATAAATTTTACCGCGTCCGGTGCGGTACGCTTCTTCGATGCCACGGCGACCATTGATGATAGCGGCGGTCGGGAAATCAGGCCCCGGAATGTGCTCCATCAGCTCTTCAATGCTGATGTCTTCATTTTCAATGTAAGCCAGACAGCCGTTAATCACTTCACGCAGGTTATGCGGCGGAATGTTGGTTGCCATACCTACGGCGATACCGGAAGAGCCGTTCACCAGCAGGTTAGGGATTTTGGTCGGCAGAACTTCAGGGATCTGCTCAGTGCCGTCGTAGTTCGGTACGAAATCGACGGTATCTTTTTCCAGGTCAGCTAACAGGTCGTGGGCGATTTTCGACATGCGAATTTCGGTATAACGCATCGCCGCGGCGGAGTCGCCGTCGATGGAACCGAAGTTGCCTTGTCCGTCCACCAGCATGTAACGCAGGGAGAAAGGCTGGGCCATACGTACAATGGTGTCGTAAACGGCGGAATCACCATGCGGGTGATATTTACCGATAACGTCACCGACGACGCGGGCAGATTTTTTATAGGGTTTGTTCCAGTCGTTACCCAGTACACTCATCGCAAAAAGTACGCGACGATGAACCGGCTTCAGGCCATCACGCACATCGGGTAAAGCTCGGCCAACGATGACCGACATGGCGTAACCGAGGTAAGAATTTTTTAATTCTTCTTCGATATTGACCGGTGTAATTTCTCTCGCAAGGTCGCTCATGGAGCCGCTATCCCTCTACTTAATCCCGGATTTTAAAGGTGCGAAAGTATATCACACTGCAATGCTCTGGTGAACGCTAACCACCGATTTCACCCGCTTTTCCTTGCGCCTGAAAGGTGTGCCATCTGCGGTTAAGCGTTTATACTGTGGGCACATTTTGTCAGGAGTTACGATTCAATGAATGCACAACCGCAGAATCATCAGCAGAACGTCGATGCGCAGGAAATTGCCAAGTTTGAGGCCGTTGCCTCGCGCTGGTGGGATCTGGAGGGTGAATTTAAACCGTTGCACCGCATTAACCCGCTGCGCCTGGGCTATATCGCGCAGCACAGCAACGGCTTATTCGGTAAAACCGTGCTCGACGTCGGATGCGGCGGCGGCATCTTAGCCGAAAGTATGGCGCGCGAAGGCGCCGTGGTCACGGGTCTGGACATGGGCGCGGAACCGCTGGCCGTGGCGCGCCTGCATGCTCTGGAGAGCGGAGTGACGCTGGACTACGTGCAGCAGACCGTCGAAGAGCATGCGGAGCAGCACGCCGGAAAATATGATGTGGTGACCTGCATGGAGATGCTGGAGCACGTGCCGGATCCGCGCTCAGTCGTTCACGCCTGTGCGAAGCTGGTCAAACCCGGCGGCGAAGTCTTCTTCTCTACGCTGAACCGCAATCCAAAAGCCTGGCTGCTGGCGATATTTGGTGCGGAATATGTGTTGCGCATGCTGCCGCGCGGCACTCACGACGTGAAGAAATTTATCCGTCCTTCCGAACTGCTGGGCTGGGTCGATGAAACGGCCCTGCGTGAACGCCACATCATTGGCCTGCATTACAACCCGGTGACTAACCGATTCAAACTGGCTCCCGGCACTGACGTGAATTATATGGTGCACACCCACCGCGCCGTCTGAGTGACCCGCCCGCCTGAATCAGGGCGGGCATCTCCTCTTCTGCGCCCGTTCTCCCTGTGCCGGTCACAGCACTCACCGCGCCAGAGGCATTCTGATGTCTGCCAATAGGTTACATCAGCCCGGTTCCATCCTCTTCAGCGTTACCGCATCCAATTCTCTGCTGACCAGCAACCCGCTAGCGGCTTTTAGCCATTTTTCATCCCTTTTCCTGCTGAATCCTGAGGATTGAATAAGAAACACGCGCCCGATCATAATAAGAAAAAAAAGTGTGATCTGGTTGACATGATGCCAGGCCTTACAAGGCGTGGGCTAAGAAATTTCGCAAGAATTACAACCCCTCCAGCCATCATTTTTTGCTCTTGTTAAGCGGCCGTAAAATACTAAAATATGCCCCCATGTAGTTATGGCTTTTCCCATCACCCCCTAGATGTAGTGTTTATCCACACATTATTCACAATGAATAGGCTGTGTATAAACCGGGATTTCTTTTAATTTTTGGATACTCACGCAAAGGTAAAAACGCGACATGAACCAGAGTCTGCTCGTTACTAAACGCGATGGCCGCCAGGAGCGCATTGATCTCGACAAAATTCACCGTGTGCTGGACTGGGCAGCTGAAGGGCTGAACAACGTCTCAGTTTCACAGGTTGAGCTGCGCTCTCACATTCAGTTCTATGATGGCATCAGAACCTCTGACATTCATGAGACCATCATCAAGGCCGCAGCAGACCTCATCTCCCGCGATGCCCCTGACTATCAGTACCTGGCTGCCCGCCTGGCGATCTTCCACCTGCGCAAAAAAGCGTATGGTCAGTTTGAGCCGCCAAAGCTCTATGACCAGGTCGTTAAGATGGTCGACATGGGCAAATATGATCGGCACCTGCTGGAAGATTACAGCCAGGAAGAGTTTGCGCAGATGGACGAGTTCCTCGACCACTGGCGTGACATGAACTTCTCCTATGCCGCTGTGAAGCAGCTGGAAGGCAAATATCTGGTGCAGAACCGCGTTTCGGGTGAAATCTACGAAAGCGCGCAGTTCCTCTACATTCTGGTCGCCGCCTGCCTCTTCTCCGGCTACCCGCGCGACACGCGTATGGATTACATCAAGCGTTTCTATGATGCGATCTCGACGTTTAAAATCTCCCTGCCGACGCCAATCATGTCTGGCGTACGCACCCCAACACGTCAGTTCAGCTCCTGTGTGCTGATCGAGTGCGGCGACAGCCTGGACTCCATCAACGCCACCTCCAGCGCAATTGTGAAATATGTCTCTCAGCGTGCCGGCATCGGTATCAACGCCGGTCGTATCCGTGCGCTGGGCAGCCCGATTCGCGGCGGTGAAGCGTTCCATACCGGCTGTATCCCGTTCTACAAGCATTTCCAGACCGCGGTGAAGTCCTGTTCTCAGGGCGGCGTTCGTGGCGGCGCAGCCACCCTGTTCTACCCGATGTGGCATCTGGAAATCGAAAGCCTGCTGGTGCTGAAGAACAACCGTGGTGTTGAAGGCAACCGCGTGCGTCACATGGACTATGGTGTACAGCTCAACAAGCTGATGTATCAGCGCCTGCTGAAAGGCGAAGATATCACCCTGTTCAGCCCGTCTGACGTGCCTGGCCTGTATGACGCATTCTTCGCCAATCAGGATGAGTTTGAGCGCCTCTATACCAAATATGAGCAGGATCAGAGCATCCGTAAGCAGCGTGTTAAAGCGGTCGATCTCTTCTCACTGATGATGCAGGAACGCGCCTCTACCGGCCGTATCTACATTCAGAACGTCGATCACTGCAACACCCACAGCCCGTTTGACCCGAGCATTGCGCCGGTTCGCCAGTCTAACCTCTGCCTGGAAATCGCCCTGCCGACCAAACCGCTGGAAGATGTTAACGACGAAAACGGTGAGATTGCCCTGTGTACGCTCTCTGCGTTCAACCTCGGCGCCATCGAAAGCCTCGACGATCTGGAAGAGCTGGCTACCCTGGCCGTACGTGCGCTTGATGCGCTGCTCGACTATCAGGACTACCCGATTCCGGCTGCCCAGCGTGGCGCAATGGGTCGTCGTACCCTGGGTATCGGCGTCATTAACTACGCCTACTATCTGGCGAAGCATGGTGTGCGCTACTCCGATGGCAGCGCCAATGGCCTGACGCACAAGACCTTTGAAGCGATTCAGTATTACCTGCTGAAAGCCTCAAACGAGCTGGCGAAAGAGCAAGGTGCCTGCCCGTGGTTCAATGAAACCACCTATGCGCAGGGCATTCTGCCTATCGACACCTACAAGAAAGATCTGGACGCGATCAGCAACGAACCGCTGCATCTCGACTGGGAAAGCCTGCGTGAAGAGATTAAAACGCACGGCCTGCGCAACTCGACCCTGTCTGCGCTGATGCCGTCTGAAACCTCGTCGCAGATCTCCAATGCCACCAACGGTATTGAGCCTCCGCGCGGTCACATCAGCATCAAAGCGTCAAAAGATGGCATCCTGCGTCAGGTCGTGCCGGAGTATGAGCGTCTGAAAGATCAGTACGAACTGCTGTGGGAAATGCCGAACAACGACGGCTACCTGCAACTGGTGGGTCTGATGCAGAAATTCATCGACCAGGCGATTTCGTCCAACACCAACTACGATCCGTCGCGCTTCACCAACGGTAAAGTGCCGATGAAACAGCTGCTGAAAGATCTGCTGACGGCGTATAAGTTCGGCGTGAAAACGCTCTACTATCAAAACACCCGTGACGGTGCTGAAGATGCGCAGGATGACCTGGCACCTTCTATCCAGGATGATGGCTGCGAGAGCGGCGCCTGTAAGATCTAATGGTCAGGCGGGAGAATCTCCCGCCTCATTCATTTCACGAGGCCTGGCTTCGTCTACTTTTGGACAACTTTTATGGCTTACTCCACTTTCTCACAGAACAAAAATGATCAGCTGAAAGAGCCGATGTTTTTCGGTCAGTCCGTAAACGTGGCGCGCTTCGACCAGCAAAAATATGACATCTTTGAAAAGCTGATCGAAAAGCAGCTCTCCTTCTTCTGGCGTCCGGAAGAGGTCGACGTTTCACGCGATCGCATCGATTACCAGGCGCTGCCGGACCACGAAAAACATATTTTTATCAGCAACCTGAAATATCAGACGCTGCTGGATTCTATTCAGGGCCGCAGCCCGAACGTCGCGCTGCTGCCGCTGATCTCGATTCCTGAACTGGAAACCTGGATTGAAACCTGGGCGTTCTCAGAGACGATTCACTCCCGTTCTTACACCCACATCATCCGTAATATCGTTAACGATCCGGCAGTGGTGTTTGACGATATCGTCACCAATGAGCAGATTCTGGCGCGTGCTCAGGATATCTCACGCTATTACGACGATCTGATTGAGATGACCAACTACTGGCATCAGCTGGGTGAAGGCACGCATCAGGTCAACGGCAAACCGGTTGTCGTCAGCCTGCGCGCCCTGAAGAAGCAGCTCTATATCTGCCTGATGAGCGTCAATGCGCTGGAAGCGATCCGTTTCTATGTCAGCTTCGCCTGTTCATTCGCGTTCGCCGAGCGCGAGCTGATGGAAGGCAATGCCAAAATCATCAAGCTGATTGCCCGCGATGAAGCGCTGCACCTGACCGGCACCCAGCACATGCTGAATCTGCTGCGCAGCGGTGAAGACGATCCGGAGATGAAAGAGATTGCGGCAGAGTGCCGTGAAGAGTGCTTCGAGCTGTTTAAGAAAGCAGCGCTGCAGGAGAAAGAGTGGGCAGAATATCTGTTCAGCGGCGGCTCAATGATCGGCCTGAACAAAGATATTCTCTGCCAGTACATTGAGTACATCACCAATATCCGTATGCAGGCTGTCGGACTTGATTTGCCGTTCCAGACGCGCTCAAACCCAATCCCATGGATTAACTCCTGGCTGGTCTCTGACAACGTTCAGGTTGCGCCGCAGGAAGTGGAAGTGAGCTCCTATCTGGTGGGTCAGATCGATTCTGAAGTAGGCGCTAACGACTTCGACGACTTCCAGCTTTAATTATGAGCCGCGACGTTGTTATTCTGCGCAGTTCCGGCACCCGGCTGGAATGCACAGACGAGCATACCAATCTGCTGACGCTGCTGGAAGCCAACAATCTCTGCGTGGAGTTTCAGTGCCGCGAAGGTTATTGCGGCTCCTGCCGGATGCGGCTGCTGAAAGGCGAAGTGCATTACCCACAACGGCCGCTGGCTTTTGTGCAGCAAGATGAGATTCTGCCCTGCTGCTGCAAAGCCAAAGGCGAGATTGAGCTGGAGTTATAACTGAGGTGGGATAAGTCTGGCTTGATTTGCTGTGAGAGCGAGTCAGCTTAGGGAACACGGTCAGATCGGAAAGACGCAAAAAGCGTCATCCCTGACAGCTCGGCCCGCGCGATTACGCACCTCATCCCTGAGGTGCGCCCGTAGCCGGGCCAACGCGTTGCGTTGTTCAAAAACGCTCCCGGCGTTTTTGTCCCAGGCGCGGGACGCTTTCCTCCTCTGCCCGTGTTCCCTGCGCTTTGAGCTAATTTATTGCTGCGAGAATGACGCTGTATGGGATTAATTCGCAGTCACATACAAGACGGGCGCCTCAGGCGCCCGTTTTTTTTACTGACATTACTGTCTGACAGTTTCAACCACATCGATCCAGCCGTGACCGGTGCTCACTTCGCTGCCGTGTAACCAGCGGCGCAGCATGTTCATCGCCATCATTGCCACCACCTTCTGCCGCGTCTCCAGATTATGGCGACCGGTACTGAACTTCACGCGCTGACCAAAACTGCCATCCGGTGTATGCAGCGCCACCGAAATCTCCTCCTGCTCCAGGCTGCCAACAGAGAGCGCCAGCGCGGCCTGCTGCTGTGCAGCAAGTTCGCGGGTGCGGATCACCTGCTGCTCCAGCGTCTCCTGCCGGGATGGCAGGATGTCAGCCCCACGTAGCGGCACGCTGGCGCCAGCCAACTGCCAGTAGAGCAGTCCGGCGGTGTATTGCTCACTGATTGCCAGCTGCTCACCGCGCTGCTCCAGCTCACGTGCCAGCAGCGCCGGTAAGCCTTCGGTGCCTTCGAAAATGGTGCACTCCGCCAGTTGCAGGCGCACCTGCTGCCACACCTGCTCCATCGCCACCCGCTGACTGGCCGGGCCGGTGAGCTTGATCTCAATGATCGGCATGGACGAGCGATATCCCATGACCACGCCTTCCGGCAGCGCCAGCGGCTCCAGTTCGGCGGCAATATCGCTTTCACCGCGACCAAAGGTGGTCAGCCGCAGACAAATCGGTGGCTCGGGCGGTGAAAATTTCGCTTTCAGACGGGGGATGATCTGCTGCTCCACCATCACTTTAAATTCAGACGGCACACCAGGCGTGAAGAACATCCAGCAGCGATTGAGTTGCAGGGCAAAGCCACAGGCGGTACCGACCGGATTATCAATCAGTTCCGCATTGGCCGGGATTTCCGCCTGCTTGCGATTGCTGGCCGCCATCACGCGTCCCCGGCTGGCGAACCAGGCTTCCATCTGTTCCAGCCACTCCTGCTGCACCTCAAGCTCAACGCCACAGGCTCTGGCTGCTGCCAGCGCACTGAGATCGTCACTGGTCGGCCCCAGACCGCCATTCACAATCAGCACATCTGCCTCATGGCTGCGCGCCTGTAGCGTGGCGATTAGCGATTCGAGTGAATCTCCTACCGTGGTACGGCTGGTCATAGGCAACCCTTGCTGGAACAACATATCCGCCAGCCAGGCTGCGTTGGTATCGACGATTTGGCCATGCAGCACCTCATCCCCGGTCGACAGCATCTCTACTCTAATCACGTTGAGTTCTCCTTTTCACGTTTGCTTTACTGTACGAACTCCTCCCGCCAGACACAATCGGCATCACCAGGGATTGTGACCATTGCGTCTCAGGCACGTTGCGCATAAAGATAGCGAGGGTGAAGCAGGATCAAGGGTGGTAAAGGTGTTCAGGGAGTTAAAAACCAATAAAAACGGCGGGATTGCCCCGCCGCTTTTTTACTACTATTGTCTGCTACAACTGGGTCAGCGAATCGCGATTAACGACGCGCCAGCAGCAGACCAAGTACCAGACCGGCTGTTGCACCGATACCGACACCCTGCCACGGTTTTTCGCGCACGTAGTCGTCTGCACGGTAAGCCGCTTGTTTAGCGCGATAGTAGTAGCTATCGGACGCCTGGCTGACACGGGATTTCACATCGTTCAGCGCCTGTTCGGCTTTGCTCTTAAGCTCAATGTACTTCTGATCGGCCGGATCACCTGATGCCTTAAGAACTTCTTCCAGCGTTTCAGTCAGTAACGCAATATCGTCATCGAGGCCCGTTTCGAATTGATTTGTCTGATTTACCATCGTTTCCTCCGTGTGAATTGCAAAGCAGTTCATTAACTATAGTCATAATCTGGCGCTCTGCTGATTTCCTGCTCCAGGAATCACCTGATTTTTCATCTGTTAATCTTGCTCAGTGCAGGCTGTGCGCCGTTTCGCTACGCAAAGAAGTGTAAGACGCAGCGGCAACCGCGGAATTTCGCTTCGCTTCTTTGATTAATCTGATAAATTTTGTCGTGACTGAATTTTCCAGTAACCCTACTGTCGTACCCTTCTGTTGCCTGTGATTATCGGGCCATGAAAGTGCATTTTGCACGACAGTCACGACACCCTCGAACAGCTAAGGAATAATCTCTGGCATGAATCGAAGAATGTTTATGAAAGCGTCAATGGCCTTCTCCGCCGTCAGCGGCATGACCGGCCTGTCAACGCTGTTTGCGCAATCCGCATGGGCAGAAGATGGCATTGCTGACGGAACCGCCGTACGCTTCGATTTCGACGTATTGAAGAAAAACGCGGCTGCGCTGGCGAAAAAACCCTGGGGCGGAGCACCGGGCGCGCTGCCGGAGACGCTGGCCACACTGACCCCGCAGGCGTACAACGAAATTCAGTATGACGCCAACCACTCACTCTGGAACAACCTGCCCGATCGTCAACTGGACGTTCAGTTCTTCCATGTCGGTATGGGCTTCAAGCGGCGCATCCGCATGTTCTCTGTTGACGGTGAGAGTCGCGAAGCACGCGAAATTCACTTCCGTCCCGAATTGTTCAACTACAACGACGCCAAAGTTGATACGAAGCAGCTGGAGGGCAAAACTGACCTCGGCTTCGCTGGTTTCCGCGCCTTTAAAAAACCGGAACTGGCCCGTCGCGACATCGTCTCTTTCCTTGGCGCTAGTTACTTCCGTGCCGTTGACGATACTTTCCAGTACGGCCTCTCGGCGCGTGGCGTAGCGATCAACACCTTCAGCAATGGCCAGGAGGAGTTTCCCGATTTCACCGCCTTCTGGTTTGAAACGCCAAAAGCGGAAGATACCACCTTTACCTGCTACGCCCTGCTGGATGGTGCCAGCGTCACCGGTGCTTATAAATTCATCATCCATTGCGAAGAGAAACGCGTGGTGATGGAGGTGGAAAACCACCTGTTTGCCCGTAAAGAGATCCGTCAGATTGGCATCTCGCCAATGACCAGCATGTTCAGCTGCGGCACCAACGAACGCCGCATGTGCAACACTTACCATCCGCAGATCCATGACTCCGATCGCCTGGCGATGTGGACCGGTAAAGGCGAATGGATTGCCCGCCCACTGAATAATCCTCAGCGTCTGCAGTTCAACGCCTATGAAGATGAGAATCCGCGTGGGTTTGGCCTGTTGCAGCTTAATCACGACTTCAAAGATTATCAGGATGTGATTGGCTGGTATGACAAACGTCCCAGCCTGTGGGTTGAGCCGGTCGGTAAGTGGGGCAAAGGCGCGATCAACCTGATGGAGATCCCGACCACGGGTGAAACGCTGGATAACGTGGTCTGCTTCTGGCAACCGGCTGAGCCGGTCAAAGCGGGCAGCGAGCTGAACTTCTCCTACAAGCTTTACTGGAGTGGTCTGCCGCCGGTGCGTAGCGGTCTGGCACGCGTGGATGCAACCCGTACCGGTATCGGTGGTTTCCCGGAAGGCTGGGCGCCTGGCGAACACTTCCCGGAAACCTGGTGCCGCCGCTTCGCCATCGATTTTATTGGTGGCGATCTGCAGGCTGCTGCGCCGAAAGGGATTGAGCCGGTGATTACCGTTTCATCCGGTAGCGTGAAGCAGGTTGAGATTCTGTATGTCGATCCGCTTAAGGGCTATCGCATCCTGTTTGACTGGTATCCGAATAGCGATTCCACCGAGCCGGTAGAGATGCGTCTGTTCCTGCGCAGCAAAGATGAGACGCTGAGTGAAACCTGGCTCTATCAATATTTCCCGCCTGCGCCGGATCAGCGTAAATATGTCGATGACCGCCAGATGACGGTGGGTTGATGTAAAAAAGGCGAGGCTCAGGCCTCGCCTTTTTTACGGCGCGTTCTTCAGCATATCGACGTGAGGGATCCCATCTTCCAGGTAGTTCTCCCCCACCGCGACAAAGCCATGCTGCCCATAGAAACTTTCCAGATGCGCCTGCGCGGAGAGAAACAGATCGCGGCCCGGCCAGTGCTGCTGACAACTGTTGATTGCCTGCTCCATCAGACGATTCCCCAGCCGCGCACCACGAACCCGATCTGAAACAATCACCCGTCCGATTTTCACCGGGCTGGTCTCATCCTCCGGGGAGAGCAGTCGCGCATAGGCCACTAGTTGATCATCCGCCATTCCCAACAGATGCCGGTTTTCCGCCTGCAAATCATTGCCATCCACATCAAGGTAAGCGCACTGCTGTTCCACCACAAACACGGCACTGCGCAACGCCAGCAGTGCATAGAGCTGTGAGGGGGTCAGTTCGCTATGGTGTTTATCCTGCCAGTTAATGTCCATGGTATCTCCTTTAAACCACACACTCTACATCAGCGCGGTGTCGCCAGCACCTGCTGGTGACACTATGTTACAGGCAAAAAAAATCAGGCCCGGAGGCCTGATTCGTCAGTCGCAGCAACGCGCTTACATCAGCGGCTGAGCCATCTGCACCAGTCTGATCAGCGGCTGCGGGTAAACCCCTAACAGCAGCACCAGAATGGCAGAAATCAGTACTACCACACCACCGGCCGTAAATGCCCAGTTAGCCGGGGTATCACGGGTATGCAGTTCCGGCGGGCTGAGGTAGAGACTCACCGTCACGCGCAGATAGTAGTAGAGGCCAATCGCACTACCCGCGACTACAGCACCGGTGAGCCACCACAGGTGCGCACTGACGCCTGAAGCGATAACATAAAATTTACCGATAAAGCCCAGCGTCATCGGGATACCCGCCAGTGACAGCATCATCACCGTCATCACCGCTGACAGAATAGGTCGATGCCAGAACAGGCCGCGGTAGGAGTAGAGCGAGTCAGCATCCGGGCCACGATATGGGCTGGACATCAGACTCACCACACCAAAGGCACCCAGGCTGCTGAACAGATAACCGGCCAGGTAAACGCCCGACGTTTCCAGCGACAGCTGATGATCTTTCACCGCAATCAGTGCCACCAGCAGATATCCGAGGTGGGCGATAGAGGAGTAACCCAGCAGACGCTTGATGTTGCTCTGCGAAATCGCCATCAGGTTACCGAACAGAATCGACACGAAGGCGATCATGGCCAGCACTGTGCGCACCGCTTCGCTGTCGGTCACCGGCGCATACATAAACAGACGCATGATGACACCGAAGATAGCAATCTTGCTGGCGGTGGCCAGGAAGGTTGAAACCGGCGCAGGCGCACCCTGATAAACATCGGGGGTCCAGAGGTGGAACGGAACCAGTGAGAGCTTAAAGCCCAGACCGATAATCATCATACCCAGACCCACCAGCAGCAGTGGCTCGTGGATCATGCTGTCAGTCAGGCTCTGGCCCAGCGCCACAAAGCTCAGGTTACCGGAGTCGGCGTAAATCAGCGCAATACCAAACAGCAGGAACGACGAGGCCGCCGCCGAAAGAATGGTGTACTTCAGCGCGGCTTCCAGTGAACGTTTCTGGCGGAAGGCGTAACCAATCAGACCAAACAGCGGCAGCGACAGCAGCTCAATGCCGATGAACAGCGAGGCCAGATGGTTAGCACTGGCCAGCACGATGCCACCAAGTGCCGCAATCAGCACCAGCAGGTAGAACTCATCTTTGTTGTCCGGGAAGCCCGCCAGCCATGGATAGGCAAAGGTACAGGTCGCCAGACTCGCCAGCATGACCAGCGCGGTATAGAACATCGAATAGCCATCGACGCGCAGCAGCGGCGTGACATCCATCGCCCCGACCTGACCGACAAAGTAGAGCGAGAGCAGCGCCAGGTTCAGGCCAACTACCGTTAGCGTGGCGTTAACGAAGTGGTTGCGTCGCCAGGCAATGGACAGCATCACAACCACCACCGTCAATCCGACGATTAACAGCGGTAGCAACGCAATCAATTGGTGAGGAGTTATTGTCATGGCGAATTACGGCCTTGTAGTTGAAATTGAAGCGGTAAACCACTGCTGAATATTGCTCATGGCAGCGTGCGAAGTATCCAGAATCGGCTGTGGATAGACGCCCAGCAGCACCAGCAGCACCACCAGAACACCGATGGTCATAAACTCACGCGGTGACATGCCTGGCAGCGGATCTTTCGATTTCGCTTCGCCGTAATAAGCGCGCTGCATCATCACCAGCGAGTAAATCGAGGCAAACACCAGACCAAAGGTCGCGATGATGATAATCATCGGCACCACCTGGAAGCTGCCGGTCAGAATCATAAATTCGCCGACGAAGTTACCGGTGCCTGGCATACCGAGGTTGGCAACAGCAAAGAACAGCGACAGACCCGGAATCCATTTGATGCGCGACCACAGGCCACCCATCTGACGCATATCACGAGTATGCAGACGCTCGTACAGCTGACCACACAGAATGAAGAGTGCTGCAGCGGAGAGACCGTGCGCAATCATCTGAATCACCGCGCCCTGCAGCGCCAGCTGGCTGCCGGTGTAGATGGCAATCAGCACAAAGCCCATGTGCGAAATCGAGGTGTAAGCAATCAGACGTTTGATATCAGTCTGCGAGAAGGCCATCCAGGCACCGTAGAAGATACCGATGATGCCCAACCACATGGCGATTGGCGCAAACTCGGCTGACGCATTCGGGAACAGCGGCAGACTGAAACGCAGTAAACCGTAAGCTGCGGTTTTCAGCAGGATACCCGCGAGGTCGACAGAACCGGCCGTTGGCGCCTGACTGTGAGCATCCGGCAGCCAGCCGTGCAACGGTACCACCGGCATCTTCACCGCAAAGGCGATAAAGAAGCCCAGCATCAGCAGATATTCAACACCGCTCGACATTGGCGTCTGCAGCAGCTGTTCGTAGTTGAATGTCCAGACGCCAGTCGCGTTGTAGTGGACAAACACCAGGCCCAGAATCGCAATCAGCATCACCAGACCTGAAGCCTGGGTGTAGATGAAGAATTTGGTCGCGGCGGAAATACGGGTTTTGCCGTCCGATGCTTTATGACCCCAGAGCGCGATGAGGAAGTACATCGGCACCAGCATCATTTCCCAGAAGAAGAAGAACAGGAACAGGTCGATGGAGAGGAAAACACCGATTACGCCGCCCAGGATCCACATCAGGTTCAGGTGGAAGAAGCCCTGATACTTTGAAATCTCATTCCAGGAACAGAGCACCGCCATCAGACCGAGCAGGCCGGTCAGCACCACCATCAGCAGCGACAGGCCATCAATGGCTAAATGGAAGCTGATGCCGAAGCGTGGGATCCACGGAACGGAGAAACTTGACTGCCACTGCGGAATGCCCGCTGCCTGCGTCAGTGAATAGCCTCCCTGCAACCAGAGTTGCAGTGAAAGCGCCAACGTCAGCCCCATAGTGATCAGTGCGATCCAGCGTGGCACCTTCGCGCCAAGGCGCTCAGTGAGCCAGCAGATCAGACCACCGACGAAGGGTATGATAATTAGCCAAGGTAATAACACGGCACACTTCCCTTTTCTTTGTCTTAGTTCGGGCTATCTTACTTGCCATTTTGGCTCCCGGCAGTGCTCGCAATCCTCACATACCTCGGTATGCTCCGGTTGCTGTGCGCTGGCGGTAACCAAACTGGCCGCGACGATAACGCCCTTGCTCAGGACAATTTTTGACATTCTCAATGGGCAGATTAGCTAACCTGCCCCGCTCATCAATCTTTAAATCACCAGCAGCAGAGCCAGCACCAGCACGGCGCCCACGCTCATTGACGCAACGTACCAGCGCAGGTAGCCATTCTCACTGACTACCAGGCCTTTGTTGGCAATACGTGACAGCAGCGCAGGCAGGTTCATCAGGCCATTCAGTGGGTCGCGCTTCAGCAGCCACGCAATACCCAGATAAGGTTTGACGAACACTTTATCGTAGAGCCAGTCGAAGCCCCAGGCCGCAAACCACCATGTGCCGAAGAAACGGCCTGGTGCACTGTTTGCGATACGGGTAACCAGCTCACGTTTGCCCAGCCACAGCGCGGCAGCGATCAGAATGCCGACAATCGCTACGACGCCCGAGGTGATTTCAAGTCCCACTTTGCCCGCTTCACCGAACTCATTGGCTGGCAGTACCCCTGCCAGCGGCGGCGTGATCAGCGCACCAATAAAGGTGGAGAGCAGCAGCAGCACAATCAGCGGCAGATGATGGGTAATACCCTTACCGGCGTGCGCATGAATTTTCTCTTCGCCGTGGAACACGATGAAGATCATACGGAAGGTATAGATAGAGGTCAGGAACGCCCCCACCAGACCCGCAACCATCAGGTTGATGTGACCGTTAGCCAGTGCGCCAAACAGGATCTCATCTTTACTGTAGAAGCCCGCCGTAATCAGCGGCAGTGCCGCCAGCGCCGCGCCGCCCACCAGGAAGCAGGTGTAGACCAGCGGAATGCTCTTACGCAGGCCGCCCATTTTGAAAATGTTCTGCTCGTGATGGCAGGCCAGAATCACTGAACCCGAAGAGAGGAACAGCAACGCTTTAAAGAAGGCGTGCGTCATCAGATGGAAAATCGCCGCATCCCACGCCTGAACACCCAGCGCCAGGAACATGTAGCCAATCTGGCTCATGGTGGAGTAAGCGAGAACACGTTTGATGTCGGTCTGTACCAGCGCGGCAAAGCCTGCCAGCACCAGGGTTATCGCCCCGATAATCCCGACCAGATGCAGCACTTCCGGCGTCAGCAGGAAGAGACCGTGGCTACGGGCAATCAGGTAGACACCTGCTGTCACCATGGTCGCGGCGTGGATCAGTGCCGAAACCGGTGTCGGACCAGCCATCGCATCTGCCAGCCAGGTCTGTAACGGCAGCTGAGCCGATTTACCGACCGCGCCACCCAGCAGCATCAGCGTTGCCCACTGCAGCATATGGTTATCTGCGGCAAAGTGCGCAGGAGCCAGCTCCATCATCTCGCGGAAGTTCAGCGTGCCCAGCTCGTTGTAGAGGATGAACAGACCAAATGCCAGGAAGACGTCGCCCACGCGGGTAATGATGAACGCTTTCATCGCCGCTTTGCCGTTTTCCGGATTGCTGTAGTAGAAACCGATCAGCAGATAAGAGCAGAGCCCTACCCCTTCCCAGCCCAGATACATCAGCATCAGGTTATCGGCCAGCACCAGAACAACCATGCTGGCGATAAACAGGTTGGTATAGGCGAAGAAGCGGGAGTAGCCCTCTTCTCCACGCATGTACCAGGAGGCGAACATGTGAATGAAGAAACCGACACCGGTCACGACAGACAGCATGGTCAGCGACAGGCCATCCAGCGTCAGGTTCACCTTCATGTCGAAGTTGCCGACATGCATCCAGGTCCAGAGCGCCTGCGTGTAGGCTTGCTGGCCGTTGGCGAAGAAGTCAAAACCGACCATCGCTGTAGTCAGGGCCGCCAGACCCACCGATCCCATACCAATCGTGGCCGACAGGTTCTCTGACCAGCGACCGCGCGAAAACGCTAACAGCAGAAAGCCGATCAGCGGAAACAAGACAGTTAAATAGAGAAGATTCATCCGCGCATCTCGCTCACAGTATCAATGTTCAGCGTCTGACGACGACGATAGAGCTGAAGCAGCAGTGCCAGACCAATACTGGCTTCCGCTGCCGCCAGGCTGATCGCCAGGATATACATCACCTGTCCATCGGCCTGACCCCAATAGCTCCCGGCAACCACCAGGGCTAAGGCGGCGGCGTTGATCATGATTTCAAGGCCGATCAGCATAAACAGCAGATTGCGGCGTATTACCAGCGACGTCAGTCCAAGGACAAACAGCACGGCAGCAAGAATCAATCCATGTTGTAACGGGATCATGCGTTCTCCTTTTTCACCTGAGCGGCGTCAGCATTACGGTTACTCAGGACTTCGCCCTGACGCTCTTCGCGACCGATATGGAACGCCACGACCAGACCCGCCAGCAGCAGCATTGAGGCCAGTTCAACCGCCAGTACGTAAGGACCAAACAGGCTGATGCCGACCGCTTTGGCGTCGATGATGGTGCCATCGATGCCCTGATCGTTGGCGGTCAGGATGGCGTAGACCATTACGACCAGCAGCAGCAACGAGACGATACCCGGACCAATCCACAGTGACGGGCTGAGCCACTCACGCTCCTGCTTCTCGGTCTGTTTGCCCAGGTTCAGCATCATGACCACGAAGACGAACAGCACCATAATGGCACCGGCGTAAACGATGATCTCCAGCGCACCGGCAAAATAGGCTCCCATAGAGAAGAAGACGCCCGCGATCGATAACAGCGAAACGATCAGGTACAGCAACGCATGTACCGGATTAGTGTGGGTAATGACGCGCAACGTCGTCAGCACCGCCACCAGTCCGCAAAGATAAAACGCAAATTCCATGCCTTGCTCCTTAAGGTAATAAGCCTTTGACGTCGATAGGCTTCGCTTCGTTTTCTGCTTCGCCCTTATCTTTACCGTCAATCGCCATACCTGCCATGCGGTAGAAGTTGTACTCCGGATATTTACCCGGCCCCGAAATCAGCAGATCGTCCTTCTCATACACCAGATCCTGACGCTTAAACTCACCCAGTTCGAAATCGGGGGTCAGCTGAATCGCCGTGGTCGGACAGGCTTCCTCACACATGCCGCAGAAGATGCAGCGTGAGAAGTTGATGCGGAAGAACTCCGGGTACCAGCGGCCATCTTTGGTTTCAGCTTTCTGCAGCGAGATACAGCCAACCGGACAGGCAACCGCACACAGGTTACAGGCGACGCAACGCTCCTGACCATCCGGATCGCGGGTTAACACGATACGGCCACGATAGCGGGGTGGCAGATAAACCGGCTCTTCCGGATACATCTGAGTTTCACGTTTGGCGAAGGCGTGCAGCCCGATCAGCCAGATACTGCGAACTGTCGTGCCAAAGCCTGTGACAATATCTTTCAAAGTCATTTGTTAACCCCTTACGGCGCTGTGTAGAGAATCACTGCGGCAGTCGCCAGCAGGTTCAACAGCGTCAACGGCAGACACACTTTCCAGCCGAATGACAGCACCTGGTCGTAGCGCGGACGCGGAAGCGCAGCACGAATCAGGATGAACATCATCATAAAGAACGCCGTTTTCAGGGCGAACCAGATGAACGGCGGCAGGAATGGGCCGTGCCAGCCACCAAAGAACAGCGTTACGATCAGCGCTGAAACAGTGGTAATTGCCACATATTCGCCGACAAAGAACAGGCCGAACTTCATACCGGCATATTCGATGTGATAACCGTCCGCCAGTTCCTGCTCCGCTTCTGGCTGGTCAAACGGATGACGGTGACACACCGCCACGCCAGCAATACAGAAGGTCACGAAACCGAAGAACTGCGGAATGATGTTCCACAGGTGCGTCTGGCTGTTGACGATATCGTTCATATTGAACGAGCCCGCCTGCGCTACCACACCCATCAGCGACAGACCCAGGAACACTTCGTAGCTCAGGGTCTGCGCCGAGGCGCGCATCGCACCCAGCAGCGAGTATTTGTTATTACTCGACCAGCCGGCAAACAGCACTGCGTAGACCGCAAGGCCCGCCATCATCAGGAAGAACAGCAGACCGATATTCAGGTCTGTCACCATCCAGGTTGGCGAAACCGGCACGATAGCAAAGGCCAGCAGCAGTGAAACAAAGGCGATAACCGGCGCAAGAGTAAAGATAAAGCGGTCGGTAAACGGCGGAACCCAGTCCTCTTTAAAGAACATTTTGATCATGTCCGCTACCAGCTGGAGCGAGCCGCCCCAGCCTACGCGGTTTGGTCCGTAACGGTTCTGGAACAGGCCGAGCAGACGACGCTCGGCGAAGCTCATGAACGCGCCGCAGGCCACAACCACCAGCAGAATCACGATGGCTTTAACAATGGCCAGCAGAATGTCGATAACGTCCGGTGTTAACCAGCTCATTGCGCCGCCTCCTGCAGAGTGTCGATTTTACCGTTCGCCAGGAATGGCGGAACGCCCGGCATGCCCAGCGGCAGACCAATCTGTCCCGCCTGCAGTGACGCCGAGAAACGGACCGGCAGACGCACTGTCTCACCGGCACAGATGAACTCAACCGCCGCGCCATTGTTGACGCCCAGCTTCGCTGCATCTTCCGGGTTAATCACCAGTGCAGGCGGTGCCATACGCTGCTGGAAGACCGGTGAACGCTGTGACATCTCTTCACTACCAAACAGCTGGTAGAGAGGGGCCACGCGCCACTGCGCTTCACTGACGAATGCCGCCGGAACGTTGCTGAACCAGGGCAGACTGGCTGCGCTGGCTTCAAACAGCCGTATACCCGGATCGCCATTACGCAGTTTGCCGCCCACTTCAACCTGGAACTTGTTCCACGCCTGCGGTGAGTTCCAGCCCGGTGCCCAGGCAAACGGAATCTGCGAACGCGGTGCGCCTGGCTGGTTGTTCCCTTCCATTGAGAAGGCGAACATCGTGTCCTGATCCTGCGGCTGACGCGGTTCGTGCACGCTGATATTGGCGCGCGCCGCGGTACGGCCACTGGCACGGTGCGGTGAACGCGACAGTTTCTGTCCGCGAATACGGAAGCTGGCATCCGGTGCCGCATCCTTGATTCCGGCCAGCTGTGGCAGATGACTCACCACCGCATCGATCACGTGGTCCAGCTGCGTCCAGTCGACGTGACGGCTTTCCAGCGTGCTGTGCAGCGAATGCAGCCAGCGCCAGCTCTCCAGCATCACTACGTTGTTGTCATAATAGGAAGGATCGTAAACCTGGAAGAAACGCTGTGCGCGGCCTTCATGGTTGATCGAGGTGCCATCACTTTCGGCGAAGCTGGCGGTTGATAACACCAGACCCGCTTTCTCCAGCGTCGCGGTGCGCTGATGATCAACCACAATCACGTTAGTGGTCTGGGCCAGCGCCGCATCAACCAGCGCTTTCGGTGCATGGCGATAGAGGTCATTTTCCAGTACCACCAGCGCATCGGCTTCACCGTTGCTCAGCTGATCCAGCGCGCTCTCCAGAGGATTGCCGCCCATCAGGCCAAGACCCACGCTGTTGGCGTGTCCCGCCAGCAGCGTAATCCCGACGTCGGCACCGCGCGCTTTCAGCGCTTTGGCCACGTTGGCAGCCGCTTCGATCATCGCGCTGCTGCCGGAATGGGTCCCGGAAATAATTAACGGTTTTTTCGCGCCAGCCAGCGCCTGCACGATGACATCCATCTTGCCGTTCAGTTTGCTGTCGAAATCGGTCACCGCCGGGGCGGTTTCATCCAGCGCACTGGCGATAGCGAAACCGAGACGCGCCTGATCTTCAACCGGTGCGCGATAGCTCCATGCCGCGATATCATCCAGACGGGTTTCATCGACGTTAGTGATAAACAGCGGATGTTTCGCATTCTGTCCGATGTTCAGGATCGCGGCGATCTGCCAGTCTGCTACTTTCTGAGCGGCAGCCATGTCGCGCGCTTTGCCTTTCACGGCCTGACGCACTGACAGCGCCACGCGTGCGCCAACCTGGGTCAGATCTTCGCCCAGCACCAGCACCGCATCGTAGCTTTCAATTTCACGCAGCGATGGCGTATAGATACCGCCCTCACGCAGAATTTTCAGCATCAGTTCAAGCCGGGCCTGCTCGCCCGCTGGCATGCCGGTAGAGAAGTTCTCTGCACCGACCAGTTCACGCAGCGCGAAGTTACTTTCAATGCTGGCGCGCGGCGAGCCGATACCGATCACTTTTTTCGCCTGACGCAGCAAATCTGCACCGGCATTGACCGCCTGCTCTGCGTTCAGCGTCACCCAGTCGTTGCCGCGCAGCAGCATCGGCTGGCGTGGACGATCTTTACGGTTCACGTAGCCATAGCCAAAGCGGCCACGGTCACACAGGAAATAGTGGTTTACGGTGCCGTTATAACGGTTTTCGATACGGCGTAACTCACCATAACGCTCACCCGGGCTGGTGTTACAGCCCACACTGCACTGCTGGCAGATGCTCGGCGCAAACTGCATATCCCATTTACGGTTATAGCGTTCGGAGTGCGTTTTATCGGTGAAGACGCCGGTCGGGCAGATTTCAACCAGGTTACCGGAGAATTCGCTCTCCAGCGTGCCATCTTCCGGACGACCGAAGTAGACGTTGTCGTGTGCGCCGTAGACACCCAGATCCTTGCCATCGGCATAATCTTTGTAGTAACGCACGCAGCGGTAACAGGCGATACAGCGGTTCATCTCATGGGAGATGAACGGGCCGAGATCCTGATTACGGTGGGTACGTTTGGTGAAGCGATAGCGGCGGAAGCTGTGGCCGGTCATTACTGTCATATCCTGCAGGTGACAGTTACCGCCCTCTTCACACACCGGACAGTCGTGCGGGTGGTTGGTCATCAGCCACTCCACCACGCTTTCGCGGAACTCTTTCGCTTCGCCATCATCGATGGAGATGAATGTGCCGTCAGAGGCCGGCGTCATGCAGGACATGACAAGACGGCCGCGGGTATCTTCGGCATTCTGGAATTGCTTTACCGCACACTGGCGGCAGGCCCCAACGCTTCCCAGCGCCGGATGCCAGCAAAAGTAAGGAATATCAAGGCCCAGAGAGAGACATGCCTGTAGCAGGTTGTCCGCTCCGTTCACATCATACTCTTTACCGTCTACATGAATTGTAGCCATAGTGACATGCTTCCGTAAGGCTCGTCAGAGACGAGCGTTAATCATATTCTTGCCCCGACGCACGACATTGTCGGGGCGGCGGCACCAGGCCTGTTCCGTGTTCTTCGGCGAATTACCAGCGCGCTTTCAGCAGGTTTGGCTGGATCCCGCCAATGGCACGGGTATTGCCAAACACCTGCGGTGCCATGCCGGCTTCAAACTCTTCACGGAAATATTTAATCGCACTCTGCAGGGGCTCAACCGCACCCGGCGCATGCGCACAGAAGGTTTTACCCGGGCCAAGCTGACGGCAGAGTTGCAGTAAGGTTTCGATATCGCCTGGCTGACCCTGCTTCTGCTCCAGCGCACGCAGAATTTTGACGCTCCACGGCAGGCCATCGCGACACGGTGTACACCAGCCGCACGACTCACGGGCAAAGAACTCTTCCAGGTTACGCACCAGCGAGACCATGTTGATCTCGTGATCGACCGCCATCGCCAGCGCCGTACCCAGACGACTGCCCGCTTTGCCGATGCTGGCAAACTCCATGGGCAGATCCAGGTGCTGGTCGGTCAGGAAGTCAGTCCCTGCCCCGCCGGGCTGCCAGGCTTTGAACTTCAGTCCGTCACGCATACCGCCCGCATAATCTTCAAGGATTTCACGTGCGGTGATACCGAATGGCAGCTCCCAGACGCCGGGATTTTTAACCCGTCCGGAGAAGCCCATCATTTTGGTACCGGCATCTTCGCTTTTAGAGATGTTTTTGTACCACTCCACGCCGTTGGCCAGAATCGCCGGAACGTTGGAGAGGGTTTCCACGTTGTTCACGCAGGTCGGTTTGCCCCACGCGCCCGCACTCGCCGGGAATGGCGGTTTCGAACGCGGATTGGCACGACGGCCTTCCAGTGAGTTAATCAGTGCCGTCTCTTCGCCGCAGATATAACGACCTGCGCCGGTGTGGACAATCAACTCAAAGTCAAAGCCGGTACCGAGAATATTTTTACCGATATAGCCCGCTTCCGTCGCTTCAGCAATCGCACGACGCAGATGCACCGCGGCTTCAATGTATTCGCCACGTAAGAAGATATAGCCACGGTAAGCCTTCAGCGCAAAGGCGCTGATCAGCATTCCTTCCACCAGCTGGTGAGGCATCTGCTCCATCAGCAGGCGGTCTTTATAGGTGCCCGGCTCCATCTCATCGGCGTTACACAGCAGGTAACGGATGTTCATCGACTCATCTTTCGGCATCAGGCTCCACTTCAGCCCGGTGGAGAAGCCCGCACCGCCGCGCCCTTTCAGGCCTGAATCTTTGACTGCCGCAACGATTTCATCCTGCGACATGCTTTTCAGCGCTTTTTCCGCACCGGCATAGCCGTTTTTACTGCGATATTCGTCAAGCCAGACAGGTTGCTTGTCGTCACGCATCCGCCAGGTCAGCGGATGGGTTTCTGCAGTGCGAATGATCTGTTTAATTGTCATTGATACTGCTCCAGCAAACCAGGGATGCCTTCCGGCGTCAGATGCACATGCGTGTCTTCATCCACCATCATCGTTGGCCCCTTATCGCAGTTACCCAGACAGCAGGTTGGCAGCAGTGTAAAGCGGCCATCGGCAGTGGTCTGACCCGGTTTGATATTCAGTTGCTGTTCCAGTGCTGACTGGATGCCCTGATAACCGGTGATATGACAGACCACGCTGTCACAGTAACGGATCACATGACGGCCAACCGGCTGACGGAAGATCTGGCTGTAAAATGTCGCCACACCTTCAACATCACTCGCCGGGATACCCAGTACCTCGGCAATCGCATTGATGGCGCCGTCCGGCACCCATCCGCGCTGTTTCTGCACGATCTTCAGCGCTTCAATCGAGGCTGCACGCGCATCTTCATAGTGGTGTTTTTCGTGCTCAATGGCGTGATGCTCTTCCGCGCTCAGCACGAAGACCTCGTTAGGGTCGATCGTTTTAATGGCAATGTGTTGATCGTGCATAATTAGCGGTCCACGTCTGACATAACAAAATCGATACTACCCAGATATACGATCAGGTCGGATACCAGGCTGCCACGGATTACTGAAGGAATCTGCTGCAGATGCGGGAAGCTCGGCGTACGCACGCGGGTGCGGTAGCTCATGGTGCTGCCATCGCTGGTCAGGTAGTAGCTGTTGATCCCTTTCGTCGCTTCAATCATCTGGAACGACTCATTGGCTGGCATCACCGGCCCCCACGAAACCTGCAGGAAGTGCGTGATCAGCGTTTCAATGTGCTGCAGCGTGCGCTCTTTCGGTGGCGGCGTGGTCAGCGGATGATCCGCTTTAAACGGACCCTCTGGCATGTTGTTGAGACACTGCTCAAGAATGCGCAGCGACTGCCACATCTCTTCCATTTTCAGCATGACGCGGCTGTAAGCATCGCTGATGCCGTCGCCGACCGGGATTTCAAAATCGAAGTTTTCGTAGCCGGAGTAGGGACGCCATTTACGTACGTCAAAGTCGAGACCGGTAGCACGCAGACCGGCACCGGTAGTGCCCCACGCCAGCGCCTCTTCCATGTTGTAAGCAGCAACGCCTTTGGAACGGCCAATCAGTACGCTGTTGCGCAGTGCCGCTTTGTCATACTCTTTAAGACGTTTTGGCATCCAGTCGAGGAAGTCACGCAGCAGACGTTCCCAGCCTCGCGGCAGGTCATGCGCGACGCCACCGATGCGGAACCACGCCGGGTGCATACGGAAACCGGTAATCGCCTCAACCACGTCATAGATTTTCTGACGGTCGGTAAAGGCAAAGAACACCGGCGTCATGGCTCCGACGTCCTGAATAAAGGTGGAGATATAGAGCAGGTGGCTGTTGATGCGGAACAGTTCAGAGAGCATCACGCGGATCACATTAACGCGATCGGGCACCACGATACCGGCCAGTTTCTCCACCGCCAGTACGTACGGCATTTCATTTACGCAGCCGCCGAGGTACTCGATGCGGTCAGTGTAAGGAATGTAGCTGTGCCACGACTGACGCTCGCCCATCTTTTCGGCACCACGATGGTGATAGCCGATGTCAGGCACGCAGTCGACAATCTCTTCACCATCCAGCTGCAGAATGATGCGGAACGCACCGTGCGCCGACGGGTGGTTAGGCCCGAGGTTCAGGAACATGAAGTCTTCGTTGGTGGTGCTGCGCTTCATGCCCCAGTCTTCAGGCTTAAAGGTCAGCGCTTCCATTTCCAGATCTTCTTTCTGTTTGGTCAGCGTAAACGGATCGAATTCGGTGGCGCGCGCCGGGTAATCTTTACGCAGCGGATGGCCTTCCCAGGTCGACGGCATCATGATGCGCGTCAGATGCGGGTGACCATCAAAGGTGATACCAAACATCTCCCAGGTTTCACGCTCATACCAGTTGGCATTCGGGAAAAGGCGGGTGATGGTCGGCAGATGCATATCGTTTTCAGAGAGTGCCACCTTGAGCATGATGTCGCGGTTGCGTTCAATCGACAGCAGGTGGTAGAAAACGGAAAAATCCGCCGCAGGCAGGCCTGCACGGTGGGTACGTAAACGCTCATCCACGCCATGCAGGTCATACAGCATGACGTAAGGCTTGGGTAATTTACGCAGGAACTCGATAATTTCCAGTATCTGTTCACGCTTCACCCACACCACCGGAATACCGGTACGGGTTGGCTGAACAGTGAAGGCATCCGGCCCAAAACGGTTACGCAACTCGCCGATCACCGGGTCATCAAGGTGATCACGGGTTTGCCATGAAGGCTGAGCGAGATCTTGCGTGGTCAAATCTGTCATACGTTACTCACCATTCCGGCCTGGTCTCAGGCACTCAAATGAAGGCGTCAGGATGGGGCCATGCATTAAATTGTGATGTTCTGCTGCAGGCGCTGTTTTCCATCCATACGGTTTTAAACTTCGTCCGGGCTGCGCAGGTTTGTGACTGCAATGCGCTCGCCGCGTTTTCTTTCACGCTCAGATGGCATGTTGGCGCGATAAACACCCTGATCGCCAACCACCCATGAGAGCGGACGGCGCTCTTTGCCGATCGACTCCTGCAACAGCAGCAGTGCCTGCATATACGCTTCAGGACGTGGCGGACAGCCAGGAATATAAACATCGACCGGCAGGAATTTATCGACACCCTGCACCACGGAATAGATGTCATACATGCCGCCAGAGTTGGCGCAGGCACCCATGGAAATCACCCATTTGGGTTCCAGCATCTGATCGTACAAACGCTGAATAACCGGGGCCATTTTGGTGAACGGCGTACCGGCAATGACCATGAAATCGGCCTGACGTGGCGAAGCGCGCATAACTTCGGCGCCAAAACGTGCCACGTCGTGGACCGCGGTGAACGATGTTGTCATCTCAACGTAACAACAGGACAGGCCAAAGTTATAAGGCCAGAGGGAGTTTTTACGCCCCCAGTTCACCATGTCATGCAGGGCATTTTCGAGTTTGCCCATATAAACGCTGCGATGAACGTGCTGCTCCAGCGGATCGCTGACGATTTCCTGCTTTTGCAGAGGATAACGGTCGTTCTCACCACCGTTCGGGTCTATGCGGGTGAGCGTATAGTCCATCTTATTGCCTCTCTTTTACTGCTTATGAGGATTGGTGTGGCTGACCGTAGAGGTTTTTACCACCACGCGACGGCGAGCTGGAGCCCAGTCCAGTGCGCCAATGCGTACCAGATAGACCAGACCCGCCAGGAGCACCAAAATGAAAATTGCGGCTTCCACAAAGCCGATCCAACCGCTTTCACGGATTGAAGTCGCCCATGCGTATAAAAAGAGGGCTTCGACGTCGAAGATGACGAAAAACATCGCAACCAGATAAAATTTCGCCGACAGGCGGATATGGGTATCACCAACGGATTCAATGCCCGATTCGAATGGCGTGTCTTTGTAGCGGGCGCGCGCTCTGCCGCCAAGCAGCCATCCTCCGGTCAGCATGAAAGCACACAGGCCAAAGGCAATAACGATAAATACGATAAACGCCCAGTGCTGAGCGATGATTTCGGTGGTAGTTGACATACTCATTGCTTACTCATCAAAAGTGGCGCTGGCATCCTGCACGCGTTTCCCGCAGCAAACTGACCACATCGATTCAAGGGAAGGATAAAAACCTTTCAAATGTCGCTGTTATTAAGTAATAAGCAGCTATTTTATGGGGTTTTTTACTCCTTTCTATAACCTTTTGTCAACTTTGACAAAAGTATCCAAACATTATTTCACACCTGCATCATATTATTAACAAATGATGCCCCGCTTTCCAGCTAAATCGCTTCAGTCTGTAGGGTTAATTTTAGTGTAGCGGGTATTCACATGCATGGATCGTGCATTTAACAAACATATTTTGACAGGTATCACTGAATTTTCCCTCCCCTTTCCAGGGCTATTTTTTTGATCCAGAACACACTTTTGCCCTTTATGCGTTAATTTTCCCCACCTGAAACGGTGATTCGGAACAAAGCGTTCGGTTTTTTGGTCTGGAAATTTCAATTCAGTAGATGGTGAAATTTTTTTAGTCGGGTCAGAAGAGGCAGATGAGTCAGTAAGGAGCATCGGGCGGGGGTCAGGCACAAAAAAGCCTCTCGTTCTTTTCAGGGAAGGAGAGGCTTATTTATAAGCGTTTATTAAGGCAATCACGCGGGTATTGAGTACAACACGTTAGCGAAATTACTCTTCATCATCCAGCAACAGTGAACCGTCGGGATTATTGCTCAGGTTATAAGGATCATTGGTGGACTGCATGGCATTGAAGATAGCCAGCGCCAGTTCATTATCGCTGTCTGGATTACGGCACAGCAGATATTGCGTATCCGGCAGTACCGGCAGTCCTTCAGCTGCACCCATAACACGCAGTTCCGGGCTCATCATCTCGACCGGACGTGCCGTCACACCCAGTCCCGCTTTCACCGCAGCGCGCACTGCAGCCAGTGTGGAAGCGACATAAGAGATACGCCACGGGATGCCCGCTTCGTTGAGATGATCGATAGCCATATCACGATAAGGACTTGGCTCATCCAGCAATACCAGTGGAATGGCTTCGCCACGCTGGAAGATATAATCCGCTGCGCAGTACCACAAGGTAGGTGAAGTACGCAGTACCTGATAGGTAAAATTGCCCGGGCTGGAAGTCGTCACAACCAGGTCCACTTCACCCTGATTGAGCATTTCCATCATAAACGGATTACGTTTAACCCGCACATCGATTGCCAGTTTCGGATAAACCGAGGTCACCCGGTTTAGCAGGAACGGCAGAATAGTGTCAGAGGTGTCATCAGAGGCGCCAATAGTCAGCACGCCCTGAATGTTGCTGTACATCAGAGATGTGCAGGCTTCGTCGTTAAAACGAAGAATTTTTCTCGCATAGCCTAAAAGCTGGATACCGTGCTCTGTCAGAAGCTTATTACGTCCATGTCTGGCAAACAGCTCTTTACCTACCAATTGTTCCAGACGCTGCATCTGCTGACTGACTGCTGACTGGGTTCTGCAGACCGCTGCAGCGGCTGCTGCAAAGGTATTCAAATCCGCAACGGCAACGAAGGTTCTCAGCAGATCGAGGTCGAGATTCAGTATCGGACGATTTGCATTAGTCATGTTTTTTCTTCACTTATAAGATTTTTACGAACTACTACCCTGGTGTTATCACAAGCTTATCAAAGTGATAAGCAGTAATGGTGCTCAATGACAGTCCTGTGTGAAGACTGACACAAAAAAAGTTTATGTGGATCCTGCACTGTTGACTCCTCTGAAGGGTCATAGTGCTATTCAAGACAGATACAACTTCTGAACCGATGGCGCTGGGTGCGCAAATGCAGGAAGCTGCGTAGTTGTCTTATTCCCACCAGAAAGAATCGTGTGGGATAGAAAGCGCACTTTACGGGCTATCAAAGCGAAGCGGCAAAGTGCACTAAATAATAAATTATACTTAATCATTTTTGACTTCAAAATGGAAATGATTTTGTGAAAAGCGCTGTAAATTTTGTGCTAAAGGCATTTCCAGACCCTTATGCCACATTATTGATCACTTTTTAAGCCTTCAGCGTTCTGAAATTTAGTGAGGAAGTGTTAAGTACGGCTCACAATCCTGCAATAAAGGTGCCATATGAAGCTCTGCTTTTGGCACTTTTCCGGCGAACACAAGGCCTTAAACGCGCCACTCTTAAGCAGCGTTAAGGCGTAATCTTCAGGCACGTTCTAAAATCGTCCATAATTTGAACATTTATAAAATATCCTTTAACTATTTCTCTAAGTGTATATTTCAGGTGCAAAGAAAAGTTCCATTTCAATAACTTCCAGATAGCGTTCATGATGCTAAAGCCATATGTCGGTTCAGCAGCGCTTTGAACAAGTTAAAATCCTGCATTAATGCCAATTTATGGTTTTATTAACCAGTTTACGCGACAACAAATATTTTTTACGCTGCGCACCGGGCAAAAAGTTGTTGAACCCGCCAAAACGGGGCGGCACCCTTCTTTTGTGACTGTCAGGAGAGTACATTGTGCTGGTTGGATTTCTGTGGCAGCCAAAAGGATTCTGCCCATTAAGGCGGTAACAATGACTTTTCAAATTGATAAATCCGGAAAACTCGATAACGTCTGCTATGACATCCGTGGCCCGGTACTGAAAGAGGCTAAGCGCCTCGAAGAAGAAGGTAACAAAGTTCTGAAGCTGAACATTGGCAATCCGGCGCCGTTTGGTTTTGAAGCACCGGATGAGATACTGGTCGATGTTATTCGTAACCTTCCCAGCTCTCAGGGCTATTGTGACTCCAAGGGTCTCTATTCCGCCCGTAAAGCGATCATGCAGCACTACCAGGCGCGCGACATGCGCGATGTCACCGTAGAAGATATCTACATTGGCAACGGTGTTTCAGAACTCATCGTGCAGGCGATGCAGGCGTTACTGAACAGCGGCGACGAAATGCTGGTGCCAGCCCCCGACTATCCGTTATGGACGGCTGCGGTTTCCCTCTCCAGCGGTAAAGCAGTGCACTATCTGTGTGACGAATCAGCAGGCTGGTTCCCTGACCTCGATGATATCCGCAGCAAGATAACGCCTCGTACCCGCGGCATCGTGATTATCAACCCGAATAACCCCACTGGCGCGGTCTACAGCAAAGAGCTGCTGTTAGAGGTGGTTGAAATTGCGCGTCAGCATAACCTGATTATTTTCGCCGATGAGATCTACGACAAGATCCTCTATGACGATGCACAGCATCACTGCATCGCAGCGCTGGCACCCGATCTGCTGACTGTTACCTTTAATGGCCTTTCTAAAACCTATCGCGTTGCCGGTTTCCGTCAGGGCTGGATGGTACTGAACGGGCCGAAGAAACATGCTAAAGGCTATATAGAAGGACTGGAGATGCTCGCCTCGATGCGCCTGTGTGCCAACGTACCGGCGCAGCATGCGATTCAGACGGCGCTGGGCGGCTACCAGAGCATTAGCGAATTTATCATGCCGGGTGGTCGTCTCTACGAGCAGCGGCAACGCGCCTGGGAGTTGATTAATGATATCCCAGGCGTCAGCTGTGTGAAGCCACAGGGCGCGCTTTATATGTTCCCGAAAATCGATGCCAAAAAATTCAACATTTTCGACGATCAGAAGATGGTGCTGGATTTTCTGTTACAGGAGAAGGTGCTACTGGTTCAGGGCAGTGCCTTTAACTGGCCATGGCCCGATCACCTGCGCATTGTTACGCTGCCACGTGTGGATGATCTTGAGATGGCGATCAATAAATTTGGCCGCTTCCTGCAAGGCTATCGTCAATAATCGGGCCCGCGTATACTGACGCTATTTGGGGAGAGCCAGAGCCTGTCTCTCCCCCGCCAGCCAACAGGAACGCTCATGACACAAAGCCACTTCTTTGCTCATCTCTCCCGTCTTAAGCTGATCAATCGCTGGCCGCTGATGCGCAATGTGCGCACCGAAAATGTCTCCGAACACAGTCTGCAGGTCGCTATGGTGGCGCATGCCCTGGCCGTGATCAAAAACCTTAAATTCAACGGGTCGCTTAATGCCGATCACATTGCCATGCTGGCGCTTTACCACGATGCCAGCGAAGTGCTCACCGGCGATTTACCGACTCCGGTAAAATATTACAACGCGCAGATCGCCCACGAATACAAGAAAATCGAGAAGATTGCTCAGCAGAAGCTGATTGAGATGCTGCCTGAAGAGTTTCAGGCGATCTATCGCCCGTTGATCGATGAGCATCTGCACAGCGAAGAGGAGCAGGCGGTTGTGAAACAGGCGGATGCGCTCTGTGCATATGTAAAATGTCTTGAGGAGTTGTCTGCCGGGAACAACGAATTTTTACTGGCCAAAGCGCGGCTGGAAAAGACCCTGGCACTTCGGCGTTCACCGGAGATGGATTACTTCGTTGAGGTGTTTATTCCGAGCTTCAGCCTGTCACTGGATGAAATCTCGCAGGATACGCCACTCTAAGCCCGGCGGTCTGGCCGCCGGGCCAGCCCTTAAGCCTGCTGACGGAAGGTAAAGCTGCCGTCAGACTCGCGGGTTATCACCAGTGACGCCAGTGAGTCGAGCTGAAGCGCTACCTCATCCAGCCGGGGTGTCTCCGCCGGCGCATTGATGGCAATCACCGCACAGCCAGCATTCAGGCCGGATAAGATTCCGGCAGGTGCATCTTCTGCAACCACGCACGATGTCGCCGCTAATCCCAGCTTCTCCGCGCCAAGCAGGTAGGGATCGGGCTCCGGTTTGCCCTTAGCCACCTGTTCAGCGGTAATAAACACGGCAGGCTTCGGTAAGCCTGCGGCTTTATGACGTGCATGTGCGACCGGCACTGAACCGGAAGTGACAATCGCCCAGGGAATCTGCAGTTCGTTCAGCCGGTTCAGCAACGCGTTGGCCCCTGGCAGCGCCTGCACACCGTCGGTGTCCGCCGCTTCAGCCTGCTCCAGCGCAACAAACTCCGCCTGAATAGCCTCTTCCGACTGGCCTGCCATGAAATGACGCAGAGAGGTGATCGCCTGTTTGCCATGAATGAAATCCAGAATCTCATCAGCCGCGATGCCATGACGGGCACCCCACTGGCTCCAGGCTCGTTCAACCGCTGGCAGTGAATCCACCAGCGTGCCGTCTAAATCAAATAGAAAACCTCTGTAGGTCACGCGCTCCTCCTCATCAGGCATTAATCACTTGCGCAATTTCGTTTGCACTTAAATGGTACTGGCGCGGACAAGTCTGCCACAAAGCTAACATCCGTTGATACTTTTCCCACATTGGGGTCTGCGCATTAAAACCATGGGTGCCGGAATCGAAGTGCGTATAACGCCCTTCTGTATTGACCATAAAACGGACATAACCCAGCAGGCGCGCTTCCGTTGCCGCATCGAAGCCCAGAAAGGCCAGACGGCGCTCTTCAAGCTCACCTTTCTCTTTAAGGTTCGACCAGGAGACGTGGAGAGCGTGATGCATTTCCATAATATCGATCACCGTCCGGCAGATCGCTTCGCTGAGTTCGCCAAACTCTTTGTCCAGCTCCCGCATCTGCAGCGCATAACCGCGTTCGATGATAGTCTGGTAACGACGAAAACGCTCCGCATTTTCCGGCTCAAGCATGGCCATCATTTTGTACTGATTAGTGAGAATCAAACGCTGTGCATGGGTCATTTCCATCATTTACTCCCGGTCAGAGACCGCTCAGTTAATCGACAATGGAGAAATCATTGCACAGCGTTAGCGACACGGAAATCGCCGTATCACCATTCTTTGATTTGGCCGCAGGTTAGCGGTAAATATTTTACCGCCAGCCCGGGATAGGTCAGAGATCGTCGAGGAAAGTGCGGTCGAGTTGTTTGAACGCCCGCTTTAGCAGATCGGCCAGCGCCTGATAGGTCGGCTTGCCTTCTACTGGCGCTGTCGCCTGCCCCGCTTCTTCCAGCCGGGCACGAACTTCATGAAACCAGTTAAGCAGCGTCGGCGGCAGCGGCGTTACAGAACGCTTTCCCAGCCACCATAATCCCTGCATCGGCAGGGTACAGGCAAACAGCGCGGTCGCCACGGCCGGGCCTAACTGACCGCCCATCGCGATCTGCCAGGTCAGCGTAAAAATCGCCAAAGGGGGCATAAAGCGAATAGCAAAACGCGTTGCCGATGAAACACGGTTTTCCGGGAACATGGGTGCCAGGCGCTTATCAGCCGGCCAGGTCTTCATATAGTGTTGGCCGCGCTGAAACATCCGAAACCAATTGGTACTGCCAGATTCATTCGCCATGGCTCACCTCAACTAATGCTGTAAAAATTAAAAAATAGTTATAACTACACAACTTTACGTGACATCCTTCAATTATTTTTGTCTTTAAAGGTGACTCCAGCTATTCTGACGCCGTTTTCCCCCCTTTCCGGAAGCGGATTGCGCTTTTGGGAAGAGGCCTGAGCCAGGTTCAGACGAGGCAATCTTCAAATTTTCGCGTAAGATTGCCGAAATTTTTTGCGGAAATGCAGAATTCTGTCTACCGCATGATGTTTGTCATTAATCTACCAGCTTTCATGGGCTACGCTGTTAGTCTGATTGCGTTTTATTTAGCCACTCTCAAAAAATAGGTACTTCCATGTCGAGTAAGTTAGTTCTGGTTCTGAACTGTGGCAGCTCTTCCCTTAAGTTTGCCATCCTCAACCCTGCCAGCGGTGAAGAATTCCTGTCTGGCCTGGCGGAATGTTTCCACCTTCCTGAAGCCCGCATCAAATGGAAGCTGGAAGGCGAAAAACAGGAAGCGCCTCTGGGTGCTGGCGCAGCGCATAGTGAAGCGCTGAACTTTATCGTTAAAACCATTCTGGCACAAAAACCTGAGCTTTCGGCACAAATTGCTGCAATCGGCCATCGTATCGTTCATGGCGGCGAGAAGCTGACTCAGTCAGTCATCATCACTGAAGAAGTGGTACAGGGCATCAAAGACGCCTCTTCTTTTGCACCGCTGCACAATCCGGCTCATCTGATCGGTATTGATGAAGCGATGAAAAACTTCCCTCACCTGTCAGATAAGAATGTCGCGGTATTTGACACCGCTTTCCATCAGACAATGCCGGAAGAGTCTTATCTCTATGCGCTGCCGTACAAATTGTATAAAGAGCATGGCGTTCGTCGCTATGGCGCGCATGGTACCAGCCACTTCTATGTGACCCACGAAGCGGCCAAAATGCTCAACAAGCCGCTTGAGTCACTGAATATTATTACCTGCCACCTCGGTAACGGCGGTTCTGTCTCTGCCATTCGCAACGGCGAGTGTGTGGACACCTCAATGGGCCTGACCCCACTGGAAGGCCTGGTGATGGGTACCCGCAGTGGCGACATCGACCCGGCAATTATCTTCTTCCTGCACGATACGCTGGGTATGAGCGTCGATGCCATCAATAAACTGCTGACCAAAGAGTCTGGCCTGTTAGGTCTGACTGAAGTCACCAGCGACTGCCGCTACGTGGAAGATAACTACACCACCAAAGAAGATGCGAAGCGCGCAATGGATGTCTTCTGTCATCGCCTGGCGAAATATATCGGCAGCTACACTGCGCTGATGGATGGCCGCCTGGACGCCGTGGTATTTACTGGCGGCATCGGTGAAAACGCCGCGATGGTTCGTGAACTCTCACTGAAAAAACTGGCACTGCTGGGCTTTGACGTCGATCACGATCGCAACCTGGCGGCCCGTTTCGGCAAGTCTGGTTACATCAATAAAGAAGGCACCCGCCCGGCGCTGGTGATCCCGACCAACGAAGAGCTGGTCATCGCCCAGGACGCCGCGCGTCTGACTGCGTAAACACTTCTCTCCGTCAGCTCAGGCTGACGGAGTTGTTTTTGACACCCTGCCATTACTGAGAGGTTCAAACGTGTCACGTACAATTATGCTCATTCCGACCGGCACCAGCGTCGGCCTGACCAGCGTCAGCCTCGGCGTTATCCGCGCCATGGAGCGCAAAGGCGTTCGGCTCAGCGTCTTTAAGCCGATTGCTCAGCCGCGTACCGGCGGCGATACGCCGGATCAAACCACCACTATTATCCGTAAGAACTCCTCGATTCCTGCCGCTGAACCGCTGCAGATGTCACGTGTTGAATCACTGCTGGGATCGAACCAGCAGGATGTGCTGATGGAAGAGATCATCTCCCGTTACCATGCCAACACGCAGAATGCGGAAGTGGTGCTGGTTGAAGGTCTGGTCCCTACCCGTAAGCATCAGTTCGCCAACGCGCTGAACTATGAAATCGCGAAAACCCTGAATGCGGAAATCGTCTTCGTGATGGCGCTGGGCAATGACTCTCCGGCACAGCTGAAAGAGCGCATTGAACTGACGCAGAGCAGCTTCGGCGGTCAGAAGAATAAAAATATCACTGGCGTGATCATCAATAAACTCAACGCGCCGGTCGATGATCAGGGGCGTACCCGCCCTGATCTGTCAGAAATTTTTGATGACTCGTCAAAAGCCAGCATCGCCAATATCGATCCTAAGCAGCTGTTCTCAGACAGCCCGCTGCCGGTGCTGGGCTGCGTGCCATGGAGCTTTGATCTGATCGCCACCCGCGCAATCGATATGTGCCGCCACCTGGATGCGCGCATCATCAACGAAGGTGAGATTCAGACCCGCCGGGTTAAATCGGTCACCTTCTGCGCCCGTAGTATCCCGCACATGCTGGAGCATTTCCGTCCAGGCTCACTGCTGGTGACTTCCGCAGACCGCCCGGATGTACTGGTCGCCGCCTGTCTGGCCGCCATGAACGGCATTGAGATCGGCGCTATCCTGCTGACCGGTAACTACGAGATTGACGATCGTATCGCGCGCCTCTGTGACCGTGCCTTCCAGACCGGCCTGCCGGTGTTCATGGTGAAAACCAATACCTGGCAGACCTCTCTGAGCCTGCAGAGCTTTAATCTTGAAGTGCCCGCTGATGATACGCAGCGCATCGAGAAAGTGCAGGAATATGTTGCCAGCTACATTAATGCCGACTGGATTGAGTCACTGACCGCCACGTCAGAGCGCAGCCGTCGCCTGTCGCCACCGGCCTTCCGCTATCAGCTGACTGAGCTGGCGCGTAAAGCGGGCAAACGCGTCGTGCTGCCAGAGGGTGACGAGCCGCGTACGGTTAAAGCGGCCGCTATCTGTGCTGAACGCGGTATCGCCACCTGCGTACTGTTAGGCAACCCGGATGAGATTCAGCGTGTTGCTGCGGCTCAGGGTGTCGAACTGGGCAAAGGGGTTGAGATTGTTGATCCGGAACAGGTGCGTGAAAACTACGTGCCGCGTCTGGTTGAGCTGCGTAAGAGCAAAGGGATGACCGAAGTGGTCGCCCAGGAACAACTGGAAGATAACGTGGTGCTGGGCACCATGATGCTGGAGAGTGGCGAAGTGGATGGCCTGGTTTCAGGTGCGGTTCACACCACCGCCAACACCATTCGTCCGCCTCTGCAGCTGATCAAAACAGCGCCTAACAGCTCACTGGTTTCATCGGTGTTCTTTATGCTGCTGCCGGAGCAGGTGCTGGTTTACGGTGACTGCGCGATTAACCCGGATCCCACCGCTGAGCAGCTGGCTGAGATCGCAATTCAGTCAGCCGACTCTGCTAAAGCCTTTGGTATCGATCCACGTGTTGCGATGATCTCCTACTCTACCGGCACGTCAGGTGCAGGCAGCGACGTTGAAAAAGTGCGTGAAGCAACGCGTATCGCGCAGGAAAAACGTCCTGATCTGGTCATTGATGGTCCGCTGCAATATGACGCCGCGATCATGGAAGATGTGGCGAAGTCGAAAGCGCCAGATTCACAGGTTGCCGGTCGCGCCACCGTCTTTATCTTCCCGGATCTGAACACCGGTAACACCACGTATAAAGCGGTACAGCGTTCAGCCGATCTGATCTCAATCGGGCCGATGCTGCAGGGTATGCGTAAGCCGGTTAACGACCTGTCGCGCGGTGCGCTGGTTGATGACATCGTCTATACCATCGCCTTAACCGCCATTCAGTCTCAGCAGGCTGAACAAGGCTAAGCGTCAGGTAAGAACGAAAAAGGCATGCCCCAGGGCATGCCTTTTTTTCGCCGGTAACAGAGCCGGAAGCTTTAATGCGGATCGCTGAGACGCGTTAAAGCGCCCGTTTTCAGGCCCGGTTATCGCCGTTGCGGCTCATCCACAGAGAGAGCGCTTTAAGCGAATCGTCAGTGAACTCATCACAACGTGCGGTGATCTCATCGGGCGTCATCCAGATAATCTCATCGACTTCCGATTCCTGCATGGCGAATGGCCCGTGTGACACACAACTGAACAGTCCGCCCCAGACGCGACAGTGCTGATCTTCGAAGTAGAATTTGCCATGCTCAGCAAACGGCACCGCGGCAATCCCTAACTCCTCTTCCGCTTCACGTCGCGCAGACTCCAGCATATCTTCACCGCTCTGCACCACGCCGCCTGCGGTTGCGTCCAGTTTGCCCGGCATAAAATCTTTTATCTCAGTACGACGCTGCACCAGAATCTTGCCCATACCGTCATGAACCACAATATAGGTAGCGCGGTGACGCAGGCACTCAGCGCGCATCTGCGCACGTGTTGCCTGAGCAACAACTTCATTCTCTTCGTTTACGATATCGACCCACTCGATGCCGTCACCCGCAGTTTGATCCACCATCCGTAACCCTTTCCTGTTTGGCGTACACTTGGGTACGCAGTTTGCCACGTCTTTATTTTTATGTGGCGTAAGGTAATCACTTCCGGCAGCCTGAGCAAGCCCTGGCTGTTACCGATTTTTACCACTTTCTGCTAACCACAGCTGTACTGAGGCTCGCTGCCACTGAAACTCAGCATAATCCCGCAGACGCGCGGGCAAAGGATCGCCATGCAATACCAGCCGGTTAAGCATCACCGCCAGATCGGTATCCGCAATTGACCACTCGCCAAACAGGTTCTGTTGCCCGTCCGGCAGCAGGCGATCGACGGCCATAACCAGTTTATCCACCGCCTGCTGCGCTGATGCGGTCAGCGGCGCAAAGCGCTCACCGGCAAACAGCACTTCTGTGGGACGCTCCTGACGTATCCACAGGAAGTCACTGCGCAGCCAGGCCTGGATCTCTCTGGCGCGGGCACGCTTCTCGCGGTCGCGGGGATAGAGGCGCTCAAATTCGGGCGCCGCAAAGCGCTCTTCAAGATATTCGGTAATCGCCGAGGATTCGCTTAACAGGAACGCATCAATCTGCAGGGTCGGGACCCGGCAGGTCAGCGACAGCTCGCGGTAAGCCGCGGCGTATTGCTGATTCTGCGACAAATCGACGCGCTTCAGCTGGAAAGGGATCCCTTTTTCGGTAAGAGCAACATAGGCCGACATGGCGTAAGGACTGAAAAATGATGAATCTGACCACAGGGTGATGGACGGATAATTCATCGGTTACCTCAATTGGCTGTCAGGGTTGCATCATGTTTACCGATTTTTATTTGGGAAGGCAACGCTGAGCTGATCCGATCTCTGCCTCCGGAATAAGAAAGCGCGACGCGACTCACGATAGAGTGGCTCGACTCTTCTATGCTGAAAGATGCAAATAACAAAAACATCAAGGGAGCCGCAACATGCACATTCTTATTACCGGTGGCACGGGACTGATTGGCCGTCACCTGATTCCGCGCCTGCAACAGCTGGGGCATCAGATCAGTGTGGTGACGCGTGACGTGGTCAGCGCACGTGAAAAACTGGGCGAAGAGGTCGCGCTCTGGTCAGGGCTGGCGCAACAGTCGAACCTGGATACGATCGATGCGGTCATTAATCTGGCGGGAGAACCTATTGCCGACAAACGCTGGACGGAGCCGCATAAACAGCAGCTGTGTGAAAGCCGCTGGCAGATAACCGAGCAGATCGTCTCACTGATCAACGCCAGCGCCACACCACCGTCCGTGTTGATCTCAGGTTCGGCAACCGGCTTTTATGGCAACACCGGCGATCTGGTACTGACTGAAGAGGATCAGGGTCAGGATGAGTTTACTCATCAGCTCTGCGCCCGCTGGGAGCAGCTGGCGCTCGCGGCTGAAAGCGAACGCACCCGCGTCTGCCTGCTGCGAACCGGCGTGGTGCTGGCGTCTGAGGGCGGCGCACTCAGCAAAATGAAGCTGCCCTTTAAACTCGGCATCGGCGGGCCGATTGGCAGTGGTAAACAGTACATGCCGTGGATTCACATTGATGACATGCTAAACGCCATTATCTGGCTGCTGGAGCATGATGATCTGCGGGGTCCGTTCAATATGGTCGCTCCCTACGCGGTGCGTAACGAGCAGTTTGCCGCCACCCTGGGCCGGGTGATGCATCGTCCGGCCTTTATGCGCACGCCTGCCAGCGCCATTAAACTGATGATGGGCGAATCGTCGGTGCTGGTGCTGGGAGGACAGCATGTGCTGCCAAAACGGCTGGAAGCCTCAGGCTTTGGCTTCCGCTGGTACGATTTGCAGGAAGCGCTGCAGGATGTCGCAGGATAAACATACGGCGGCCCTGGGCCGCCGTATGTTTCGTTAGTTACGCTGCTCTGCTACACGCGACTTCACTACCTTCTCTTCACGCGTATGCCCCGGTTGTGGCACACGAATAATAAAGGTCAGCACGCCAGCGAACACGTATAGCCCGGTATAGGCCCATACCACACCGACAATGTCGAAGAACGGCAGCATGACTGAGGCGATAGCCGGTGCCACAAAGTTACTGAGTCCTGCGGAGAGGTTGTAAATAGAGACCGCAGCGCCTTTATGATGCGGTTCCAGCGTGGGAAATACAGCGGTCATCGGTACAAACGCGGCGACAAAAATGCCCAGCATTACCGCAGGGATTAATGCGACCCAGAAGTTATGACCCGCATACAGCGGCAGATAATAAAAGGTCAGGCTGGAGATGGCCATCCCCAGGCAACCAAACCAGCGCACCTGACGGATCCAGCCCAGCTTCTCTCCCGTGAGGCCCCAGAAGATATTCGTAAATATAGTGACAAAGAAGAACACCGCCCAGATTTGTAGCCATTCAGAGATGGTAAAGCCGAGACGATCGACAAACAGCAGTGGCATGATAATGGCGAAACCAAACAGCGACAGCGTGTTGATGATGCGAATCAGGCAGGCATAAAACACATTCTGATTGGTGAACAGGATGGTCACGGCACGCGCCATCTCTGTCATCTTGTCACGCATCGGCAAATTCACACGAGAGCGATCCACCGGTACCTTGCGCAGGCTGAAGTATGCGAGGATCCCACCACATGCCACCCAGATAATAGCCAGCCACAGCGTCCCCGTTTCCCCCAGCATCGGAATGGTGAGACTTGGCAGATAGCTGCCAATCACCCCGATGCCGACAGAATACATCGCCCAGAACCAGCCGGTCGCCGCCGCCAGTTTTTCGCGCGGTAAGACCTGCACCAGCATCATCATGAAAGAGTAGATAAACAGCGGATAAGCCAGCCCGCGAATGCCGTAGAACAGCACCATCAGCGGATAGTTGCGCAGGCCAAGCCCCAGCGACATAAACAGCGTATGCATCACGATCCATAACACAAAGCCAATCATCATCGCGCGCTGCGGTGTGATCAACTCGGCTACCACGCCAGATGCCCAGGCCGCCAGGGCTGCCGCTAAGCCATAGAAGGTGAATACGACTGCAGACTGCGCGGGCGTAAAGCCCATATCGGTGATATGGCGCGACAGAAACGCCATTTCAAAGCCATCACCCGCCATAAAGATTGCGATAGCGAGGAAACCCCAGAACATCTTTTTCGGTAAGCCAAACCAGTATTCGTTCGATTGCATCACAATTACCTTCTGTCTGGTTAGTCGTTATGCAGGCAGCAAACTGCGCACCTGTTGTTGCTGGATGTAGAGTTCCCGGAACAGACATAGCCGCTTTTGCAGCACGGCACCGCGCGTCTCGTCCGGTTGGTAGCGTGCCTGCACAGCCGGCTTCAGACACACCTCATGCTCAAGGCCGCCATCAGCCAGCCACGCTAAACGTGCCGCACCCAGCGCGCCAGATGCGCTGGCGGGATGGGTAACAATGGGCAGTTGCAGCACATCGGCAATCAATTGAGCCCACAATGTGCTACGTGCGCCACCACCGGTCAGGCTGCACTGCTGAATGTGATGCCTGGCATCGCCGAGCACACTCAACCCATCAGCCAGCCCAAATGCCACGCCTTCAACCACCGCATAGCCCAGCAAGGCGCGCGGGGTTTCATGGCGCAGATTGAAGAAAGAACCGGATGCGTCAGGATCGTTATGTGGTGTGCGTTCACCAGACAGATAGGGCAGGAAAACCGGGGCGCTACGCACTTGCTCATCACTGAGCTGGACCATCTCCTCCATCAGCTGGCTTTCACTGACCGACAGCAGATTGCACAACCAGCGCAGACAACTGGCGGCGCTAAGCATCACACTCATCTGGTGCCAGCGGCCCGGTAACGCATGGCAAAAGGCGTGCACCCCGCATTGAGGGTCAGCCCGTAAGCGGTCGTTTACGACAAAAATCACACCGGAGGTACCCAATGAGATAAACGCATCACCGGGATTCACCGCCCCCACACCGACTGCCGATGCGGCATTGTCACCGCCGCCTCCCGCGACAGTAACCGCAGTAGATAAACCCCACTCGCTCGCCAGCGTCGGCTGCAGGCGTCCACTTATGGCACTGCCTTCTACCAGTTCAGGCATTTGGGCACGCTTCAGTCCGGTGATGGCCAGCAGTTCTTCCGACCAGTCACGCCGGGAGACATCGAGCCACAGCGTTCCGGCAGCATCCGAAGGCTCACTGACAAAGCGCCCGGTAAGACGCCAGCGCAGGTAATCTTTCGGCAGCAGGACCTTATCGATGCGGCTGAAAATTTCTGGCTCATTTTCCGCGACCCAGTGCAGTTTCGGCAAAGTGAAGCCGGGCATAATCATATTGCCGCTAATTTCCATTATCCGGGGATTGCTCTTCCGTAGCCTTTCACACTGCGGTGCACTGCGCGTGTCGTTCCAGAGGATACACGGACGCAGCACCTTCCCCCCGGCATCCAGCAACACGGCCCCGTGCATCTGTCCCGATAATCCAATAGCGCGAATCGCGGCCCATGCCAGAGGAAACTGATGACGTAATCCCGCCAGAACCTCGCTGCAGGCTTGCCACCAGCATTCAGGATCCTGTTCAGCCCAGTGGGGATGGGGACGCTGCACGCTCAGCGTGGCGTGCTGAGCCGCCACAATCTCACCGTGCGTATTAATGATCAGCGCTTTAAGCTCTGAGGTACCAATATCAATGCCGAGATACATAATTACACCGCCGCCAGTTCAGGCTGTTTCAGCCACTGCTGCAAACTCGCAACACGGCGGGTGACTAATTCATGAAACGCCTTATCAGATGCCAGTTCCGCAAACAGCGCGCTATCACTCAGGTATGCATGGAGCGGATCGGCGCTGGCGAACTGCTTACGCAGCGTATCGACCTGTAGCGCACCGTCCTGATAGCAATAGGGTAAATTGTCATCGGCCCATCGCTGCATAAACAGGAAGAACAGTGCCGGAATCACCGCCGTTGCGGTGGGCTGCGCACCGCGCTGGTAGCACTGTTGCAGGGTTGGCGTCACCATGCCGGGAATTTTGGATAAACCATCGGCACCGACGCGCTGATTGGTATCTTTAATGTAAGGATTACTGAAGCGGGCCAGCACCACGTCACGATAATCCGCTAAATCAAGCGGGCTGGGAGACAGAGAAGGAATGACATCCTGGGTCACATAGTCGTGAGCCAGTTGATAAATCGCCGGATGGCTGGTGCTCTCATCGATATAGTTCAGACCAATCAGTGTGCCCGCCCAGGCAATCGCAGCATGTGTCGCATTGAGGATGCGAATTTTCGCCTCTTCCCACGGCAGTACCGATTCCACCAGTTCAACACCGACCTTTTCCAGCGCCGGGCGCCCGGCAATAAAATCATCCTCAATGACCCACTGAATAAAAGATTCGGCCATTACTGCTGCGCCATCCTGTTTGCCGGTCGCCGCCTGCACGCGTTCTGCCACCTCCGGAGTAGGACGGGGTGTAATGCGATCAACCATGGTATTCGGTGAACGGGTTTGCGTGCGCACCCAGTCGGCCAGCGCGGTATCGCCTTTGGCCGTAAGAAACGCCAGGAAGGCGTCACGGAAACGCTCACCATTGTGCCGCAGATTGTCGCAGTTCAGCAGCGTAACCGGCGGACCGCCTTGCGCAACACGCTGTGTCAGAATATGGCTGAGTGCACCGTAGAGGGTGCGGATATCGCCACCCAGATCGGCCTTCACATCTGCCTGATTGAGATCCAGGGTAAACGCGGGCGTCAGGTAGTAACCCGCTTCGGTCACGGTAAAGCTAATCACACGCGTTTCCGCACTGGCCCCCTGCTCGATCAACGCACTGATATCACTATCCCAGGGCAAAATTTTGCGCAGCGAAGTGATGGTTTCGTAGTCGCGCTTACCTTCAGGCGTCACGGTTTCCAGCACATATTCTCCCTGCTGCGCCGCGAGCTGATTGAGCAGCGGCACTGCGTCATTACGGATATTGCCGAGCGCGATGCTCCAGCTTTCATCACCCTGCTCACGCAGTTTATGCAGATACCACGCCTGATGTGCACGATGAAAAGATCCCGCGCCGATGTGCATCCACACTGATTGGTTGTTCATAATCGCCTCATTTAAACATTTGCCACACCTAAGGGCATTTGCCCGATGACCTGTAGCATAGTGCCTATTACGAAGATCCTTCTGCGAGCTGAGTCACAAATAATATTTTTGCTCCCATCCTGGGCTTTTGCTCAGTTAGTGCTTTTCGACCCGCACGGCGTTAAGATGTCCCCTCAAATTCGACGGAACATCGTGATGAGCAGAGAAGAAAAAAAGCAGGAGCTGGCCGCACGTGCCGCATGGATGTATTACGTCGCAGGCGTGACACAGCAGGAGATTGCGCAGGCATTGGGATTGTCACGACAGGTAGCGCAGCGGCTGGTATCCAGTGCACGTGAAATGGGCATGGTGAACGTAAAAATTGATCATCCCGTCACACACTGTCTGCAGCTGGCGCGTGAGGTACAGGCGAAGTTTGGTCTGGATTTGTGCCGCGTTGTGCCATCTGCCAGTCTGAATGATGAGGCTATTCAACAAATGCTGGCAGTTGAAGGCGCGGCGGTGATGACACAATTCATCAATGAGGAAACGCCTCAGGTGTTCGGTATTGGTTCCGGTAAAACCCTGCGCTCAATGATCGATGCGCTACCCTGGGTTGATCGCCCGCAGCATCATTGCGTTTCCATGATTGGTGCCATTGCGCGGGATGATTCCGGTACACGCTATGACGTACCGTTGAAGATGGCCGAAAAGATGCAAGGTAAGTATTTCTTTATCCCCGCCCCCTTATACGCCGACACCCCAGAGGATAAAGCGATGTGGGTGCAGCATAAGGTTTACCAGCGCGTCATTGATCGCGCATTACAGGCGGACGTGGCTTTTGTGGGTATTGGCGAAGTGATGCCGGGCTGTCCTTTGAATGCCGAGGGATTCATCACAGATGCGCAGGTCGAGGCGCTAAATGGGCGCGGCGTGGTGGGCGAAATGCTCGGTCACTTTTTCAATCAGCAGGGTGAGCGGGTATGGGGCGAAACGGATGAGCTACTGACCAGCGTGCGACTGGAAAGCCGGACTCAGCGTAAAATTATTGGCTTTGCGGGTAGCGAGCGCAAGTATCCAGCAATCCGTGCCGCATTACAGGGCGGCTGGGTATCGGGACTGGTGACCGATGAGGATACGGCGCTGAAGCTACTGCAAAAGTGATATCTCAGCATGGATGCAGAGTGCGAGGGCAGAACGCAGAGATGACGCAAAATCTCAAACGCGGCTCGCACTTATTCTGCGCAGGGCACGTTACGCCGGTGCCCTGATTCCCTCGCCTTAACTAACATCTAACCGTTACTTCAGCGATCCCTTGAGGAACTGCTGTAAACGCGGGCTTTTCGGACTGCCGAACAGTTCCGCAGGCGGTCCCTGCTCTTCGATTTTACCCTGATGCAGGAAAATGACATGGCTGGAGACGTGACGGGCAAACTCCATCTCGTGGGTCACGACCACCATGGTTTTGCCCTCCTCAGCCAGCTTCTGCATGATGCGCAGTACTTCCCCGACCAGCTCCGGATCAAGCGCCGAAGTGGGTTCGTCAAACAGCAACACCTCTGGCTCCATCGCCAGCGCGCGCGCAATCGACACACGCTGCTGCTGACCACCGGAGAGGTGAACCGGATATTTTGCCTGCGCCCGCGCATCAATCCCGACTTTATCGAGGTATTTGATGGCACGCTCACGCGCCGCCGCTTTACTCAGCCCCAGCACCTGAATCGGGGCTTCCATCACGTTTTCCAGCACGGTCATGTGACTCCACAGATTAAAGTGCTGGAACACCATGGTCAGGCTGGTACGTAACGCGCGCAGCTGCTCTTTGTCAGCCACTTTGAGCTGACCATCTTTGTCACGGACTAAGGTGATTTGTTGGTTATTCACCATGATGCTGCCTTCACTCGGTTTTTCGAGGAAGTTGATGCAGCGTAAAAAGGTACTTTTCCCTGAGCCGGACGATCCAATGATACTGATCACATCGCCCGCTTTAGCAGTTAACGAGACCCCTTTCAGCACTTCATGTTCACCGTAACGCTTATGCAATTCGGTGACGCTTAATTTATTGTCAGCCATAGTTCTACTCAATGCGATGAAGAGGGTTTCACGTGGGCCAGCCAGCGACGTTCCGCCAGGCGGAACAGGCTGATCAACACGTAAGAGATAATCAGGTACAACACAGCCGCCAGACCAAAGGCGGTAAACGGCTGATAGGTCGCCGAGTTAATATCCCGCGCGATTTTAAGCAGATCCGGCACGGTGGCGGTGAAGGCCAGCGCCGTGGAGTGCAGCATCAGAATCACTTCGTTGCTGTAGGCCGGCAGTGCCGTACGCAGCGCCGATGGCAGGATAATGCAGCGATAGAGTTTAAAGGTGGAGAAGCCGTATGCCCGTGCCGCCTCAATTTCACCGTGTGGCACCGAGCGAATCGCACCGGCAAAAATTTCCGTGGTGTAGGCGCAGGTGTTGAGGGTGAAGGCGAGCAGCGTACAGTTCAGACCACTGCGGAAAAAGGCATTCAGCAGTTCAGTGCCTTTCACAATCTCCAGCGTGTACATGCCGGAGTAGAACACCAGCAGCTGCACATAGAGCGGCGTGCCGCGAAAGACGTAGGTGAAGAGCCAGACCGGAAAGCTGATAAACCGGTTAGGGGAAACCCGCGCTATCGCCAGCAGGATTGCCAGACATCCGCCAATGGTGATCGAGAGGATCAGCAGCCACAGGGTGATAGCTACACCGGTAAAACGATAACCGTCAGTCCAGAGCAGCGATTTCCAGTATTCCTGAATAATATCAATCATAACTCGCCCTCTTCACACCCACCGTATAGCGCCGGTTCAGCCACCACAGCACACCGTTTGACAGCGTGGTGAATACCAGATAAATCACACCGGCCACAATGGCGAAGTAGAACGGCTGCCAGGTACTTTTTCCTGCCAGCTGCGTCGCCTTCACCACATCTTCCAGCCCCAGCAGCGAGACCAGCGCGGTGGCTTTCAGAATCACCTGCCAGTTGTTGCCGATGCCTGGCAGCGCGTAGCGCATCATGGCCGGAAACAGAATGCGGCGGAACACCTGCGCGCCGGTAAAGCCAAACGCGGTTGCTGCTTCAATCTGCCCCTGAGGCACGGCCATAAAGGCGCCGCGGAACGTTTCGGTGAAGTAGGCACCATAGATAAAGCCGAGCGTGATGATACCGGCGACCATCGGGTCGATATCAAACTGCGCCATACCCAGCGCATCGGTTATCTGGTTGAGGACAATCTGCAGACCGTAGAAGATCAGCAGCATCAGTACAAGGTCTGGCACGCCACGAATCAGCGTGGTGTAGCCTTCAAAAATCATCGCCAGTGGCCGGCTGCGCGACAGTTTCGCGCCTGCGCCAATCAGGCCCAGCAGCACTGCCAGCACGACGGAAGTGAGCGCCAGCTCCAGCGTCACCAGCGTGCCCCGAAGAATTACATCAGAATAGCCATACAGCATCGAGAGGGTCCTGTCGTGGGGTGAAAACGAAACGCTGCCCGCAAGCGAGACGGGCAGTTTAGCTTTACCTCTCTGTTGCAGATGCCATCCGCCATTAGCGGAAAAGAACCCGATTCTGCACCTGGCAGAACCGGCTCAGACCCGGCAAAACGGACACAGAGGGTAAAGCGACAGGATGGTTAGTCGCCGTACACGTTGAAATCGAAGTATTTCTTCGCAATCTTGTCGTAGGTGCCATCTTTACGCATGTCAGCAAAGGCTTTGTCGATGGCGGCTTTCAGTTCGCTGTCATCTTTACGCAGTCCCATGCCGGTACCGACGCCAAAAATCTTGTCATCTTTCACGGCCGGACCGGCGAAGGCGTAATTTTTACCGACCGGCTGCTTCAGGAATCCTTCGCTGGCCTGCACTTCATCCTGGAAGGCAGCATCAATACGACCGGCATTCAGATCCTGATAGACCAGATCCTGGTTTGCATAAGGCGTGACGTTCACCCCTTTTGGCCGCCAGTTCTGATTGGCGTAAGTTTCCTGCGTGGTGCCCTGCAGCAGGCCGATGTTTTTGCCTTTCAGCGACTCAATGGTCGGCTCAATTTTCGATCCCTTCGGCGCGACTAAACGCGCGTTCGCGGCGTAGAGTTTTTCCGAGAAGGCGATCTCTTCCTGACGTTTCGCTGTGATGGAAAGTGAGGAGATGATGGCATCAATTTTCTTCGCTTTCAGCGAAGGGATCAGCGCATCAAAGTCGCTCTCTACATAGGTACATTGGGTATGAATACGTTTACAGATTTCGTTAGCGAGGTCGATATCGAAGCCCACTAACTTGCCTTGCGCGTTTTTCGACTCAAACGGTGGGTAAGTTGGATCTGTGCCGATACGGATTGAACCCGGAACCGCCGCGAAAACGCTGGCAGCACTGGATAAGCCCAGCATCAGGGAAAGAGCCAGAACACGCTTTTTCATAGATTACCCTCAAGTGAAGTGCTTTTTGTTATGTGGTTCGTGATGTGTTTGCGCAAAGTAATTTGCATGTTTCATGCCAGTTCTGCAAGTTAACCACGCTGTTAGCGTGATGTCAGACAGGCGAAAACGCTGTGTTTGTGAGGGGAATATAGCAGTGAAGTAAAAGAGAAAAAGCGACGTTGTTAACTTTTGGTGCGTCAAATGCACGAAGAGTGATCCGAGGCGCGCTTATGCACTAAATAAGTGCGCCAGCGGAACTTTATGCACCCTGCCAGCGCGTGAAGAGATCTTCCGATAATTCGATATCAAACTGGTCGATAACCCGGTTAACGGTCTGATCGATCAGCTGATCGATCGTTTCAGGCCGATGATAGAATGCCGGCACGGGTGGCATAATAATGGCACCCAGCTCTGCGGCAGTGGTCATCATTCGTAGATGGCCAACATGCAGCGGGGTTTCGCGCACGCACAGCACCAGCTTACGCTGCTCTTTTAACACCACGTCAGCCGCACGGGTCAGCAACGAGTCACTGTAACTGTGGACGATGCCAGAGAGCGTTTTCATTGAGCAGGGTAAAATCGCCATGCCCAGCGTTTTAAACGATCCAGATGAGATATTTGCTGCAATATCGCGCACGTCATGCACCACATCGGCCAGCGCCTGCACGTCACGCAGCGAATAATCGCTCTCCAGTCCCAGCGTCTGACGCGCCGCCTGACTCATGACCAGATGCGTTTCTACTTCTTCCACCTGCTGCAACACCTGCAGCATGCGCACGCCATAGATCACCCCGCTTGCGCCAGAGATGCCAATGATGAGTCGTTTCATATTCCAACCTTATGTCAGCCAATGGGCCATCATACGCGGCCTGCGGGTTTCTGAAAACAAACAGGGCGGGATTGCTCCCGCCCTGTTTTATGCTGCCCGCCTGCTGAAGGTATCAGCCTTCGTTATGCAGCTCGAGGTTTTCGACTTCGTTCTGCCGCTGAAGCGCTTTGGCATCATCATTACGCAGCGACTCAAGATACTCCAGATATTGCTGATCGACATCTTTCGTCACGTAAATGCCGTTGAACACCGAGCACTCAAATTGTGCAATGTCCGGATTCTCTTCGCGAACCGCTTCGATCAGATCGTCCAGATCCTGGAAGATCAGCGCATCGGCTTTAATCAGCTGGCGAATCTCTTCCACTTCACGGCCATGCGCAATCAGTTCCGTGGCGCTGGGCATATCGATACCGTAGACGTTCGGGAAACGAATTTCCGGCGCCGCTGACGCCAGATAAACCCTTTTTGCGCCCGCTTCACGCGCCATCTCAATAATCTGCTCTGAGGTGGTACCGCGAACAATAGAGTCATCCACCAGCAGCACGTTTTTATCACGGAATTCGGCGCGGTTAGCGTTGAGCTTGCGGCGCACCGCGCTGCGACGTAACTGCTGGCCCGGCATGATAAAAGTACGGCCAACGTACCGGTTCTTCACGAAGCCCTGGCGATAGGGTTTGTCGAGAATACGTGCAATTTCCAGCGCGATATCGGTGGAGGTTTCAGGAATCGGAATCACAACGTCGATATCGAGATCTTCCCACTCGCGCGCAATTTTCTCACCCAGCTTGGTGCCCATACGGACACGGGCGCTGTAGACCGAGATTTTGTCGAGGAAGGAGTCGGGACGCGCAAAATAGACATACTCGAACAGGCACGGATTGCTTTTCGGATTTTCAGCGCACTGGCGGGTAGACAGCTGGCCCGCCTCAGTCACATAAACCGCTTCACCCGGTGCAACGTCACGGATGAACTCAAAGCCCAGCGTATCCAGCGCCACGCTCTCGGAGGCGACCATATATTCGGTGCGGCCATCAGCGATAACGCGCTTGCCCAGCACCAGCGGACGGATACCGTTGGGATCACGGAAGGCGACCATGCCGTGGCCGATAATCATCGACACTACCGCATAGGCTCCGCGCACCTGCTGATGCACGGCAGCAACCGCAGCAAAGATGTTGTCGGCTGTCAGCGGATCGTTTTGGAAACGATCTAACTCCTGCGCAAAGATGTTCAGCAGGATTTCAGAATCTGAGGTGGTATTAACGTGACGGCGGCCCTTTTCAAACAGGTGCTTACGCAGCACATGGGCGTTGGTCAGGTTACCGTTGTGCGCCAGGGTGATGCCATACGGGGAGTTTACATAGAATGGCTGCGCTTCAGAGGCACTGGAGCTTCCCGCGGTTGGATAACGCGCGTGACCGATCCCCATATTGCCCTGCAGACGCTGCATGTGGCGTGCTTCGAAAACGTCGCTGACCAGGCCGTTTGCCTTTCGCAGGCGAAAACATTTCAGCGCATCGATAGTACAAATGCCTGCGGCATCCTGCCCGCGGTGCTGGAGCACCGTTAACGCGTCATAGATCGACTGGTTGACCGGCATGAAACCGGTGATACCGACAATACCGCACATGTTGTCATTTCCTCATTAAGCCGCACTCCCGGTCACATCACCGGGGTAAAAAACTCGACGTGCTTTTCAGGTAATCAAAAAACCACCTGATTATATAACTGAACTCGGGAATGAGTTGAGACTGTTGCCAGTCCGGACTTTTGGAAAACCCAGTGAATGTATCGAGGAAGAACAGCAAAGCGGCTACGATCAGCACACCACGCAATGCCCCGAAACAGACGCCCAACACCCGGTCGGTTCCCGACAGGCCGGTTTTTTCCACCAGCGTGCCGATAACGTAGTTCACAATGGCCCCCACAATCAGGGTCGCCACAAACAGCACACCGATGGCGATACCGTTACGAACCAGTTCGTCGTCAAAACCTGTAAACCAGACTGCAAGGTAGGCGTAGTAATGACTGGCGACAAAAAACGCGCATCCCCAGGTAACAAGAGATAAGGCTTCCCGGACAAACCCACGGACCAGGCTGACCAGAGCCGAAAAACCAACTACCGCAATAATGACGTAATCAATCCAGATCATGAACTCTTCCAGCGCCAGTGCAATTGCACCCCTGCATCCAGTTCGGGGCGCATTCTAACAGAAAAAGAAAACGTTTGCGTAGCGGTTTTCTTTTTCTGCATCCATAAAAAAGGCGATGAAAAAAAACGCTATCGCCCGGGTGATTCTCAGCCGGACAGGCCGTTGAAAATCGTCAATTTTTTTCACGGCAGCGCGCATTAAACGCGCTGCCTGAGGGGTAAAAGACGCTGCCTGTTACTGCTATCGGCAGCGCCAATCGCCCGTTTTAGCGGGCGCTGTAGGGTTTCACGACACCGCCCAGTCCTGAGATACTTTTCAGCTCGCCAACCGCACTCTGCATTTTGGCTTTCGACGCATCAGGCCCAACGTAAATGCGGGTGATCTGACCCTGTACCGGCGTTGAAGGAACGGTAAAGGCGCGATAGCCCGACAGCCGCAGCTGCGCGACAATCTCATTCACTTTGCTGGCGTTTTTCAGCGCACCTAACTGCACCACATAAGCCTGCCCTGCCGGCGCTGTCGTCTCTGCCGTTTTCGGCGGCTCTTCCTGCTTCGGCTGTTCGACCACTTTAGGCTGTTCAACCGGTTTAGGTTTAGGCTGCTCCACGACTTTTGGCTTCTGCTGTTCGACCGGCTTCTGCTTAGGCTGCTCTGTTACTTTCGGTTTCTGCTGCTCAACGACCTTCGGCTTCGTCACCGTCTGTGCGGGCACAGACTGATGGACCGGCGGCGGCGAGACCACTACCGGATCGCTCTCGTCTTCCGGTTGAGTCCGACCCTGCTCTGCCGTAGCGTTGGTTTTACCGTTGCCATTGCTGCTGCTGACCGCATTGCCCGCGCCTTCCGGCGGCTGTGCCGGCAGCGACTGGGTTACCGGCGGCACCATTTCGCTGTCCTGCTGATCGTCAGGTTTCGGCACCAGCGGAATGGCGGCGAACTCCTCTTTGTAATGCTTTTTCTGACCATCCAGCAGCCCTGGCAGCACAATCACGCCAACGGCGACCAGAATAACGGTGCCGACTAAACGGTTCTGAAACTTACTTGCCACGTCCTTTCTCCGTTTCAATCGATTCCATGACCTGTGCAACGGTGTGGAATGAACCACAGACCAGCACAATGTCCTGCGGCGCTGCCCGCTGGCGTGCCTGCTGCCAGGCGAGCTCAACCGAACTAAAAGCCTCGCCCTGCGACAGGTTGTTCAGCAGTTGCTCAGCACTGGCGCCGCGCGGACCCTCGAGGGGCGCGCAGTACCAGGTATCGACCACCGGTGCCAGCGCCGCCAGCGTACCGGCGATATCTTTGTCATGCAGCATGCCCACCACGGCATGCACTTTGCCGCGTTTCGGCAGTGACGCCAGCCGCGACGCCAGATACGCTGCCGCATGCGGGTTATGGGCGACATCCAGAATAACGCGCGGTGATTCGCTGAGGGTCTGAAAACGGCCTGGCAGCATCGCCAGCGGCAGGCTGGCGCGAATCTGCGCCTCACTGACCTCAAGCCCGGAGACCCGCAGCGCCACCAGCGCGGTCGCCGCGTTAGGCAGCGGCACCTGCGGCAGCGGCAGATCGTTCAGCTCACCTGTCGCATCACGCAGTGACCAGCTTTCTGCCTGCGCATGCCACGACCAGTCACGGTTGCGCTGCAACAGCTGCGCACCTTTTTCCTGTGCGACCACGGCAATACTCTGCGGCATATCTGGTTCACCCACTACCGCAGGTTTCCCCGCCCGGAACACACCGGCTTTTTCACGCCCGATGCTTTCGCGATCCGGACCAAGCCAGTCGGTGTGATCGAGTGCAATGCTGGTGACCACCGCGACATCGGCATCCACGATGTTTGTCGCATCCAGCCGTCCGCCGAGGCCGACTTCGAGGATCACGACATCCAGCTGCGCCTGGCGGAACAGATTCAACGCAGAGAGCGTGCCAAATTCAAAATAGGTCAGCGAAATATCTGCACGTCCGGCTTCAATCTCCGCAAAACTGGCGCAGTGCTGCGCTTCACTCAGCTCCTCTCCCTGAACCCGCACGCGCTCGGTATAGCGCACCAGATGCGGTGAGCTGTACACGCCAACGCGGTAACCCGCGGCGATCAGCAGCGTTTCCAGGGTGCGACAGGTGGTGCCTTTGCCATTAGTACCGGCCACGGTAAAGACAAAAGGAGCGGGTTTCAGCAGGTCGAGACGAAGCGCTACCTGACGAATACGGTCCAGACCCAGTTCAATGGCCTGAGTATGCAGGTGCTCAAGATAATAAAGCCACGTGGCCAAAGGCGACGTGGCTTGGGGAAGGTGAAGATTGTCCATATGTCCCGTTTTGCTTATTTATACCAGGCAGGCTGCTGCTGCGGTATACGGTGCATTGGTAAGAGGTGCTTTGGACGCACCTCTCTATCTCCTGTCAGGCCTCGTTGCTTTCCGATTCAGTCGTCGCCGGAGCGGACTGTTCACCGTCATGCAGCGGTGCCGGCAGGTTCATCATTTTTGCCAGCAGGCTTGCCAGTTTGTAGCGCATTTCCGGACGGCGAATAATCATATCAATCGCGCCCTTTTCAATCAGGAACTCACTGCGCTGGAAGCCCGGCGGCAGTTTTTCACGCACGGTCTGCTCAATAACGCGTGGACCGGCAAAGCCAATCAGTGCTTTAGGTTCCGCGATATTGAGGTCGCCCAGCATGGCAAAACTGGCCGAAACACCACCCATAGTCGGGTCAGTCAGCACGGAAATATAAGGCAGACCGCGCTCACGCATTTTTGCCAGTGCCGCACTGGTTTTCGCCATCTGCATCAGCGACTGCAGCGCTTCCTGCATACGCGCCCCGCCGCTGGCGGAGAAGCAGATCAGCGGGCAGTTATCTTCTAACGCCTGCTCAACCGCACGTACAAAACGCGCACCGACCACAGAGCCCATTGAACCGCCCATAAAGGCAAATTCAAAGGCCGCCGCAACAACCGGCATGCCGTGCAGCTGACCTTTCATGACCACCAGCGCATCTTTCTCACCGGTGTCTTTCTGGGCCGCGATCAGACGATCTTTGTACTTTTTGGAGTCACGGAACTTGAGCAGATCTTTAGGTTCAAGTTCACTACCCAGCTCAACCATCGTGCCCTGATCGAGGACACTGCCGAGGCGCTCACGGGCGTGCATCCGCATGTGATGGTCACACTTCGGGCAGACCTCAAGATTACGCTCCAGCTCGGCGCGGTAGAGCACCTGACCACAGCTGTCACACTTGGTCCAGACCCCTTCCGGGATACTGGCTTTGCGCACAGGCGTTCCGGTGCTTTTATTAAGAATGCGTTCAATCCAGCTCATTGATGACCTTTCTGTTTAAAACTGACCTGGTCCAGTCGTCTTGATACTGCTGAAAACCGCTTCAGCAGACGGTAAATGTCGCTCATTAAACCACAACCTGTTCAGACTGTGGATAAAAATCTGGTCTTACCCCTGAGCGCAGCCTTACGGCTGCTTCTGCTGCTTAGCCTGACGGCGATGACGCCAGACTTCAATCACACCTGGCAGAATCGAGACCAGGATAATGCCCACAATCAGCAGCTTCAGGTTTTCCTGCACCACCGGCAGATCGCCAAACAGGTAGCCGGCATAGGAGAACAGCAGCACCCAGAGCAGCGCACCCGTTACGTTGAACAGCGCGAAGTGGCGATAGGACATATGGCCCATACCGGCAACAAACGGCGCAAAGGTTCGCACGATCGGCACGAAGCGCGCCAGGATAATGGTTTTTCCACCATGACGGGCATAAAACGCATGGGTTTTATCCAGATGGCTGCGACGGAAAATCTTCGAGTTCGGGTTACTGAACAACCGTTCGCCAAACAGGCGGCCAATGGTGTAGTTCACTGCATCGCCCAGAACCGCGGCCACCACTAATAATGCCACCATCACATGCACATTAAGATCGTTACCCGGCAACGCCGCCAGTGCGCCCGCCACAAACAGCAACGAGTCACCCGGCAGGAAGGGCGTCACCACCAGACCGGTTTCGCAGAACAAAATCAGGAACAAAATAGCGTAAATCCAGATACCGTACTGTGCAACCAGTTCGGCAAGATGCACATCAATGTGCAGAATAAAATCAACCAGAAAATGGAGAAACTCCATGGCGCGCCCTTTTAAGTCCTGAAAGTGAATTAATCCGCGAGGAACAACGGTCCCATCGACGGCTGTGGTAACGCAAAGTGGGATGGGTAATCCACCGCCACCAGATACAACCCCTCTGCCCGGGCTGTGGCTGCGGCTAATGTCCGATCCTTCGCCGCCAGCAGCGTTGCCATCCATGACTCCGGCTTATTGCCGCAGCCTATCTCCATCAGGCTGCCCACGATATTGCGCACCATGTGATGCACAAAGGCGTTGGCTTTGATATCCACAATCACGTAGGGGCCCTGACGCGTCACGTTGAGGTGAATCACGTTGCGCCACGGTGTACGCGACTGGCACTGCACGGCTCGGAATGAGGTGAAATCATTCTCGCCTAACAAACATTGCCCGGCGCGCTGCATTTTCTCCGCATCCAGTGGATGGTAAAAGTGCGTCACGCCCTGCGCCAGCACCGCCGGACGCAGACGCTGATTGTAGATCAGGTAGCGATAGCGTCGGGCCGTGGCGCTGAAGCGGGCATGAAATTCATCCGGCACCGCTTTCACCCAGCGCACCGCAATATCCGGCGGCAGATTAGCGTTGACGCCCAGCGTCCAGGCGCCATCAGGCCGCTGCGAGGTGGTCTCGAAATGGACCACCTGCCCCGTCCCGTGTACGCCTGCATCGGTGCGGCCAGCACAAAAAATGCTGACCGGATGATCGGCGACTTTCGACAGCGCGCGCTCAACCTTCTCCTGCACGCTGCGGACTTCATTCTGACGCTGCCAGCCGTAGTAATGGCTGCCGTCATACTCGATGCCGAGCGCCAGTTTTTGCGTCTGACCATCGGACATGGTTACAGATACTCCTGAACCAGTTTCTCAGCGGTTTTCACCGCCATCAGCGCGCCGCCAAAACGAATGTTGTCCGCCACTGACCAGAACTGCAGCAGTTCCGGGATACCGTAGTCGTTGCGCACTGCGCCGATGCTCAGTTCGCCGTTGCCTGAGGCATCCGTGACCGGCGTCGGCACTTCATCCTCTTCGCTCAGACGAATATCTGACGCCAGCGCCAGTTCGGCACGCGCTTCTTCCGCAGAGAGCGGGCGCAGGTTTTCGATATGCACAATCTGCGCATTACCGTAGAACACCGGAGCCTGTACGCTGCTGACCGCAATCGGTAAGCCTTCGTCCTGCAATACCTTACGCACCTGATCAATCAGGCGACGCTCACTCTCCACGCTGCCTTCTGCGTCGGCCTGTTGTGGCATCAGATTAAACGCCAGCTGACGACCAAAATGGTGTTCATCGGCCGGAAGACCGTTCAGCAGGCGGGCACTTTCCCCGGCCAGCGCATCAACAGCCACTTTGCCGTAGCTGGAGACTGAGATCAGGTTAGTCACCTGTAAACGACTCAATCCGGCCGCATCCACCAGTGGTTTAATTGCGGTCAGCAGCTGGCTTACCAGGTTATCCGCCACGCTGATGATGTTGCGATTGCGATAATCTGCCAGCACCTGCGGATTCACATCCGGCACCACCAGCGGCACATCGGGTTCCAGCGCAAACAGCTCGCTGCTGTCGATCACCAGACAACCGGCATTGGCCGCTTCATCGGCAAAGCGCGCAGAGGCGTCACGTCCCGCCACGAAAAAGGCCAGCTGCGCCTGTGACCAGTCGAACGTCTCCGCATTTTCGACCCGCACCGAGCGGCCTTCGAAACGTTTGATTTCGCCCGCGCTGTTTTCGCTGGCCAGCAAATATAATTCACCAACCGGGAACTGGCGTTCCGCCAGCAGTTCCAGTACAGCGTTCCCTACTGCGCCTGTCGCGCCAAGTAGCGCAATATTCCAGCCGTCAGACATGTTGGTTTACTCCAGACAATGACATAAAAACAGAAGGCGGTGATATTCACCGCCCAGGGATTCAGATTTATCCCCGTCGTCTTTCACGTTGCATCTTTGTTGGCTGCGTTCACTCACCCGAATCACTTACATGAGTAAGCTCATCGGGATTCGTTCTCTTGCCGCCTCAATGCAACCCGAAATCCATTGGGTATATCCCCCCAGAACCCGCCGTCATGCAGACATGCCAGCAGCGCGCGCCTTCCGTTCACTGATTAATTCAGTGCGGAAACCGCGCCAGGGCGCCTGACCTGCAGCGCCCGCTATTCCGGGGAGATGATTGCGTTAAAGCCCAGCTGGTTCAGCAGCTCAGCGGTTGTGGCGTCATCGCAGTTCACCTGCAGCGATGACCACTCGCGGCGCTCCTGATACTGCTTGCGCAGGCGATCAAACTCGCCGGGTTTCGCCGCCACTTTACGCAGGGGGGCATCATCGCGGCGCACATCATACACCAGATGCGCCAGGCGTTTCAGCGTTGGCTGATCCAGCGGGCCATTCAGGGTGATTTCACTGAATTCCGGCACCGGCAGTAAGGTACTGAGCGGCACCTGCTGCGGCTGACCAATAAAGTCGCACCAGGCTTCAAACACCTGGGTGGTGCCGCGCGCTTTGCCTTCCAGCGTGTAGCCCGCGATGTGCGGCGTGGCGATATCGACCTTATCCAGCAGCGCCAGCGACAGATCCGGCTCCGGCTCCCAGACATCCAGCACGACGCTAAGATCGTGCCGCATTTTCAGCACCTCCAGCAGCGCGCTGTTGTCCACCACCGGGCCGCGACAGGCGTTGATCAGAATAGTATTAGGCTTTAGCGCCATCAGCAGCGCCGCATCCGCCAGATGCCAGCTTTTATACGGGCCCTCTTTAAACAGCGGCGTATGGAACGTCAGAATATCAGCCTGCTCTGTCACAGCCTCCAGCGACAGGAAATCCCCCTCATCACCGCGATCGGCGCGCGGCGGATCGCACAGCAGGGTTTTGATGCCCCAGGCCTCAAGACGCTTTTGCAGTCGCCCACCGACGTTACCGACGCCAACGATGCCGACAGTGCGGTCACGCAGCTGGAAACCATCGCGTTCCGCCAGCAGCAACAGCGCAGAAAAAACATACTCCACCACCGCAATGGCGTTACAGCCGGGTGCGGCAGAGAACGCAATGCCCGCCTGCTGCAGCCAGTTCTCGTCGATATGATCGGTGCCCGCCGTGGCGGTTCCGACAAATTTCACCGGCTTTCCTGCCAGCAGGGCCTCATTAACCTGGGTGACTGAGCGCACCATCAGGCCATCGGCATCGGCCAGTTCAGCCACCGGCAGCGGACGCCCCGGCACCGCGACCACGTCGCCGGTACGGCTGAATAGCTCACGGGCATAAGGCATATTTTCATCGACCAGAATTTTCACCACGGCTTTCCTGTCAGTTACATATCAGGCAATTATTCTGGCACAAAGCGACGCGTTAGCCTAACCGTGCACGGTAGCGTTCGGGCGTGGTTCCCGCCTGTTGCTGGAACATCACAATCAGCGCCGAAGCTGAACTGTACCCCAGCTCATGGGCGATGCTCTGCACGCTTTCCCCCTGCTCCAGCAGCACAATGGCGCGCAGAAACCGCAGCCGCTGCCGCCACTCGCCAAAGGTCATATGAAGCTGCTGCTGGCAGCGCCGCGCCAGCGTCCGTTCGGTGGTAAAGACCCGCCCCGCCCAGCCTGCCAGCGTGGTGTTATCGCCCGGATGCGCTTCCAGCGCATGTAACACCGGCGCCAGAAATTTATCGTCAGAGGTGGGCAGATAACTCTCCTGTACCTGCGCCAGCTGCAGGCGATCGCGCAGCACCTCGCACAGCCGCCACTGCGCATCCGTTTCGGGTTGCTCGATTTGCTGCTCAGCAAACTCATCCATAATGGCATGTGCAATGGGATCGACCAGCAGCAGGCAGGCGCGCCAGGGCAGATCGGCGCATAACGGAGCCGCCAGATTAAAAGTACGGAACTGTGCCTGACGATGGTTATAGCTACTGTGAAGCTGACCCGGTGGGATCCAGACCGGAATATCTGCCGGTGTCAGCAATCGCTCACCCTCGACCTGCATCTCCAGTACGTGGCTTTTCACCATAATGAGCTGACCCCAGGCATGCGCATGCGGCAGATATTCGGTGCGGGCATTGGCCTGCTCATAACGCATAAAGTAGCGCAGTTGCGGCGCGTCAAGGGGCGGCTGGTAGATCACTTTCAGGGTCATTCTGTCCGCTCCACAACTAATTTTGTCCGATATTAACTATCTGAATAAATCCGGACAAGCGTACACTGCGCCTCATTATGGCGTGTGGAGAGTCAGCATGTTTTTCCTGTACCCGCTCTTTGCGGTAATAATCTGGTCGATCAACTCAATTGTCAGCAAACTCTCGGCGGATGCGATCGATCCGGCGGCGATCTCATTCTACCGCTGGTTACTGGCGCTGCTGGTGCTGACGCCCTTTGTGCTGCCCGGCGTGTGGCGCACGCGTCAGGTCATTAAACCGCACCTCTGGCGGCTGGCGATCCTTGGCCTGCTCGGCATGGTGCTCTATCAGAGTCTCGCCTACTACGCAGCACACAGTGTCAGCGCACTCTTTATGGGCATTATCGGCGCCCTCATCCCCCTGCTCACCGTGCTGCTGAGCGTGGTGATCCTGCGGATTGCGCCGACGCTCGGCATCCTGCTTGGCAGCATCATCTCCTTTACCGGTCTGGTGTGGCTGGTCAGTGAGGGTAACGTGATGCAGCTGCTGAATCATGGCCTGGGCAAAGGCGAACTGCTGATGCTGGCCGCCTCCGCCGCCTATGCGCTGTATGGCGTGCTGACACGACGCTGGGCACTGCCGCTGCCGATCTGGCAAAGCCTGTATGTGCAGATTTTATTTGGCGTCGTTCTGCTGCTGCCTGGTTTTCTGCTGGCCCCCGAGGTGGCGCTTAACCGGCACAACCTGCCGCTGGTGGCCTTTGCCGGTCTGTTTGCTTCGATCATCGCGCCGTTCCTGTGGATCCACGGTGTGCAGCGTCTGGGTGCCAGCACCACCAGTATCTTTATGAATCTGATCCCGGTATTTACCGCGGTGATCGCGGTGATTTTTCTGCATGAGCAACTACACAGTTACCACTGGATTGGCGGCGGTCTGACGCTTGGCGGTGTGATACTGGCGCAGCGGCTGCGTACCCCCTTAACCCGCCGTAAACCGGTGAGTCACCCGCTGCCCTGAATAGCGCGGCCGGCAGATTACGGGTAGCGGCTGTGGCGAGTGAGGGTACTGTTGAGGATGGCAGTGAAGAGAGTCTACAGCTGAAGCGTAAATCTCGCGCCGAAACGCATGTCCCCCGTGGGATTTCCCGGGGGCTTTTGCTATCATGGCCTATTCATTTTCCGGCGCACCCCACGCTGTTCTGTTTTCCCAAGGAATCCGCCATGCAACCACTCAGCGGCCCCGGTGTGCCGGTCGGCGATCGTTCATCTGTCAATCCGCAAACTGGCGTTACGCGTCACGGTTCAGTGGCCGGTGAACAGCCCCTCTCCCCTGCGCAGCGCACGACGTTAGAACGGCTGATCGTGCGTATCTCATCGCTCAGTAATCTTAAAGCGCCTGAACTGTGGGCGGGCGTACGCCATGAAGTGGGCGTAAAAAGTGAAGCGGAGTTGCAGTCGCGTCATTTTCCGGCAGCGGAACAGTACCTTAATGGCCGCCTTACGCAGACGCAAAATGGGCATGCCACACGCCAGCTGATGACCCAGCTCACCGATCTGCTGCCGAAAGGGAATAACCGTCAGGCCGTCAGCGACTTTATCCGTCAGCAATTTGGTCAGACCGTACTGAGCGCGCTGAGCCAGGATCAGCTGCGCCAGGTGCTGACGATGCTGCAGAACGGGCAGATGACGATTCCTCAGCCGCAGCAGATCCGCGTCAGCGATCGCACGCTGCTGCCTGCCGAGCACCATACGCTGAATCAGCAGGTGGTACGCCTGGCCGCTGCCACTGGCGAATCCACCGGTAAGCTGTGGACGGCTGCGCTGAAACTGGTCAATCTGACCAGCGGTGATCCCATCCCGTCGCGCCACTTCCCACTGCTGACACAGTATCTGCAGGTACGTCAGACGTTGAGTCAGCACAGCGCACCGACGCTGCAATTGCTGGAAGCGTCCCTGAAACAGCCGCTTGATCAGCAGGAGCGGCAGCAACTGGAGGATTACAGCCAGCAGCGTTTCCAGGCCACGCCGCAGACGGTGCTCACCGTAACGCAGACCCAGGATCTGCTGAACTTCCTGTTCAGCCGGCGCGCCGACCGGGCAGAAAAACTTCTCGAACAGCCGCTGGCTGCCAGCGAGATAAAACCCCAGCCGATCTGGTCACCCTTTGTTGCGTCGCTGCCGCCCGCGATTCAGCCTCTGGCAGAGCGCCCCCTGCTGGGCTTCTTTGTCGCACTGGTCGTCATCACCCTTTTACTCTGGGTGGTCCTCTGAGTTAACAGCCACAGAATGCTTTGGGCGCGGCGACTGGCCATTCGCCCGGTGCATCACCCCAGGTCAGCGGATGACCGTCACGTTTCCAGAAATCCAGCCCGCCAATCAACTCCTTCACCTGAAATCCCAGCGAGGCCAGTTTCCAGGCCGCTTTCGTCGAGCCGTTACAGCCAATGCCGTCACAATACGTGACATAAACTTTGCTGCGATCGAGCCGGGCCGTGGTAGTGGCATCCATCTCGCGATGCGGAAAGTTGATCGCGCCGCAAATATGCCCGGCGCGATAAGCCTCCGGCGCGCGAGCATCGATTACCACGATATCCGGGATTTGCCGCCCCAGATCTTCCGCCAGATCCCAGGCGTCGGTGTAAAAAGCGAGTTTTGCCTGCAGATAGTCGAGGCTTTGCTGCGGGGTGGCGGCCGGAATTCGTAAAACCGATGACATAGCGATTCTCCTGTTGTGGTGAGTCTGCAGTTTACGGCAAAGTGGACTGCTTACTGATACCCATTCCCCATCAGGTATAAGACCCATATGTCTTCACCGTTATTACAACTTTTCCAGCATCAGACCAGTGGCGGCGTGCGCGAGCGGCTCTGCTCTACCCTGCGACTGGCGATCAACCGGCACCATCTGCATGCTGGTCAGCAGTTGCCGTCCAGTCGGCAGCTGGCGCAGGATCTGCGTCTGTCACGTGTGACGGTGGAAGCGGCCTACGGACAGCTGGAAAGTGAAGGCTATCTGCGACGCGAGACCGGTCGCGGTACTTTTGTTGCCATCATCATCCCCACCCACTCATCATCATTTCCAGCCCGGCCTCAGCCCGTCCGTTTCTCAGCGCGGGGCCAGCAGGTACTGGCAACCGGTGGCTGTCAGGATCCCCCTTTTCCCCATGCATTCGCCGCCGGTTCACCGGAGTTACGCGCTTTTCCCCATGACACGTGGCGACGCCTCGGCAGCAGCGTGCAGCGTTCACTGGGCAGTGCCGCAATGGGATATGGCGATCCCTGCGGCTACCTGCCGTTACGCAGCGCACTCGCGGATTATCTGGCACTTTCCCGGGGCGTGGCATGCCAGCCGGAACAGGTGATCATTCTGACCAGTTCACAACAGGCACTGCAGTTACTGGCAATGATGTTCGTCGATCCCGGTGATGAGGTATGGATGGAGGAGCCGGGCTATCCTGGTGCGCGTAACGCCTTTCTGGCTGCCGGCGCACAGGTGCGCGGGATTGAGGTCGATGCCGAAGGTGCCATCCCCGCCAGCGGCAGTGCAAAACTGATGTATCTGACGCCATCGCATCATTACCCTACCGGCGTGACGCTGAGCCTGACGCGACGCCTGGCGTGGCTGGACTGGGCGCAGCGCAACCGGTGCTGGCTGATCGAAGACGATTATGACAGCGAATTTCACTACGACGAACGTCCTATCCCTGCGCTACAGGGACTGGATCGCCATCAGCGGGTGATTACGCTGGGCACCTTCTCGAAGTCGCTGTTTCCCTCCCTGCGGCTGGCCTGGATGGTGGTCCCGCCCGCGCTGATTACCCCCATAGGCCAGGCACGCAGCGTGCTGGATGGACACAGCGCCCTGCTGCCGCAGGCTGTCACCGCCGCCTTTCTGCAACAGGGACATTTCGCCAGCCATCTGCGGCTGATGCGTCAGCTCTATCACAGCCGTCGCGATCTGCTGCTGACGCTAATCGCTCAGCAACTGTCGCCGTGGATCACGCCGATTGTCAGCAGCGGCGGATTACAGGTAACTGTCAGACTGCAACAGGATGAAGCGCGATTAAGCGCACTGGCGGCTCAACAGGGTTTGCTGCTGCCGCGTCTGAGTCCGCTCTATGCCGGGCCTTCATCTCAGCAAGGCTGGATGCTGGGCTTTGCCGCACTGACGCCTGACGAGATTGTGGCAGGATGCGATACATTGCTGCGGCTGCTGCAGCGGGAGGGCTAAAACGGAGGGTTGAACGAGGTAAAGCGGATGGGCTGTAAAACAAAAAGGGCCGGCAAGCCGGCCCTTCAGAGTGCTGACGTAATAATTACGCCTGATATTTACGCATGGTCAATGTGGCGTTGGTACCGCCAAAACCAAAGCTGTTAGACATCACGGTAGTCAGCTCTTTTTCCATCGGCTCAGTGACGATGTTCATACCGGTTGCTGCCGCGTCAAGCGAGGTGATGTTGATGCTTGGCGCGATAAAGCCATGCTCCAGCATCAGCAGCGAGTAGATCGCTTCCTGCACGCCAGCCGCACCCAGAGAGTGGCCGGTCATCGCTTTCGTTGCTGAGATGTATGGCGTGTTATCGCCAAACACTTCACGAATCGCGCCCAGCTCTTTCACATCACCCACCGGGGTAGAGGTTCCGTGGCTGTTCAGATAGTCAATTGGGGTATCGACACCGTGCATCGCCATCTTCATGCAGCGCACTGCGCCTTCACCTGATGGAGCAACCATGTCTGCACCGTCTGAAGTGGCACCATAACCGACGATTTCGGCATAGATATGCGCACCACGTGCCAGCGCATGCTCCAGTTCTTCAACGACGACCATGCCACCGCCACCGGCGATAACAAAGCCGTCGCGCTCATTGTCATAAGTGCGTGACGCTTTTTCTGGCGTGTCGTTGTAACGGGTAGAGAGCGCGCCCATGGCGTCGAACTCACAGGCCATTTCCCAGCACAGCTCTTCGCCGCCGCCCGCAAAAACGATATCCTGTTTGCCAAGCTGGATCTGCTCAACGGCGTTACCGATACAGTGCGCAGAGGTGGCACAGGCGGAGCTAATCGAGTAGTTTACGCCATGAATTTTGAATGGCGTTGCGAGGCAGGCAGAGACGCCAGAGGCCATCGCTTTGGTGACAACATAAGGGCCAACCGCTTTCAGGCCGCGTGGGCTGCGCATTGCGTCAGCACCAAATACCTGGAAACGTGGGGAGCCGCCGCCTGAACCCGCAATCAGACCCACACGTGGGTTGCTCTGATACGCTTCAGCGCTAAGGCCAGAATCTTTAATCGCTTCTTCCATGGAAAGATAAGCATAGATGGACGCATCACTCATAAAGCGCACAACTTTGCGATCGATGAGGCCGGTGGTATCTAATTTAACGTTACCCCAGACGTGACTACGCATGCCGGAATCTTTCATCTCTTCAGAAAAGGTGATGCCAGAGCGTCCTTCACGCAGAGATGACAGCACCTCCTGCTGGTTATTACCAATACTGGAAACGATCCCTAAGCCAGTAATCACAGCACGTTTCATTCAATCTTCCTCATCCACTTCTTCTTAATTGGCATGCACTCTAGCGTACACTTGTACGCCGAACAAGTCCGATCAGCTATTTCCTTTTGTAAATTTGCGTCATGTCACGCGGGTCGCTAGAATCGCGCCACTGCCTGAAAAACGAGCCTTTACCGTGAAATTGACCCCGGTTGAACATGCAAAGCTAAACTGGAATGAACAGGGTACACCTGTTTCCCGAGCGTTTGGCGATGTCTATTTCTCTAATGACAACGGTCTGGAAGAGACACGCTATGTCTTCCTTGGCGGCAACGGTTTTCCCCAGCGTTTTACTGAGCATCCGCGCGATCTGCTGATCGTGGCGGAGAGCGGTTTTGGCACCGGTCTTAATTTCCTGACGCTCTGGCAGGCGTTCGATGCGTTTCAGCGCGAACAGCCCGACGCCACTTTAAAACGTCTGCATTTCATCAGCTTTGAGAAATTTCCGTTAACCCGTGAAGATTTAACTGCGGCGCAGCAGCACTGGCCCGAACTGGCCCCCTGGGCGGAGGCGCTGCAGGCGCAGTGGCCCGCTGCCCTGCCCGGCTGTCAGCGTCTGCTGTTTAATGGCGGCCGCATCACGCTCGACCTGTGGCTGGGCGATATTAACCTGCTGATGGGCCAGCTGGATGAGAGCCTGAATCGTCAGGTAGATGCCTGGTTCCTGGATGGGTTCGCGCCCTCAAAGAACCCGGATATGTGGACGCCGGAGCTGTTCGGCATGATGGCAAAACTGGCGCGGCCGCAGGGGACCTTCGCGACCTTTACCGCCGCAGGCATTGTCCGGCGCGGTCTGCAGCAGGCGGGCTTTGCGGTCATCCGCCGCAAAGGATTTGGTCCGAAGCGCGAAATGCTATGCGGGCCGTTGCAGGATGCGCCTCCGCTGCCCGCCGCACAGCCCTGGTATCATCGTCAGGCTGCGGAGCAGCGTGATGTAGCCCTGATTGGCGGCGGCGTCGCCAGTGCCACCCTGGCGCTGGCGCTGCTGCGTCGCGGCTGGCGGGTAACGCTTTATTGCGCCGATGAGGCGCCCGCGCTGGGCGCATCCGGCAATCGTCAGGGAGCGCTCTATCCGCTGCTCAATCAGCACGACCCGGCGCTTGCCACTTTTTTCCCCTCGGCCTTCAGCTTTGCCCGGCGGCTCTATGATCAATTAACCGTCACCTATGAGCATCACTGGAGCGGTGTGCTGCAGTTGGGCTGGGATGAGAAAAGCCGTAAGAAGATCGATCAGATGCTGGCGATGGACCTGCCTGAAATCATCGCCTGTGGCGTCGATGTGGCAGAAGCTGAAAAACTGGCAAATGTTGAACATGGCTGTGGCGGCATTTTCTATCCGCAAGGCGGCTGGCTCTCACCGGCAGAGCTGACCACCGCGATGCTGGCGCATGGCGAGACCCAGGGATTGCGCATTCACTGGCTGCACCGGGTGAACGCGCTTTCCCGGGAGGATGATCACTGGACGCTGACGTTCAGCGATCGTCCGGCGGTGCGTCATCCGACCGTCGTACTGGCAAACGGTCATGCGATTGCCGACTTTGCGCAAAGCGCCCCGCTGCCGACCTATCCGGTGGCCGGTCAGGTAAGCCATGTTCCCTCCACGCCGGGCCTCAACGCGCTGCAAACGGTGCTCTGTTACGACGGCTATCTGACGCCTGTCAGCCCGCAGTTTGGTACGCACTGTATCGGGGCCAGCTATCACCGTGGCGATACCGCAACCGCGTATCGGGAGGAGGATCAGCAGGAGAACCGCAGCCGCCTGCTGCATTGCCTGCCTGACAGCAGCTGGGCCGAAACGGTGGATGTCAGTGACGGAGAGGCGAGAATGGGGGTGCGCTGCGCCACCCGGGATCACCTGCCGATGGTGGGCGGCGTGCCGGATTATGCTGCTACGCTGGCGCAGTATGCTGATTTACCGGCACAGCAGGCGGCAGGCAGCGATATCGCTGACGCACCCGATCTTGCGGGCTTGTATCTGTTTGGGGCGCTGGGATCGCGCGGCCTGTGCAGTGCGCCGCTGGCAGCCGAAGTGCTGGCAGCTCAGCTGGCGGGCGAGCCGCAGCCTCTGGATGCCAGTACCCTGGCAGCACTCAATCCGAATCGTTACTGGGTGAGGAAATTACTGAAGGGAAAAGCCGTTTAGCGGACGCTAAGGGCGGCACGCCGCCCTGCACCACTACGCGGAGAGCTGGCGTGCCTGAACAAACAGGTTATCCCACATCCCGACCACTAATGCCTGATCGCGCGGCGAGAGTTCTCCGGCAGCAATGGCATTTTGCAGACTGCGGGTCACCTGAATCTGCAGCGCTTCTGGCGTATGTTCGCCCAGTTGCTCCACTTCAGCGACGGCCAGTGTCAGATGCCCGCGCAGATAACCGCTGGCGAACAGCTCATCGTCACTGGCATGCTCGACCATGTCGTCAATCAGGGCCAGAATACGCGCTTCAAATTCTGCGATCATCTCAATTCCTCTTTTAATAATGCCTTTCTGCATCACAGATCGTCCGGCCAGGGAAACTGCGATGCTGTTAATGAAGGCCTGCCATAAAATTCCGCCAGGGCGGTAATAAAACGCGCGGGACGGTCGGGAATGCCCGACGTCAGATAGCTCATGACCTGAGCATGCACTTTACGCTGGAACGCAATGCGATCCGGCTCACAATCTCCGTCGAGATTGTCACAACTCACGTTGAAGGGAAAGCCTGCCGCCGTACAAAACATCCATTCCAGCGCCTGTGGCTTCACTTCCACCGCTTCAAACTGACTCTGGGTCAGCGCATCGCGGCCATCCGGACAGTACCAGTAGCCAAAATCGACCAGTTTGCGGCGCGCTTCACCGGCGATGCACCAGTGAGAGATCTCATGCAGGGCGCTGGCGTAGAAGCCGTGAGCAAAGACCACACGGTTCCACGGCGATTCGGCATCAGCAGGAAGATAGATCGGTTCATCATCGCCTTTAATTAGACGGGTCTGAAATTCATCGCTGAAACAGCGATCAAACAGCGTGATCAGCTGTTCATAATGATGTGTCGGGTTCATGACGGTATCAGGTTTTAGGTTACGATTGCAGCGTGGCAAGCCAGGCCATAACGGCGCTGCCATGGCTGTCCCACAGTAATTTAATGCTCATGACGGCAGACACAATCACCACCATCGGGCGGATCAGCTTCTGTCCGCGGCTCAGCACCAGTCTTGCGCCCAGACGCGCGCCGCAGAAAGCGCCGAGCATCATGATCAGGCCGGTTCCCCACACCACTTTGCCGCCGAACATAAAGAACAGCAGGCTGCCGAGGTTCGAGGTGAAATTGAGGACCTTGGCATGGGCGGTCGCTTTGGCAAGGTTGTAGCCGCAGAGCGTGACGAAAGCCAGCGCATAAAAAGAGCCTGCGCCCGGTCCGAAAAATCCGTCATAGAATCCCACAGCTCCGCCGCCGACCAGGGCAAAGGCCAGACCCTGCAGACGGCGCGCGCGATCCACTTCGCCGAGTCGCGGCATCAGCAGGAACCACAGACCGATAGCGATTAAAAACAGCGGCAGCATCTGGCGCAGGAAATCCGCCTGCAGGCGCTGAATCAGTATCGCGCCCAGCACGGAACCCAGCAGCGTCATGGCAATGTTCAGCCACTGTTCATTCAGATTGACCGCACCACGCCGGATAAAGTAGAGACTGGCGGAAAACGATCCACCGACCGATTGCAGTTTATTGGTCGCCAGCGCCTGGGCCGGAGAAAGGCCCGCCGCCAGCAACGAAGGTACCGTAAGTAATCCCCCGCCACCCGCGATTGAATCAATAAAACCGGCGAGCATGGCGATTAAAAACAGCAGCCCGACGAGCAGCGGGCTGACCACAAACCAATCCATGGAATCCCTTACAGTAGATGTTTATCCAGCAGGGCCTGACAGGCAGGCGGTAATGGCGGCGGCTCACGTTTCACCGGTGCGCCCGAACCAGGCTGTTTCGGCAGGAACCAGCTCTGCAGCTCTGCGCCGCAGCCATCGCCAGCAGGCGGTGCGGGCTGATCTTCACAGCCGATACTGCCCGCCGGGCAGCGCAGGCGCACATGCATATGGGCCCGGTGAGCAAACCACGGGCGCACTTTACGCAGCCAGTCACGATCGTTACCCGCATCGGCACAAAGCTGCTTTTTAATCGCCGGATTGACGAAGATCCGTGTCACATCATCATCTTTGGCGGCCAGTTTAATCAGGCTATCAATTTCCGGCTGCCAGTGACGCGCAATCACATTTTTGTCACCCGGCCCGACCAGATCGAGCGGCTGCGGTTTCAGCAGTTGCTGGGCGCTCCAGCGGGTTTTCGGCAGTTGCAGCCAGATATCGACATCCAGCCCGGTCTGATGGCTGGCGTGACCGCTGCTGAAACGCCCGCCTGCTGCCATGCCCATGTCACCAATCAGCACGTTGCCCAGTTGCAGGTTATGCACCTGCGTACTGAGACGCTGAATAAACTGAATCAGATCGGGATGACCAAAGTAGCGCCGCTGATCCTGACGCATCACCTGATAGTGCGGTGAATTCAGCGGCAGCGCCTCGGCGCCAACAATACAGCCGTTGGCAAAGCCACCGATTGACTGCGGTGCGCCGGTGATCGGCTGCTGGATGCGTTGCCACGGCGTCGCCGCCAGGCTGGAGGCGCTGATCAACAGCGCACTCAGGGTAAGCAGAAGAGCCTTCATGGCATCACCAGCGCGGTACGGAGCTGTTAACGTCACCGTTCTGCGCCCGCTGGCGCAGCAGATGATCCATCAGGACGATCGCCATCATCGCCTCGGCGATCGGCACTGCGCGGATCCCGACGCAGGGATCGTGGCGGCCTTTGGTGATCATCTCCACTTCTTCGCCGTCGCGGGTAATAGTTTTACCCGGCACGGTGATGCTGGAGGTTGGTTTCATCGCCAGATTGGCGCTGATGGTCTGGCCGCTGCTGATGCCGCCCAGAATGCCCCCGGCGTGGTTGCTCTGGAAACCATCGTGGCGGATCTCGTCGCGATGCTGACTGCCGCGCTGGTTAACCACCGCAAAGCCGTCGCCGATTTCAACGCCTTTAACGGCATTAATACTCATCAGCGCATGCGCCAGATCGGCATCCAGTCGGTCAAATACCGGCTCGCCCAGGCCTGGCGGCACGTGATCTGCCATGACCGTGACTTTAGCGCCAATGGAGTCGCCCTCTTTTTTCAGGCCGCGCATCAGTTCATCCAGCGCCTCCAGCTTGTCCGCATCCGGGCAGAAGAACGGATTCTCTTCCACGATGCTCCAGTCTTTCAGCTCACAGGCGATGTCACCAATCTGTGACAGATAGCCGCGCACCACGACACCGTGTTTCATCTGCAGGTATTTCTTGGCAATCGCACCGGCCGCCACGCGCATCGCGGTTTCGCGCGCCGACGAGCGTCCACCGCCACGGTAGTCGCGCTGACCATATTTCTGCTCGTAGGTGTAATCAGCATGGCCCGGACGGAAGAGATCTTTGATAGCGCCGTAATCCTGCGAACGCTGATCGGTATTTTCAATCAGCAGGCCAATCGAAGTACCGGTAGTCACACCCTCAAAGACGCCGGACAAAATTTTCACCTGATCCGGCTCGCGGCGCTGCGTGGTATAGCGCGATGTGCCAGGACGGCGGCGATCAAGATCATGCTGAATATCCGCTTCGGTCAGCGGAATACCTGGCGGCACACCATCAACGATACAGCCCAGCGCAAGCCCATGGGACTCGCCAAAGGTCGTTACTCGAAAAAATTGCCCGATGCTGTTTCCGGCCATGCTGTTTCCTTCTCAGGGTTCGGCGGGCGATGCTTCGCCCCACTTTTAGTCTTTGTAAAAAGAGAAATGGTGTTTTGCGTCGACAATCTGCTGGCGCGTCAGCGTAAAGACGCCGTCACCGCCGTTGTCGAATTCCAGCCAGGTAAAGGGCACGTCGGGATACTGTTCGATCATGTGCACCATGCTGTTGCCCACTTCGCAGACCAGGACGCCCTGCTCGCTGAGATAATCTGGTGCACAGGCCAGAATGCGGCGTACCAGCTTCAGGCCGTCGCTGCCTGCCGCCAGCCCCAGCTCCGGTTCGTGGCGATATTCGTTCGGCAGATCATCCATATCTTCCGCATCAACATACGGCGGATTGGTGACGATCAGATCATATTTCAGCGGTGGCAGTTCGCGGAACAGGTCAGCGCGAATCGGCGTAACCTGATGAATCAGACCATGTTCTTCAATGTTCTGCTCGGCAACCGCCAGCGCACCGGTAGAGATATCCACCGCGTCCACTTCCGCTTCCGGGAAGGCATAGGCGCAGGCAATCGCGATGCAGCCGCTGCCGGTACACATATCCAGAATATGATGGGGTGGCGTGCTGACCAGACCGGCAAAGCGGTTCTCAATCAGTTCGCCAATCGGTGAACGCGGCACCAGCACGCGCTCATCAACAAAGAATTCGTGGCCGCAAAACCAGGCTTTATTGGTCAGATAGGCGACCGGAATGCGCTCGTTAACGCGACGAATGACGCGCTCGACGATCAGAAGACGTTCGCTGGCGGTCAGACGCGCATTGCGCATATCTTCAGGAATATGCAGCGGCAGCCAGAGTGACGGCAGGACCAGTTGAACGGCTTCGTCCCAGGGATTGTCTGTGCCATGTCCGTACCAGATTCCGGCAGCGGAAAAGCGGCTGACCGCCCAGCGCAGCATGTCCTGAATGGTGTGCAGTTCGTTCACTGCCTCATCGACGAAAATTTTGTCCACGTAGCCCTCCGCAGGCCTTTTGCTAAATCGGCCAGTAGTGTGCCATGAAGCCGGGGAGAATTCAGCGCAGCGAGGTGAAAAAGCTGACATTTAATGACGCTTAACGGTAAGGTATCGACTCTGCTGTGTGACAGCCTTTTCTGATATGACTGACCTGCCATGAGTAAAAAAACACCACTAAGCCCGGATGACCAGGCGCTGTTTCGCCAGTTAATGACGGGTACACGCCAGTTAAAACAGGACACGTTTGTCCACAAAGCGCCGGTTAAAACCCGCCACATTCCGGTAAAGCGTCTGCTTTCAGAGCAGGCGGACAACAGTCATTACTTTTCGGATGAGTTTCAGCCACTGCTCTCAACGGAAGGTGCCACCCGTTATGTGCGCGCCGATGTCAGCCATTTTGAGCTGAAGAAATTACGTCGTGGCGACTATACGCCAGAGATTTTCCTCGATCTGCACGGCTTAACGCAGCAGCAGGCCAAGCAGGAACTGGGGGCACTGATCGCCGCCTGCCGCCGTGAACATCTGTTCTGCGCCAGCGTCATGACCGGTCATGGAAAGCATATTCTGAAGCAGCAGACGCCGCTGTGGCTGGCCCAGCATCCGTGGGTGATGGCTTTTCATCAGGCACCCAAAATGTTCGGCGGTGACGCCGCGCTGCTGGTTTTGATTGAGATTGAGGAGTGGCAACCGCCTGAATTGCCCTGAGAGGGGCCGGAATGATCGGCCCACAGACGTCAGATTGCTTTAGCCAGCTTTTTGGGACTGACCTGCCACAGCAGTTTACCGGCACTCGCCGCGGGATCGAATTCCACGCAGGCAATAGCGGAAGTGGCAAACATTGGCGGTGCTTCCTGCGGGCACAGTTCAGAGACTAAATACCCCACCAACGGTAAATGTGAGATCACCAGAGCCGATTTCACGCCTTCATTCGCCAGGGCCTGCAGATAGCACCCGACCATCTCCGGATCGCCGCCCGGCGTTAATTCCGGCAGAACGTCCTGGCTTTCCGGCAGGGGAAAGGCTTCACGCACGGTCGCGAGCGTTTGCTGCGCGCGTAAATAGGGACTCACCAGGACACGCTCAATGTCCGGCGTCTGGCTGTTAAGCCAGTTGGCCATCTGACGTGATTCATTGCAGCCACATAAGGTTAAAGGCCTGACTGAATCACTGGCTGCTTCCAGAGCCGCATCGCCGTGACGCATGATAAAAACTTGCATAAAGCACCGCTGTTGTTTGTCGACATCGCCCGACGCGTAGCGCCTGACTCTTCACTCTGCGAATGAACGCTGTGTTTTACCCTAATGGCTTTAGTATAGTCAACCGGTTGTTTATTAAATAAGCACTTCTCAGAATCATGCTGCGCCGCACACTCTGGCGGCGCTTTTCTAAGCCGCTGAATCGGATTGGTTATTCCATTTTCAGCAGAAATGTAAAATTTCGTCTATTTTGCAGCCGCCTGAATCAGCGCCTCACAGGGTGTGAATCGTTCGCCATGCTGCTGCGCAAGCCGGGTTAATCTGTTGACCACTTCCGCCGCGCCCAGTTTGTCCATGTAGTGGAACGGGCCGCCTAAGAAAGGCGGAAAGCCGATGCCAAACACCGCACCGATATCCCCATCGCGGGCGCAGCGAACCACCTGCTCATCAAGACAGCGTGCCGCTTCGTTCAGCATCATCATCACGCAGCGTTCAGCAATCTGCGCTTCACTCTGCCTGGCCTGCGGCGAGACTTTCAGCAACGTATACAGCGAAGCGTCCGGTTTTTTACGCTGCCAGCGCGGCTGGTCATAGCGATAAAAGCCTTTGCTGTTTTTACGTCCCTTGCGGCCATCTTTCAGCACCGCATCAAAAGCGGCTGGCGCGGCAAAGCGTTCACCATAAGCCTGATACAGGATGGGACTGATTTTGCTGCCAACGTCGATACCGACCTCATCCAGCAGCTGAATCGGGCCGACCGGGAAACCAAACTTCACCAGCGCCCGATCAATATGGTCAATCGGTTCGCCCTCCAGCAGGCAGCGCATCGCTTCATTTATATAGGGCGTCAGGATGCGGTTAACATAGAAGCCAGGCTTGTCCGCCACCACAATCGGAGTTTTACCCTGGCTGCGCGCCAGCGCCACAATCGTCACCAGCGTCGCGGTAGAGGTATTCAGATGAGGAATCACCTCCACCAGCGGCATTTTCTCTACCGGACTGAAATAGTGCAGCCCGATGACGTTCTCAGGACGCTGGGCGCCGGCGGCGATCGCCTCAATCGGCAGCGAAGAGGTATTTGAGGCAAACAGCGTATGCGGCTGACAGTGTGCCTCCACTTCGCTGACCATCTGCTGCTTCAGGGCTAAATCTTCGAATACGGCTTCAATTACCACGTCGCGCTGTGAGAAGCCCTGATAATCGATGCCGCCCGTGATACGTGCCATCTGCTGATGACGCTGTGCCGGAGTGAACTGGCGCCGTTTAACCTTTTTGCTCAGCAGCTCCCAGCTGGTTTTCAGCGCATGGTTCACCCCTTCCAGGCTGATATCTTTAATGCGTACCGGCAACCCGGCGTTGATTGCAGTGACGCTGGCGATGCCGCCGCCCATCAGGCCGCCGCCGAGGATACCAACACGCTTGACGGTGCCGGGTTCCGCTTCACCGCCCCGCTCCTTTTTCATAGCCGTAGTCGCGAAAAAGATCCCGCGCAGCGCAACAGATTCTGGCGTCATCGCCAGCTCACCAAAAGCGCGCGCTTCAGCCTCATGTCCGGCCCGACTGCCCTGCTCCAGCCCGATGCGCACCACCTCAATAATGCGTTTTGCTGCCGGATAGTTACCCTGCGTTTTGGCTGCGGTCTGTCGGGTCGCCAGCGCAAACAGCGCCTGACGGCCAACCGGACCATGCAGCAGACGATCGCGCAGCGGCAGCGTTCGTCCACTAACCTTGCCCTTTTTCACCCGGGCAATGGCGGTCTCCAGCAGAATCGCCTGCGGCACCGCGTCATCGACCACGCCCAGCTTACGGGCCTGTTTCGCCCGCAGGGCTTTGCCAGTCAGAATCAGTGGCAGCGCCTGCTGCACGCCGATTAAGCGTGGCAGCCGCTGAGTGCCGCCAGAGCCTGGCAGTAAGCCGAGTTGCACTTCCGGCAAACCGAGGCGGGTTTTATCATCCAGCGAGCAGATACGGGCATCACAGGCCAGCGCCAGTTCCAGCCCGCCACCGAGGCAGGCGCCGTGGATTGCCGCGACCACCGGGAACGGCAGCGCGTCGAGCGCAGCCATTACTTCCTGGCCCTGTTTTGCCAGCGCTTCGGCTTCCTGCGCGCTCTTACAGCGGTCAATCATGCTGATGTCTGCGCCCGCGATGAAGTTGTCCGCTTTGCCGGAAATCAGCACCAGGCCAGCCAGTTGCGGATCGCGTCGCGCTTCCGCAATGATGGCGGTGATCTGCCCGGCAAATTCCGCTTTCAGGGTGTTCATCTTCTCACCAGGGACATCGATCGTAATGATGCCGACGTGATCCAGTCGCATCTTCAGATGAAACGCATTCTGCTCCATTATTCGGCCTCCAGAATCATTGCCGCACCCAGGCCGCCTGCCGCGCAGGCCGTGACCAGTCCTAACCCGCCACCGCGACGGCGTAATTCATTCAGCGTCTGGGTGATCATGCGCGCACCCGTGGCGGCAAAAGGATGACCATAGGCGATCGATCCGCCCAGCACGTTAAAGCGCTCTTCATTCACTTCGCCCAGCGCGTGTGGCCGATTCAGCACCTCACGGGCAAAACGCTCGTCGCGAAACATGTGCAGGTTGCTCAGCGTCTGGGCAGCAAAAGCTTCATGCATATCGATCAGCGTCAGATCGGCCAGGGTTATGCCGGCGCGATCCAGTGCCAGTGGTGAAGCGTAAGCCGGGCCCAGCAGCATATCCTGCTGCACACCAATGGCGGTAAAGGCGTAGCTGCGCAGATAGCCCAGCGGCCTGATGCCCAGTTCACGGGCGCGGCCCTCGCGCATCAGAATCACTGCCGCCGCGCCGTCGGTGAGAGGCGTGCTGTTGGCCGCGGTGACGCTGCCGTGCTGGCGATCAAATGCCGGACGCAGTCGGGCGTAATCCTCCGCTTTGGCGTTCATCCGCACGTTATTGTCCTGATCGATGGCGCTTTTCCACGGTGGCACAAAGGCTGCCATGACTTCCTGATTCAGTATCCCGGATTGCCAGGCCCTGGCGGCATGCTGATGGGATCGCAGCGCCAGCGCATCCTGTGCTTCGCGAGTGATGCCGTGACTCTTAGCCATCTGCTCCGCAGTGTCGCCCATGCGCAGGCCGGTCGAATACTCCGCCACTGCGGGCGGGACCGGCAGCAGATCACGCGGGCGCAGACGCCGCAGGATGTGCAGTTTTTGACCGAAGCTGCGGGCTTTATTGAGATCCACCAACGCGCGGGCCAGCGTTTTACTGACCCCAATCGGCAACACCGACGAAGAGTCTGCGCCACCGGCAATACCGGCAGAGATGGTGCCCGCCAGCAGACTTTCTGCCACATTCGCTACCGCCTGAAAGCTGGTGGCGCAGGCACGGCTGACGCTGTAGGCGTCGGTATTCACACTCAGCCCGCTGCTTAATACAATTTCACGCGCAATGTTCGGCGCTTCCGGCATCTGCACCACCTGCCCAAAGACCAGTTGCTCGATCACCTCAGCCGGCAGTTCACTGCGCGCCATTAATTCGCTGACCACCATACGTCCCAGCTCAATGGCGGGAATGCCATGGAAGCCGGTCGCTTGGCGTAAGAAAGGGGTGCGTAATCCGTGGGTTATTGCGATGCGTTCACCATCACGCGTCAGCAGCGGCTGCGCTTTGCTCATTGTTCTCACCTGTGGCTGGGACTGTGGCATCATTGCCTGAAGAGGTCTGACCTGATCAGTGTTAACCACAAGCGGGTGAGCCGCCAATGCCGGAAGGGAAAAAGTGCGAAGGGAAACACGAAAATGAAAAACGCCGCAGTGACGCGGCGTAATGGGACTTAACGCAAACCGAGCTGAAAAATCATGGTTTCAGCCTGACAACTGAAGGTGAAATCGATATCCAGCTGCACTCCCTGACCCACTTCGCTGAAGCGCGATTCAATCAGACAGGGTTCTGATTCAACCTCGCGGGCACGTTCGGTCAGTTGCGCTAATTTCGCTTCCGCATCGGCACGCTGAGCAAACCATTCTGACCAGCTGGCGGTGCAATCGGTGTTATCCATTACCGTGCCGACATCAACACAACAACAGGCTGCGGTTTCGGTCGCACTGCATTTTTTAATGGCATCAGTCATTTCATTCTCCAGACCAGCAATTGCATAGGTTGAGCGATTTTATGGACGAAATCTTACCTGCTCGCTGAAAGATGCGCCACGCACCTGTTGCTAAGTGACGAATATCACAATAAAAATTGATCCAGAACAAACTGGAATGGTTATGCTGTCCAGGATCAGGGGCTTTTTGTTATGCAGATCGAATTTTAAGCGATCAAACCTGAAATATTTTAAAAACAATATTGCAACATGCACACAGGTCGGACCTATACTCTCCGCACTGGTCTGATATGTGCGCTTTACATCAGTCCCTACAATCCGCCGTCCTTTGTTACGCGACGTTATAGCGTTAAATAATAATTCACATGAGGTTGTGGTCATGAACCATAAAAACCTGTTTGCAAAGTCAGCCGTGGCGGCTGCAGTGGCGCTTGTCTCTTCCCACGTTTACGCTGCTGGGTTTCAGTTAAATGAATTCTCTTCGATTGGTTTAGGTCGCGCATATTCAGGCGAAGGGGCAATGGGTGATACCGCGGCGTCTGCCAGCCGTAACCCGGCGACAATGGCGTTAATGGATCGCCCGGAATTTTCTATCGGGGCTGTCTATATTGCGCCGGATGTAAATATCAGTGGTCGCAGTCCCAGTGGCCGCAGCCTGGATGCGAATAATATTGCTCCTAATCAGTGGGTACCCAATATTCATTATGTCCAGCCCATCAACGATCAGTGGTGGATTGGCGCATCTGCAACCTCAAACTACGGCTTAGCAACAGAGTTTAATAATGGCTACACCGCTGGCGGTTACGGCGGTAAAACTGACCTGATGACCGGCAATTTAAATCTCAGCACCGCTTATCGCTTTAATGAACATTTTAGTGCAGGCATCGGTTTTGATGCGGTTTACGCTAAAGCCAAAATTGAGCGTTATGCCGGTGAGTCAGGCGCGCGGCTGGGGGTTCCGGCTGATACGCAGGTGGCCCATCTGAAAGGCGATGAGTGGGGCTACGGCTGGAATGCTGGCATCCTGTATGAAGTGGATGAAAATAACCGCTTCGGCTTTACCTATCGTTCAGAAGTGAAAGTTGATTTTGATGGCGATTACAAAAGTAATCTCTCATCCCGGCTGAATGCGGTGAATAATCCGGAAGTGTCAGGCGTACCTTTTGGCACCAACGGCACCACCGTTCCAGGCGCGTTAACGCTGAATCTGCCAGAGATGTGGGAAGTGTCGGGCTGGCATAAAGTGGCACCGCAGTGGGCGGTTCACTACAGCATGGCTTACACCAGCTGGAGCCAGTTCCAGGAGCTGAAAGCCACTGGCTCTAACGGCCAGACGCTGTTCTATAAAGATGAAAGCTTCCACGATGCCTACCGCATTGCACTGGGCACAACCTATTCCTACGACAAGAACTGGACGTTCCGTACCGGTATTGCGTTTGATGACAGCCCGGTTCCGGCCGATAAGCGCTCTATCTCCATCCCGGACCAGGATCGTTTATGGCTGAGTGCCGGTACTTCTTACGCCTTTAACGATGATGCCTCGGTTGATTTAGGCATCTCTTACATGCACGGACAGAAAGTGACGGTGAAAGAAGGTCCTTATACCTTTACCTCTGAAGGCAAGGCCTGGCTCTACGGCGCGAACTTTAACTATAAGTTCTGACTAGATGATACGATCAAAAAGGGCGACTCTGGTGAGTCGCCCTTTTTTGTGGCCGTGGATCGCTTAATGGCTCAGCGAGCATACGCGCTGCGCAAAGAGGCAAAAACCGCCATCCCTGGCGGCTCAGCGCGGGCGATTACTCGGCGTCAATATCCTTCAGGTCATCCTGAATCGCGGCTGCGTTAGGATTATCTTCCGGCTTGAGCTTGCCGCCGCGCGCCAGGAAGTCGTGACGCTGGAAGTAAGCGTTACGGATGAAGGCGTACGGATCGCTCTGCTGTTTCAGGATTGCATCAGAGTCCAGCAGCTGCGCGCGGGTCTCAATCCCTTCAAGCGTCCATTTACCAATCGACATTGGCCAGGTCAGCCAGCCAAGTATCGGATAAAGCGTATCAACGTAGTCGCCGCCATCCTGACGCACCGTGAAGCTGCCGTAAGCAGGCAACTCAACGTAAGGCCCGTAGCCGACACCATAGTGACCGAGCGTGGTACCGAATCGGTGCGGCTCTTCACGCGCCAGTTCCGGATTCGCCTTACCGGCAACGTCAATGAAACCGCCCAGTCCCAGCACGCTGTTCAGGAAGAAACGGGTAAAGTGCACACCCGCATCACGCCCGTTACCGACCAGGATGGCGTTAACCATGCTGGCAGGTTCTTCCAGGTTGCCGAGGAAGTTGCTCAGGCCGGTACGTGCCGGCACCGGCACATAATCACGCCAGGCCACAGCGACCGGACGCAATACATACGGATCCAGCACGTTGTAGTTAAAGTTAAACATCGTGCGGTTAAAGCCTTCGAACGGATCGCTGCGCTGAGCAGGATCGCTATTCGCCGGCTTTGAACTGGCACAACCTACCAGAAGGACGCTGGCGACAGCCAGGCTGGTCAGGCGATAATTCATTCCAATCTCCCTGTGCGGATGAAAAAGGTCTACCCATCGTTCAGGTCACAGCCCGGTATCGAATCGACTTACCCGATGAGCATAGCTGACTTTGTGCCAGAGGCAGCAGGCAATGGCACGCATCATCCTGAACGCGGTCAGTTGATGCGTTCAGGGAAGCTGCTGATTAATCTCTACCGCGATCGGCTGATGCCCATCCCAGGGCGTTACGGCGCTCAGGCCCAGCCAGTCACCCGGCCGGGGATTGGCTGGGTCACGGGAGATACGCACCCGGACCTCGACCTGATGCTGCGCCGAAAGAAGGCGATCCGGCATCATGGCGTTGCTGTCATCCAGCGTCAGCGACAGCGGGAAGTGACTGAGCGGCATCCGCTTAACAGCCACCGGCACCGGTGAAGCACCGTCAGAAACCGAAATATACAACACTCCGTCCTGCGGTAACATTTTTTCTGCCTTAGGTGCCAGCGTCACGGTCAGCGCCAGCTGACGACTCTGTTGCCCGGCGGCACTTCTGGCCTTTTCGATGCTGCGGGCGATCATCGCATGTCGCGAATCACCGGCCGGCAACAGACCCAGCAGGGTCTGCCATGCGTCGATAGCCTGATCATATTGCTGCTGTCCGTAAGCATTAAATGCCAGCAGGCTAAGCGTACGCAGGTTTTGCGGATCCGCTTTAAGCAATTCCTGCAGTAGCAGTGACGCCTGACGGTTATCCTGCGGATCGGGGGATCGCGTCAGGACTTCCGCATAATCCTGCTTCAGCGCCAGATCGTTGGGAGCAAGCTGTAATGCATGCTCAAACGCCTGGCTGGCGATCTCCGCATTATTCAGCACCATGCCGAGCCGCCCCAGCATGGTCCAGTCGGCCAGATTATCCGGTTCCGTTTGCAACGCGGTACGCAATCCGAGCTGTAAACGCGCCAGCTCCTCCATGCTCAGCGGTTTAGCGCCAGGGTCCATCAGTCGGGCACGCAGCTCAGGATACGCCTGCTGCACCTGCTTCCAGCCCGTGAGCTGTGCCAGGCCACCGGTTTTCAGGTAAGTTCCCAGCGATACCCCAATCAGCACGATCAGGCCCGGCAGCAAAATCCAGCGGCTGCTGCTGTGTGATTTCATCGTCTGTGCCGGTGGAATATCCGCCAGCAGTGTCTGCTGTAACTCCCGCTCCATCAGCGGACGCTCAGCGACGACGCCCTGATCTTCATCCTGTGCCAGCTCATCTATCCGCTGATGGTAGAAGCGCTGATTAAGGCGATCGCGATCGCCTGTGCTGGCCTGACGTTGCCGCCAGCCCGCCGCCATAAACAGCGTACAGGCCGCCAGCAGTAACAGAAAAAGGGTGATCCAAAATGCACTCATTACGGCTTCCTGTCTGACTTCAGTAGCGCATTAAGACGCTGTTGCTCATCTTCATCCAGCTCACTGCGGGTTTTGCGCTGACGGCTGCGCAGGATAATCACCGCGCCGCCCAGCAGCGCAAACAGCGCCGGACCAGCCCACAAAACCAGGGTTGAGGGCGTGACCGGTGGCGAATAGCTGACGAAATTGCCGTAACGCGCCACCATATAGTCGATGATCTGCTGGCGACTCTGGCCCTGCTTCATCAGCTGATAGACTTTCAGCCGCATATCGGCGGCAATCATGGCGTTTGAGTCGGCGATGCTGTTGTTCTGACACTTCGGACAGCGTAGTGAAGCGGTCAGGTCGCGGTATTGTTCTTCCTGGGCCACCGAGTCAAATTGCAGCGTGTCGATGCTTGCCCACAGGTTGATGCTGAACAGCAGGCCGCACAGCAGTAACAGCATTCTCATGATCCCGCCTCCGCACTGTATTTCACCCACAAGGGTTTCACTTCCTGATCCCAGACGCGCGCATTGAGATCGCCCGCGTGGCGATAACGGATGATCCCCTTACCGTCGATCAGAAAAGTTTCCGGCGCGCCATAGACGCCGAGATCCAGTCCCAGCATGCCGTTGCCATCATAGAGGCTCAGCGCGTAGGGGTTGCCCAGCGTATTCAGCCAGTTAACCGCCTTGTGACGATCGTCTTTGTAGTTCAGCCCGACGACGCGAATGCCCTGCTCCGCCAGCGTATTCAGATACTGATGCTCGGCGCGACAGGTCGGACACCAGGTCGCCCAGACGTTCAGCAATATCGGTTTGCCATCCGTCAGCACGCGCTGGTCGTAGGTTTTTCCTGGCTGATCGAGTGCTTCCAGCCGGAACAGCGGCACCGGCTTGCCGATCAGAGCGGATTCGAGACGGGTCGGATCGTCGCCATCGGCATTACGTGTCAGCTGCCACAGCAGCGCCGCCGCCAGCAACAGAAACAGCATCAGGGGAATAAACAGGATTTTCTTGTTCATATCCGCTCCTCAATTCCCGCTTTTTTGCGCGAACGATAACGGGGATCAAACAGGCAGAACAGCCCACCCAGCGCCATCAGCGCACCACCGAACCAGATCCAGCGGACAAAGGGTTTGTAATAGATGCGCACGGCCCAGCCGCCATCCTCCAGCTCTTCGCCCAGCGCCGCATAGAGATCGCGGCTGAAACCCCCATCAATCGCCGCTTCGGTCATCATGGTGCGGGCGGCCGTATAAAAGCGTTTCTCTGCCTGCAGCGTCGCTTCATGTTTGCCGTTGCGCGTGACATCGATGATGCCCATGCCGCCGCTGTAGTTAGGCCCCTGCAGATTCTGCACGCCGCGGAAGACAAAGTGATAGTGATGAATATCGATGCTATCACCCGCCTTCATCCGCACATCGCGTTCCACGCTGTACTGAGTGCTGAATGCAATACCGATCACCGTCACTCCTACCCCAAGATGGCCCAGTACCATGCCCCAGTGACTGCGCGACAGGTGACGTAAACCGGCAAAGAACGGATGACGGTGAGTGGCGCGCTCATGCAGTTCCAGCAGCGTCAGCACGATAATCCAGAGTGACATCAGCAGGCCAACCACGGTCATCGCCTCAATGCGATCCTGCAGCCACCAGGGAATGATGACGGAACAGGCCAGGGTCACGATCAGCGCCAGCGCCAGCCGCTTTGCCAGCTTCTGCGGCTCATCGCGACGCCAGCGCACCAGTGGCCCGATCCCCATCAGCAGCGCAAACGGCGCCATCAGCCAGCTGAACATGGTGTTGAAGAACGGCTCACCGACCGAAATGCTGCCCAGGCCCAGTTGCTTGTGCACCAGCGGCAACAACGTGCCGAGCAGAACCACCAGCATCGCGGCAATCAGCAGCACGTTATTACCCAGCAAAAACGATTCGCGCGACCAGGTTTCATTCTGCACCCGGCCACGTACCTGCCCGCCTTTAATCGCGTAGAGCAGGAGCGAACTGCCGATAACAATCACCAGAAACGCGAGGATAAACATCCCGCGCGCCGGATCCGAGGCGAAGGAATGCACCGACACCAGCACCCCGGATCGCACCAGGAACGTCCCCAGCAGGCTCAGCGAAAACGCGGTAATCGCCAGCAGCACGGTCCAGGCCTTAAAGGTGCCTCGCTTTTCAGTGACCGCCAGCGAGTGCATCAGGGCGGTGCCTGCCAGCCACGGCATAAACGACGCATTTTCAACCGGGTCCCAGAACCACCAGCCGCCCCAGCCCAGTTCGTAATAGGCCCAGGCCGATCCAAGGACAATACCAATCGTCAGAAAGACCCAGGCCGCCGTGGTCCAGGGACGCGACCAGCGCGCCCAGGCCGTATCCAGCCGTCCGGCCATCAGCGAGGCGATAGCAAAGGCAAACGCCACCGAAAAGCCGACATAGCCCATATAGAGCAGCGGCGGATGGAAGATCAGGCCGATATCCTGCAGCATCGGATTCAGGTCATGCCCGTCTATCGGAAAGTCCGGCAGCGTGCGGCCAAACGGATTCGAGGTCAGCAGGATAAACAGCAGGAAGCCGAGATTGATCATGCCCATGACCGCCAGCACGCGTGCCAGCGCATCCTGTGGCATACCGCGACTGAATATCGCCACCGCTAATGTCCAGGTGCTGAGCAGCAACACCCACAGCAGCAGCGATCCTTCATGCGCGCCCCAGGTGGCGGCGATGCGATAATAAACCGGCAGCAGGCTGTTGGAGTTTGTGACGACATAGGCAACGGTAAAATCGTTGCTGATAAAGGCCCAGACCAGCAGCGCGAAAGCCGCCGCGATGCAGATAAACAGACCGCAGGCCAGCGGACGTGCCATTGCCATCAGGCGGGCATCCTGGCGCACTGCGCCCCATAGCGGATAGCTGCTCAGCAGCAGGGAGAGCCCCAGCGCCAGGCAGAGCAGAAAAGTACCAATCTCGGGCATCATAATGATTTATTTCCCGCCTGATACAGCGACTGGGGGCCGGTGTGATTACTCTTCATCGCGTCTTCAATCTCCGGCGGCGTATATTTCTCATCATGTTTCGCCAGCACTTCTTTGGCGATCACCTGGTTGCCCGCCGCCAGCACGCCCTGCGCGACGACGCCCTGCCCTTCACGGAACAGATCCGGCAGGATGCCTTCAAAACTGACGCTGACCACGCCGCGGGCATCATAAAGTTTGAACGACACGGCAAGCGTATTCGGATCGCGCCGGACGCTGCCGGGCATCACCATGCCGCCAACGCGCAGCCGCTGGCCCGCTTCGGGCTTCTCGTGCGCCTCGCCTTTGCCGTAAAGGATTTCACCTGGGGTATAGAACAGATCGATGTTTGAGCGCAGCGCATACATCACCAGCGCGGTGGCCAGGCCGAGGCCGAGCAGAATCGCCACTGCCGCATAGAGGCGGTTGCGTCGACGGGTATTCACAATATCTCTCCTGCCGCTTCAGCCGCGGCTTTTTTAGATTTCGCTGCCCGGATGCGGCGTTCCCGCGCGTCGCGCTGGCGGATCTCAGCCAGCAGGCGGCGGCGCAGCAACAGGGTATGCAGCGTCAGCCCGACAAGCGGAATCAGCGTGCAGGCAACCGCCAGCCAGACATAGAAGGCGTAGCCCCCCATCTCAAAGAAAGCGTGCCAGGAGGAAAAGGCGGGTGTCATGCCTGCTCTCCCCGCTTCGCCACATCAATCGCCCAGGGACGATGACGTTCGGTTAACAGAATCAGGTTGCGCAGCCGCATCAGGGTCAGCGTGATAAACACCAGAAGATAACCGATGATTGCCCAGCGCAGCGGCGTTCGCATCACTGGCGCAATCGCCTGCTGGAGAATGCCCGACGAGCCCTGATGCAGGGTATTCCACCACTGTACTGAAAAGTGAATGATCGGCAGATTAACTACGCCGACCAGAATGAGAACACCCGCGGCCCGCCCTGCGGTGCGGCGGTCATCAAAAGCATGCCAGAGCGCAATCACGCCCATATAGAGGAACAGCAGCACCAGCTCCGAAGTGAGGCGTGCATCCCAGATCCACCAGGTCCCCCACATCGGCTTGCCCCATGCGGATCCGGTGACCAGCGCAATAAAGGTAAAGACCGCGCCCACCGGTGCCATGGCGGCGGAAACCAGATCGGCCATTTTCATCTGCCACACCAGGCCGATAAAGGCGGCGATGGCCATCGAGGCATAAATGCCCATCGACCACATCGCGGCGGGCACATGAATGTACATGATGCGGAAACTGTCGCCCTGCTGATAGTCAGCGGGAGCAAATCCAAAGCCCCAGGCCCAGCCCAGCAGCAACGCCGCCAGCCCTGAGATGGCGAACCACGGCACCAGTCGCCCCGAAAACTGATAGAGCCGTTCGGGCCTGGCCAGCTGATGTAACGCTTTCCACATATCAAATGCTCACATTAACGATAAAAGAGTGTTGCCGCGTCTTTTACGCGCGGTTATTTCAACGGCTGTTATTGCAAAGTAATTCTTAGCGCTGCCGCCGTGGCAAACGGGGAGAGCGTGGCGCTGCCCAGCAGCATCGCGCCGAGAATCGCCAGATAGCCATTAATCGGCAACCCCTGACTGGCCGCCTCCATCGCCGCACTGGCGAAGATCAAGACCGGAATGGCCAGCGGCAGCACCAGCAGGCTAAGCAGTACGCCACCGCGCCGTAAACCCACCGTGAGACCTACACCAATGGCACCGAGAAAACTCAGGGTTGGCGTGCCGAGCAGCAGCGTCAGGGCCATCGCCCGCCAGCCATTAAAATCCAGCGACAGCAGCAGCGCGGCCAGCGGCGACAGGATAATCAGCGGCACGCCTGTGACCAGCCAGTGCGCCACTACTTTGCCGATAACCGTTACCGGCAGCGGCGTCGGCAGCAGTACCAGTTGCTCCAGCGAACCATCGCTGAAGTCATCGCGAAACAGCCGCTCCAGCGCCAGCAGCGACGCCAGCAGCGCGGCAACCCAGGCTACGCCCGGTGCAATACGCGCCAGCTGTTGCGGGTCAGGTCCGATGCCCAGCGGAAACAGGGTAATAACAATCAGGAAAAACCAGAGCGGATTGATCACATCAGCCCCGCTGCGAAAGGCGATGCGTAATTCACGCTGGATGAGGCGAAACAGCATCAGCCTTCCTCCCCGTCGCCGAGGCGAATTTTGCGCACCCGCGCAGCATCCGCGGGCAAATCCTGATGGGTTGTCAGGATCACTGCGCCACCGTTATCGGCATGCCGGGCGAATTTCGCCATTAATTTTTTAACACCCGCTTTGTCGATGGCGGTCAGCGGCTCGTCGAGAATCCATATGCGGGCCTGGCTGAGCCACAGACGCGCCAGCGCTACCCGACGCTGCTGGCCCGCCGATAACCGGCTAACCGGCACCTCTTCGTCGCCCGTGAGATCGACGCTTTCCAGCGCAGCAAAGATCTGCGCATCACTGCAATCAGGATGGTAGAAACGCAGATTTTCCAGCGGTGTAAGCACGCCTTTGACACCGGGATGATGGCCCAGATAGAGCATCGCCTGATGCCAGGCTTCGCGCTGCCGCAGGATTGGCCGCTGCTGCCAGCGTATTTCACCCTGTTCAGGACGGCTCAGGCCAGCCAGCAGGCGCAGGAGTGAGGTCTTACCGGCACCATTGGGGCCTTCAATCTGCACAATGTCGCCTGCAGAGACGCGAAATGAGAGCTGGCGGAACAGCGCACGTTCGTCGTATGCACAAGTGAGCGTAATGATTTCCAACATCGAGGGGGGAATCGCACCAGCTAAAAGTGGCCGGGATATTACCACAATGTTGCTGTGGGCCGAAGTGTGAGCCACCGCTCAGTTTCGATGCCATGGGTTTATTCGTGCGGTATCACCCGCAGTCTGAATAAAAATGCAGTTCCGAAAAACGTTGTTACGCTTATTCGCATCGATCGTTACATTATCGGCAAATAAAAAACGGCTACGCTTATTACGCGACAGCACTATCACCAGGAGAAAATATGAAGCCTTCATCAGGTAATGAACAGGGTCCTAACGACGTCGAGAGTGAAGAGAAGGATAAGGGCACTGACATCGAAGTCGATGAGGAGGCTTTACCCTCCCGCGCCGCCGCCATCCATGAAGAGATCCGCCAGGATGGGGAGAAGGAGCTGGAGCGCGATGGTATGGCGCTGCTCTGGTCAGCCATTGCGGCGGGCTTATCCATGGGCGCCTCGCTGATGGCGAAGGGGATATTTCAGGTGCATCTGGATGGCGTACCAGGGGCATTCCTGCTTGAAAACCTGGGTTATACCTTTGGTTTTGTTATCGTCATCATGGCGCGTCAGCAGCTGTTTACCGAAAATACCGTCACGGCAGTCCTGCCGGTGATGCACAAACCGACCTGGAGTAATGGCGCTCTGCTATTACGTTTATGGGGCATCGTCTTGCTGGGTAACCTGATAGGGACGGCACTGGGTGCGCTGGCGTTTAATGAGATGCCGATATTTGACGAGGCTACCCGTCAGGCGTTTACCAACATCAGTATGAAGGTGATGGAAAATACGCCCGGCGAGATGTTTGCCAATGCGGTGATCTCCGGCTGGATTATCGCCACCATGGTCTGGATGTTCCCCTCGGCGGGGGGCGCCAAACTGCTGGTGATTGTGATGATGACCTGGCTGGTTGCGCTGGGTGATCTGGCGCATATCGTGGTGGGATCGGTGGAAGTGCTCTATCTGGTCTTTAATGGCAGCATCAGCTGGTATGAATTCTTCTGGCCGTTTGCCCTGCCGACGCTGCTCGGCAACATTACCGGCGGCACGCTGATTTTTGCCCTGATCAGCCACGCGCAGATCCGCAACGACATGAGCGAAGCGGCCGTGGCTAAAGCCAAGGCTGAGAAGAAGAAGCAGGAGAAACGTCGCCAGCGCGAAGAGCAGGAAAAGGCTGAGTAAATCCAGGGCAGGCAGAGCAGATTGAACCGCTCTGTCTGCCTTTCTGGTCTGTTTGCTGAAGGCGATTTGCCAGGCGGGCGTCTGAAAAACGTTTACTGGAAGTGGCTGCTGTAAAGAGGGAGTGAAGATTTAAGAGTCGGGGTGCCGCTTCAGTCTGGATGACATCCCGGACTTCAGTACAGCTGTTTCCGCTTTCTGCACGTAACGTTAGCGCGTGCAGAAAACCGGAATTGCTGGCGGAATGAGCAAACGGACGGCGATGTAGTGAATCTCACGGCCTGTTTGCGCTATACTGCGCGCCGCTGTCCTCTTAGTTAAATGGACTAACACAAAAAACCCCTTAACCAATTGTTTTAATTTAAATTAAACAAAAACAAAACTCTTGATTGGTACGCTAAAATGTACACAAATTTTCAGTATCCGGCGCTGCTTTGCCATTAAAAAAAGGAATTATATTGAATGCTACCAGCCGCACAAACTTATTTAATCTTCTTCTAAATACTGAAGGTTAGTCGTTCCATCGAAATTAAATTTAGGCATTTTACTTACATGCCCATTTGAGAAAATCCCATTGGTTACCTCATATTCATTACCGCACTGCTTACATGCAAAATCACCACCTTCGTCTAACTCAAATAAATGAAGACTTATCTTACTTTCACAAGACATACAATTGAAAGTAGCACTGCAAAAATGCTCGACGCCATCGTCTCCTGATAATCTTATAACATAGTAGTTTTTGCACCCTTGAGATTGGCATTTCAATATTGAGTTATTGCTCACATAATGTTTTGTAAACAAAATATCTTTTTTACACTTTCCACAATTTATAATATCGTAAGGCCTGTGAAAGGATATTAAATTATAACCTTGTGTTTCGTCCATTTTTTCCAAAGCATCTTGGATAACCTGCTTATTAATTTTATAATTATCGACTTTCTTAAGTGTTGGTTGGTGAAGATTTGAACCAAGTGCATTGTATATTTTTTTTAAATCAGAATACTTTATATTTTTATATGCAATGGTTTCTTTTTCTCCCTCTGGAGTGCTTATTTCCATATAAAGATCTTTATCAGCAGTCTCTTCAAAGTCTGATAGTAACCTTATTGCTTGCGGAGGCTGCCAGGTATTCATTACACTTTCAGGAATTTTATCCATACCTGCTCTTAATTGATTATAAACATGTGCCTCTATAGCAAATCGTAATTCAAGCGAAGCATATCTTAAACTATGTTCTTCATTAGACTTCAAAAGCTCTCTAGCCCTGTCTAAGTGTGCCTTAACCTGATATTTCATATAAATACCTTTTATAAAAAACTCGTAATTAACCGGAAGTAACACCGTTTTTTCCAGCTGTTTAATGACATAAAATTTTACTGATAAACTATCTTAAGGTATTTTTACTATTTTACTACTGAAAAATCTGATTATGTAAGAGTCGAGAGTATCTCGCGCCTCATGGCCAGAAAGTTTTAATCTATTGTTTATTAAAATAAAATTACAAAAATTACTCACTCCCCTTAAAATCAATCAATCTAATTGTATGATAATTCATATGAATATGGGCTATACTATTTGAGTATTTATGGATGCTTTTTATGCATGAATCTTAAGAAGGATAGCTTATGGCACATATTATACTGTTAGGAGCAGGAGCAAGTTATGGCAGTGGCGATGTTGATCCTTACCCCCCGCCCTTGGGAAACATGTTATTTGAAAAGCTGGAATCACTAGGTAAAACTGCATCTAGACTTCCCGATCATCTTAAAGAAACTTTTAAAAATAATTTCGAAGAAGGAATGAAAGAATTTATTAGTTACGAGTACAACATTAACTTTGACTTAATGACATTCCAAAGAGAGCTAGCTGGCTACCTGTTGAAGTTCACCCCTAGAGAAGAAAATAATTACATTAAATTAATTGAATCGATAAGAAGCCGTAGAGTTATTTTCGCAAGTTTAAATTATGACTTGCTTTTAGAACTTGCAGCCTCTAAAAAAGGACTGAAGGTAAATTACAGTAATAAATATTTTGATGGTTCAATCCGAATATTGAAAATTCATGGTTCCAGTAATTTCTGGCATGATACCCAATCAATTGAAATATCAAACGGTGTTGTTTCTGGTGGTAACTTTGACTACGACATTCCCGTCAGGCCTTTAGGACATCCAGAAAGTATTTTGCGATACCTTAAAGAGGACAGTGTTGCGCCCGCAATGTCATTATTTGCTGAAGGAAAGCCAATAAGGACTAGTCCTCAATATGTATCTAAACAACAAATGATGTGGTTTGAAAGCCTCACCAAGTGCTCTAAACTATTTATTATAGGAGTGAGAGTACATCAGATAGATGAGCATATTTGGACAAAAATAGCTAAAAGCAATGCCATTGTGCACTACTATGGATTCCCCTCAGATGAACCAGAATTTAATGACTGGAAAAATAAATTTAATCGTAAAGATGCGACATTTCATTTATCAGATTTCACTAAAGCCATATCTCATATTGAGAAATTAGCAAAATAATTTTAAAAAAACAGGGTATCTGCGGGCGGCAATCAAATCATCTCATGCCATTATAAATTTCAATTAGAAAGCAGCCTTTGGGCTACTTTCTAATTGCCTAAAAGCAGCGATATTAAAGTTACTGAAAAATGACGATAACAATCTGCTTCTGTAAACATCAAATAGGGCTGACACTATCAAAGACCCATAATACAGTGATTTTCACTTTGCCTAAGATTAGAACCCCATTTAGACCTACTCCATCAATCGTCTCGCTGTTAGATGTAATGATATCCGAGCTAAATAGCTTTCCCAATTGTGTATGGTCGCCGAGCTGGAATCTGGAATGCCACAGTGTCTCCCGGAGATGCCCTGAGTGAAAAATCCACCAGCACGAATCCCTCTGACGTACCCATACAGATGACGTTTACCGGGTTTGGCATCAGGATGGCGTTCAAGTCGATACGCTTTTCAATATAGTCAGCAGCAGGTGATGGAAACCCCATTCTACAACCCTCCGTTCGGGTTGAACTGCTTGTAAGTTTTTGCCTCACCTTCCTGCGTCGAGGCGTCACGGAACGTCACGGTGTTTGTCTTTATCCACTGGTTGGCCTCCCGCAGGCTGAAGTGCCAGTTAAGCTTCTCCAGCTGATGGACAAATTCTTGGGTGGTAACGATGACGCCTAGTGACGGGTCTCGCTTGATAGCGTTCATAAATGCGTGTTTGATTTCATAATCGCGCGGCACAATTAATCCTTCTCTGATAAATACTGTATGGATAAACAGTAATATCGATCGGTACTTTTGATCAAGGCGGAGCGGCGTACAGATTTGTAAAGGGATTGATGGGGAAGGGTTTTTAGTTGGCGGTTGCGATGGTGAGTAACTAATCTCAAATTACCCACCCCGTAGCCAGCTTAGATTGGCGCGGTCTGTAACTGCCCGTCGCCGGGGCTTTTTTATGACTACCCGAGTGAGGGATTGGTTGGTACTATCTTGCGCGAATCTAAATTTCTGGACTACACATGTTAAAAAGCATTCATTACACAAGAGGATTTGCGGCGCTACTAGTCGTTATGTTTCATTTCTCTTTTATGTATATAGGGAAGGTTGAACCTTTTAACAGGATTTTTCTAAACGGCGGTTTCGGTGTAGACTTATTCTTTCTGATTAGCGGATTTATTATAACTTACGTCACTGCACAGAAAGGCCAGGTCGCCAGTTTCTTCATGAAAAGGTTCTTCCGGATTTATCCGTTATTTTTTTTCATACTGATAATTTCATCAATATTCCTGATCCGATACAACGTCCACCCATTATGGTCAATGATCAAATCAGGTGTTTTTATTCTTCAGGACTATAACAGGCCAGCACCGGAGTTCGATTTTAACTTTATCGGCCCTGCGTGGACGTTATCGTATGAAATATGGTTTTACTTTGTTTTCGGCGTGGCAATGATGATTAGCCATAAAAATAGAGTGCTCATAGCCTCATCAATATTAATGGCTCAGGTTTTGCTGCTTCAGTTCACCTTTACCGGCTCAGTGTCGCTCAACTCTAGCTATGTGGCTGCTCTTGGGGATAGCTCTTATGCTGATCACGCATTGAAGTTCTTCAGCACATCCCTCCATTTAGAGTTCCTGCTTGGCATGTGGCTGTGCGAAGCGTTCAGGAGAGGATGGTTGAAAGTAAGGTCAACCATATCCATTCCTATGATTATGCTACTGGCTTCCCTGTCTGGATGGCTTTACTTTTCAGAGGTGGTATATGGATCTGGATTAACTAAATTCTATCTCATAGCGCTTCCATTATTTATTTGCATAGTTATGTTTGAATCCAACTTCAATATATTAAATTCAAAAATCTTGTCTTTCTTTGGTGATATATCTTTCTCAATATACATTACGCACTTTTTTATAATGTATCTTCTTCTTGAGCACCCGCCGTTTTTTTGGCTGGAAGCTGGCAACCTGACCAAACTTGTCACTTCGACGCTTTCAGCCATTGCATTTGCATACGTATTGCACAAGATGGTCGAGTTGCCATTTATTAAAATTGGAAGGAAGTTACAAGGAAATACGCTGCATTAAATTAAAATGCTGGTTTGTCTGGCCACGTAACAGCGCTGGAGATATCAGCATTTATTCGACTCAGCAAGACGCGATACTTCTTCCATAATGGCAGCGCCTTTGTTTCATCATCGGTAGCCATCTCAAGATCCACCGCATCCTGAAGGACACTTATGCGTTGGCTTGCTTCGCTCATAAGCGTGGATTTGAGGGTGATATTCATTGAAACTGCCGCAGCATCTTGAGCCGCTTTCTGGTCAGCCGTTAGAGCAGGCGCGGTAAACTTTTTCCCATCATACGAATAGCCAATGCTAACCGGCTCTCCTTCAGGAATCAGTACGACTAAGACATCGTCACCGAAGCTAACCTCTTCTTCCCCATCCCATACAACCGTGTTAAGTACTTTTTTATCTTGCACCAGAGCATAGTTAGCCATTATGCATATTCCTCAATAACTACAACGCCTAATCCGCCAGCACCGCCGGCCCGACCAATCTGAGATGATTTGATTGATATGGATCCGGAACCACCTCCACCATAGATACCATTTTCACCAGCGGTAGATGCACCGGCAGCGACAGGGTTTCCGCCTCCCCCTAAACTGGATGCTCCGCCAGCACCAGAAACAATTGCGTTACTGCCAACAATACCCTGTAGCCCTGCAGACCCTCTTTGGTTGAGGATGTTACCTGTAGTCGGCGCAGCGCTTGTGCCACCATTCGTGGTTACTGCGGTTAATGAATCTGACGCGAGAGATCCGCCCCCACCCCCAAACCCGCCTGTAGCATTTATATAGGTTCCAAATGTTGTCGTTCCGCCCTGACCACCACTTCCACCGGATCCACCACCGGCCGCTCCTGCCGCCCCAGCGGTGCCTACATTGATTGATACAGGAAAAGTTAATGAGGATACATCCAGCAAGGAAATGGCAGTATTCCCTGCGCCTCCGCCGGCTCCGCAGCTACGTGTGTTTGCGTCAGTCGCAGCAGAACCACCGCCCCCGCCCCCGCCACCTACGACAGTCACCTTAATTCTCTTTGTTCCTGCTGAAGGCGTGTAGTTGCCAGATGCGATAAAAACGCGAACGTTCATTAGCCGTCCAGAGCTCACCAGTAAGTTGATGGCATTTAGTAATTGATCGTTCTTGGCTTTAATCAATTTCAGGCCTGCAGCTTCAATGACACCTGATATTTCTTCCTGTACGGAATCAAAAAAACTTGCGTCAAGCGCAGTCGGGAGTTCACCCGTCTGAGGATTACCGCCGGTAAAGCCATTTTTACCTGCCCCAAATTTATCAACCTGAGCGGTAGGTGTATCAATACGATGCATAATTACTCCGGGTATTTGAAAATAACGTATGTATGCGACGGCGCCAGTTTTGAAAGGACGCACTCGGCGATGGTATCGCCCCACATCCTGAGGCTATCTGTGCAATTACTGATGGCCGTCATTGGAGTTATCTGCGTGGCCGCTGGCATGTTCACCTGCCAGTAATAACGCCAGTCATCGCTGTAGAGAGAATCGGTGCAGTCAGACAGGCAATTAAATTGGCTTTTGTTGTAGCGCGTGATGGTGACGCCGGTGTAACCCAGCGCCTCCAGTTGAGCCAGGTAAAACGCCTCGTTGATGCCGCCCGCCAGATTGAGCTTTGCATCCAGGCGTTGACGCCGCTGCTGCAGAGTCTGCACGCCCGACGGTGCACAACTGTCAGGTAACCCGCTGATGTTTTCATAACGGTCAATAAGTTCTGTCACTGAACGCGGGTCGGTTTCCAGCATCAGCGCATCACCGCGCCCATGCACTTCTGCCAGTGAGGGGGCAAGCCCCATTAACACCAGGTCATCACTATCCCACGCTGGGCCGCGCGGCAGCAGTGCTCCCAGCATCTGCTGGTACTGAGACGTTAAGTCCATGAGATTGCCCCCACCACGCCTACCTCCCCTTTAGCAATAGTGATGTCAGCCGCCGGGCTGACCAGCGTATGGCTGTATTCACCCGTCGCGATGCTGATGGCCTCGCTAATGCGGGATGGCTTCAGCACGCCTTCAGGCACGCCATCGCGCAGCATCATCGAACGCAGCTCAGCCTCAACGGCGTAGCGTACTGCGGCAGTGTCCGGGTTCAGGCGAATCTGGAAGTTAACCGTATGGGACGTTGGCGCAAAAACATAAATATCCGCACCGGCCACCGGGGCCATAGGCTCGATATAGGCTTTGACGGCTGCTACCGTGGCCGCGTCGGGGATCGGGTTTATCAGGTCGCTGTTTGCCACCATGACCCCCACCGTTCCGCGTCCGCTCCAGTGCCGGTATGTCCAGGCGCGGGTTATGCCCGCCACTTCTTTAGCCCAGACCTCATAATCACCATCAGCACCACCCTGGGGGGTCCAGTACCAGCGTTCAATAACGCGCCCACGCCACACTTCTAAATCTTCAACGTTAGCGCCGCCCTGAATGCCTTCCGCCACGCCTGCAGATGTCAGACCGGTGATCGGGCTGGCAAGTCGCATGGTCAGCCCGTCATCGGTGTTGCCTACTTTCCCGGCTGTATTGCAAATTACCGGCACGCGCAGAATGCCACCTGCTGAAGTAGCTTCCGCTGTCGTGGTGAATGAAGTCAGATCGTCACGCTGAATTATCACACCGGCCGGAATGGGTATGCCGTCGGTGGCGACATCCCACCTGACAAACCCTGCTGCAAACGTAGCTGCCTTGCGCGGACAGCGCTTCATGTTGGCATGCCGCGTCAGCCAGTCCTCATCTGCGAGGTCCGGCAGAAGGTTGCGGGCCAGATAATCGATATAGCCATAGACTGTGTGTACTGCCGCCGCCTGCACCCGGCCATATACTTCTGCGTCGGTGCGCCGAAGGGCAGCCAGCGTTGAGTCTGCAGTCAGGCGGGTCAGGATATCGTTGCGGACAGTGGTGATTAACTGAGGGAGTGTCGGGCGGGTAAATCCACTGTCAGCCATTAAGTTCACTCCATAAATCGTCAAATGAAAATGCCGTGCGGTTACCGTCTTTCTGACTGATGACCACCGAAGCACTAAGCGTATTAATGCCGGTGCGGTCGGCCTTCACGTCTACCCGTACCGCTACGCCATCATCCACCAGCCATTGAAGCGCCTGGCTGATATATTCGCGGGCTTTGAGCGGCGTTTTATTGGTGAGCGTCGCGCGGCTGAGGAGATAAAGGCGTGAGCCAATGCGATCATTCTGAACGGTCGGGAAGCTGTCGCCCCACCAGCCGTTATCCTGCTCCGGGCTGTCGTCGGGCTCTGCCTTTCGCCATGAGAAGAGGGAGATAATCACCGCGCGTGTCAGGGGATCGGGTGGCCACGTCACGTCACGCTGGACGCCGTTAATGACAATAATCATGACGCCACCATTTTCTGCGTTGTTGCGTCGGTCGTGCCGCCGCCGGAGCCATTTTCTTTATGCGTGTGACCATTATAGGAGGTGCGCATGGCTGACATGGTCAGGCCGGAGGAGTCACACTTATCTTTGATCTCGCCAGTCGACTCGATGTCCATTTCAAATCGGGCTTTCGGCGCATTGGTAAAGGTGATCGGCTTGCCCGCCCCGTTGACGACGATTCCTTCGCGGGTGAGGGTGACCGACTGCCCCTGATCGTCATAAACCGCCACCTCACCGGACTTAAGACCTTTAATGCGGTGGCGACGGTCAGAGACGACCAGAACCACACCGTGAGATCGATCCCCGTCAAAGTAGGCGGCCACGGCCTCTGCACCGGTAAGCGGCGCTGCGGTAAAGCCATAAGGCTCCATATGTTCTATATCGCTTTTCCCCTCGCCCCCAGCCATTTCAACCTGAAGCATCTGGCACTTTGTAGCCGTGTTCAGTCCGCGAACCACGGCGCGGGCCAGAAGGTTTGACAGCGCACGGCCCATACCTGAAATCGGATTAGCCATCAGAAATCATCCTCTTCTTTCTTTTTCTTACGCTTGCCGGGCTTCGCTGGTTCAGGAAGATAGGCATCCGGCGGCCCGACCCTGATTTCGGTCACGGTCCCGTTTTCATCCTGCTGGTAGGTCACCTCAGCGATCACCATCTGCCGGTTGTTAAAGCCCAGGATGGGGTCAAAGACGATCACCTGCAGATTAGGCAGCCAGAGTGAGCCGTCACCCTGCCGCCAGCCCTGCACGGTGTAGGTCACCTCATCGGTACGTGCAGCTCGTTGGCGCATCTCAAACTCCGCGCGGGCGCTACAGGTTGCTGTGGTGGCGTTGCCGGTCTGACGGATAATCATCGGGCGGTAGCGCTTCAGGCCACCATCAATAGTTTTTGAACGAATAGCCGTAGTCGTGGCCTCGCCAAAGTCATCGTCATTACCCTTACGCTGCCCGGAAACCTGATAGTCGCTGAAGCGGTCCCGGATGCTCTTTTCGGTGTCGCAGGAAAGAATGTTTTCACCCAGCACCAGCGCTGTATGCGCCTGCTGGCTGCCGATGCCGCCGATAACCAGATTGCCCTGCGCGTTGTCATACGCCAGCGCCTGCTGCAGTCCGAGCATCTTGTTCAGCACGTCCATGACCGTTTCGCCCTGGTCGGCCTGAATTCCCTGAAGCGCACCGGATGCGCCACCCGCATCCACCACTGTAATGCTGAACGGCTTCGCCAGCTCTGCAGCCACCTGCGCCAGCGAACGGCCCGCATACTGTGATGGCGTGGCTGAGCAGTCGATGAGGTCAGCAGTTTTGCTGCGCCCTGATATTCCCACGCTGATGCTACGTGCGTCATACCTGACCGGCGTCGCCTCAACGTAGCCGGTCAGCACTTTATCGGTGCCTATCAGCACTTCGACGAGGTCACCGTTTTTAATGCGGTTGCTGCGGTTTGCCTGGTCGGTGTCGCCCGGCCAGCTGCGGGTAATCTCAACGGTGAAGTCGCGGGCAATACGCTCAATGCCAGCAGCGATCCTCACCGATGTCCAGCCGCCCCACTCCTGACCGTTCACCCGTAAAATAACTGTGTTGTTCATCGAACCGGCACCCTCAGTGACTGAACCGGCACGAAGCCGGGATGGCGGATGCCGTTACGCGCAGTAATATCACCGTCGCGGGATGCTGAGTCGTACCAGTCTGCAGCCAGCACCAGTGCGGGCGTAACCTGCGAAGGTGTGCGCTCCGTCATGCGCTCGACCTGCTCCAGCCGCGCAGAGATATCGCGGTTAACGTCAGTGCGCACGGTGACCAGCGCCTGGTAAAGTCCGTCATCTGAAACGCGCTCCATCTCAAGGTCAATGGCCTCATTGAGACTGTCACGCATCTGCGCGAGGTCATCCCAGGAAATAACGGAGCTGTTATCAAGAGAGGTGGTTACGCCGGAAGAGGCGGAAACGGTGGCTGTCGCTGTGGTATCAGTATCTGAAGCCGCACTGCCTGAATCAGTGCGTATGTTACTGACGGCCGGATGCGATACCACGACTGGCTGCTGCGGGTCCTGCTGGCGCGTGACAGTCCGGTTTGCAGGCTGTGGCAGATTGGTGACCGTTGCGGCTGCCTCGCTGATGGCCGTGGTTCGTACCGCCTGTGCAACGTAATTGCGCTGCGTGGTCTGCGCCTGTGCTGTCTTACTGTCGGTTTTCCAGACGCCGCGCGGAGCCAGGCCCGAATCAATCGTGACTCCGGTCAGCCCCTTGATCATCGACATCAGGTCCGAAGTATTCCTCGTCAGCCGCGTTCCGGCGCGCCACATGGTCTGCAACCGGTTAACAAAGCTCATGCCGCTCGACGGCGGGCTAAGCAGAACCGATAAATCGCCCTGCATCAGACGTGATGCGGCGCTGATACCAGAATCAACATACTGAAAGGCACTGGTTACGGTACTGAACATGCCTGTCGCCTCATCCAGCACGCCGTCCTGCAGGAAGTCCGGCAGGCCATCCATACCAAAGGCACCGAACGCCGATGAAATGGCATCGTCCAGGAATGAAACTGAAGAGGTGAGCTTCTGTCCTGTTGCCAGTCCAGCAGTGGGAAACGATAATTCACCTGACTCAACGAAGCTGAAGCTGACGCGGCACATACGCCCTTCGCTCTGCGAGTGGCTGACGCGAACGGCATCATCTACAACCACGGTCATCTCGCCGTAGTAAGGATGAACCAGCGTGCATGATCCCGGCTTTTCAATGGCTTCAATCAGCCGGTTACGCTGCTCAAAGAAATCATCGCCAATCAGATAAGCCTGAACGCTGAAGCGACGCGTCGCGCGGCCCAAATCTTCCGCCCACGGTTTGTCGCGATTGGGGTACTCATGCACCTGCACGCGACGCCCAAAGGTTGCCTCATCGCTGTCCACCTTAAACGCGATGCCCCGCAGTGAGGCATCCTGAAGATTGTCTTTCCAGCTCATGGCTTGCTCCGGGCAATAAAAAACCCGCCGAAGCGGGTTTAAATTGGATTTTTTATTTTATGAAATGCGACGCATCAAATTGTGCTTTCTGACTCTTAACAAAATTATCAATTGCAGGTTTGATGCTTTCCAGCATGTTTGAGTTAGCTGGCAAATCAACATTTTTTTTCGTTAAATTTAAAGTGAATGACGGTTGGTACTCAGAGCGGTATTTCACCGATGACGTTAACACTAATGTGAAAGGAATCTTTATTGACAGCTTCTCTGCTGCTATCTTTTTCGACTCATCCTTTTCGTTATAATTAATTTGCTTTGCAAGCTCTTTAATTTTTTCCTCCAGTCGAGCACCAGCCTCTTCTGGACCAACATTCTCGAATAATACCTGATCTTGATTATCATCACTAAATACCAATTTAGCTGAAACCAAATCATCTTCACTAAAGACGTTACCCAACTTCACGCTTCCGTCTACAACCTGCAGTACGTTTTCATTTTTCAATGGAATCGCTCCTGTGACGATTGCAGATGATATGATTAAAGATCCTCCAATGACAAAACTAGCAATTAGGTGATTCTTCATAATATTCCCTTATAAATTTGAGTTAATGACTCATCCATGTTCGGCAATCAAGGGAAAAACTTTAGCTTTTATTATTGAATCGGTTGTAACCCACATCAAGGTCAAACCATGGCAGAGCTCCACCTACTGGCTCAACGCGCATTCCGGGAGGCGCGTTTTCAAAGGAAACTTTAAGCTCCCCCTTCGATGACGTTGGATCATCGCGCATTAAGGGACCGCTCATACTCTGTGGGTTAAGCGGAACGCTGCCACTCTTAATCTGCTGCTCGTTGTTATACCAGCCGCCAGCTTTCCACCTCTTCTTAATTGACTCCCAGAATGACTCGGTACCATCTTTTTGAGTTGTCGCGTCAGATATCTCGTTTAGCTTTTCAAACATATAAAGGGCTACGGCAATGGATACAGTCAGAGCGCTGAGCTTGCCTATCTTGTTAAGGATAGACAGTAGCCCTCCAGCTTTAGCTGTTGCGGTCGTGAGTGAGCCTATAACCTGAAGCGTAAACGCCCCGGTCATCAGCCCGCCAATCCCCGTGATAACCCCATTCATTCCCCCGAGAGCGCCTGCCATACCGTCTATTTTGCTCCAGACCTCCTCAACTACCGGGCCAAACTTATCCCAGTTTGAAATTAAGAGGCCGACGCCGAGTGCAGCCAATCGTAGGAAAATCCCCATAGGAGACAGTTTCAGGCCACGACCCAATATACCAAGGGCAAAGTTGACACCAAGTAGCGCAAGTTTTACTCCCACAAAACCGGCTGCGATGCCAAATGCACCACGAATAACCCTCGGGTTTTTGTCAGCAAACTCAGTAAATCGCTCTGACATGTCACCCAGCCAGCCCACCAGCCTTTTAGCATCACCAGCAAAGGCCCCGCCGATTGCCGCAAGACCATTTACCGCTGTACCGGTCAATGACTCCCAGATATTCGAAAGTGTGCTTAGCTGAGCATTAACGCGCTTATTAAGGTCCGCCTGCTTTCCCATTTTCTCCTGAATCTGGTCATAGCCGGTTTTACCTTTATCAATCAGCGCATTTAGCACCTGTAGTGTTTCGGCGTCATCACCGAATATCTGCTTAATGATGGTGGTTTTTTGTTTTGTTGTTAATGACTGAAGCTTATTCAGTTGCTTGAAAAGATTATCAAGGCCGCCGAACTCTCCCTTGCCATCGGTAAAATCTAACTGAATACCTTTTCGACTTAGCAGCTTGTTGGCTGCCTTCATCTTTTTACCATCAAAGCCAGCTTGGAATACTTTTCGGAGGGCGTTACCGGAAGCCTCCCCCTCCATCCCCATCTGATCCATCATCACTGAAATGGGGGCCAAAGCACGAGCCGCTGTAAGGCCATCTTTGCTGACCATCTTCAGAATTGAGCTGGTCTTAGAAAAGAAAGAGAGCATGTTGGTATCATCGACGCCCAAGTAAAAAGCTTTTTGGATCGTATCGAATAATCCCATCATATCTTCTGAAGCTGTGCCGGTAGCATCCTGCATTTTTGCAGCAAACTCTGCAGCCGCTTCGGGCGTTTTCTTGAGCTGAACTGCCAGATAAGCAGAAGCTTCGCCAACACCATTCAGAATGTTCTGGGCCGGAATACCCTGCCTGACAAGCATCTGCATCATGTTCTGAAAGTCAGCAGTGGTGCCCGGCAGTTTATTGCCGAGGCCTATAGCCAGCTTATTGATCTTTTCGAAGTCCGAACCGACTGCGCCGCTGGCATCCATCATGGCAACCTTTAAGCCAGTGGCAGCGTCTTCCTGTTTGGCAAAAGCAACCAGCGAACCTGTCAGCCCGGCAGCAAGACCGCCAGCCATAGCCATGCCGCCCCTGCCAGCTTCCTCTGCATCTTTACGGAACCGGCGCAGGTTCTTTTGCATGCGGCCAAGTGCAGGCGAAAGTCTGTCAACGCCAGTAATGAGCGCCTTCAGTTCAAATTCAGCCATTGGCTTTTCGCTCCCGTTCTATCCGGTTCGCCTGGTCAATAAGCAATTGCAGGCTTTTTAAGTCCTCGCTCAGGACTTCCAGAGGATTTATGCGCCAGTAACTGGCGCAGTCGAAGTACAGATTAAGCAGCTCTTTAGCTGTCAGGCCTGAAGGAAAAAACCGGCAACAACCCAGCCAGCTGCATTCAGGTCCGAAGGCGACATATCATCGACAGAACTCGGCGGGATACCGCCCAGCTGGCTGATGTACTTAGCCACTACATGTGCCAGCAGCTTCACTGACTCATCCTGATTCATCTGATAGGGATAGCCCAGCTCACGGACATCCTTGCCCGTTGGCTCACGCAGCTCCAGCACATGAAGGGTTTCGCCATGTGCCGTAATAGGTTTTGAAAGTTGCAGTTCACTCACTGATAAAATCCTTCTGAGCCGTGGAATTCGAGGTCTACCGTACCCTCTTCCGCATTGTGGTTAGCTTCACCGAACTGGAACGCTTCGGACAGCACGTAAACCATGCCGTTGGCCAGTTCGGCAGTGATGGTCATCTGGTCTGAATCCATCAGCTTGGTGACAGGAAACGCCTTCGGAACTTTGAAGGTGCCTTTGACGTAAGGCGCACGGTGCGTTTCTTTGTAATCCACGTCACCGGCCAGGCCGATCACGTCATCACGCACTTTGGTGTTCATCGGCACCTCAATGCCGCCGGTCAGCGACAGCTGCTGGCCGTCCACCTTGACGTATGCTGTACCCGCAATCTTTGCCATTACGCGGTCTCCTCGCTGTATTGCAGACGGAACTGATTAAGCAGCGCAAAGACGCGCAACTGGTTAACGTAATCCGGCGGGAACAGGACATCCACGCGGGTCGGGTCGCTGACGTTGCGCTCTACCACCAGGTGCTGCTTGAAGAGATCGAAGTTCTCCACGATCCCCGTCCGCTCCATCGTGCGATAGCTGGCGCACATCTCACCCTTCAGCACTGCAGGTGTCACGATGGCCTGACCTGGACCGAAGCGCGTACCGTCATTCGCCAGCTTATGACGCGGGTACTTGCTGGTAATGATGCTCTTCAGCTGACGGATAACGTACGCGCTGGTATGCAGCGTCTCGCTGTCCAGGTAGCTGTTGTCCGCCACGCCATAGGCGTTTTTCTGATAGGTGGTAATGTCGCGCTGAATGCGCAGCACACCGCTCTCAGCGTAAGCCGTAGCGATACCGTGTTTCAGAAGCGACTGCTGCTCGGTCAGGGTAAAGCGGCTGCCTGCCGGTGCCGGTAATGCGCCGGTCAGCTCACCGGTCTGCGTCGGGCGGGCCGGGTCAACGCGGATAAACACGGCATTGCGTGCGGTGCGCAGCGCGACCAACTCATCTGCCGCCGTCTGAACAGCAGGCTCATAACCTGCTACGGTAATGTGCTGGTTGTTCATGGTGTCGCCGAAGGCCACCAGGTCGGAGAGCGTGCCGATTTTCGCCGTGTAAACGTGGCCGTAAAGCTGACGCGCATAACCCCAGCGCCCGGAAGAATCATTCATTTCCAGCGCCAGCGTCGCCAGCGAGGCGAAATCACTGAACGGCGTGCCGATGAAGTCAAACGGCTCATCGCCCATCGCGGCCACGGTTGCAGCCAGTGACGGTGAGCCCGTACCGCCTGCCATCGTGGCAATCACAGCGTTAACTCCGTCAGGCGTGGTTTCGCTCCCCACGGTGCCGTAGTAGTTCAGCGCCAAAGGAATGCTGTTGCCAGTAAGTCCCTTGTGGCGGGCAGTGAGCGTCACCACACCAGCTGCTGCTGCTGCTGTCACGGGCAGGTCTGCATTAGCGTTAATTGCGGCTGCAAGTGTGGCGGCTACTGCTGCAGGGGCATCGCCGGTTACCACAGCGGCCTGAACGCGTACCGCGCCAATATAAAGGCTCAGCGAACCTGACGCCTGTGCGTTGCCGGTTAACGTCACGGTGCCTTTGGCGGTCTCGCCATCAGGCTCAGTTACCGCGATAACCCACAGCTCACCAAATGGATCGACGGCACGATAGCGCGCCACCATACGGGCTAACTGGCTGCCACGACCTGCAACCTTACCCGCCAGTGCCGCTGACGGCATGATGGTGAGCTTATTTTTAACGATGGAGCTGTCGGCAGAAGCAAAGCCTATCAGCAGCGATGGGCCGCTATCTTGCGTGGTATTCGCTTCGCTGTTGTCCATCTCCGCCCAGAACAACGGCACGCGGAGGTCTGACGGAATATTGGGGAATGAGACTGACATTATTCACCGCCCTTTTTCTTGGCGTCAGCTGCGGGCTTTTCTTCTTCCGCACTGACTTCTTCGACATCACCATCCGCAATGCGGCGGTGCCAGTAGCTGCTCTCTTCGACGTTCCGGCCTTCTGAAGGCAGCAGATCGTCCCGGACAGGGTCAGGAACTGACCGCCCGCGTTTGGGTCTGAGTTGCATGATTTACTCGCTGAGGTTGATTTTGGTGTGGTGCTCAATGATGCCGTCAGGCCCGTTACCCGGATCGATGTAGTCAATGTCGATTTCGACCGTTTTCAGCTCATCCAGGGCGTCAAGATCATCCTGCTGGCGCGTGTCCTCTTCGGTGATTTCCCGCGTCAGCATGAATTCAAACTGGTAATAGAGGCGGCCCCGGTCCATGTCCAGAAGCTGCCCGCCGGAATACGCCACCGGTCCAGCGTCGGCGTCAGGTTCCCAGCCCAGCAGTGCCTTCCAGATTTGCTGCCGGACATCATGCACGGCGTCATATCCGGCTGCCTGACCGCGCTCATCGCGCGTATTGTCCAGCACCACGACCACCGCAAATCCTTCGGTAACGTTCTGCCAGTAGTCAGTCAGGGACTTCTGCTCAGCTGTGACGTCTTCGGTCGGCACCACATACGCCGCCGGCAGCTTCATCTTCCCGGTTTCGGGGATAGACTTGAATTCAGCCGCCCCGGCTACGTTGCCAGCGAACATCGGACATCGCGCCCGGAGAGCGGCGATCACAAGTGATAGCTTCATTTCTTTTTCCTTTCAGGACGCAGGGAGGTACGCAGCGCACGGGTCAGCACATAACGCGTCCACGTTTTGCGCGCCTCCAGCACTTCGGTCATGTAGTTTTTACGCGGGGCAACTCGCCAGCCATTACCGCCGGATTTCCCTTTGTGATGGCTCTTTTTGCGCTTAGAACCACGCTTCACGCCGTAGAACAGAAACGCGGGGTAAAAGTCGCCCTCAATGAGTCGGTTACCCTCGCCCCGCTTCTGGTTTGGCGCGATGCGCACCATCAGGCCCGGACGGCTTTTTGATGCGCGGGGAACGTAATAGCCGATTGACCGTGCCAGCCTGCCAGTCCTGAATCCCGGATACTCACCCGGCGCGGAACGACCACGACGCATGACCAGACGCCTGGCATCACGCATGTGAACCTGACCAATCTGAATGAAGGCGCGGCGCATTTTGGCCCGGTTAAAAACGAGGTCTTTGGGCTGCTGAAAATCAACGTGCAGAAGCGGCTTAGCCATACATCTCTCCGTCGCTGTCCACAGCCCTCAACTCCTCGCATTCCAGCAGCAGGTAACGACCGGCTAAGTTGAGGTCGCGCAGGCGCTTAACGCGATATACATAACCGCTGTAAACCACTTCAAAATCTGAAGTGATGCCCCGTCGATAACGGATCGTCATATAGTGGGTGATGGTGTCATCAGCCTGAACGGATTCGTGATAGGTGGTAGCTCCCACCTGCCGGACCTTCGCCCACACGTCCTTTTCATTCTGATAAACCGAGTCAGTACCACCATCACTTGCTGGCTGGTCGATGCGCTGGCGCAGGTGAATGCGCTTATTCAGCTCGCCGGGATCGGGCAGCGTGTAAACTGCACTGGTATTTGATGAGCGTCGCTGCATGCTAATACCCCGACACCGGCAGACGCCGCGAATAGAGCAGGAACTCAAACGCCTGCGGCGTCTCCGTCATCTCCAGCTCTGACACTGAACTGCGATGCTCATACCAGTGACTGACCAGCATCAGCAGGGCAAGCCGGATATCTTCGGTTATCACCATGCCGTCCGTATCAAGCGGTGCAATATCTGCCACCGTTTTATAAAGATTGCGGTTGAGGTAGGTCACCGCCTTTGCCTCAGCTGCCAGTGCAAAAAGCTCAAGCAGCCGATCTTCTTCCGTGAAGTCGCTCTCCAGTCGGCACTGCTGTTTAATTTCTTCAAGTGTCAGCAGCATGACAACGCCTTATTTTTTGGCTTTTTCCTTCGCCTCAGCTGCCGCTTTCGCGCTGGCTTCAGCATCCGCTTTTTCCTGGGCTTCAGCAGCGGCCTTTGCTTTGGCCTCTTCTTCAGACTTCGCAAGCGCTTCGGCTTCGGCTTTTTCCTTCGCCTCAGCTGCCGCTTTCTCCGCTGCGCTGTCATCCACCTCACTGGCATAGCCCAGCTTAATCAGCTCGCGACCGTGCTGTTCGGTGGTCTCAATGGTGTTGCCTTCGGACACGACCGTGCCGCCGAAGTAGTTCGGTTTAATCAAAAGCAGTTTCATATGTAACTCCCGGAAAGGCGGCTTGGAGGCCGCCGTTGCTGTTATGCAGCTGCAGCAGGTGCGGTAAAGAAACCGTAAACGAACGCTTCAGGACGCTTAACGGCCAGCGCCAGACGCTCTTCACAACGGATTGAGATCATGTTTTTCTCAAAGTCGTCGGCGTTTTCGGTTGAAATAACCACGTTGGCATCTTCGCGGTCGAAAATCTGCGCACCGGCATTGAACGCACCGGTCATGAATTTACCCTGGAACGCAGCCGCTTCGGTCGCGACTACCGGCAGCCCCCATAGCGTAGGACCGGCCAGCCCAGCCGGGTTCGCCAGAATGTAGCGGCCCAGAGAGTCTTTGGTCAGCTCGATCTTCGCCCAGTCCATAAAGTGCAGAACATGGCCGGACGCCGGGAAACGTGCCAGTTGCGCCTGCAGCATAGCCAGTCGCAGATCGTCGATACCGGTCTGATTCGCCACACTGAAAGCGGGAGCATAAGCAGATGCCTGCGGCACAATGCCATTCAGGTGCGTGCCGGTGCCGTCACCGAACAGAATCTCCTGCTCTTCAACGTATTTCAGGCCGTAGCGCAGCTCGGCGTCAATCGTAGACTGAAGCTGCGGCATGTCGTCCAGAATCTGCTTCGCGGCTTTGAACAGGTGCGCAATGGTTCGAACCGGCGTGATTTTTTCCGCAAAGGTAATACCGCTGTACGGTTTGGTGGTGTTCTCAGCGACGGTCGCTGCATTATTGGTAAAGCCAGTCTGCTGAACCCAGTAGATGGTGTTAGACTCAGTACGGCCCGGTGCGATCAGGTCGCGGATAAACAGTCGCTGTTTTGGCTGCTGATCGATGCCCGGCTGGCGGTCTGGCGCTACGATCTGACCCGGCACGTTAACGGACAGCAGCGCGGCCTTAACCGGAATGCTAAGGCGCTTGTTACCTTCGATACTCGCCGAAAAAGCTTTCAGCGCTTCGGAAGAAATAACCTGGCTACCCACAGTTTCGATAACGCCTTTAGCATTTGCCAGCGGCATCTGCGCTACATGCTGCTCCAGATCTCCCAGCGCCGCCTTCAGCGTTTTCTCTGCTTCACGCATGGCGTTAAGCTCACTCGCCATTTTATCCACTGCCGCTTTTGTTTCCGCTGACAGTGAGCCTGATTTTTTCGCCTCGGTCAGCGCTTCTTCAGCCTTCGCATTAAACTTGCCGCTGGCTTCGTTGATGCTGGCAGTAACCTGCTTCAGAACTTCATTTACTTCAGACATTGTTAATCCTTATTTGCCGAACGCGGCCAGCGCGTTTTTAAGTTGTGCAATATTTTCAGGGTTGATTTCGTCGGTAGCGCCCGGCATACCTTCAGGGATGGCAGCAGCGCCTGGCTTGCCGCCGGTTAATGCTTTAAGAAGTTTTCGACGCTCGGAGCGTGGCGCGTCGGTTTTTGCCAGCATCGCGTCAAGCTTGCGCAGCGCAGCTGCAGGGCTGTCCTCGCCATCAGCAATCTCATCTGCTGCCAATAGGCGATCTGCAAAACCTTTTTCAACCGCATCGCTGCCGCCGATATAGGTTTCGGCATCCATCATCGCGTCGATGGTGACCGCATCCAGACCGGTTCGTGCGCCATAGATATCGTTCATCGCCTTATCAAAAGGCACCATGTCCGCCGCTATCTGCTGCAGGTCGTGACGGTTGCCCATCGCGTAGACCCAGCAGTTATGGATCATCAGAAAGGCACCGCGACCAATCTGCACCTCATCACCGGCCATCGCGATAATCGACGCAGCAGAAGCAGCGAGGCCCAGCACCTTGACGGTGACTTTCCCTTCGTACTCACGCAGCAGGTTGTAAATCGCCAGGCCTTCGAACATGTCGCCGCCCGGCGAATTGATATTCACGGTGACGTCAGCACCGCTGATTGAGCGGAGCGCGGCAGCAATACGGCTGGCGGTGACGCCGTCGCCGTACCAGTCAGCGCCAATGACGTCGAACACGGAAATGCTGTTGTCATCACTCTTTGCGGCCTTAATGCTGCCGTTCCAGCGATCCATTGCAGAAGACGGCAGATCGCGATTTTCGCGCGCAAAAGGCCGCCCCTCCGGCGCTGCCGGAAGACTTTTTACTGTCATTGGGGTTGCTCCTAAGCCGCCTGTTTAAGCGGTGATTGTTCGAAAGGAATATCCGGGAAAACGGCGTTGTGAACTTCGCGCAACAGTGTGGCCCTTGCGGCGGTGCGGTTTTTGCGCAGGTCTTCAAGCGGTGTCAGGTTCAGCTGTACGGTGTAGATATCACCACCTTCAATCGGCGGCAGATTCTCCAGGCGGCGCACGTCATTACGGGACATCCAGCCGTTCTGCAGCGCGGTGGTGTAATAAGCAGAGCGTCCGGCGCTGTCAGCACGCAGCAGGCCTTCAACGGAGAACTCAGCAAACAGGTCTTCATCACCGTTCAGCAGGCAGCGTGAAATCTCCTGCTCAATGTTCACCAGCATCGGGCGCAGCGTATTCGTCAGGAACAGCAGGTTCATGCCTTCAACGCTCGACGCCCAGCTACTCTGCTTGTCAACGTGACCAACCATAAAGGGCGGCACGCGGAACCAGCGGCAGATTTCCTCAATGCTGAATGATCGTGACTCCAGCATCTGAGCATCTTCAGGGTTAAGGGTGATGCCCTGATAAGACATATCACCTTCAAGCACCATCACCTTGCCCGCGTTTTTTGATCCAACGAACCGGTTAAGGTTTTCGCGGTTCTTCTGTCGCTGTTCTTTTGTCAGCAGATTCTTTGAAAGAAAGAAGCCTGACGTCTGAATACCGTTTTCAAAAATTTTTGCGGCTGACTCTTCGACCGCCATCGCTGCGCCAAACACGTCACGCCCGGTACGCATCGGCATCATTCCGCATACGCCATCCAGACCAAAGCCCCGGATGTGCATCATGTTTTTAACCGGGATGATGCGCGGCACACCCTTCTCTGTGTAGGTGTACTGCAGTTCGCCGCTGTCCAGTCGCTCCACCTTCATGCACTGAGGAAGAAGCGGAACCAGTGAGACCAGCTTGGTGCCGATCATCTTTTTCTCAACATAGGCATTACCACGCAGGCATATGCTGGCAACCACCATCAGCATGAAGCGCGACGGCGTCATTTCGCTGTTGGGACGGCGGCACAGTAACTGATAGGCCGGATGATTAAGCGCCAGCTTGCGGGAACCGTCAGCTGCTCGCTCATATACCTTCATCGGCAGAGTTGAAACTGACTCACTCAGCAGGCGCACACAGGCCCATACAGAGGCCAGCGCCAGCGCTTTCTCTGCTGTCACGACCTTACCGCTGCTGCTTGTGCCGTACCATTCCTGCCAGAACGCAGCATCATTCAGTCCGATTGACTCACCGAGCCAGTTAACAATCGCGCTCTTAATGCGACCCGGCTGTTTTTTTTCCTTCATCAGATACCTACCATAATCGGGTCATCAAAAAAGTCATCAGGATCGCCGCTCTCCACCAGCACCGCATCCTCTGCTGCACCGATTGCCATCGCGGAAGCCACCACGCCGTCGATACGGCCGGTGCTTTTCTTCTTGGCAAATATGCGGTTGTCCTTCTGGTCAGCCTCAAGCACCGCAGAGGCGGCATTCCAGCGAAGGCAGGGATTAGGGCGTATGACAAGCACCCTGTTGTTTAGGTGCTCTTCAAACAACTCAATTGATCGCGGCATCCAAAGCCCGGACTCCTGCGCCTTATAAAACCCTTGTCCGTGCGGAACAAGGTCAACGCTCACAGACTCGCTTTCGAGTTCTGGCTCCAGATACTTGATACGGTACTGGTCAAACGCGATGCACTTAATGTCGTATCTGGCTGCGAGCTCACCGATGCGCACAGCTACAAAACCGTAGTTGACTGCCTTACCCGGTGGTGCGTGAATGAAGCCATTACGCAGCCAGGCGTCATAGGGAACGTGGTCAGTCTTGGCTCTCTCCAGCAGGGAATCTTTCGGCGTCCAGAACTCAACTAAAAGCTTTTTGGATTTCGGAAAGTAAAGCGCCAGCGCGGTCAGATCGCGGGAGCCTGAGAGGTCCAGCCCGCCATAGCACTCTTCGCCCGCCAAATCTTCCGGGTCAAACTCCTGCTCGCACTTCATCCATGTGTCGCTGTCAATCCACGGATCGGACGCTTCCACCCACTGGCAGAAGTTCAGGCGTCGGACAATGCTCTCTTTTGATGGCATGCCGCGGGCCTGAGTCACCTGCTCCCGCAGGTATTTATCCGTGAAGGTCTGACCCAGCGACGGGTTAGCTTTACCCCAGCAGGCTTCATCTTTAAACGGGTCGTCGCCCTCATCCAGCGAACAGATGAAGCTGAAAAAGCTGTCATCGACTAAATCACCGGCTGCCACCTTGCGACCGTATTCGTGATATTCGAAACAGACACTGGTTTTATCGTGGCCGCTGTTGGTGATGAGGAACATCAGCGCCTGACGGCGGCCCTTTGTACCGGCGCGCATCATCTCAACAACGGCGTTTGTTTTGTGCTCATGCACTTCGTCAATCAGTGCGCCGTGCGGGCGCGGGCCTGACTGACCATCATCGGAGCTGATCGGCTTAAAGAAAGAGCCTGTCTGCAGGAACGCAAGGTTCCACACGTTAAGCCCGGTGCCAGATTTGGTGATGCGCTGTGCCAGCGCGGGCGACTGATCGACCATCGTTACCGCATCGCGGAACAGGATCATTGCCTGGTCTTTTTTCGTGGCCGCCGCGTAGACTTCGGCGCGGGGTTCCTTGTCTGCCATCAGCAGGTAAAGACCGACGCCGCCCGCAAGCGGCGACTTGCCGGAACCCTTGCCGGACTCGATGTAACTCATGCGAAATCGGCGTGTGCCGTCTTCCGCCTTCCAGCCGAACAGGGAGCCAACAATGAAACATTGCCACGGCAGCAGGATGAAAGGCTTACCTTCATGCTCGCCGCCGTTGAGCTTCAGGACCTGAGCAAAGAAGTTAACAACACGCGTAACCGCTTCGACATCCCAGAACAGTCCACGTTTTGGCCCTTCTTCCAAATCCCGGATGTGGCGGGCGCATGCAGCGCGGATATCTGGCCCGGCAAGAACAGCCCCGCTGGTAACGTCCATTGCATACTGCGTCGCCGGATCAACCGAAGAACTGGTTGAGCGGGTCTTCTTCTTTTTCTCCACCATTCACGTTCACCTTTGACCGGGCAGCCGGTGTCAGGCCGAACTCTACCAGGTAGCTTTTGAAGCGCCGGTCTGCATCAGCCAGCATTGAAACAGCCGGGTTGGCCTTGATAAGAAATCCGCCTTCGGTCTGAACCGTGTATGTCCTTCCCTCTTCGGCAATAGTGATTCGCAGCTGAAGAATGTCGGCATAGATATCGCAGAGCCTTTCCAGCGCAAGAACATCGGCGACGGTCAGCACGCCCATTCCATCAAGCAGAACGGTCAGCTTTCCCCACGCAACCTTTCCCCAATCGGTGAGGTGTGACGGCGGGCTGGGGATTTCTCTCGCGGGTGCAGGCTCTTTGTCGTTAAGTTTTCGCTTGCCCGGATTGCCGGTAACGACCTTAAGGTGGGTCGGTTTTGGTCGTCTTCCGGCCATAAAAGCCTCCCAGAAAAAAACTTTTCATTTCGCGGTTGTGCATAAAAAGGGGGGCGGGCGGTCAGGAGGTGGTAAGCCCCTGAACTCTGATCCCACCCTCCCAGATGGTGTTGATAATCGTTCTCATCTGATCCTGCCCCCTCTCACCTCGGAATTAAATGATATTCATTCTCACTTGCGCCAATGGGATGCGGGATCGAGGGGCAGGCCATTCTCATCACATCCGATGACGTGACCGCGTTTCTCTTCGCGCTGCTTGGTCGAGTCGTGGTGCTGCTTACAAAGGGGCTGCCAGTTGGCCTTGTCCCAGAAGAGCTTCTGAGCCTTTGCTATCTCGTCCTGTTTGCCACCGTTGATGGCTTCTTTCAACCTGTGTGGCTTGATATGGTCAACGACAGCAGCGGCCACTGCTCTGCCCTGCCGGTGGCACATGATGCAGAGAGGATGAGACTTCAGGAATGACAGCCTGGCTTTATCCCAGCGGCTGTTATAGATGCGTGGCTCGGACATATTTATTCCAAAAAAAAGCCACCAGCTAATGCCAGTGGCTCAAGGAAATTACATATTAAAAACTGCTTAGGAGTGTGCGAATGGTTTATGAAATACCCTTTGTCAGGGGAATCTCCCAAAACTCCCTTTGACCTTCGTCAATTTTTAACTGAGCTTTAGCTTCGTTCACAAGATCATTCAAAAGATTTTCTGACCATAACTTTGATTTCTCTAAAGCATCTTTATCAAAATCTAAAAGTTGGGGATTAATGCTATTGAGCTTATCGAAAAAGTTTTGTATCAAGTCAACAGAGCTTTTTGACGTTAGTAGGTTGCCTAGATAATAAAATTTTTCGAGTTCAGCTAGCGAGTGACGATATTGTTTATCAAGTATTTCAACTTCTTCTTCACTAAGCTTTTTAAAACCAACAATGTTCTTGGGTTTATCACCATAAAGACTGTCATCATGGCGATACTTTAGAGCCCGATGCAATAGATAAGCGGCTTCAATTTGTGTGATAAATGCATTAAGCCTCTTCTCCCACCATTTTTCTTTATAGAAACGCTTTAATGCGTAGTGTGCCCCAAGGTACACGACAGCTAATGCTACTAACAACTTTAACCACTCCATGACTTTCCCTTCTAGGCTAATATTTATACTTAAACATAAAACCTTTTAGAACTTAACGCCATCTTCGCGATGCTTCACGGTGAGGTTAACCGAATCTTTATCCCTTGTCGGTGGATTAACAATCAAAAAACCGCCCGAAGGCGGCTTAATTTATTTATCGTCATCACGGCGTAGATGAATTGAAACAGACTCTCCTCTTCCTACCACTCCACCATAATGATCGAATGTTCCTTCATGCTCTAAGATGGCGACAATAGCAGCGGCTTCACTATTATTCATACTGAACTCATCCGCAATTTCATCCTTTATCTCTGTTAAATCAACTACTTTCCTACCAATATTCTCCAAACGGACCATCATTTTTTGCCAGTCATCATTTGAGATTATAAATTGCTCAGCGCTAGCATTTAGGCCAATGGTAGGGTCAATAACCACTCCTTCACTGTTCCTTTTGTATTGAAAAATACCAGCTTGCTGGCCCTGGTATACACCCAAAGTCTGTAATACTTTCATTTGACCTCCCTATATCTAAGAGATCATCACATCGGCATCATCAAGATTTTCTTTAGCTTTCATCATCAGGCGCACTCGCAAATGCGCCTTGTGATGAACTCAGCAATCTGAGTCTGGACGGGCTACAGCACGACACGCCGCCATACAGGCACGCTGCATATCCTTATGTGCCTCGCGCAACCATTCATGAGCGTCCCAACATTCCGTCGAGTTCTGTAGGGTTGGGTCGGCACCCATATCCATCCCATGCTGTTGCAGCAGAGCAATGAACTGGCGGCTCAGCTCTTTGAACTAATTCATCTTGCCGATTTCGCCATAAGACAGTGTCCGATAACCCTCAACGGTGCTGCCGTCCTGCGGTTTTGCTTCGCTCATGATTTTCCTTTGCCAATCTTTAGATTGCCTGAAATAACTTCAGGAGGAATAAAGCCGGTTATCAGCGTGTAACGATTCCCCAGATAAATCACCACGTTCTCTGATGAGTTGATGCGGGAGCGTTCTGGCCCCGGGTAGCTATAGAGATGAGCATCAATCTCTGCAGCCAGTGCTTCTGATCGCTCATGCCAATCTTTAACTTCTTGGCTGATCGTCATGTAATTACCTATCTGGTTGACTCAATTTTACGGATGGCGGCGCGGTCAATGTTGCACTGCCCCAGAGCGCCATATAACTCAGCGTTGAGGCTTACGCTGTCACCGAACGTCATATCCTGTGATGGCGCTGGCACGTCAATCTGACTGGTCAATTCAGCCGGAAGGCTTAGCTGAGGCTGCTTTACTGTCCGGTACTCCACCAGCGGCTTTTGCTGCGTCGCGCAACCGGTCAGCAGCATCAGGGGGAACATGAGCAACAGCACACTTGTCCGCAGCAAGGTAACGCTTAATTTCATTCTGTAGTTTCCGGTTCTGCTGGGCTGTTACGGCACGCTGCTCTGTGACCTGACTCATCACTTCGTTTTGCTGCTTAACTGCTGTTACCAGCTCAGTGACGCTTGATGCCAGGCCATCGTTCTTGGACCGCAGGTCGTTAATCTGATCGTCTTTGCTGTTAGCCAGCTTCTCAAGGCGCTGATTGGTTGCTTCAAGCTGTGAGCTTCTGGCATTCAGCATCCAGAGTGCCAGGCAGATAAGGCCAATGACGATGACAGGCGAAAAAGTTTTGATGAGGTTTAACGGGTTCATGTCAGAAATACCTCTCTTTCAGCTGCGCGGCGTTTAACGAGGCCGGGCAATTTCTTACCACCAGCATTAACCCACTTGCCGAACTCATCAGCTGCGCCAGCATAATCACCAGCGTTGAGCTTCTTGATAAGTGTCGATTTAACGAAGTTGCCTGACCCCAGGTTAAAAACGAATGACACCAGCGCATCGAATTGCCCTTGCGTGAGTTTCACTTTCACGCTGGTGTTAACGGTCAGTTCTGCCACCTGCAAATCTTCACGAAGAAAAGCATCAGCCTTTTCGCCGGTGATTGCGTCCCCTGCTTTAACTGCGTGGGTGTGCCCATAACCGATAGTCAGAATGCCAACACTGTCTCTGTAAGCTTTAAGCTCCAGGCCTTCAAAGCGTTTGACGAGGTTAATTCCGTTATTGCTGACCTTCATTGGTTTCCCCTGCCTTTCTGTCTATCAGCCTGCGAAGCCTTTCGCTGATGTAGTCATTGCCTACATACCCGATGTAAACCGCGAATACCTGCGCAGCAGCGTCGGGGATGTTCCAGTTAAATAAAGCGCCCATCACCTGCAGCGTCGGGCCAGCAAAGAACGCCAGCGCGCTGCAGGAGACAGCGTCGAGAACCCGCTTACTCCACGGGCTTTTTGCATAGGCACTGCGTAATAGTGAAAACATGCCTGCTACCCCGGCATATCCCCATTCTGTTTTGTGGCCATACAGCCACAGCAACACTGTGGCCCAAAAACCCGGGTCTTTTTCTGGAGGCATGCTCTGATTCCCGCCACCGGGCTGATGGCGGCTTGCTTTCATTGAGAGGATTGCGCAGCACCACGGTGTCAATAAAGTGTGTGGAGACTGATTGGTGTGCGCAAAAACGAAAAAGGCCCACCGAAGTGAGCCTTAGAAATTTTATGACTTGTGCTTACGATTATTTGCTGACGACGTCCCCAACGCATTTAACTGTCGACCAGCAATTGTGGCCCCAATCTACGCCACCAGATTTGCAGACAGCGTTTACTACGGCATCACCGCCCATCATCGCAGCCTTATATCTCATGTCCTGAAGAGCTTCAGCTCCATTTGCAACATCGGGACCTGAGCTTGTAGCAAAAAGGTTTCCACCAATTTCAGTAACCATCATTGATGAACCACCCTTTCGAGCACAGCTCATTCCCATTACCTCACCGAGCATTTTGGCTTTTGGGTATGGGTTATTAGAATAGCCTTCCATGTTAGCGAGCCTGACTCTTGCATCATGAGGCATATCCTCAATGTCATTTGAGGCGCAGCCAGCGAGTGATACTGCCGCCATTACGACCAATAAACACTTTTTCATAGTTATTTCCCGGGAGGTTTGGATGGGAAATTTTATACATCTACTGACGAAATCGTTAAGCAAATTTCAGTTTGTTTGATTTGAAACAAGTTCGGTAGCTACCTTTGATAAGCAATCGCTCAGCAAAAAAAGGCCCACCGAAGTGAGCCTTTGAATTTATTATTTGGTGCCTGTCAGGCAGCGACTAATTCAAGTCGCTTGCCCAGCACTGAGAGCGCCTTCTGAACAGTATCTATTTTGGTCGAGTGATGCAGATCGAAGATGCGCGTCACCTCCTGCTTTTTAACTCCCATGCGTGAAGCCAGCTCAACCTGGGTTAAGCCGGAAGCAAGGAAAGCATTTAGCAATAGCACCTTCGCCGACACACTCGCCGGAACCTCTACAAAATCCCCTGTCACCGGTCCAGGTGCCGGAACAGGCTGGTTATCTTCAAAGTAAAAATCAAATGAAGTAACCAGCGCATCCAGCCCCATCGCTAACGCCTCCTCACGCGTATCGCCCTGAGTAAGCGCCTCCGGTATATCCGGGAACGAAACCACATATCCGCCGTCGCACGGCTCAAGATTAATCGGGTATCGCATATCGTCTTAGTGAAACTCTGCGAGAACCAGCCCCGAAGGGCTGGTTAATTATTTCAGGCCTAACTGCTTCATTATGGCCTTTCGCAGTGGTTCTTTTAACTCAGCGCCGGGATGCCTCGGCATTACACTTCGCTTCCCGTTGTATCTCAGCTTCAGATGGTTAGTACCGTTTGAAACTTCGACTCCCTGAGATTCAAGCCACCGCCTGAACTCGCTTTGCTTCACTACTCCTCCTGTCTGTTGAACATGAATCCATAGTAAACATTTATGCTTACTTGATCAACATTTTTGTTTACCGGAGGTCGATATTTTTGAAAAATAACCCTGACGCAAAAGCGGTAAGTGCCTTGCCCGTCGGCAACAGGGTGAATTTCTTATCCCCTGCAAGGGATAGATAAATCGCTATCCCCTTTAGGGGATATTTAAAATAAAAAACGCCTCCAGGCTGGTAAGGCCCGAGGCGCTTTGACATCCACATTTGTAACTGACTTTTAGCAGATAAGCTGCACTGCTTGGTAATCGACCTTATCAGATTACTAAGGAAAATGCGGACCGCGTGAGAGGTTTTTTCAATATTTTTTTCGGCGTCAGTTCGTCGTCCATATCCAGCCGCACATCCAGCATTGCCAGGCAGCCTTCAATGAACCCCTCAGCCATCTGGATTTCAATTCTCACTATCTTTTCATCGCGCTTGGCCTGCTTCGCAAGGGTGCGCTTTGAGATATTGAAAAAGTAATGCAGCACAATGATCGCGTGCTCATCAGGGCGCTTGGCTTTAAGCCGGGACAGGCAACCTTCAATAATCAACCCGTCTCCATCGCTGCAGGTAAGCGTTAACTTTGAATCCTGCGGCAGCAGCCCTTTAAACCCCGCTGCGATTGCTGAGTAATCAACACCGCTGCTGTCTGACTTAGCCCATCCGGCCCAGCGCTCTAATACCTGTGACATGTCACGCATATTTAATCCTCTCCACACACTTTATTTTTTGTCTGTCCCAATCACTCCGACTGCAATCGCGAAATCAAGGAACCTGAACAGCAGCTCTATCTGACTGCCGTGTTTCGCTTCAAACGCTCTCATATCCCGGTGCAGTTCATCGTGATGCGCTCTGCATAGCGGTATCACAAATAAATCATGCACCTTCGTTCCCATTCCCCCCTGTCCGTGTCCGATGATGTGATGAGGATCGTCAGCCTGTATGCCGCAACATGCGCAAGTCTGCGACTTTACCCATCGTGTGTATTTTTCACTTTCCCAGCGCTTACGCTTGGGCCGCTTCATGAATGATTCTGGTGATTCCGGGTCTGCATGGAGGCTGATTATCTTTTTGACGATCTGCGCTGCATCCTGAATAACTTCCCGCGCCGGTCGCACCGGAACAATGCGAGCCTCTTTCAGCTCGCCGCTCTGGATACTTTCTTTCGGCATACGCAGAACGCGCCGTGCGGGTGCCTCTGGTATCAGGTCAATCACATCATTCAGGGTTGCCCACCAGCACAGTTCCGGCAGGGTCAACTGGTGGTCACCGCTGAACGCCATCTGGCTGCATGCCGCCCTGATTATCCAGAGTGCGGTATTTCCTTTGGCGCTGTTCTCCAGGCTACCGGGTACGCCGTTTTCCCTGAACTCATTATCGTGGCTATAGCAAAGAGACACCAGGCCGTTTTCGATTTCTGATACTGTGAATTCATGATGATGCCACACACCCAACTGCTCCCACTGGCAGCACCCGAAGGACTGGACGAAAGATGCCAGCCCATTCGGTCCACCAGCGGCCTTTATCACGCGTTCGTGACTGAAGAAGGGAATCAGTGAGGGCTCATCAAGTAACGGCTGTGTGCTGTCATTCAGCCGCCCTGATGGCAGGTCTGCCATATCCATAGTCGGGGTGCTAATCACAACACGACCTTTGAACAGCCTCAGAAGCTCCGGCCCCGGCTTGAGCAGCACAATTCCTGTACGAGGCGCTATTTCCGGTGTAAGCAATGCTCTCACAGTCACCTCAATGCACAGTTTCGAGCAAGCGGAGATGCTCGGAAAATTTTGACTTGAAGAAATGAGGCTGGCTTTGAATAACCGATACAGGAATTCCTGTATCGCTCAGAAGCTGAATGAGCTCACTGGTCTGTTGAAGGTTACGCCACAGGGATGGTTCATGCCTGCGTTCGCCACCTGCTGCACGATGAATGTCGTTAAGACAATAACGGCCGAATTTGTCATGACGAACAGAAACTCTATCAATCACTAAAAGCTGATTCATGCTTTCTTCTCCACACACTGTTTTTAAATCGGCAACGCCCCATCATCTGCAAATGAACGAGACCAACCTTTACTTAAGGCATCTGCAATATGCCTACTATTATTACTATAATCCCATTTAAATATCATTCCATCTTGCCTGCAAGATTTTATTTAATTTTTTTAACAAACAATATATGTTAGATGTTACACGCATTACCAATTGAATGAAAATCTGAAATAATGCATAAAAATTTTTCATAGAAATCTTTAACATTAAAGATTCTCACACTCATTAACCACTACCAAGACAGATGACTGCAAAAACTTTTTAATACTTATAAGTGCATCATGTTGCCAAATAAAAATCCAGATTCTTACAAAATAACCAAATCAGTTAAAAAGACAATAAGCATCTAGTGGATGAAAATTCATTCCGGGGATTTATTGATGACGATTTATAACTCGTTACTCACATACATTGAGTAACGAGTTATAATTCAATCAATGACTTCTGCCAACCTATGCTTTAATTTAGCAAGATCAATATCCCCACGTCGCCTATTCCTAACCTGACTACTTTGATTAAAGCTCGCAATTAACCTTTCCAATTGTACAGCAGTGTAAGACCTCAAAACACCCTCATCTAAAACCAGATTAAAGCGTTCATCTGCATCATCATAAGAAGGGGAGTTTTCTGCGAAAATTATTGACAAGTCGTTGATTATCTCGATGCAATTCACATCACGATAAACTTCATTGATATAATTATACTCTGAAAGAGTAAACCTTTTAATAACATCGTCAGTTAACAACTGCTTCATAACATTGAAATAATCAGAAGGATTTTGATATAAAAAATTACTCGCAACTTTCAGGCCATAAAAAAAGTCATCGTCAGTTTCTTTGGTGTGGCATACTTTAAGGCGATCACGCATTTCTTCTGAAAAAGTTTCATATATCTCTCTATTGTATGAAAGGAACGCAAAAAAATAAATAAGAATACTTGTTTTAAAGGAAACGTTTTCGAAATACTCTCTCTCTTCCTTCATCTTTTGCACATACAAAGGATATTTTTTTACTTCCTGATAAAGATCATGGCAAGCTCTTCGATTTAACCTCCTATATTTTGTAGCATCTTCGTTGTCCAACCTGAAACTAAATTTATAAAAATCCTTAAATATTTGGTAAATTGCAGGCAAAGTCAACCTTTGGCAATACTTAACTATAAACGGCTTGATATTTTTCAGCTCAGAATAATATTCACTATTATCCTTTAAGGTTTCTATAAGTATTGGGAACACATCTTTCCCATAATAATTCTTGCGTATTAAGAAGTCATCGAGAGCATTTAATATCATACTCTTCACTGCATCTTTACTCGGGGTATATAAAGCGTTGTCTTCAGATAAAATAGGATGCGCACATAAATGTCTTTTTTTCTGTATATCTCTAATATTTGAAATCTCACCAATTCCAATAAATTTTTTGTTAGTATAAAACCCTTCAAAAAGATCGAGTTCCCATTCTGAAGACTTGCTATTTTCCTGTTGCAACTTCTCAATCTCCGTGATCTTTTTTCTTGCCCATCCATCACCAGTTAGTTCGAAAAGTTTTTGGGTCTTATAAACTGCATCACAGACTAAGACTGACCAAAGCGAAACCACAGCAGCACGGTAATTGCCATTATTGTAGCAGCTATACACCTCTCTAAAATAATTACGTGTAGCGCTGGATTCGATTTGTTCAATTTTTTCTTCTATACCCATAACACGCTCAATGTTCATGTTTTATCCTTAAATTTCGGGGATATCTATCATAGAACAAGTCAGTAATTTTTTAAACATGATGTTCATCCCCTTTATCGTATAGAAATAAATGCAGTTGCAGGATTGCCCAGCTGCAATTTCATAGCATTTTCATTTCCTTCAACTGCGAGAAACTAAAAATTCTAATCTTCGTTTATAGTGAATATTCATCGCTTGCTAAATTGAAAAGGCTGAATTATGACCTCCGCTTTTCCTGACCTAGCCTGCTCACCCCACTCAACCGACAATCGCTTAATCTGACTATCGTCACCCCACACCCCGGCATGCGTTAGGCTGTCGAATAATGCTTTGAGGTAGTTATCAAGATCACGCTGGCGCTTGTCTGGCGGGAACAGCAGAACGCTTACCTCTACGTTATCTGTAATCGGTACAGGGCGCCGCTTTAGCTGCTCCATGACTGAAGCTAAGGTGTTGGAGCGGAAACAGCGCCCGGAGGCGCTGATCAATACTCCCTTTCTGGTGTTACGCCAGTAAGTGTTAACGCTTGGAGGGAATGGCAATGTAAGTTTCATATTTCTACACCGCCAGCTGCAGCTGCATATTGAAGCGGTCCAGCTGCTCACAGTAATTCAGTGATCCCGGGCTGTTGTGTGACTCAATGCGCTCAACCATCAGGGTCGCACGTGTTTCCTTTGATGCTGGGGCGTAAGCTCCCTTCCATGCCTTATCGATACCAATGTTTCTGGCTACGTTGGTGCTGTCTGCGCTCGCCAACGGTATTTCTGTGAATATCTGCGGATTAAGCATGCGCAGCCCGTGAAGCTTCGCAATTGGTTGATCGTAATCGTCGGTAACGTGCCGGATCAGATCTTTCATCCGTGCCACGGCTATCTTAGGGCGCTTAACGTCATACTCGCCGCAGCTGCCTATTGCTACCCGCGGGTAATCGTTGCAAAGCCGTATTAATCGGTCGTCACTCTCGTTCATGTGCCAGACCGGTACGCCATAGAAATCACCATGTGGCCACTCATCAAGCAGCGCCTCGTTCTCAGCCTCTCCGCCATCAATAACATCAGGGATGATGGCGAAATCAAAACCCGGATGGTTTTTCCAGCGCGCTACGAACTCGTAATAATCCGACCAGTCAATTTTGTTGCGGCCAGCGGCTTTCCATGCGGTAAATGCGCCGTTATCCAGCGCAAATGATTGGCAGAATTCAGAGGCGAGGTTTATCTGGCCTGCATGAGCAAATGAGATAAACGCATGTCTGCCACTCCATGCCCGGATGGCACAGGTATCAGGCGTGATGGGTCCGCCGTGGTAATGGATCATGCAACCCTCCCAGCCAGAGCGGGCAGTTCTTTAATTGCCTGACGCAGCATGCGGATGTTTGACCAGCAATCACGGTCTGTCTGTTCCACCAGCGCGATAAATTCCTGAACCGTGCATGGCCTGTCGTGGCGAACGTCAATCAGCACTGCTGAGAAGCGATGCAATTGCTCGATTGCCAGCTCTGGATCATTGTACTGCTCTGACACCCACAGCTTCAGTTCAAGATTGTCATGATGCTCTTTGACGAGGCGCACCGCTTTAGCAATGGTCTCTGCCGGAACGGTCACACAGGTAGGGTTCGCAACGGAGTCCGCCGCCCAGGTATGCGCCCACTTCGATTCGCTGTAGGTGTACTCAGCTTTCATTTTGAACGCGGCAACTACGCACGCCCACGCTTCAACACCGCTTTGCTCAAGGATTTCGTGTTTTAGAAGCGGCAGGTCATCACCATCGCCGTTCTCTGACTTAACCGGGGCCGGTTGTTCGCTTACTGATTTAGTCACGCCGTAATGCTCTTTGGCGATCAGGATAATATCCATCAGCTCAGCCGCCTGCAGGTCAGTTTCAAACGTCAGCGTAATGCGTGCGCCCTCATCGCTCTGTTCTGTCTGAGAATGTTTAGCAATCAGTTCTGCAAGCTTGCGTGCCTGAGCAGCACTGAACTGAGGCATGGCATCGGTCTTGGTCAGCTTCTTCTTGCCAGCCGCTTTCGCCTTTTGCATTTGCTCCTGTGCTACTGATGATGCTTTCACGCCATGCTCACGCTGCAGGGCTACTGCTGTGGTTGCGGCCACTTCGCCGGATTTCACCATCTCAATCAGAGGCTCGCCAACGGTCAGCAGCTGCAGGTGCTGTTCAACGTCGGTGATCGAACGTTTCACCTTTGCGGCGATCTCGGATGGCTCTAAGCCCTGATTAACGAGGCGCTGATAGGCGGCTGCACGTTCCAGCGGCAACAGGGCACGTCCCTGGCTGCTGGTAACCATGAATGCCACACTGTCGGCTTCACTGCCCACGAAGTCCTTACACTCCAGGCGCAGCGTATAGCCCGCTTCCTGAGCCAGCTTCGCACCGTAATAGCGGTGATGGCCATCGATGATCTTAATGCCCTTTTCGGTGACCTTAACAGCCAGCGGAGGCACATGCTCACCAGCGATAAAGGCATCGCTGAACTCCTCGACATGGGTCTGATCGATATCACGAATGTTGTAATTAGTTTCAACATACAGCTCATCAACGCCCAGCAGGTAGGTTTTACGGGTGGTGATGTCGGTATCGCTATTTTTTTTGTCGTCGTAAATGCGCGCTAATGTGCTCATGCTGTGGTCTGCTCCCATATCAGGACAATAATCGGGGCGGCAATCATCACCGCTGCGGTGCGGATGGCCTGGTAGAAAATCTCATTGCGTTGGTAGTGGCTCTTCAGATGCGCTTTCATTGGCGATCCTCACTCAGGAAGCTTTCGCCAATACGGCCTGTATCAAGCCCGCCATAGCTGCCACAGTTAAGTGAGCCTCTCGCGGCACAGCGGTCGCAGTTCTCTTTGGCTTCATTGCGGGATGCATCGAACCGGGCCACCAGCATCGCTTCACGCCAGACCTGTGCAGCACGCAACCAGAACCCTTTAGCCTCCAGTTCGGTAGCCTGCTTCGCCAGCTGGCGATGCTTTTCGCTCTCTTCTGGCACCGGAGCGGTGTTGATCGAATAACTCCAGTCGCTGGCACGCTTGAGAGTCCCTCTGATGAAAAGCGGTTTGATAAAGCGCTTCACTGAGGTCTCATGCAAGCCGGTAAGCTTGCAGAGTTCGCGCACCTTCAGCGGGCCATTGCGGGTAATCAGTTCAAGAATTTTTGATTCGTGGTTAATCATCGCTCTATCCCCTTATGCGCCGCGAAAGCCGTTAGGAATTTCATAGTCCATTGATGAGATAGCCATCACATCACGCTGCCACTTACCGTTGATGCACTTAGGCCGCCCCGCTTTATCCCACTTCTGCGCGGAACTCAGGTAGCCGGGGAACTTACCCGGACGGAAAATTGTTTCCGGTCGGACGTACTCACACATTTTTGGGTCTTCAGCCCACTTCGCGATTGAGTAATCCACAGTGAGAATCAGTTCATCAGCAGTGAAATCTTCAGCCAGGCGACCGCGAATTGGTGCCAGTGAGGATTTTGATTTCTGAAAGCGCATGCCTGCTGCGCGGTTCAGATGCTCCAATACGCTGAAAGCAGCCTGATTTGCATCAGGGGCATGGTCGGGTTGCATCGCAACCTGACAAGAAGGGGTTGTTGTAATCTCTGTAGTATTCTCTGTTGTAATCTCTGTAAGAGTGGGACAAATTGACCCGATGGATTGGGACAACTTGACCTTATCCATAGGGACAGATTGACCTTTTCGATCAGGACAATTTGTCTCTCTCGATAGGGACAAATTGTCCCTATCGGTCAGTAAAGGGCTTGCGTAGTTAATTGCGTAATAATTAGTCTGGTCGTGCTGCTTCTTTTTAAGCTGCTCAACATAAATCAGACCCATTTTTCTTAATGAAGAAACCGTTCTTTGTATCGTCTTGCCGGTCCACCATGGAAACTGCTCATTCCAGGCGTTAATGCTGTTATAAACCCAGCGTTTGCCGTCATATTCGACGCCGGATGTAGTGTCTTCCAGCCAATAACAAATCTGCTGCAGCACAATAGCCTCATTCAGACCAATGCGCTGCGCAAGCTCAGGACTTATCACCAATGGTTTAACTTTCAGAAGTAGGCTCATGAATTACTTCGACCTCTCTGAAATACTGCTTGAACCGTTCGAGAGAACTGAAGCACTCGCCATGTTCATAGTTGTCACGCAGGTAGATAACCCAGTCGTTCTCTGGCTCCCAGCGAATGACCCGCACTGGGATACCGCGCTTATCTCGGAAGATACGGTCAAGTTCTCGCATTTGGTCGCCTTCATTCGCTGGTTAGCATTGCCCACAGCCCAGTCAACAAAGCTGTGGTTAACTTCTTCGCTGATGCCCGGTACATTAAGCACATATCGCAGCGGCTCACTGCTGAAGCGGCCACCAGCTGAAGGGAGGCAACGGAATTGCGGTAACCCTGATATTCTGGTTAAATTGATCACGCGATTAGTTCTCCACACACGTTGATTTAGTCGCATCGAACGCCGCGGGCTGCAATCCTGCGGCGTTCACCTTTTCTGGCGGGCAAAATACGCGATACAGCAACGTCAGATGCTCCTGCCACTTAGCCATAACCTGATAGCTGTTCTCTTCGATCTGCTCACGTTCATTTGCATCAATCACGCCATCAGCTGTTGCTTTGCGGATGTAGGCTGAGTGCTTGCCAATCCACTCAACTGACTCCATCAGGCGCTGATTGATATCCGCGTTATCAACATCTTCAATGTCCACCAGCGGAACGTTGACACTGTTTGACTGACGGGATACAGCATTAGCGATGTACTTGGTGCCGCTTGCCTGCTGCAGAACCATCGCCCAGCCCATTGGGAAAATCTGATCGCCATTAGTACGCAGGCGATTGAACAGTGCATCTTCAGTCACACCCAGCCATTCAGCCGCTTCTGCATACCCGCCCGGTAGACTTGAAATAGTCTTCTTGATTGCTGCCACCAGCCATGCGGGTTGCCTTTCAATTTGCCACTCTGGTTTACCCACTGCTTGAATCCTCTTACTGTGGTTTTGCTGTCAACGAAACGGGTGATACATTTTCATTGCCGGTTTGGTATCTCTGCGGATAAAGAATTTCCAGCTCGCTAATTTCGCCTTTGAAGAAGACCGACAGCTTCTCAGCGACTTCCAGCGAGGCGACCTGGATACCTCGTTCAATACGGCTCAGGTTGCCAACATCAAGACGAATCGCTGTAGCTACATCGCTCAATGTTTTTCCTTGCGCATTACGCAAGTTTCTTAACGGTGTGACCATAAATACCTCCTTTAATTGCGTAATACGCATAATATTGCATGCACGCGGATTGCGCAAGTTGATTTGCGTTTCGTGCAAACCAACATTTAAATAGGGTCATGAACATAGGAAACCGCATCAGAGAGCTTCGCTTACAGCGAGGTATGAAAATGAGCGATCTGGCCGAAGCTGTTGGCGTGGATCAGGCAAATATCTCCAGACTTGAGACAGGAAAACAAAAATCATTTACGGAGCAATCGCTTATTAAAATAGCTGAGGCTCTTGAAGTAGGTCTTTTTGAATTATTTACTCCCACCCCTCCTGAAATTACTGTATATAATCACAGTAAGGATAACGTAAAAGATGGCAAGGGGGAGGAGGTGTATCGTGTCGACTTACTTGATATAACCGTGAGCGCTGGACCTGGTGCATTTGTAAGTAGTGACACCGTGGATGTCATTCGTTCTATTGAATATAACTCTGAGCACGCTAAATCTTTCTTCAGTGGGAAGCCTGCGAAGATGGTGAAAATGGTCAACGTTGGCGGTGATAGTATGTCAGGTACTATTGAGCCAGGTGATTTAGTTTTCGTAGATATATCAGTGAATAAATTCGATAGTGACGGCATCTATGTGTTTGGCTTTGACGGTAAAGTGCACATTAAGCGACTTCAAATGATCCCGGATAAACTGCTGGTGATCTCCGATAACACACGCTATCGCGACTGGTTCATTGACGAGGCAAATGAACACAGGTTCTACATATTTGGCAAAGTCATGATTAGCCAGTCTCAAGCTTTCAAGCGCCACGCTTAGATCCTTTCCAGTTCAAAAAACACCCGGCTTGTCCGGGTTTTTTTGTGCCTGCCGCATTATATTTGCATATTGCGCAACTTAATACTTGCGAATATCGCATATTCGATTTATTGTTTCTTCATCAAGACAGCACAAACGTTTGCAGGCGTAACTGTCTACTGTGTGGAGAAGAAATGAAGCTAATTAAAAACATGTCGAACACAACGGTCCGGGACCTGATTACCTTTTTGAGGCTCTTCCCTGATGCTGATGTTGTCTGTTGTGGTGATGCCGGTGTGGTGATTGTGCAGTGTGATGTTGAAAACGTGGTTCGCGGACCAGCGTTTTAAGAGTACTGAATTGCTGTGTTGGCGGTTACTCATGAAAGTTTGTTTAACCGCCCTTTTTTAGAAAGATTAGAGCAAGTCTCGCTGAAAGAATTTTCGAAAGTTCTTTGAACGAGACTGGATGGCTTACTACTTCAAGACGGTCTCAATAAATGTCCACCAAGTAGCGGTACTGCTACCGATATTAGCGGCGACAAGACTATGCAAACGGTAAAGGTCGTTAAAACTCGTTAGGCCGATGAGTTCAGATGGCAATAAAGAACTGGCAGCCGGGAAAGACCGGCACACAACAGGAAAGAGTATTTGGAGGCGCACCACTAAGCCGTTGATGAATACTCTATCCGTTGTGGTGAATGCGGCCAGCGCGCGCGGAAGACTGACAAAGATTGCACACAGTCTAAGAGTTTCCGCTCTGGTGTTTATCAGTCTGACCAGAGCACCGGGAGGCACCCGGCACCGCAGCAACCTTTCAAGTGTGTGGAGTAATTGGGCTGTGGGTTATTGCAGTAACCCACCAGCCAACTTAAACGAATCCCAAAAGTTTTTTATTGCCATCACTGGCAAGGGATTCATGCAACCAAAAATTGTGTGTGGAGAATTTCATGGAAAAGCCGAACGACCATATTACCGTAGGCATTATCACCCTGCCCTATAGCCATATCCTCAACGGCTGGATATTGCCTGACGGCTCTGTAGTCACCAATCCAATTAAGGCGCAGAACGAAGCTGAGCGCCTTAACTGCACCATCACCATCCACTGAGGGCCAGCAACATGCTTTCTTCTAAATCGAATAAAGAAGTCGTCGCTGCCGGCCACCAGTTCGCTAAGAACATCGGGATGGATACTCCTCTGATCGAAATGGCAAAGATGGTGACTGAGCTGTCGTCGCGTCTCGACGTTGCCACCGTTCGCGCCAATCTAATGGCTTCAGAAGTGCTGCGTATCAATAGCGTGCTTCCTGACACTATTACAGCCCTGCAGGCTGCAGGCGCAGACCTGACGCTGATTGATGACCTGAATGCAGCACTTGCTACGCCAGCCTGCGATCAGTGGATTCGAACACTGCGCGGTGAAGCACTCGGTGAAGCGCGCCGGGCTGTGTAAACTATGGGTAATCAACAGCTGCCAGGCACCTTACAAGCGATCAATATCCTTTCCCAAATGGAAATGGATTTACTCCGCTCACGTACGGTAACGCTGAAGGTGGTGTCATGAAAAAGGTCGCCCAATTTCGCCGCAGCAATGGCCCTAACGCCGGATTCAGCGAAAAGCTTGCCTGGCAGTTATCCAAAGGCCCGGCAACGGGTCGGGAGCTGGCGCAGCAACTTGAGGCGCTGGCCCACCAGCAGTGCGGGAAATGCAAGGAGCAGCTGCCGGTGCAGTCATGCCATTGTCAGGGTGAATCAGCGTGCTGGGTTACTAGTGAGTGGCATGAGACTAAGTTAGTATTTTGAATGTCATGACATGTTACAAGGAGAGCAAGATATGTCGAAAGAACCAGAAATCAAACCGCACGGGTATGTAGCCATCAACGGTGACTTAGGTTTTTTCCTTGATGAGAGTAAATACTCACCAATTTTAAAGATTAACGATGAAGCGGCCGTTCTGCTGCGCCTAAGTCTACTAATTGAAAACTTCCTTGAAGTCTTCATTAAAAACGTTCGTCGCCCTGGTACAGAAGACTTCGTTAAGCCAGCTCGTTACTTTAAGCCGAAGGTGGAATTAAGTGTTGCTTTAGGGTTGCCAATATCAATCGCAAACGCTCTTTTATCGATAAATTCAGTTAGAAATAAATTTGCTCATAAAATCGATTATGTGATGACGGTAAGCGATTACGATGAGATTGAGAGTTCAGTCAATACCATTGATGTTGAAACGGTAAATCCTCTTAATCGCTTCAACATGGAAAGTATTCACTATATGTTTGAAGCAGGAGTAGATTCATTGATGTTTGTGAGAAACCTGGATTACTCAATATCTGATAAGCAAAGGCAACTCTTTCGCTTAGTTGGTGCAGTTTTCATTCTTGCTAATAAGTGTGCATTTTTTACCCTGAATGAACTTCAGCGGCAGGGTAGGCTAAGCTTTGGGAAACCAATTTCAGACAAAAAGCCATGAGAGTTTTCACTAAAGGCTAGGCTATATCGCAGCAACAATTAGTGGAACGTTCTCAGGCCCTTAAGCAGTGCTGAGAATAGGATGAACATCAACCGATGCCCAGCCGACTCTAGGGAAAAGAGTCTCACAATTCTGGGCCACCAGCGGCTGGCACAAACTTAAACTGAATATCAATACGCCGTGACCTGTCACGGCTAAACAAACCTGATGCAGCAGGAATGTGTGGAGAAGAATATGCACCACGACTTTATGAGTGAAAAAGAAGTTTTGGACGAAATTGGTAAAGCGAGAACGGCACTCTGGCGGCTGCGTAAGCAGCATGGCTTTCCTGCGCCAGTGCTAACACATCCGGCGCGGTATAGCCGCAGAGCGGTGGAGAAATGGATTTGTGATGGAGGGATTAACCGAGCTGTTTAACGTGCCAGAATATTTTATCTGCGTACAGCTCATACGCCTTTCTTTGATCTTCCAGCCAGTCGTGTTTGTTGTACACAGCCATGACACCACCAAGTTCATGCCCCAGCATTTTCTCAGTGACATGGGGCATGATCCCTTCGCTTGATAAGTTAGTCACCAAAGAACGGCGGAAGTCGTGGGTGCGCCATTCAGGTATATCAATACTCTCTCTCATTTTCCGCATGTACAGATTTGATGAAGAGCGGTCGATGGCTTTATCCAATTCCTGCCCAGGAAACAAAATCTTATTCCCATTATTGAGAAGACGCTCAACCATAGGCTTCATTTGTTCAAAGATCGGACGCCGGATGATGTTCCCCATCTTTGAATGTTCAGATGGGGTAGTCCATATCCAATCAGTGGTATTAAATTCTGCAGCATTTGCCAGGCGAAGCTCAGACAGGCGAGCACCCCACAGCAACAGCATCTGATGCAGTAACCTGTTTGATGTAACGACCTTGCTGTTCTCAAGCGCCAGCCATACTTTAGCGAGCTCGCTGTAGGTCAGAACGCGATCACCAACGTCCGGTTTCTTGCCAATATTCTTGACACTCAGTTTAGTGATCTCACATGAAGGTATCAGCTGCCGGCTGATGCACCAGTGAATGACTGATCGCAGTTGAAGCAGCAGAACGCGGGCTTTCTTCTTATTTAGCTTTTCCTGTTTATCAAAGAACTGGACCCACGCTGATACAGGGATGTTGGCAACAGGCACATCTTCAAACTCGTTGTACATGGTGTTGTACACAACCGATTTGTAAAGCACCTGTGTATTGTGCTTTAGGTCTTTAACATATTTTTCCCACCAGTTATCCAGGCACTCTTTCAGAGTCAGCTCACCAGTGCTTCCGGCAAAATAGGTTTTTGGGTTAACCCCCTTCGTGTACAATCCACGCATCTCGCCTACGGCAATGCGGGCATCTTTCAGCGATGTTGAAGGGTAGCGACCGACAGTGAGACGCACAGGCTTTCCATTCCAGCGGTAGCGGTGCTGAAATGTAATTGTGCCAGATGGAGTGATGCGAACGCTCAGACCGTCACCATCGGTTAGTTCCGCTGGTCCGTTGTAAGCTTTGCCATTGATGCTTCTTAATTTGGTGTCACTCAGCGCCACAATGATTTCCTGTACACAATCCCTAGAGGCATTCTGTACTCAATGTGTACTCATTGGCAAGTGAACGAAGCGATGTTCAAGGTGAAGTGAGGGGAACCACGCGAAACAAATTAGAATGCAAAGCTTGTAAAAAACTGAGGTTTTACGATAGGATGCGAACCGTCGGAACAACTTCAAAACTTCCGCGAACAACGTCCTCTTAGTTAAATGGATATAACGAGCCCCTCCTAAGGGCTAGTTGCAGGTTCGATTCCTGCAGGGGACACCAGACCTGCCCTGTACTTAAACCCGCCCTATCAATTAAAACTCTTAATAATCAATATCAAGCCATTACTGACGGCTATCCCCCTTTGCCCTTTTTCTTCTCAGAATCAATAATCATTTGCCGGCCCTGGCTATGTTCTTTAGGCAAATCCATCAACACCAGTGAATGAGTTGTGATTATGACCTGCCAGGTCTGGGTTATTAGCTGGATACCTGTGCTTTAAATATCTTTTTTATTTTAATGAATCCTGTTTTATTTCTGCATAACGGGCAATCAGTTGCTTCAGATGCATCTCCAGCTGAGCTCTGACAGCAGCAGGCAAAGGTTCGCCTGCTGGATTTTGTGACAATACCCTTAGCTGCTCTTCAGCCGGTATGGATTGATTAAAGGACTGCATAGCGGAAAAAACGACTGACTTCAGCTCACTGACCGTCAGGTATTTTCCTTTCTGCACATCCAGTTCGTTCAGCCTGTCACTCAGTTTTTGTAGTGTCGCCATTCCCTGAGACCAGCCATTCAGCTGTTCTGTTGGCAATGCGGCAGCATTAAGTTGTTGCTGCCACTGCTGGATTAGTGGCTTAGCCTGCTCCGGCCAAAGTACCCGGACCTGTTCCAGCAACTGTCGACTGTATTCAATATTCCAGTCAGGAGGCAATTTACCCAGCCGGGCAAGCTGCTGCTGTGTTTGTGTTATTAAAACCTGTGGTAACGGAGCTTGCTGACGCCACATATCCAGTTGTTCAGGCGTGAGAGATGCAGGCAATGGAGCCAGTGAGGCTGCAAGCTGAGTCTGCAACGGGACTGGCCGATTAAGAAACTGCCAGCTCCATAGTGTGACTGTGCTTACCACCAGCATGGTACACATCCCGGCAGCGAAGAATTTCCATTTTTTTACCTGATTGGGCATTGCCGCCATTGCTTCTGCATTCGCCTGGTGTTCCGGCAGCGCCGCATAAACCCACTTCACTACGCTTGCTGACGTATCTTCAGGCGGACTACCAGCAAGGTCCCTCGTGGATGCTGCGGCACTATTCATCGCGGTGGCAGGCAACCTGATACCTGGCTGAATGTCCGGCCTGGTGCTGGTTATGCCATCGCTGTGTTCCAGCCTGGCAGCACTGTTGTGCATCAAGGTACGTAACGTATCGAGCTGGCTCAGATGCTTAAGCTCCAGGCCCTGCAGCACCTCACCCAGAGCGGTAAGCTGTTGCTCCGCCCGATACAGCTGGCTGAGGTCGCTGTGATTTAGCGGGAGCGAGCGAATCAGTTGCTGTAAACGCTGACTCAGACTGCTGAGGATTTTCATGCGGGCATGGACAGGCTGCGGCCAGAGTGCGCCCCACTGATGGCTTATCAGTGCCTCGAGTATCGCCAGACCTTCATTGAGCCCCAATAAACCAGCCAGTTGCGTTCGGGCCAGCGTGTACCAGGACAGCGTCTGTAGCTCCACACCATTCTGCTCAAACAGTGAGAGACAGCGTTTTTCGGCATAACGCCAGTTCACATCCGGGCGAGCCGGATGTGTCAGCTTACTCAGTTCATCACGCAGGGCGGCATAATCCGGTAGCGTGCGCGGGTCACCACCGGTTTTGATTTTATGTGGGGGGATGTGATTCATGACCAGTTGTCCATTTTGACGCGTACGGAAATATGGAGGATTAACGCTTATGCGGGCATATTCAGAGGAACGGGTACTGCAATACCAGCAGTTATGGCAGAAGCGCCAGAATCAGACTAAAAAAGGTGCTTTCATCAAAACTCTGTCCGGGACGGGATAATGCTCCCGGCGGAGTAAAGGACCAGTCACTGAAATGACCTGCCCGCATGAAAAGGCGCCCCACAGACGTCACACTGCCTTCTGCATGAAGAGTCACTTCCACGCATCCTGTCACGCCCTGACCGTACAAAAATACCGGTGTAAATTTTACAGAGCGATCGTCGTAACGCAGGGTGATAGCGGCAATCTCAAAAGTCCTGTCCTCCACCAGCAGATCCGTAACAGCAACGGTAAATGTTTCCACATTCAATCCGGTACCCACCAGCCACGCATCCATCTGCTCCTGAAGCTGCACCATTCGCAGGCGAAACTCTGCAATATCGGCCTGAGTCTTGCTGGTAGATAAGATCGGGGCTGGCTCTCTGGCCTGTAGTTTTTCGAGGAACTGTGATTTTACTGACATGGTATTAACTGGCCTTACAGCCGGGTTGCTGTGTCGAGATACTGCTGTTGCTTCAGGTGTCGCAGGAGAACCCGCCCTTCTGGCATAAACTCTGTGCCATAGCGTACGAGGCCAACACCGTTAAGTTCCGCATCAATGGCGTAGCGCAACTCACCGGGGATGTTCTGTTCCAGCAGGACAACGGCTATTTTTCTCAGGCGTGGCTCATATCTGAGCAGAACAGCCGACAGAGCACCCATCAGTTCATGGGCAGTCCCCGGCATGCCCTGCAGGATTTTGGTCATATCCGGCAGGCCATAGTCCGGCAGATGCGCCAGCGTGCCAGCACGGCAGTTAAGGATCCGTTGCATGTTATCGAGCACGGACAAAATCACCTGATTTTGTTCACTGACCTGATGGAGATCGAGGCCGCCGGTGAAGTTGCCGTAGAGTGTTTCATACAATGAAGGACGGGATAACTCACTCATCTTTCAGCGCCTGAAGTGTCAGCCGGTTGTTCCCCGCCTCAATGACGCGTGCTTTATCCGGATCGAGATCGTCACGACTCAGCACCACACGCCAGGTGTTGTTCTCCTGGTCCGGTGACATAAACATCCCGGCCACCGCCACATACTGCGCACTCTCTTCCATCGGCATATCAACCGTCACTGCCCCACCCGGCTGCAGGCGGATGTCTTTCTCCGCCACCAGGTCTGCTTTGATGGCCTGACTGTCAGCCTTAAACAGTGACGGATAGTCCGTCATGTCGAATGTTTTCCGGTCTTTGAGCTGGTAAATACGCACCACCGTCGACAGCGCCACCCCGCCTGCATTGCTGTTAACGGCCTCGCGGGCGCGGATATCCAGATGCAGGGTTTTTACCTGCTTGTAAAAAATCGATTTGGTCACGGCAACGGTGCCGTCTGTCACTTTCTGGGTCAGCCCACAGCCAGCGAGCATCAGTGTGATGCCCGCGGCCAGTGCAACCAGAGGAAATTTACCAGCGGTAATCGCCATCTTCATCGGTCTCCCTGCGTTGAATATTTTCCTGTACACGCTCATAGCGGCCAAGATTGATGGTTATGGTTTTGGGGTGCATGACGGTGTTCGCTGCATTCAGCGGCCGCATCACGGCGGTACGGCCCAGTTGCACGGCACCTGCCTGCGGTTTACTGCTGATGGTCGCGTCAGGCAGCAGACTTCGGTCGACACACAGCTGTAACCGCACATCGAGGCGGGAGCCAAGATAGACATGCAGCAGCGCCATTAAATCCGTGTGAAGCTCCCCGCCCGGTAACCAGCCCTGTACTTCAGCCGGGTCAGAGGTGGTCAGGCGCATCAGCACCCGGCTGTTCACGTCGGTGGCATAGCTGCCCATCACCGGACGGTTTGTCAGGGTGACGGGCTGGCTGACGCTCATGGTCAGGGGCTTTTTCAGCGGCGCGCGGCGTTTATCGTGGTGCCAGATTTTCGCCTGTGTGTTGGGTGCCAGCAGGCGCACCAGCGAGGCCATGCCTTCTGCGGTACGCCCCGGCAGCAACATGACCGGCAGCAGTGCCAGAAAGCGTGAAGCCGGAGTCGCGATACTGTCCGTGCAGCCGTTAATCCCGAGCCCGGCAAGTCCCAGCAGGTACTGCGAGGTGTTGTCCTTACCGCCTTCTTCGAAAGTCGCCGGGTATGAGTATTTACGCCAGATACGGTAGTACTGGGCAATCAGCCGGTGGTTGAAGATATCGAGGAAATCCGCGGTGGCCTCATACCCTTCCCGTCGCTGGGTAATGTCATCGATATAGTGCGTCGGCAGCGGGGACTCCACGCCGTAGAGTCCCATAAAGGTGATGCGCACAGTCGGCGGCAGATGCGAATGCTCAGACTGCTCAATACCTTTAATTTCTGAAGCCGGAAAACCCATCCCCGGGTGTGGCCGAAAACGTACCGGTTCATGACGTACCTGCCAGGTACTGCCCGTAACCGGTTTGTCCGGCTGGTTCTGCTCCAGCAACTGGCAGAAGCGGTAAAAGTTGATATATGGCAGCCGGTCCCCCAGTTGCGCTATCAGCCGGGCAGGCGCGGACTGTGATTCTCTTTCCACCGGATGCATTTTCCTTCTGGCTGAACAATGAGGGTGAGCTGGTTAAACTGGTTCATATCGGCATACAGAGCAAAGAACCGGTTTAGCATTTCACCGAACAGGTGAATATCGCCCTCGCCGGTGAAGCCGTTGCTGTCGAGGGTCACTTCGATATCCAGCCCCCGCAGCAGGTAGCCCTGCTCAAAACGTTGCAGGCGGTGGTGCTCCACCTGCTGAATCGCCTCCAGACGCCGGGTATTCAGTTCATCTCCCTGCCAGTTATAGAGTGCCAGCGTCCCGCGCAGCACTTCGGCAGTACTCATCATATTCAGAAACCCGGAGCCGAGGTGGCTCAATACCCGCCAGTGGAAACGGTCTTCCGCAGGCGGGTAAACCGGCAGCGTGGGCTTACAGAGGTTGCGTACTGAAAGCGGTGTACTGACCACCTGCTCACTGCGGTCGAGCAGCGTGCTCTGAAGCGCCCGGCGCGGTAACTGACCGTTGGTGCCGGTGATTTGCAGCGATACGGCTTCGCGCTCAAACAGGCGGTCATCTTCCCACTGGTGCCCGCCCAGAATCAGCCAGGTGTCATACAGCCCGGTGACACCCCGCTTAACGCGGGTGTGGTAATAGCGAGGTGGCGCATGACTGCGCATCATCCCGCCCTTGTGGCGGAAGCTGCTGAACGGCACGTATTCGGCATCACTGGTGCGGTTTGAACCGGTAACCGAATCCACCGAATAAATCTCAGTATGCCCGTCCTGGAGCCGCTTAGGACGCAGCAGGTACTCACTTTCAAGCCCGGTGATGGTGAGAGGGTCAGCCTCCAGCGTAAACAGGTTAATCACCGGCACGCAGTGGAGGCGAACCGCATCATCGGTGACCGGCAGGTCTGATGGCCACGGCGTGCTGAAGACCACTTCGATGTCGAAGTACTCAGCCCCGGCAGGCGGCGTAATGTCGTCCAGACCGTTGAGGTGGACAAACATAAACTTGTTGCGGAAGGTGAAATACTCCAGCAGCAGCTGGTAGCCACTGAATGCGGTGTCGCCTTTCGGCCACAGCCCATCCTCTTCGGCAAACCCGCCCGGTGAGAAATACCCGTCAAGCCGGATACGGTCGATCTGCCCGGGCAGGCGCATATACAGAGCGGCCTGCCTTCTGGTCAGCATCAGGTGCAGCTGGCTACTGACGGGCGCGTCAGCCTCAAGATAGAGGCTCAGGTGACTGAGGTCAGCATGGGACCAGTCTGCCTGAGTGCTGCAGGCAAAGCGCATCCGCAGCAGCGAACGCCCGTCAGGCTCAGTGGTCATAGTCACCCCTGAGATGTTCAGCGGGTTGAGCATCACATCCCGGGTAGTACGGTAGCGACAGACCGTATTTTTAGGCCCCACCGGGCGGGAATACACTTCCAGACCCGCTGGCATCACTTCCGCCATCTTCACGGCCTGAAGCGCAGGTGTGAACGCCACTACTGAGAGTGAAGGAATGGTGCGCAGGTAGTGTGGCCAGAGCATGCTGACCAGCCCTTCGGTCAGTTCCGGCAGGTCGTCGTCAATCTTCTCGCGCAGCCGCCCCATCGAAAAAGCAAAACCTTCAAACAGACGTTCGACATAGGGATCAGGTGTGCCGGCCTTATCCAGATCCAGCATCGCGGCCCGATCCGGATGGGTCTGAGCAAATTCTTTGGCCGCTTCACGGAGGTAGCGCATTTCCGCGTCGTAATAACGCAGGGTCAAATCTTCCATTTATTTCTGTTCCTGTGGATTTAACCGCAAAGCACGGCGGCACGGGCGGGATCGACGGCGATCAGCCCGGCAAGTAACTGGTCCATTACCGGCGTAAGGCGGGTCTTATCAGCCTCACTGCGACCGGCTTTCAGGCGCAGGAGTTTCAGATGACGGGCCTGTACCTCAAACAGCAGCTCTGGCTCCCAGTCATTGAGGGTCACTTCTCTGGCGCGCTCACCCAGTTCTGCAAACAGGTGCACCGCCAGGTCATTCTTACCGTACTGCTCAGCAATGCGGCCCATTAGCAGTCGCAACAGCCATTGCTGGCGCGCGGTGGCGATGCCGGGCCGGGTCTGCAACCAGCCCAGCGCCGCATCCGGGCCTTCACTGTCGGCCAGCGCTACGGCTTCCGGCTCCAGCGACAGAATGTCATCGTTACCGGCGGTGACCGGGGCTGATGGCGTGTCATTACCCCAACCGCCGACGGTGTCCAGCACGCTCTGCTGGATCCAGTTCAGCGTCACTTCGTCCGCAAACGGCGTGCCGTCACTGAACGCCAGCGTCTCCAGCCCGGACAGGCGCGACAGCAGCCCTTTCAGATCAGCCGTGACAATGTCGGCCAGCGTTTCCTTGCCGGATTTCGTCAGCGCCTGGTGGATGTACCACTGTAAATCCAGCCACAGGTGGTTGGCACCGCGGGAAAACGTGCTGTCTGCTGTATCCAGCATTTCAGCCCAGTTCTGCTGCAGGTAGAGGCGTTTGAGTAACGCGCGCTGATCCGCCCTTGGTGGCTCGATGCGTGTACGCCCCTGCGCATCCGGGGCCGGGATAGCCCGCAGGGTGTCATGACGCAGACTTTTCATCAGATGGTGTGCTGACAGCCAGCCGTCCGGCTGCTCACGCAGATATTCGGTGAGGGTGCGGGCCTGGGCCAGCAAATCCTGGCCGGAAGTGATACGCCCGATAGCCGGTGCATCGTTGTGACTGGCAGGTGAAGGGGTTTCGCTGGTACTGGCGTTCTGCGGTACCACGGCATCCACGCCCCCCGCTTTGTGCAAACGACTTTCCAGGGCACCGTACAGCGCACTGAGTTCAGGACGGGTTTCATCGGGCTCATTCTCAATAAGCTGTGATATCAGCAGCAGCGCACCAGTGGTTCGCATCGCATCGATCCTGACAACTTCCGGGTACAGGGAAAGCGAGTCGGTCATGCGCGACCCTGCCAGCCATTCCAGTGCCGCCTTACGGCTGCGGTCACGCTGCGGGTGCAGCTGTGGTCCAAAGCGTTCCAGCAGGCCAGCCAGCAGTTCGAGCCCTTCCGCCAGCCCCTGCTCACCTTCGCGGTGCAGCTTCGCCCAGCAGTAGTACGTCGCCACACGGATATCTTTGGCGGTCGTGGTCAGCAGCTTCTCTGCCAGCCGGCAGATGAGCTCGGTATCCGCGCCGGAGAGCTTGTTGACCTCCTCGCGCATCTGCTGGAAGTCATCGTTATAGCCCGGATCCTCGCCCACGGGTGATGAACCGGACAGCGGCTGCAGCCAGCTGTCCCACTGCACCACGCGTTCACGGGTGGCAGCAAGCAGAGATGCCTGCTCTGTCTGGCAGGCACTAAGTAAGGCATTGAGCGTGCTCATCAGTAGACTTCCTCTGCATCACTGGCCGTATCAGTCGCCGGGTCTGACGGTGCGATACCGGTGGTGCTGAAGATGGTTTCCGGCAGGCGGAAGTTACGCAGCTTCAGCAGTGCCAGCGGGCCTTCTCCCGCTTCGGTACGCAGGGTGTAATTGAGCATGCGACCGTCCTGTGCTTTCCAGCTCAGGCTGTAACTGCTGCCCACGCCCGGGTAGGCACTGACGGCGGCTTTATCGAGCAGGCGGATCCAGCCCCAGGCACCAGGAATATCGGCGTACTGGCGGGTGCCAGCCTGGATACTAACCCAGCTCAGGTTCGCGCCAGGGACTTCGGTATCCGCAGGCCACGAAAAGCGCTTCCACGCTGGCAGTTGGTTCAAATAGGTCAGCTTCTGGCTGTCGATAATCATATCCGTCTGCATCACGCCAGCGGCGGTGCCCGGGCGCAGCTCGAAGTTCATGCCGGCATTGCCTTCGGTGAAGGCCACATCCGAGATATGACTCAGGGTGTTGATGGCGTTGAGGAACGCCGGATTAAAGGCCAGGCCCTGCGAGTTGATGCTGTCCGGCACCCAGTGGTTGCCCTCTTTGTGCAGCACGCCTTTGAGGCGGATTTGCAGGAACTGCGCGATACGCCCGGAATCTGCGTTGAGGTATTTGGCCAGCAGCGGCAGAGAAACATCACTGCTGGAGTTGTTGAACGGATAACGGCCACCAAAGGCACTGTTCCACTCAGCCACCACCGCCTGCTGCCACTGTGCATTGAGGCTGTCGGCCGCCGGGGTCAGCACCTGCTGCCAGGCCTGCTCCATTGGGTTCACAAACACCGTGCGCCCAAAGCCGCTCCACTCCTGACCGAGACTCGCGGCAATCAGGCTGCCGTAGTCGCGGGTTTCGGTCAGATCCACAGCCTTGCCCTGGAATACGGTCTGGGCAATGGTCTGGGCCATAGCCTGCGGGTCAGCAGCATTGGTCACCTGCTGCAGTCGCAGACGCACCTGCGTCACGCGGGTCAGAAACGACTGCAGACTCAACTCCTGTGCGCCCGTGCGGATCTTGTCCATCAGCGCCAGCACCGGGCCAAAGGTCGCATCCAGCGGGCCATGAACCCCGACACTCTGGTCAATGGCATCTTTGTTGTCACCACCGAGCAGGTTCTTCGCTGACTTCACCAGCGAGTCGGAAATCGCTTCGCCAGTTTGACCCGTGCGCCCCTGCACATTGAGGGTGTTCATCAACGCCACCAGAGGTGACTGACGCACATCAGCCATCAGAGTCAGCTGGTCAATAGAGTCCGACAGCGTGGTGGCCCGGTTCCAGCGCAGGCTGTTGAGAAACTCCAGCCAGGCTCCGCCGAAGTCAGCGAAGTAGCGCTCGGTCAGACGTTTTTTCAGTGCTTCCGGCGAGGTTTCGTTCTGTTTATTCACCTGACGCTTACTGTCAGTCAGCACCCAGTCAAGCTCGTCCCGGCGCGCCTTCACCACCTTTTCGATGGCGGGCTGCACGGCCTGCTCCCAGGCCTGACGGGTGAACATGCCCGGCACGATTTCCGTAGTGCTGAACAGACGGGATGCATCGGTATCGCCGGTCATGTCTTCAAGGCGCATATCGACATACAGATGCGCCACCTGGGAGAGCATCTTCTGGTACAGGGTCGACTCACTGTTACGTAAGCCCATCAGGCGAACCAGCAGGGAACGCGCCTGGCTGACCATGTTCTCATCTGCCCGCAATTTCCACTCAGGGTGCGCAACCAGCTGCGCACCATAGAACGACAGCAGTGACGGCGCCACGCCCTGCCAGACACCGTCTTTCACGCCATCGCGTTTTGGCCAGTCGTGCAACAGCGCCGGGCTGAACCAGGCCGCGTCCATATGTTCCGGACGCGCCAGCATCAGGTAGAGCTTGAGCTGGTCATAGGTGGCTTTTGCCATCTGCTCACGCAGTGGGCTACCCGGCGGCAACGCGTTAAAGGCGCTGACTTGCTTTTGAAGATGGGTTGCGGCCGCATCCCGCAACAGCGGCAGTGCACTGTCCTGATAGCGTGGCCAGAGTGCTGCCAGCAGGGCATTATTCTGGCTCAGGCCGGCCTTCTCGTACCACGGCACGCCATGCTCAGAGCGGTACTGCAGACGAGCCAGGGTTTTCTGGAGTTCAGACAGCGCGTGCAGGCGCTGCTCCAGCGGCTGATTCTGTCGGGCGGCAAGTGCGGTCTGGATATTCGCGCCGTCAATCTGGCTGCGGTTGGTGACATACGCGATGCTCATCCATGCAGCCCAGCCCACCATCGCCAGGGCGACAACTGACGCAAACACTTTGCGCCATGGAATGCCCGGCTTGCGCGGACGCAGTCCGGCAGGAAGCGTGCGGACAGACTCAGGCAAAACATCCCAGCGCTTATCCATGCCCCAGTGATGTGTTACGACACGTTCGGCACCGGCAGAGGGCTGACTAAACACCACACCAGCCAGCGGCAGCGGGCGGTACGGATTGAGCATCACCGACAGCGGTGCAGTCACACTTTCTGGTTCGCGAATGAGCTGGTCAGCCAGCGTCAGTAAGAAGTTATGTTTCACCTCACCGCAGGTCTGCTGCAGACCCTGTGAAGTCAAATCCGGCGTCAGGGCAGAGAGTTGTTCTGCCAGCCCTTCGGTACGACAACCGACAGGTAACAGGCAGCCGGTAGCCTGCGTAATGCGCCCTTCCTGCTTATCGGCGCGCGGGTGCAGGGACCAGACATACAGCGGGAGTTTCCAGCCAAGCGTTTCCATACGCGCGCTAATGGCATGAGACAGGGAGTCCATGGTGCTTTCAGACGGTACCGGCAGCGGCTGTTCCAGTCCCGGTGCTGAGAGCTGGTCAAAGGCCGAGGTGACCCACACCAGCCCATCCACCGGACGGCGGCGCAGTTTGCGCAGCGCGGTCAGCCAGGCGCTGTCTGCTGGCGTATTGAGGTCACCGCCCCACAGCAATAGCGTGCCGCGATCTTCCTGCCAGAGCTGGCTGGTGAGGCCGGGTGTGAGCTGCTCCACTTCTGCAGCAGTACCAGTTATCAGCAGGATACGTGTTTTACGGCCCCAGCGCCGACCGTAGAGGTTACGCATGGCGAGGCGGATGGAGTCGACGGTGACATTGCGTGGGGCGGTCTGTTTGACACGTCCTTCATCGGCAGGCAGGACACTTTTACGCTTTGCCTGAAAACGCGACCACTGTTGTTTAATCGCAAGACAAATGATTTTGCCATGGCGGACAAGCAGCAGAAGGATTATCACCGCCATAAATACCAGCAGCTTAAGGCCAATACTGGTCAGTCCGAACGCATCCCCCTTTTTCCAGATAGCCAATCCGATCGCGACAGCAATCAGCGCAGTAATACTGATGCGTCCCCAGTTACCACGCCACACTGAGTTATCCTTCGCCATTCATCAGATTCCCTGTAGTTACGGTATTTACAAATCGCTGCTCTTTGTCACCCGAAAGCATCAGGCAATCTTCTTTTGTGAGCATAGCTATATCACTGACGACGGCGGCCATAATCCACGGTGAGAAAGGACCGCTGAGCCCGGCATATTTCTCCAGCCAATGGCACTGCTGGGGTTTCCAGCGGCCTTCATATTGTTTTGCACTGGCCAGCAGAGTGGAAAAATCATAACCCCACTCCATGCTGTCACCCACTATTGCACGCGCAGCGATAGCCTGTGATTGGGTCGAGAAAAAGGTATCAAGCTCTTCACTCAGCATTTGGGTTGATTCAAGCGACATAGGCCGAAGAAGGCGAGCGTGATGGTTAAGCTGATACTTCGTTGCTACATCATCAGAGGTCAGCATTAAAGCCGAGAGCGAATCACTGTACTCATTCCCTCCCTGAGTCTGGTGAACTAACAGAAGCTCAACATCCAGAATCGGGGATTTAAGACGTTCGCCCACCCAATCGAAGGTTCGGTCTTTAAGAATTGTCAGTAACGGTACGGGAAACGCCTGTCCAACTAACTGGAGCCAGCATGCTGAAAATTCTCTCTGCAATGTCTTATCAGGATCGTGTGAATCCGTCAGTAAGGTTGCGTGGAAAGGGAGGTCAGTTAAGCGCTGTAATTCTGATATGTCCAGGCCCCCAATCAATGCTGAAAAAGCATCTTCGCCCACAGGTAACGTTATTCCCCGAGAAAGAGAGCTACCCTGCTCAAGATCTTTGGGGGCCTGCAGAAATGTGGATGGCGTCAATTCATGAGGCAGGATAACCCGGCTATGCAGAACCGCCAGATAACGCCCGGCCCAGGAAATCCATTGCTGCTGTGCATAATCTGCTTCATCAGATTCAAACTGGTGACGATCCATTGCGTGGTTATACATCCAGCCGCGAATACAAATCGTCACGAACCAGATAAAAAGAGGGCTTCCGGCAACAATCCAGAGGTTAAATTTTTGCAATTCATCCAGAAACTGATTGGCGTGGAGTACAAAGAGCAACACTCCAGCAATAACAGCAATAAGGCCTGCAATCAGCCAGATGACCAGTGACGGCTCATCAGGTTCTGCAGAAATTGTAGCTTTCTGACGCTCCCAGCTCATAACTTATCCTACTGAACAATCCGGCGCACTGGAGATAACATGGCAACCACATTCACATTCGCAGCCATCCACAACAACAGGCTTCCCATCAGAGATCCATTCTGGTGACCCTTCTATAATGGCATTAATACCATGCCCTTCAACAGGGCAATTAATTTCATCGCCAACGAGGGCTACATTCTTTCCGTTCACGATTATGGTCGAAGATGCAGATATAACCTCACCGCCGTGAGTAGTTTTATCTCCTGGCAATACAAATCCTTTGGACATATCACACCTAACAAATTAGTTTATATGTTTTAATTGAGTCGACGGAAATGAATCCATCCGTTTTTAATTTGAGGAACAATATCATCATCGAGAAATGCAGAACAAACACCGAGTTCACCGACTGCAAAAACCGTTGCAGGATAAGATAAACCTATCCCTTCCCGTCCTTTTGGATCTGGCTCTTCATAATCAGGAATACCATTCTCCCTATAAGCATTAATATCCAAGTATTGATTACAGTCCACATTAAAACTATTGTCATCAATTAATGACAACGGAACCACTTCATCCTTTTTAAGCCTTATCCGTTTCCCTAAGAATTCCTCACCAACAAATATATGGTCTGTGGCATCCTCTGTGACCATTCGAATAGTGCTTGTAGAAATAATCATATCCCCCTCAGTAAATCTAGCGCCAGCCCATCCAACCGTATTCAGATCAGACCCAACACTTTTTTGATAAAAATATACGATTGGGATACCCCCCTTAACTTTAATATATATTTCATTATCATCAGTAAACTTATGAACAGGCGTTAATATATATTCACCCATCAATTTTCTAGGTTCGTTAGCTAAAACACCATACTCTTTCACGGCACCATGATCTTTATAAACCCAATATCCATAATACAGACCATCTTTTACCTTAATAGTATTGCAAAATGCAAAAAAAGGAACGACAGCAATAAAAAACAATATTTTATTCATTGTACAATCTCCACATGGAATGCTGGCTCACCACGATTTTCAAATGGACTGATATATTTCACTTTTCCTGGATTATCTTTTACATATTTTGTAATAGCCTTATCAAAAGCCCGCTGCAAAGTGACAGGTAATAATCTTTTACTTATATCAAATACATTTCTCTGAGCATACGATTCAAGCGAAACACAATGTTTTGAAACAAGACGTCCATCTTTTTGTAAAGAATTGACTTTATCAATCATGGCTTTTTTAACCTGATTCTCCTTACTTTTATCTATGCCACCCACAGCGATACCTACTTGTACAACCTCCCGACCCGCAGCAGCATAATAATCAAGCTGGGATTGTACACCCTTGTTGCACATATTGTTGTACATTGCTTCCACTTGCTCTTCGGGAGTGCGTAGGGTGCTAGTGATAGTAATTTTATGGACACCTGCAGATTTCATTATTCCTTTAATAACATCAATTGAATGAGCAGAAACCAAGCTCTGTAATTTTTCAGATATATCAGTTCGAAACTTGACTAGAGGTTCAAAGTCGTTAACAACAGAAATTTCTTTTGCCTTTCCCTCTGAAGTAGTCTGATGCTTCTCTGGTTCATTTTTACTCCTGCGAGCAACGGACTTATCCGTCGTCGTCGTTTTAATATGAATTACATTATTTTTCTTTTCCGAGTCTGCTGACTTGCTTCCTTTAGGTAAAACGATATGGCTTCTTGAATACTCAATGGCTGCTTTAGCATTAGCATTTTCAACTCCGATGCTTTTGAGAATCTCTTTCCTGGTCTGCTCAGAAACATAGCGGCTAACATATCCATGGTTTTGATTACTATCAGGTATTTTTAATTTCGCACCAATGCGCAACATGTTGACGTTATGGATCTTATTAATTCTTGCCAATTTCTCTACTGATACACGATATTTCTTCGCTATTACTGATAAAGTGTCGCCTTTCTTAACGGTATAAGTTAGAGTCTTATGCTTTTCATTGGTATTTTTTTCAACAGTTGCTTTGGCTAATTCTTTGTAATTATCAGCAAGAATAGCAAACACAATTTCTGAACCTGCGATAGCATTGACTGATTTAGTCATCCCGTTTGCATCAGTCACGCCTTTGATAAAAACTAGAGCTTTCTCATAGTCTGACACTAAATTTGGGCATGTTGAAATGGGAAATGGAAAAATTGCAGCAATATAATTTTTGTTTTTGAATGCTGTATTATTTCCGGTAGACAGTTTAAATATAGTATTAACTTCAGTATTTTTTAGTAACCCTTCCACAACTGATAAATGCTTAGTTATATAAAGCGCCCACTTCTCGCCATCTGCACTTTTCTCACGTGTACCATCGAGATATTTTCCTAAACTATAGGCACCATCATGATGCAACAAATAAAGCCATTCCCAGTATTCACTTTGATCTGATGTGTAACTCTCCATCACCTTCGATTTGTTAAGTAAAAAGGAATAAATAACCGCATAGCATCCTTTTTCAGCGTCAAAAACTTCCTCATTACGAAGATCTAGCTGAAAACCAAGAATGTCTTCAGATTGTGTCAATGCATCGTTGATAAAACCAACCGTTCCTTGTGCTAAACCAGCTGCACTGGTAGTCCCCGCTGCCGCATCGGGATTAAATCCAGACTCAACCTTAGTAGTTAATAATATATAAGATATCTCTTTATAACTTAATCCATAGCGGACAGCTATGGTAATTATCATATCTATAATAGTATCCTGGACATCTTTATTAGCATCTCCTATTGTACGACTGTTACCTCTTAGCTTTCGGGATGTATCTATATCCGGATAGATTGAGATTAAAGAAAATGGTTTAATCTGGTCATCAAAATATGCCTTTCCCTTTTTGGCATTTAAATACTCATATAAATCAGACATACCATACCTCAGCGATTGCTAATAAAGTCTATGCTTGTATTATCGTAGGGGTTTTTCATTTCTCGAGATCTAAGCTCAGAAAGCTTGTTGCCTGTAATAAAGTTCCCTGAAAGATCAATAAATGGGGCATCAATATATGACAACAATGATCCCTTTACGCTCTCATCTTCATCCAGCCCAAGATGGTATCCGATCACAATATTTTCATTGTCATAGCATTTCATAGTGGAGGGAGCCCAATCACCAGGCTTAACTACATTATTGAAGGAATAACCCTGTTTTTCCAGGAGAGCTTTTTGGCTGTTCGGGATGTATGGCAAAGAAAACTCTTTATTATTCGTGCCGTTCTTTATTTCCAAGTGGTAATTTTTGCATATATTCTCCGTTGGGCTTTTTTGATTCACCTGGCATTCAGCACTGACCTTTACCAAAGCTGAGCCACATTGCATTTGTGCTGATTTAGCATTCCATGTGCCACTTGCAAAAGAAAAAGATGTAGTCAGCAACATACATAACAAAATTTTAAACTTAAAAGTAATATCACGCACTTTTATTCCCCTCACAATCACTGCATTGACAGCCATCGTCCTGGAATGACATATCTGAAAATGATGTGCAATGTACTCTGTCCACAATATTTTCACTATCGTACCAATAATCACTTTGAATCATTTCAAGTTCAAAAGACTCATTCGGGTTTGATGAGTAAACAGGAAATGTTTCACCGTTCTCGTCTGTTCTACCAAATAATTTCTGCCCATTACTCGATGTCAACATGTATGCCGCGGCAGCAACTGGAACTCCTGCAACAGACGATGCAGTAAACTTCCCACTATATCCCGATGGAAACTGGGGCATAACACTACTCATGCTTACACTGCCCATTTTCTGCGCATTGGCACATTTCCACAGGATATTACCTTCACAGCCCAGAATAATATTCTTACCCTGCAACTGGATGAACGAACCCTCCAGATTTTTAAGCACGACATCTTTCGCAGCCGTGATTTCTACCCGCCCATCTGTGCTGGTTACGGTCACATCCTTTTTGGCTATCGCCTCAAGCGCATCATCCTGAGCCTGGATTTCTACTTTTCCCTTAGTCGCAAAGAGTTTCATCCCGGCCTTACGGGCCAGCATACTCACGGCTTCACCTGCTGCTACGGTAAATCGTTTAAGAGCGCTAATGTCTGTATTCTGTTGCGACATGATCCCAACGCTGGCACTGCCCGACGCCATGCGAACCGCCTGTGGGCTGGTGATGCTCACGCCTTCTGGTGCATTCAACACCATTCCTGGCTGCACAAGATCTTTGAGGGCATTAGTCAACTTCACCTGGCTCTGAATATCCGCGGGTAGCGCCTGCGCAGTTTCAGCTGCGTCTGACATGCTTCGCGCAATACTCAGTGCATTCTCGAGCTGGGCAATCGCCTCCTGCATAGAGAGCATATTGTCCCCGGCAAACGGCTGTTTATCTGCAGTGATAAACACCCCGGCACCACCCCGGATGGACACATACCGATCGGTACGCAACTCCGCACCTTCACCGCGCAGTTCGCGGGAAGCATCCACGTTGTGACCTAAATTAAGCTGCGTCTTACCCCCGTACTCTGTACTGAGCTTGATGTGTTCCTCGCCGCGCTTATCCTCCATCCGCAGCTTGTTCAGGCCAGCTGTGCGGATAACATTTCGGGTGCTGTTGGCTTCAGTGACATGGTCAACGTGGCGCGAGTCATGCAGCGCGTGCGCAATATACGGACGATCTGGATCACCTTCGTGGAACGCAATGGCGACTTCCGTGCCCTGAATCAGCGGGAAGTGGAAGCCGTACTTATCACCACCGTAAGGCCTGGCAAAACGCACCGGCATGCTTTCCATGCCCTGTTTTTTATCATCACGGTCGGCATCAAACTTCACCCGGTACATGCCGGATGCATCCTGCCAGGCGTAGATGTCGTTATCTTTAGCGCTGGTCACTCGTGCCGTCAGGGTGCCGCTGACCACCGGGCGTTTTTTAGCAGCAGGACGCCAGCAGCGGTTCTCGTAATACGGCATCCCTTCCCACATCACGATCAGGGCATCTTTACGGCTGGCTATATAGCCCGTTCGGGTGATGATTATGCCGTTGTCCGTTTCTGATGGCAGTGTAGGTGTTACCACACTTTCACTGATGGTCAGCACCTGGGCCGGAGAAAGCAGGGCATCATTGCTGCACCCGCTGATAATCGTCTGTCCGGAAAGAAAACGCTCATGCTCAAGGCGTGCCCAGAAATTGCCGGTTTCCGCTGAAGGTGTGATTTTGTCGCCACGTTCAAGATGACGCGGTAGATAGTGATAAACCTCACCGTAGGTAACACCGTCACCGTCGCCGCAGGTCATGTCCGCCGGTACAGAGGTCAGGACATTCTGGGCTTCACGGTGATTGTAATCACTGGCGGTGACAGAGCGCTCAACCACGTTCTGTCGGACGTTAACCCCCCAGATCGAGTCCGCTGCACTGTCACTCATTCCCGATGGGCTGCTGAGCGGCAGAGACTTACCGAACGTCCATGCGCTCTGCTTGTCTGCGAAATGCACCACTTCGGTCTGGGTATCGGGTTGCAGGGTAAAGAAGTAGAAAATCCCCACTTCGGCCAGCAGACGCTCAATGAACGCGAGGTCATTTTCCTTGTACTGGTTAATCTGTTCACGCTTCGGATAGTCGGCTTTTAGGGTGAACTCATACTCCCAGCCTTTCAGGCCATGCTCCTGCAACACTTCGGCGACAACTTCCGGTACCGACTTATTGACAAAAAAGCGGTGGGTACGGAATTGCTTGCGCAGCAAAGACAAGAACGGCTCAATAATAATCTGGTACGTTGCCTGGTCACGTGAACCACTGATACGCTTAAATTGCGTCACCACACCATGCACCACTTTCAGCCCGGTCAACCCCATCAGAGACCCGGTTCCCATGGTCAGCGTGGCAGGCTTAGTCAGCAGTTGCGCTGAGCTGATATTCTGGTCACTGCTGGTAAAGATAACCTGATAGTAGTAAAGCTCACTCATGAACTCCTTACCGCTGAAACTTTCCACATCCAGTGATGCTGTACAGGATGGAATATCCAGGCGGTAGCGGTTCAGCCCGCTTTCAGTTAATGCAGACAGGGTGTTCTTGAGCGTATCTGTCAGACTCATGATATTGACTCCATGGGATAACCTGCAGTCCATGACTTTCTTGCCGGCGGGCAAATTGCAGGTTTAATCGGGGTACTCAGCGAGTACGAAAAAGCGTGATTATGGCTCCGGCCCCGAGGGCACTGGCGAAGGTTTTAATCAGCAACACGGTCATTTCAAAATTGTTTATGCCGTATTCGCCATCGCCACTAATGGGGATAAAGCGCTTAACAAACGTGTAAATAAAAGCATCCGGAAGAAAGAGTACGCTTATCACGACCAACGCAATAAAGGTGAATGTTCTCATTATCTTATATTGACCAGCTACTCGGAAACTTGAATTGATCCATATGGCCTTGCTATTTCTCGATCGGTCAGAGGAAAATTGTATACCTGCCCATTATTCACCCCCACGCCAACGACAAATTTCCGTGGCTCATCTTCATGTTTCTTTGAAATCAATACATACTCAATAATAAGCTTCCCCTTATCCGGAAAATGATAAAAAGAAGGTGGAATGCATAATTTTCCATTAACGATCGTGAGGCCTGGAGAGAAATTAAAATCCTTCTCCTTCGAAGGTGTTCCTCGTGGATTTATCCCCATGTCAGCAGGTTGATAATTCTGAGCATCTGGAATATCTAAACATACATTTTCCCCCTGCTTGCTGACAGATGTGGTTTCATGAGAAATCATCCTGTCTCCCGGGCCAGGACATCCTGTCAGCACGGAAAGGAAAAAGAAGGTGAATATTCCTTTCAGGCATAAATCAAAGCATCGGATTATCATCATATAGAAGCCGAATGTTACTATTCAGTATAGTGTTTAGCGTGCCGTCGCTGGCACATGGTATTCCCGTGTCGTCAACGATACATCCCGAGCCTTACCGTTGATCATTTCAAATCCGGTGACAAAGCTCCTTGGATGGTTACTTTTACTCTTAGACTGCAATACAACCTCAACAATAAATGGGGCTTTTGACGTATCAGGAAAGTGGTAAAACGAAGGACTAATACATAATTGACCATCAATAATTCGTAAGTTCGGGTTTTCGGTAAACTGCCTTTCTTTAAACGATTTATTCCTGAGGTTGATAGAGATGAAAACAGGCTGATAATCCTTACTATCTGGGACGTAATAACAAACTGCATTATTCTTCATCCAGACGCTGGCTGTTTCAGCTGGGTAATATTTCATCCCACCCCACGGGCATCCGGTTAATGTAAATGCAGAAGTGACAGCTAAAATAAGAAACAGTACTGAATGCCACCACTTTATTTTTACCATGGAAACCCTCTCAATGAATTTCTATACATTTCTCGGATGATTGATTCAGATGCATCACCATCAAGAGTAACGATCTCCCAGCCCCTGAGACGCAACCAACCATCATAGCCATGAGCCTCTAGTGTAAAATTATCTGCAATAATCTGCGCCTGCTGCTCCATCGGATATTCACTTAACAGGCGACCATCAAGAGTGTAACGATAACTCACCATCCAACTGACCAATCCTCTCATAATAATATTCATGCCTTTCATTCGTTGCCAGACATGCCCCATTTCATGGATGAACATATGTTGAAGATCGTCAGTTGTCTGGGAGAAATCGTCGCAGTATTGGTCACGAAAATAAATCTCCCCATTTGGGGTCATAGCCGTATTCTTATCCTGTAGATTGAAAGGGAGATAACTCTCTCTGTGGATCCATACTTTCGAATAATCAATGGTGGATAAAAATACAGAGTGTGCCATCTGTATCTCACCCGTCGTAAGTAGCCTGACACCACCTTCTTTAATCCTGTACTCATCCTGCGTTTCATCAGTCATGTGTAAATTCCAGTACAATCCCTTCTTCATCATCCCATCCAAGCCGCAGCGACTGCGGTTTCTGTTTCGCTGCTATGTGGGTCAGCAACTGCTGACTCAGCACCGGCAGGATTTGCTGGTTGAGCAGACTGTCGACGTTACGTGCACCGGTGTCCGGCAGCAGGCAGGCGGCGACCAGCGCGTCATACAGGCTCTCCTCAATCTGCGTGGTCAGGCCGTAGTGACGATGTAAGCGCTTGCTGACCTGTGCGAGCTTCATTTCCACGATGGTGCGCATGGCAGGCTCACTCAGCGGGCGGTAAATCACGGTCTGGAAACGGGCCAGCAGTGCGGGCTGGAAGTGGTCGCGCAGGATCGGGCGCAGCAGTTCGTGCAGGTCGCCTTCGGTGGCGTCCGGCTGTTCATCCAGCAGCTGCATGATGTGGTCGCTGCCGAGATTGGAGGTCATCAGGATGACGGTGTTGCGGAAGTCGATTTCACGCCCTTCACCGTCGCGCATAAAGCCACGGTCAAACACCTGATAGAACAGGTTCATCACGTCACGGTGCGCCTTTTCCACCTCATCGAGCAGTACCACGCTGTACGGACGCTTGCGCACGGCTTCGGTGAGGATGCCACCCTGACCGTAGCCCACGTATCCCGGCGGTGAACCTTTCAACTGCGACACGGTGTGCGGTTCCTGGTACTCCGACAGGTTGATGGTAATCAGCGATTTTTCACCGCCGTACAGCACATCCGCCAGCACCAGCGCGGTTTCGGTCTTGCCGACGCCGCTCGGGCCGACCAGCAGAAAGACACCCTGCGGACCATTTTCTGAGGTGAGGCCTGTTTTCGCCGCACGCAGGCGCTGAGCGATGGCGGTCAGAGGAACATTCTGGCCTACCACTCGCTGGCCAATTTCGTTTTCCAGGGTCAGCAGGTCGGTCTGTTCGTCTTTCATCAGTGACGACAGCGGCACGCCGGTCCAGTCGGCAATCACGGTGGCAACGGTGCGTGCGTCCACATCAACGGAAAGCAGCGGGTTGCTGTGCTGCATGCCCTTCAGCTCCTGTTGCAGCGTGCGCGTCTCGCTCCGACGGGAGATGTCCTGCCGGCTTTCCAGCAGTTGTCCGGTGAGTTTCAGTTCCTGACCGTACTGGGTTTGAAGCTCGTCGAGTGCAACGATGAGATCGTTCTCTTCCTGCTCAATGGCGGTCAGGCGTTTACCATGACTCTGAGTGCCGACGGCGATATCTTCCAGCAGCGCCTGCTTCTCCATTTCAAGAGAGGTAATCTGCGAGCGAATGCGGGTCAGCTGTTCCGGCACGGTGTCGAGGCTCATGCGCACGCGCGCAGCGGCGGTATCCAGCAGGTCAACGGCCTTGTCCGGCAGCTGGCGACCTGTCAGGTAGCGACGGGACAGCGTGACCGCAGCGCGCACCGCATCGTCAGTGATGTGTACATTGTGGTGTTCGGCATAGCGGGATTTGAGGCCACGCAGCATCAGACACGCCGTCTCATCGTCCGGCTCGTCCACCAACACCCGCTGGAATCGGCGCTCCAGCGCGGCATCGCGCTCGAAGTACTGCTTGTATTCGGACCAGGTTGTCGCAGCAATGGTGCGCAGTTCGCCGCGAGCCAGCGCTGGCTTCAGCAGGTTGGCCGCATCGGCTCCGCCCGCCTGGTTACCGGCACCAATGATGGTATGCGCTTCGTCGATAAACAGCAGAACCGGCACCGGTGACTGCTGAACCGCATCGATGACGTTTTTCAGGCGTTGTTCAAATTCACCTTTCACGCCTGCGCCCGCCTGCAACAGACCGAGGTCAAGGGTGCGCAGGATGACCGGTTTGAGGGATTCAGGTACGTTGCCCTCGGCAATACGCAGCGCCAGACCTTCGACAAGAGCCGTTTTACCGACACCCGGTTCACCGACCAGAATCGGGTTGTTCTTACGACGGCGCGAGAGAATGTCGACCATCTGGCGGATTTCGGTATCACGGCCGAACACGGGGTCAATCTTGCCCTCCTTCGCTTTGGCGGTGACATCCAGAGTGAATTTATCCAGCGCGTTCTGCAGCGCCAGGTTCAGTTCGCCCTCTTTCAGCTCTGCACCGACCGGGCGGCCAACAAACTCGACCTCACCGCCGTGGTTCTGCGCCAGTCCGGCTTCCTGCTGCACTTCCGGACGTTCATCCGACTGCCCATCAAGCAGCGGACGCAGACGCTCCAGCTGACTCTGGCCCAGCGTCAGCAGCGGCCACAGCCCGTCACAGCGAACCAGTTTCTGTTTGTAAACCAGCGCCATCAGTAGATGGATGCTGCGGATTTGTTCCTCGCCGTTAAGGGAAGCAATCAGCCAGGCTTCCTGCATCAGCGTCTGAATGGCATCAGACAACTGTGGACGTTGACGTACTGAACGCGGCTGTTTATCCAGCCAGGCAAGCAAATCCTGCCAAAGCTGGTCCATATCCCACTCATAGCGGCGGGCCAGCACCGTCAGGTCACCTTCCCCCTGTTCGAGCAGCTTCAGCAGCCAGTGCTCCGGCAAAATTTCCGCATGGGCGCGGGTCTGACAGAGCGACGCCGCCCCTTCCATCGCACGGGCACAGTAAGGGTTCAGACGTCGCAACAGGATGGCTGGGTTTTCCATGAATCTCTCTCTTTGTCGGTTCCTGGACACGCTACCGCCCATCGCTGTTCCCGTTAAGGGGACCAAAGCGCATACGGTCAGGCTGGCAGTTTGTGATTTTCTTTGCTGAAAGCCCGCGAGCTGCAGACGTTCAGCAAAACAGCGGAAAGGTCATCCCCCTCCGCTTAAAAACGAGGATTACGCTTAAGAGTTCGTGTCGCAGGAAGGCGGCAAGTTCGTAAGTCTCCGGGAACATAGATAACTATGTGACCGGAGCGAGCGAACGCAGCCAACGCACCTGTGGCGCGAAATATGACGCGTAATCAGGCGGTGGCGCGTTCGTTCCAGGAATCGGAATGAATGATGTTGCCGTCTTTGTAGGTCCAGGTGATTTTTTCGTAACGCAGCTCGACTTGCTCGAGGTGGTTGTGCTTCTCGAAAGCTGGGTTTTTGATGTCGTGCATCACCGGATTCACTTTAACGACCTTCACGTTTTCCAGTTTGGTGTTGAAATACTCCACTTCCTGGCCCGCGTCGTTGATTTTGTACCACCTGAATTCCGCGGACTTGAGGGTCTGACCGGTGGTCACCGCCTTGTACAGGTACGGGCTGGACGAGTCGATTTCCTTGGTGAACAGGAACGGGGTGTGGATACGGGTCCCGGTCAGCTTGCCAGTGTTGTTGTCGGTCGGGATGTACAGGTTATGCTCCTGAGCAACAACTTCGATGCTGCCGTCACGATCCTGAACGTCCACAGACCCTTTAATGTCCGCGCCGCCGTCGTCTTTCAGCCAGAGATAAACAGGAATTGCCATGGAATTACTCTCCATTGTGTTGTGATGCGTCATCATCCTGCGATGACGCCTGGGTGTGGCCCGGTATCTGGCAGGCATTGGCCTGCGGTACCAGACTGATTTCGACACGGCGGTTGAGCGCGCGCCCATCCGGGGTGTCGTTGGTTGCGATCGGACGGCTTGCGCCATAGCCCTGCACCGCAAAACAGCTTTCCGGGACGTCACCGGTGTCACGCATCCAGTCGCGCACTGCTTCGGCACGCTTGAGTGAAAGCGTCTGGTTAAGTTTTGGATTGCCGGTGTTATCGGTATGCCCGGCGACCACAATCAGCCAGCCCGGCTTCGCCCTGATACCGACCAGTGAGTTCACCAGCATTTTGGTGGAGCCAGCCTTCAGTACAAATTTGCCGGAGTCGAACAGCGACATGCTGTCGAGGCGAATGGTTTTCGGACCCTGAATGATTTTCTTGATAACCGGTGGAGGCGGTGGCGGCGGGGCCCAGTCACTGATGGCAGCCTCAACAGGCGGCACCAGGCGCAGCCCCTGATACAGCCCCAGGCGATAACGCAGTGGCTCCCCGCGACGCTGCCAGTCGTCCAGCAATGCGCCATCGGCTCGCAGGCGCTGCTGCGCACGCAGTTTCGGGGCAGCAGGCTTATCCGCCAGTTGGTGATATAACGCAAGGTGATCGCCCACATTACGAATGAGACGCTGGTTGTTCATCCAGGACGCCAGCATGGCAAGTGCAAGGAAACTCCCGCCCAGTAATCCGGCATAGCGCCAGAACACCATTCTGCGACTGACACCGCGTCGGCGCGGTAACGCTGGCAGCAGCAGCTCAGGCAGCGGCAGTGGCTCTGTCGTCACAACGGCATCCGGTGGCAGCGCCGTCACGGAAGTAATGTGCTGTTGCCAGAGATTCCCCGCGATACCGCTCACCGGCACCATGCACATGCCCTGTACGCAAGGCTTCATCACCGGCAGCTCGCCCTGGCGTACCGACAGCAGGTCATTCACCGCACTGTTCTGCCAGGCAAGCAGGCTGTCCAGCCACAGACCCTGACTCAGACGAGAAAGTCTCCCGTCAGATCCACTCTCCCGGGTCCACTCCGTCAATGACACATTGCCCTGACCGGGCTGATACACCTGAATACCGCTTCGCTGGCTTACTGTGGTAAACCAGACGGGTTCGGCCTCCGCGCAGGCCACTGGGGGCGATACCCAGGTCACGGTCCACAGCGGGGGGATCGTGCCAAATGCCGCACGGCACTGGACGACAGCCCGCTGCCAGCCCCGAAGATTCTGGGTAAAATCATCCCCGGAGATGTGCTGTTCAGGTACCATCGCCAGCATGACGGAAATTTGCGACGCCAGGGCCGGGCGCACCAGGCTCAGGTGCTGTGCCAGGAGTGGCAGCTGTTCTGCATCCTTCACCCACAGATACCAGCCCTGCCGGGTTTCCCGGTGACGGAAACCGGACACAAACAGTGGGGTGTTGTCGCCGCAGACGAGGATCACCGCCCCCTGAAAATCTTCCGGCGGCAGGTTTTCATCCACAATCTCCCGGACAGCGGTCGCCCGCGCCCCGGAGGCCCGACGCTGACGCCAGAACATCACCCCGGACACCAGAACAACCAGCAGACTGAGCGCCACGCGGCTGCCCGTGGACAGTGGCCAGAATCCCAGAATGAGCCACAGCGCCAGTACGGCACCCAGGGCAGTTAACAGACTTCGGTACGCATCCCGCATCGCTTACCCCGGCCTGACAGTCTGGCTCACCAGCTCGGTAAGCGAAGACGAAAGGAAGAACCACAGCGCCACCAGGGCGACAGCGGCCACAACCCATGTCAGCCAGTACCAGCGACGATCGCTGCGCAGGCGTGATACCCGGGCAACAATGGGGGCGTCCTGTGCCAGCATGAAGGCCGGCACCCGTTCCGCGAGCGCACGAACGATATCTTCCCGACGCTCATCATCCTGGGCGCGATACTGACCGACAAAGCCCAGCTGCAAAGTGCGGTACATGCAGGTCAGAACGGCGGCGTCAGGGGCGGTTTCTTTCAGCAGGTTGCGGATCCGTTCCCACAGCTCCTCACCGGCATTGAGGGTACCAAAGAAGTGGGCCTGCAGCGGATCACGACGCCACGTCAGGTAACCATCATCAGTGGTTCCGCGATTCATCACGCTCTCATCAAGCAGTGCACACAGGGCATACACCATATGGTCACGGCTGATGTCGCTGTAACCTGCCTCCGTGAGCGCCGCTTTCACCTCCTGCACCAGACGGCAGGCACGGCGATAAAGCCCTTCCCCGTCCCGGACTTCCTGACCGCCCCGCAGCTGGCTGGCCATCAGCCAGCCCGGGTAGAAAATACGTTCTATCTGGCTGAGTTCGGATTTATTCATGAGCGCAGGACCGCAAAGAGTTCCAGATTTACATCCCCCAGTGAGCGCGGGGTGTAGAAGGTGCAGCTGCCCATCTCAAGCATTGCCCGTGCCGCCTCCGTACTCAGATCCAGCGAGAAATACTGGTTCTCAAGACGTAAAGGGATAGCGGCCGGAACATGGGCCAGCGGCTTGATAGCCATCCCGCTCAGGGCCACATTCACCACATCCGACACATCGTCAAAGCTGCCCGCTTTACACAGCTGCGGGAATTTCGTCTGTAGTTCATGATTCGGCATGGAGGATCGAACGGAGAGATAGAAGTCTGCCCCTTCGCGCAGGCGCGCATCGTGCAGGGCACCTTTCCAGATCTGATCCTGATGCTCCAGGTGGATACTCACCACCCGCGACGGCAGGCTCGCTTCCAGAAGCTTGTCGAGCAGTGCCAGCAGCGGCGGAAATACCCGTTCCGGTGCATCGTGCTGATAAGCAGGAATATCCCCGGCGTCGTGCTCAAGTGAGAAAGTCAGCAGGCTGCCGGCCAGGCGGGTCAGTTCGCGGTACAGCAGTTCCGGGTGACGAGACGGGGTCTGCAACAATTCCGTCAGTACGGGTTCAGCGCTGTTCAGGGCGTTGAGCAGCCAGAACAGGGAGACATCGGCGACCGCAAAGTCGGCCATCCGCTCATTACTTTCACGGCGCATGGACATCAAACGCTTCCTGCGTGCCTGCAGGCGCACCAGCAGGTCATTCAGTTCGGTAGTAAGCCACGGACTGGCCGCAACGGACATCATCGGCGGGATAAAAGCTGGGTCCCGGCTCCACTGCCCCTGTGCATTACGCACCAGACGGGCTACCGGACAGGTCAGGTATGCCGTGTTTTCCTGGCTGGACAGACGCAGGGTCAGCGCATGACGGAGGATCGCGAGTTCCCCGCTTTCATGGCCGGCCAGTTCCTGCACGACGACACGCTCCGCTTTCCAGCGGCGCGGCCGCTCACTGTCCTGACCGTTATCGAGGTTGCCACCGCCGGCGCTCAGCAGTGGCAGCGCGACAACCACGTCAACAGCCTCACTGCCGGCGGCAACAGACAAATCACAGACCGGAGGAAGCGTGTCTGCCAGGTCGGTATCAACAAGGGTCCCGTCCTGAAAGCGCACCACCAGACGTGTTGCATTCAGGCGCGAGAGCGCAAGCACTGCATCATCAAATTCTGCCGCAACCACGCCCCAGGGATGAGAAATACCCATCCGGGCGACCATGTCTGCAACACGTTCATTCCAACGGGCCTGCTGCTGGAACTGTTGCGGGGCCAGAGCGGCCCCATCTTCCCAAAGTGGGCGGTAAATTTTCATCCCTGCTCTCCCTCGCCTCAGGATTTCGCTTTCGGCATCTGGGAAACCAGCGACAGATTGACGTCCATCCCTTCCACCTGGAAGTGCGGCACGGCATAGAGCTTCACACGGAAGAAACCCGGGTTATCCTCAATATCCTCCACCGTCACTTTCGCGTCGCGCAGCGGGTGAGAAGCCTGCAGCTCGTCGCCCGGATCGGTCATTTCAGTCACCAGACTACGAACCCAGGTGTTCAGCTCAAGCTCCAACAGACGACGGTCCTTAGTGGTACCGATGTTTTCACGCTGAATAAGCTTCAGGTAGTGGGCAATACGCGACAGCAGGAAGATGTACGGCAGACGCGCATTGATGCGGCTGTTGGCTGTCGCATCCGCGGTGTCATACAGGGCTGGTTTCTGGGTCGAGTTCGCCGAGAAGAAGCACGCGTAGTCGCGGTTCTTGTAGTAGGAGAGCGGAATAAAGCCGAGATTGGCGAACTCAAATTCGCGGGTTTCCGGGATCATCACTTCAGAGGGAATTTTCACCTGATTGCCGGTGCCGAGGTCATACAGGTGGATAGGCAGATCCTGAACGGCACCACCGGCCTGCGGGCCACGGATTTGCACACACCAGCCGTTATTGATAAAGCTGCGCACCATATTGGATGCAAAGGCGAAGGATGCGTTGGCCCAGAGGTATTTGTCGTGATCCGGGCCTTTCACTTCTTCAACATAGTTGAAGCTGCGCACGGGTACGGTATCCGGGCCATACGGCAGGCGGCCCAGCACACGCGGCATCACCAGACCGATATAGCGGGAATCATCCGTCTCACGAAACGATTTCCACTTGATGTACTCGGCACGGTCAAAGTAGTTACCGATATCTTTTATAGCCGCCACTTCCTCCATCGAATCCTTGAGGAAAAATTTAGGGCCAGCGGAGCCGATAAACGGCATATGCGCAGCAGCAGAGACTTTAGAGATGTTGCGCAGAAGCGTTACATCCTGAGCGGAAGCATCAAACTCGTAGGCGGAAATCAGCGCGGCAATCGGCTCTCCACCGGGGGTGTCATACTCATCAATATAGGTATGCTTATACAGTCCGCTCTGGATAATTTCCGGGCAGTCTTCGAAGTCCTGTCGCAGGTCTTCTTTGGACATATCCAGCAGTTCAACCTTCACGTTCTGACGGAAATCGGTTTTGTCGACAAGCGATTTCACGCCGCGCCACAGACTTTCTACCGCCTGGAAGTCCTCATGGTGCATGACAGCATCAAGCTGACGACTAATCTGGTAGTCCAGCTCAGCGATATGATGGTCAATCAGGTTTTTGTCGAGTTTTTCAACTTTTGAGCCCGCTTTTGTCAGGCACTCCAGGAACACCTGCATCCCGGCCGTTAAACGTTCATCCGCAGTCGCATCCGACATCGCCTGCGCATCCTGCCAGATATCCAGTGCACTGAGTTCGGAGACCGGGTTCAGATTGATTTTTTTAAACAGAGACGCATAAACCCCACCAGCGGCCGGACGTTCCAGCACCACACTCTCGCCACCCGCGGCATTCTCATTTTTTACAGACATCAACATCTTCCTTATTAATCCGTTAAAACATCCTGACCGTTATGGCTGTTTAGGGGCCAGAGCAGACAACTCAGATCTGAGTTCTGCGCTTAATGCCGGGTCGAGCAGAATTTTTTCAAGCTCTTTCCGGAAAGCCTGATTGTCCAGCAGGTTAGCTTTTAAATCGCGAAGCAGATTACGCATGGAAAGCATCGCCTTCAGCTGAGGGATCTGCCGGGAAACCTGCTCAGGGGTGAAATCCTTCATGCTCTGGAATGTCAGATTGATATTGTCTTCGCTACCGTCACCGGCAAGCGTGTTTTTAACGGTGAGATTTACTTTTGGGGAATATTCGGAAAGTACTGAGTCAAAGTTATTTTTGTTCAGATTAACTTTTTTGCGTTCAGAGAGTGGCGCGGACTCCTGACCATTACTGAAGTCGCCCGCCACCAGTAATTTCAGGGGGAGTTCGGTTTTCTTGCTCGCCCCGCCCGTATGCAAATCAAGTTTTAAATTGATACGTGCCTTGGGTATTTCGGACTGAAAGGAAGAGTTAGACATGGCTGTCCCTGTTCTATGGAGTGATAGAAACCGCCACAGCCAGTGTCAAATATTAAGAATGGCTTACCCTGCCATAAAACATTCCTGCTATTAAACATTCAATGAAAAGCAGGACCTGCGGTCAGAAGCGAGTTCATTCCATTTACTGGCGATATGACGTGATGAAAGAGCGTAAATCCTGAATTTATTTTTCAGATAAACACCCATGGCGCGAGTTTAGAAATAGTGGGTCAACCAAAGGAAATGATAATATGTAACCATATGTAACAGGATAAACTTGCCAGCAAAAATCTGATACTGATCTGATATATAAGATTTTTCTTAAGATTGCGGCTGTGGGGCGCATGATGGCTGGGACTAAAAAATGTTTCAGTGAATAGTTCATTGCGGGATTGAACAGAAAAATTACCCAATGCTAAAAAGTGCGGTTCATGCTTTTTTTACAGGATAGCGGCAGAAAGTAAAAACGAGAATCAGACCAAACAGGTTAGTTTGCATGATAAGTTATGTTAATGATTTGTGGCACTGTTATACGCTGCTAATGTGCCTGTTGCCGCTAAGAAGTTCATCGACTTTCCCGACGACATGCTGAGGGCGTCATGCCATAAACCTGCCGGAAACGATGGCTGAAGTGGGCTGAAGAGTGGTAACCACACTGAAGGGCAATATCGGTCAGCGTCAGCTCGGGCCGTTCAAGCAATATCCTTGCACGATCCATACGACGGCGCATCACGAACTGGTGTGGTGCCTCGCCAGTGGTGTGACGGAACATGCGGGCAAAGTGAAACTCACTCAATGCCGCTTCCTGCGCCAGCACAGCCAGGGTTAAAGGCTGATCGAGATGGGTTTCAATAAATTCCAGAACCCGCCGTAATACCACTGGAGCCAGTCCACCCCGTACCTGGGGCAGTTGCCACTTAACTTCGCTGTAGTGCTGCAACAGATGGGTCAGCAGTAGTGTTGATGCGCTGCTCAGCGTCAGCTGGCTGGCGGGCTGTTGCCAGTCGCTGCTCAGCAGAAAGTGTCGATAGAGCTGGGTAATGCGGTCATCAACAGAAAAGATTTTCTCATGCAGGTTTAACTGCGCCGGACTGCGGTCCCAGACCCGTTCGGCCAGTTGCCGCAGCTGGTTTTCGCTGCAATAAAGATGAACAAAGGCGAGATCGGCACGCAGATCCCAGGTCGATTCCGTGCCAGCCGGCATCAGACAGAAGCGGTCCGTGCGCCACCGTTACGCCAGCCATTCGGGGTTTTATGCCATGTATCGTAGCCGCCCGCCACATAAAGGCTTAGCGTGTGATGATCGCTGAGGTTTGTCACGCGATCGCCACTATTAAACCAGGCTGCCAGCTGAATGCCGCTGTGAAGCTGCACCTGATCGCGCAGTTGTGCTTTGTGTCGTTGCAGCATGTCAAAGGTCTGGAAGCGACTCATCGGGGTATCAGTTCAGATAAACAGAGTGCCAGTTTACGGATTGCGCGGGACAGAAAACAGAGCACATCGGGACAGAGGGTAAAAATGCGCAAGATTTTGCAAACCCTGCGCAATCCGCTGCAAGACCAGGGAGCATTGCGGGTGCAGACTCGGCGTTTTGCGGTGGAGAATCTGGCAATGAACCTGTTTTTGTATCTCTCAGTCGTGCTGATCTGGGGCACAACCTGGATTGCGATTTATGCGCAACAGTCTGCAGGCATCAGCGCCGTCACTGTCGCTGTCTTCTGGCGTTTTTTGCTGGCCTCGCTGGTCATGTTATTGCTGCTTAAGCTGATAAAGCGTCTGCACAGGCTGACGCTGCAGGATCACCTCTTCTGTGTGCTGCAGGGCTGTTGCGTTTTTGGCTTTAACTTTGTCTGCTTTTATTACGCCTCTGGCTATATCAGCAGCGGACTGGAGTCGGTCATTTTCTCTATGGCTGTGATGTATAACGCCATTAACAGCTGGATATTTTTCCGTCAGCGCCCTTCCGCACGTCTGATTCCGGCGATAGTGCTCGGCATGGCGGGTATTGTTGCGTTGTTCTGGCACGATCTGCGCAGCACTCAGGCCTCGGCCGGCTTGATGTGGGGCATTGGGTTAAGTGCGCTGGGCACCCTGGGATTTTCATTCGGCAATATGATCAGTCAGCGGCATCAGCGTCTGCAACGTGACGTGCTGACAACCAACAGTTACGGCATGTTATACGGTGCGCTGATCATGGCACTGGTCTCGCTGCTGCAGGGTGTTTCGCTGCAGCCGACATGGAATACACAGTGGTTTGGGGCATTGATCTATCTGGCTATCGTGGGATCGGTGATGGGATTCGGGGCCTATTTTACGCTGGTGGGACGTATCGGACCCAGTCGGGCTGCCTATACAACGGTGCTGTTTCCGCTGGTGGCGCTGGCACTCTCTACCCGTTATGAAGGATATGAGTGGCATGCCAGCGCCATCCCTGGCCTTGTCATGATTTTACTGGGCAATATCGTGATGTTTGCCCGTTGGCCGGCAAGTCGTCGCCGGATAATCATCTGACGCGGAGACGGGCTGAAGCCCGCGTCCGGATGGGCGTTATGCCCACTGCTGCTGAAGGAGTTTCTGTGGTTTATTGATCGCTTTACGCGCAATCCAGTAGAGCAGAACACGCTCATCGTCACTATCACGATCGGCCATCGACAGCAGTTTTAATGCCAGCGTCGATTTGGTCACAGGCTGTTGTTCTGTACTGAGTTCAATCACCGCCTGACCGATGATGCAGCAAACTTCATCCTCACTGGTGCTGGATTCATATGTCCGGTCTTTCATATTTCCTCCTGATAAGTGAACTCTTAGCCTGGCAAATAATCTGTAAACCTGCTCACAGAATCATCTGATTGAAACATTATCTTACGGCTAATTACGCTTAATCATTAAACTGCCGTTTAGCTTACTTTTGACGCGACGTTGCCAACCCCTCCCGATGCCATTCATACCGCCTGAATGGCATTTCATTCCCCGATCCGTTCCGTTCATGCCTTTACTGCTCACGCGCGCGAGTCACTGCTTTATTCTGACCGCAGTTTCCAGATTCCCGGATGGGAGAGAAAAATTATGAACCAGACTCAACAGGCTTCTTACCAGCGTGCTCGCTGGCTTACATTGTTCGGAACGGTAATCACTCAGTTCGCGCTGGGGTCAGTCTACACGTGGAGTTTGTTCAACGGCCAGCTGTCACAGAAGCTGGATGCGACGGTCAGTCAGGTCGCTTTTTCGTTTGGTCTGCTGAGTCTGGGGCTGGCTATTGCCTCCTCGCTGGCCGGTAAATTACAGGAACGTTTTGGCGTACGCCGCGTCACTATCGGGGCGGGTGTGCTGATGGCGCTGGGTTTCTGGCTTACCGCGCATGCTAATAACCTGATGATGCTCTATTTCAGCGCCGGACTGCTGGTGGGTCTGGCGGATGGCGCAGGTTACCTGATGACGCTCTCAAACTGCGTGAAGTGGTTTCCGGAGCGCAAAGGGATGATCTCTGCCTGTGCGATTGGCGCTTACGGTCTTGGTAGTCTGGGATTCAAATTTATCTGCGGGGCGCTGCTGGCAACGGTGGGTCTGGAGCAGACCTTTATGATCTGGGGCGTGCTCGCGATGTCGATGATTATCCTCGGTGCACTTCTGATGCGTGATGCCCCCCTTCAGGATACCGGGAGCAGCACGAATGGTCAGCAACATGCGCGGGATTACACACTGGCACAGTCGGTGCGTCTGCCTCAGTACTGGATGCTGGCGCTGATGTTCCTGACAGCCTGCATGAGCGGTCTCTATGTGATAGGCGTTGCCAAAGATATCGGCGAAGGGCTGGTGCATCTGACTACGCAGACCGCTGCCAGTGCGGTAACGGTGATTGCGATTGCCAACCTGAGTGGCCGTCTGGTGCTGGGCATACTGTCTGACAAAATGATGCGCATCAGGGTTATTTCACTGGCGCAAATCGTGTCGCTGATCGGGATGAGCGTGCTGCTGTTTACCCGAATGAATGAGATCACCTTCTTCCTGTCACTCGCCTGTGTAGCCTTCAGCTTTGGCGGTACCATCACGGTATTCCCGTCGCTGGTCAGTGACTTTTTCGGCCTCAACAACCTGACAAAAAACTATGGTCTGCTCTATCTCGGATTTGGTATCGGAAGCGTGCTGGGCTCACTGGTCGCCTCGCTGTTTGGCGGGTTCACCGTCACCTTCAGCCTGATTATGACACTGCTGGTCATCTCCCTGTTCCTGTCACTCACCATCCGCTTACCACAGAGTTCTGTTACAGCAACACCTGTATTGCAACGTCATTAACCATCACGACGGGCCGCGCCAGAGCGGCCCGTTCACGTTTAGCCGCGGAATCGCGGCTCTGCCATGCCCGCCACCGAGACGTCCACCGCAAAGATATCGCCTGACTGCGGATAGCGTGCCAGCTCCTCTTCGGTGCGATCTTCCTGTGAACTGGTAATAAACAGCGTTTTAAGATCGGCGCCACCAAAGGCCACCATGGTTGGCCACTTCACCGGCAGCAGGATCTCATCGACGATTTCGCTGCTCTGGGGATCGATGCGTACTACGCGTCCGCCATCAAACTGTGCGGACCAGTAAAATCCTTCGCTATCCACTGCGGCACCATCCGGCAATCCACCTTTCGCGTCGAAACGGCGGAACAGGGTGCGTTCGCCCGGTTCGCCCTGCGCATTTAATGGATAGCGATAGAGCGCTTCATTCGGCGTGTCACTGTGATACATCCAGCGCCGGTCGGGAGAGAAAGCCAGCCCGTTGGAAGTTTTAATGTCACGCGCTTTGACCTCCAGCTTCAGGTCAGGCGTCACGCGGCACAGCAGCCCGCCATTTTTGTCCTGCGGTTCCCACAGGCTGCCGCACCAGAAATTCCCCCAGGGATCGACGCGGCCATCATTAAAGCGACTTTGCGCAGCCTCACCGGGATTTTCTGCGATCTTTTTCTCTGGCTTACCCTGCGCATCCAGCAGCCAGACACCGCCACGCAATGCAGCTATCAGACCGCCCTGCTCACGCAGACCGATGCATCCCACCTCTTCCGCCTGCGGGAAGGTTTGCAGTTCACCGCTGACCGGATCAAAACGGTGAATGGCGGGTGCCAGAATATCGACACAGTACAGCACCTGTTCTTCCACTGACCAGAGCGGGCATTCGCCCAGTTCAGCCTGTAAAGCCAGAATATTTTTTACGTCATGCGCCATGTTTCTCTCCCGTTGAACTGACATGCTAATAATGTAGTTGTAAAAACTTTCAAATTAGAATTATTTTCGCTTGATTTTGAGACTATTCTCTTTGATAGTATTTACTATTCAGTTCATTCTTATTTCTTTATTATTCTCCGCTGTAAACCACAGCACTCTGAAATATTCCGTCATACCTCCTTAAATAACTCTACAAAGCCTGCATCTTCACTCCACTTTTCCAGCGTAGTGTCATAGTCATTGGAAAAGAGGAGAAGCTTCCGATGAAGAGATTAATTAAAGTCGCTTCGGTGGTTGCGCTGATGACCTTATTAAGTGGTTGTATCATCAGCCCCAGACACGACAATGGCTGGCACCGCGGGGGTGGCGGCGGATATCATGGAGGCTACTATGGAGGTTATCACGGTGGGTATCATGGCGGTCACCATCGCCGCTAACGGGCAAAGATGTCACACAGCATAAAATAAAAGCATTAAACTTTAAGGGCGGGATAATTATCCCGCCCGTTTTATTTAGCTTTTCACAGCATAATTACACTGGAACCACGCTTTCTGCAGTCCCGGAATATGACTCTCCTGCGCAGGTAACGCCTCGACTTTATCAAAGCCTTTATTACTGCAGTAATTCGCCAGATCAATATTCATTGCATCACGATTGACCTTTACCGGGTCAAAACGGTACTGCACGGTATTTGAGCCTGGATCTTCATCTACACGTTCAAACGCCCCGGGTTTGCTGGCAGTACATCCACTCAACAAAATCAGCGCCAGTGCGCCGGTTATTAGTTTTTTCATTTAGTTATCCTCACGTTGCCGCGCAGTTTATGACGCAGCATGCCGCGCATCCATAGGATTAATGCGCGAAAGTTCAAAACTTGAGAAGCTTTTACCGATTAATGTAATACGATTAAACGGCTATCACTATCATGCACGGCGTGACAAGATGCATTCAGACAAAACGAAGACTGCACCACACCAGGAAATGCCAAAAATAAAAATCTGTTCCTCTCTTCCCTGCCCGCGCTTAGCGGGCTTTTTTTCGCCCGCTATTCCGCTGCTCCGCTGCCGCTTACTGGCCAGTCAGTGCAATCATTCTACGTAACAGGTTAGCGGCGCGCTTGTCAGGTAATGCCAGAATCGCACTGTAGAGATCAATCGACATGGCACACAGCGATGAGCGATCAACCGCCGTGTCGGCAGGCATATTCAGCTGCTGCAGCTTATCCCCCCACTGCTGATAAAGCCGGGCGACAATCTTTTGCAGATCATCCTGCGCCAGCGCCTTATCCAGTGGCTGATCGGGCAATGGACTGTTCAGCAGCAGCTGCTCCATGGCATCCGCCTCTTTGCGATTCAGTGACGGCGGCAGCGTGGTCAGCAGATTGATGCCGCCACTCACCTGCGGATAGAGATAACGGAAGCAGAGACCCGGATCGATTTGGTTCAGCGCCCGCATCTCTTCAACCGAGACGCTGATATAGTTGACCACCGCTGCATCAGTTCCGCGCATCAGCCGCTGATTAATCACCTCAATCAGCCAGCCACGTAGCTCGCCCGTCGCCTTCTCAGCTGGCTCCCCCGCACGGATGCGCCGGGTCAGCTCCTGGGTCAGCAACAGCCATAACGCCGGTTCCTGAGTCTGCAGCACCCGATAACCGGGCATCTTTGCCAGTTGATTTACCGCCTGCTCACGCTGACTGGCCTGCAACTGATGCGGCGCAACCCAGCTGAACCAGAGCAGATTCGCCAGTATCAGGGGTAGCAGAAAGATGATCAGCCCCTGCCACAAACGCAGCCGGGTGGTTTTGATCAGCACAATAACAATCAGCGCCAGCAGCGCAAACGCGGCCAGCGTAATAAAAAGCAGAGCATTCATGCGGCGGGATTAATCCTTACGCACATCGATCAGCACAGGACAGTGAGCGCGCTCAATAACCGATGCGCTGACCGAGCCTTTTAACAGCCGATTCAAAGAGGAGAGATGGCGACGTCCCATGATAATCATGCTGGCCTTGAGCTGTTGCGACTGGGCAACGATAGTATCTGCCGCGTCACCCGCCAGAATCATGCCCCGCGCATTAATGCCCGCGCGCAGTAACGGAGCCAGTGCATGGCGCACCACCATTTCTGCCGTATTCTGCTCATCCTGCGCGGCCACAAAATCGGCCGGATCTTCACCCGCATCGATTTCCATTGGCTGATTACAGGAGGAGTAAGCGGGATCGACGCAGCACAGCACGACCACATCGGCGCGATGCGCCAGCGCTTCTTCAATGGTTAAGGCGACCACTTTTTCCGCTACCGGAGAGTGATCAATGGCCATCAGCAGGGTTTTCATCGAATGCTTATCCTTCTATCGCGGCGACTTTGCCGATTTCACGCACCAGTGCCTCTTTACACTTCAGCATCTCGTCACGAAAACGGGCTTCGTGTCGCAGAAAACGTGCAGAAGGCACCAGCAAAGAGACAGAAAAGCGACCAAACAGCGTATCCAGCGCAAACGCCATGGTAGAGATACCTTCCAGCGTTTCACCGCGATCCACGGCGATACCGGTTTCGCGCACTTCCCTGATAAGTTGCAGCAACTGAGGCAGCGTTTTCACCGTCATATCGGTTAACTCCTGCCAGGCGTCGCCAACGATCGTCCGTACATCTTTTTCACACTCCAGCGCCAGCAACGCCCGTCCACCGGAGGTGCTGTAGAGCGGCAGATTGAGCCCCATATGCGGAACCACCCGAAGCTCACGCGACGCCACCACGTGGTGAATTATCGCCAGCTGACTGCCGCTGGCGCGCGCCAGTGAGACGGTTTCATTGGTGTCGGAAGAGAGTTTTTCCAGCAGCGGACTGACCAGATCAACCACATCGGTATGTACGCTGGAGATCAGTTTTAACAGCGCCGGCCCCAGACGCAGTCCGCCCGCCCCGCTGCTGCGCACCAGTTCTGCGCTGTCGAGCGCGGCAACAATACGCTGCACCGTTGAGCGCGGCAGTTCGACCGCCTGAGCGATCTCACCGAGGCTCATGCCGCCGGGCTGTTCACCAAGCGCATTAAGTATTTTTGCCGCACGGGCGATGACCTGTATACCGCCCGTTTTTTCATCCTCGCGGCTGGAGGGTTGATGTGCCATAGCGTCGTCCTGTTTGAGCTGCCTTACTGTAGCGCGAATGCCGCACTTTTTACAGCCTGTACCACATTGCAATACAGTATACCGGGATGTAATATTACGACCTGTATCACATCGCAGTACACTGCATCATAATAACGAGATCGCCTGCAATGAACGCTAAGCCTGCCGCCGCGCCGGCCCCTCATCCTTTTACACTGCGACTGGCACTGGGATTAGTCGGCGTGCTCATCGCCGCCCTGACCTCCGGGCTGAACGATCGCGTCAGTGATATCGCGCTGGCCGATATCCGTGCCGCGATCGGCATCAGTTACGATCAGGGTAGCTGGATTATCTCTGGCTATCAGGCGGCAGAAGTGGCCGCCATGATGATTGCGCCCTGGTTTGCCGTCACCCTGTCGCTGCGGCGTTTTACGTTAGGCGTGTCGGCGGGATTTATGCTGACCGGCATTCTGCTGCCGCTGGTGCGGGATCCGACGCTGTTTATCAGCCTGCGCGTATTGCAGGGCCTGTTTGGCGGCGCCTTACCGCCAATGCTGATGACAGTCGCCCTGCGCTTTCTGCCGCCGCCCTTTAAACTTTTTGGCCTGGCGGGCTATGCCCTCACCGCGACGTTTGGCCCCAATATGGCGGCCTCGCTGGCCTCGTTGTGGACCGATCACGTCAGCTGGATGATGGTGTTCTGGCAGGTCGTGCCGTTGATGCTGATCGCTATGCTGCTGACAGGATGGGGATTGCCCCAGGATCCGCTGCGGCCGGAACGTTTTCAGCAGATCGATCTGTTCGGCATGGTGACCGGCTGCAGTGGTGTTGCGCTTCTGATTCTGGTGCTGACCCAGGGTGAGCGCCTCGACTGGCTGAACTCGCCACTGATTACCGGTATGTTGCTCACCGCGCTGCCGCTGCTGCTGGTTTTCCTGATTAATGAGTGGTTTCACCCGCTGCCGCTGTTTAAATTGCAGATGCTCCGACGGCCAAATCTGGCGCATGGCTTGCTGGGCCTGGCCTGCGTGCTCATCCTTGGGCTTTCTGGCTCCGCGCTGCCTTCGGCCTATTTTGCTCAGGTCAGCGGCTTTCGCACCCTTGAGTTTGCCCCGCTGGCGCTGGCGGTGGGCCTGCCGCAACTGCTGATCGCACCGCTGATTGCAGCCCTGCTGAATATCCGCTGGATCGACTGCCGCTGGATGCTGACGGCGGGCGTCGGCTTGCTGGTGACCTCCTGTCTGCTGGGCACACAGATCACCAGTGACTGGGCAAGACAGAATTTCTGGCTGCTGCAGATCCTGCAGGCGTTCGGACAACCGATGATCATTTTGCCGATACTGATGAGCGCCACCAGCGTTGTGGCCCCGCCAGAAGGCCCGTTTGCCTCGGCAATGTTTAATACGGTGCGCGGCTTTTCCAGCATCGCTGCCTCTACGCTGGTTGAGGTTTTCCTTTCGCATCGTGAGCAGTTTCACTCCAGTGTGCTGATTAATCAGGCGGCCAGTCGCAGCTGGCTGATGACAGCGCCGACGGCCAGTCAGGCCAGCAGCAGCTTGCCGCTGTTGCCGGATGGCAGCATCAGCGCCGCCGATAATCTCAGCGGATTCGCCACCCTGGTCAGGCATCAGGCCACGATCCTCGGCCTGAGCGACAGCTGGCTGATGCTGACCGGCTTTGCCGCCTGCCTGTTATTGCTTACCGCCATCCTGCCAAAACGGGTGTGGCCGCCTCAAACTTTGATTCAAAACCCTTCCCGGAATAACTGAATATGCGTGCTTTCGAAATGAAAAGAACCCTGCTGCTGAGTCTGTTGCTGCTGGTGTTACTGGCCATCGCTTTTGTGGTCTGGTCACTGATGACCGGCAACGATCACCGCACCAACGACGCTTACGTCAATGCGGACTACACCCTGGTGGCACCGAAAGTCTCGGGCTACATCAGCCACGTGCAGGTGCAGGATAATCAGCAGGTCAAAGCGGGTCAGCTGCTGGCGACGCTGGACGATCGTGACTATCGTGTGGCGCTGGAAAGTGCGGAGGCTGACCTGCAGGTGAGCCAGGCGAAACTGCTGAGCAGCCAGGCACAGCTGGAGCAGCAGCAGTCGGTGATTGATCAGCAGAAAGCCAGCGTGGCGGCCAGCGAAGCCTCTGCGCAGTATGCCGGTCAGAGCGCCGATCGTTATAACCGCCTCTATAAAAGCGGTACCGTGGCAGCCGACGATCAGCAGAAAGCCAGCTCAAACCAGCGCTCGGCGCTGGCAGCCGTGCATCAGAGTCAGGCCGCGCTGGCATCAGCAGTAAAACAGGTGGGAGTGCTACAGGCGGCGGTGCGTTCAGCAGAAGCGGACGTTGCAGCGGCGAAGGCCAGCGTCGATCAGGCCAGGCTGAATCTCTCCTACACGCGCATTACTGCGCCCGTTGACGGCATGGTGGGTCAGCGCTCGGTGCGGACCGGCGCGTACGTATCAGCCGGCACCCGTCTGCTGGCGGTGGTGCCACTGCAGCAAACCTACATTACCGCTAACTATCTTGAGACGCAGTTAAGCGATGTGCGTCCCGGCCAGCGGGTGCGGATCCGGGTGGACGCCCTGCCGGGCGAGACCTTTACCGGTCATGTGGACAGCATCGCACCGGCCACCGGCGCAACTTTTTCGGCGATCTCTCCCGATAACGCCACCGGCAACTACACTAAAGTCGTTCAGCGTCTGCCGGTGAAAATTGTGCTGGATGGCGACCAACAGCATCTGGCTCAGTTACGTGTAGGCATGTCGGTGATCCCTGAAATCGAAGTGCCGTAAAATTGTGAGCAATATCTCAGAACGGACCTATTTCATTTGGGGAGGATTACGCGTAAATTAGCGCTCGATCCTGTTCTGAGTTATTCAGATCAACCCGGAAGAGAGCAGACCATGACTGTAAATGGCGATCTCTTTTCCACATCTGTTCGCGTTGCACTGGTTTGGGATCGCCATCATCGTAACCGCTCAGAGGAGTTGCTTTGTGAAATATGCCTTGATGGGAATATCTTTTTTCGCGTTACTTTGGTTCGGAACCTTTGTTCTGCTGCTGAAGTAATGGCGTGACAGTGCCGCCACGGGGCGACCCTTGAGTCGCCCCTGCTGGCTGTCAGCGTTCTTCTTCCATTTTTATGCTGCCTGGCAATATGCCATCGGCACGAAACATCGCTTTAATTCCCCGTACCGCCTGACGAATACGATCGCTATTCTCTATCAGCGCAAAACGTACGTGCGTGTCGCCATAGTCGCCAAACCCGATACCGGGCGAGACACAGACTTTCGCCTCCTGCAGCAGTTTCTTAGCGAACTCCAGCGACCCAAGATGTGCGTAATGGTCCGGTATTTTTGCCCAGACATACATTGAGGCTTTCGGGTTATCCACCATCCAGCCCGCTTCATGCAATCCTTTGACCAGCACATCACGGCGGCGTTTGTACTGCTCTGCGATGTCGCGTACGCACTGTTGATCCCCTTCCAGCGCCGCAATCGCCGCCACCTGCAGTGGCGTAAAGGTGCCGTAGTCATGATAACTTTTGATTCGCGCCAGCGCGGCGACCAGCTCTTTGTTGCCCACCATGAAACCGATACGCCAGCCCGCCATGTTGTAGCTTTTTGACAGGGTAAAGAATTCGACGGCGACATCACGCGCGCCCGGCACCTGCATAATCGATGGCGCTTTCCAGCCATCGTAGACGATGTCGGCATAGGCCAGATCGTGGATCACCAGCACGTTGTACTGCTTCGCCAGCGCAATCACCCGTTCGAAAAAGTCGAGCTCCACACACTGTGCGGTAGGGTTGGACGGGAAGCCAAGAATCATCATTTTTGGCTTGGGATAGCTCTCGCGAATGGCGCGTTCCAGCTCATTGAAGAAGTCGACACCCGCCACCAGCGGCACCGAGCGTACCTGCGCCCCGGCAATCACCGCACCGTAGATATGGATCGGATAGCTGGGATTGGGCACCAGCACGGTATCACCGTGATCCAGCGTCGCCAGCATCAGGTGCGCCAGCCCCTCTTTGGAACCGATGGTAACAATCGCCTCTGATTCAGGATCGATCTCAACCTGATAGCGATCGGCGTACCAGCGCGAGATCGCCCGGCGCAGGCGCGGAATACCGCGAGAAGTGGAATAACCGTGGGTATCGTCACGCTGCGCCACCTGGCATAACTTTTCGACGATGTGTGGCGGAGTCGGACCATCCGGGTTGCCCATTGAAAAGTCGATGATATCTTCGCCGCGCCGACGCGCAGCCATCTTCAGTTCAGCGGTGATGTTGAAAACGTAAGGGGGTAAACGTTCGATACGCGAGAAACGACGGGGTGTGCTGTTATCAGCCATGATGTCCTCTGGATTACGTAAGCGCCCGGACCGTCCGAGCGACGCGGGTCACTGTGGTGACCCGTTACGAACATAACGTGGCGAGGATCATTTTGTCGAGGGTGGCGGAAAATATTTTTATTTTTGCGGATTCAGCCGCCCCAGCAGCCAATCGTTCACCCAGCAGCCGTTCAGCAGATAATTATCCCGTAGCGTGCCCTCCAGCTGAAAGCCGTTTTTCTCCAGAATACGGCGTGACGCCCAGTTCCCTTCAATCACCATCGCTTTGAGTTTGTGGAAATCGGCTTCAAGCAAAAACTGACACAGCGCCGCCAGGGCTTCGCTGCCATATCCCTGCCCACAGTGGCGATGCAGCAGCATATAGCCCACCTCCGCCTGACGGTATGGCTCCCATTCGGGGCTGCAGCCAAACAGGCCAATCGGCTCACCGTTGTCACGACGTCGCGCAACCAGGCAGAGCATATGAAAACTGCTCGCCTGCCAGGGGGCCAGACGCTCGGTGAAGCGCTGGCGGATATCCGCTTCATCGGGGATTTCGCTCACCCAGGTCATGGTGTTGCGATCTTCATGGACGGCACGAAACAGTTGCCAGTCTTCTGGCTGTAATTTACTCAGGGTTAATCTGGCGGTGACAAGTTGCATCTGCTGCTCCCGATGGGCGCGGTTTTCCAGCGGTCACTGGCGCACCTCATCGCGCAACATAGCAAAACGGCACCTTAGCGACCAGCCTCTGCAGGTCGAAAAAACTGTTCCCCTTTAATGCACTCAACCTTTCCTCTTTTTGCCCATATGCCGTAAAAATTGATCTGAAGCACTAACTCCCACCGTGATTGATCGGGACGCTAGCGGTTCGCGATCACATTTTTTATCATAGAGGCACTTTCCATTGCCGACGAGTCGCCTGTGTCCTCCCACTTCACGATGTTACTGGCAGTATTTGACCGCGCCGCCCTGATGCTGATCTGCCTGTTCTTCCTGACACGCACCCGCCCGTTTCGTCAGCTGCTGCAAAAAGATGAACACACCCGTGCGGAGAAAGTGGCGGTTACTGCCATCTTTTCCCTGTTTGCGCTGTTCAGTACCTGGTCGGGTGTCGATGTCGATGGTTCACTGCTGAATGTGCGGGTCATCGCCGTGATGGCGGGTGGCATTCTGTTTGGTCCCTGGGTCGGGATCGCCACCGGGGTTATCGCCGGTCTGCACCGTTTTCTGATCGATATTCACGGCGTGACCTCCGTGCCCTGCCTGATTACCAGCATCATTGCCGGTATCGTCGCGGGCGGTATTAATCGCCGGGTACTGAAAGAGCATCGCTGGCGTGCCGGTATCGTCGGCGGCATGCTCTGTGAAGCCCTGACGATGTTGTTGATTGTTGTGTGGGCGCGCCCCACCTCACTCGGGCTGGCGATTGTGTCGGAAATTGCCCTGCCGATGATCCTCGGTGCCTCCAGTATCGGCATCATTGTACTGCTGGTGCAGAGCGTCGAGGGGGAAAAAGAGGCGATTGCCGCCCGCCAGGCCAAGCTGGCGCTGGAGATCGCCAATAAAACCCTGCCGCTGTTCCGTCAGGTGAACAGCGACTCGCTGCGCAACATCTGTGACATTATCCGACGGGAGATCAAAGCCGATGCGGTGGCGATGACCGATAAAAAACAGATTCTGGCCTACGTCGGCTATGGCGAACATAATTATAAACATGGGGATGATGGCATCAGCCCCACCACGGCGCAGTCGATCGCCAGCGGTAAAATTATCATTAAGAACAACGATGAAGCGCATCGCACCAAAGATATTCACTCCATGATTGTGATCCCGCTGTGGGAGAAAGGCAAAGTCACCGGCACGCTGAAAATCTACTATCGCCGCGCACACCGTATTACCGGCTCGCTGAAGGAGATGGCGATCGGCCTGTCACAAATCATTTCAACCCAGCTTGAAGTATCGCGTGCCGAGCAGTTGCGCGAGATGGCTAATAAAGCGGAACTGCGTGCGCTGCAAAGTAAAATAAATCCTCATTTCCTGTTCAACGCCCTGAATGCTATCTCCTCTTCTATCCGGCTCAATCCCGATACCGCCCGCCAGCTGGTGATCAACCTGTCACGCTATCTGCGCTACAACCTGGAACTGAACGACGATGAGCTAATCGACATCCGTAAAGAGCTGTGGCAGGTGAAAGATTATATCGCCATCGAGCAGGCCCGGTTTGGCGATAAGCTGACGATGATCTATGACGTCGATGAGGATCTCCATTTTCTGCTGCCGAGTCTGCTGATCCAGCCTCTGGTGGAGAATGCCATTGTCCATGGCATCCAGCCCTGTAAAGGCAAAGGCGTGGTGACGCTGAGCGTCCGGGATCTGGGCGATCAGGTGCGGATCTCGGTGCGGGATACCGGCCAGGGCATCAGTGACGAAGTGATAGCACGGGTGGCACGCAACGAGATGCCCGGTAATAAAATCGGCCTGCTCAATGTGCATCATCGGGTAAAACTTTTGTCGGGTCAGGGATTGAATATCGTGCGGCATCAGCCGGGCACCGAGATTTCCTTTACGCTGAGTAAGAATGGCCAGCGCCTGGCGGAGAATCTGTTATGAAAGCCATTATTGTGGAAGATGAATTCCTGGCGCAGCAGGAGCTGAGCTGGATGATTCAGCATCACAGCAAAATCGAGATCGAAGCCTGTTTTGACGATGGTCTGGACGTGCTGAAGTATCTGCAACAGCATCGGGTTGATGTGATTTTCCTCGATATCAACATCCCCTCACTGGATGGCATGCTGCTGGCACAGAATATCCATCAGTTTGCCCACAAGCCACTGATTGTCTTTATTACCGCGTGGAAAGAGCATGCGGTGGAAGCGTTTGAGCTGGAGGCGTTTGACTACATTCTCAAGCCCTATCAGGAGTCGCGGATTGTCACCATGCTGAACAAGCTCGAAGCCACAGCGCAGGCGCAGCAGGCAGTCAGCCATCTCACTGCCACGCCCGCGCCGCAGACGGTCAACCTGATCAAAGATGAGCGCATTATCGTCACTGACGTGAATGATATTTACTACGTTGAGGCGCATGAGAAGCTGACGTTTGTTTATACCCGGCGCGAATCCTACGTGATGTCGATGAATATTACCGAGTTCTGTTCACGCCTGCCGGAACAGCAATTTTTCCGCTGCCACCGCTCTTTCTGCGTCAGCCTCAGCAAGATTCGTGAAATCGAGCCGTGGTTTAACAACACCTATCTGCTGAAGCTGCGCGATCTGGAGTTTCAGGTGCCGGTCAGCCGCAGTAAGGTGAAGCAGTTTCGACAGCTGATGCGCCTGTAGCGCAGGAGGGTTTAAGACCTGTTCAGAAAGAGGTGTGGCGAAGCAGGAGAGCAGCAAAAAGTTCGGGGGGATTTCCCGATCCTGCCCCGCTAAAGCAGGCCGATCGGGAAAATCGCTCGCGCGCAGAATGGCAGTACGCGCGCGAGGTAAAACAGAATCAGATTTCGCGACCCAGCGTCTGGCGCAGATGCGCGCCCGCGCCCAGCAGGCCAGGCTGGTCGTGCGTAATCATATAAACCGGGATGCTGGCAACATAGTCGCGGAAGCGGCCTTTATCTTCAAACGCCGCGCGGAAACCCGACGACTTAAAGAACTCCAGGAAGCGTGGCACGATGCCACCGGCAATATAGACACCACCAAAGGTGCCAAGATTCAGCGCCAGGTTGCCGCCGAAACGGCCCATGATGACGCAGAACATTGACAGCGCGCGACGGCAGTCGGTGCAGCTGTCATCCAGCGCACGCTGGCTGACATCTTTCGGCTTCAGGTTTTCCGGCACGCGATTATCCACTTTAACAATCGCACGATAGAGGTTAACCAGACCGGCACCTGACAGCACACGTTCCGCTGAAACATGGCCCAGCTCTTCGCGCAGCACTTCCAGGATCTGATCTTCTTCTTCGCTGTTGGCAGCGAAGTCGACATGACCGCCCTCACCTGGCAGGCTGACCCAGCGCTTGTCCACATGCACCAGATGGCTGACGCCTAATCCGGTGCCGGCACCATAAATCGCGATAGGCTTATCTTTGACTGGCTCTGTACCGCCAAACTGAATCACGTTTTCGGCGGTCAGCATCGGGATCGCCATGGATACCGCAGTGAAGTCGTTAATGATTTCCAGGTGTTCAAAACCGATGTTCTCTTTGAGCTTGCGCGTGGAAAACGCCCAGTCATGGTTGGTCATTTCAACCCAGTCATCGGTAATCGGGCAGGCAATGGCAATACAGCCATCTTTAACGTCCTGCTGTTGTTCATCAAGATAGTGGCGGATGACGGCTTCGAGGCTGTCGTATTCTGATGTTGAGAATGTTTTGGCCTGGGTGATGCTGCCGCTTTCCACCTCACACAGGGCGAGGCGTGCGTTAGTACCGCCGACATCGCCGACCAAGGCATAGGTTGTCATTCTTCTGTTGCTCCGCTTGGGGTCTTAAGAGTTGGAGGACACTATAAAATTCTGCCCATAAAACAACAACGCTCACCGGTGCGATTGGTGAGCGTCTTACTCAGGTGTGCTACAGCCTAACCGCGATAGTCCACCCTGCACAGCGGCAACTATCTGAATCTTAGCCGCCGTTGCGTTGATTCAGGCAGGCGGTGACTTTTCGTAGCAGTGGCGGCAAATCCTCTTTCTGCATGACGACTTCAACCAGAGAGAGCCACTTCGGCTCTGAGAGTCGCGCCATCACTTCCTTTAACTGCACCGTTTCACTAATACGCCAGCTCTGCGCCTGGCGCTGCAGGCTAAGGGCGTGCGGTAAGGCCGTCCAGTTCCACTGGGCAATATCATTGTAACGTTGTGTTGCGCCATGAATCGCCCGTTCGACGGTATAGCCTTCATTATTCAGCAAAAAGAGTATCAGTCGCTGCTGGTCACGCAGCATCGAACCCAGTTCCTGAATTGTCAGCTGCGCCGAACCGTCTCCGATGATCAGGATAACCCGGCGATCAGGATCGGCAGTCTGCGCGCCAAACGCTGCCGGAAGAGTATAGCCGATTGATCCCCATAATGGCTGAACCACCAGCTGCGCCTGCGAGGGCAATCTTAACGCGGCGGCCCCAAAGGCGGCTGTCCCCTGCTCGGCCAGAATAAGGTCGCCGGGTTGCAGGAATGCCTGCATCGCCTGCCAGAACGCCTGCTGGCTGATCACCGCCGCCGGTTCTGCAGGCTGCGCGGCGGGCGGTGCGGCGGCGGGTTGCCACTGCTGGCCATAGCGTTTAAACAGCGGCAGCAGTTCGCTCAGCGCCTCCGCCATCGACAGTGGCGCAAAATTTTCACCGCCCACGCTGGCGCTGAAAGGCTGCAGATCAATCAGCCGCTCAGGGTTAAACTGCTGTGTGAAGCCTGCAGTAATGGTGTCGGTAAATCGCACCCCGACGCAGATCGCCACATCCACCTGCTCGATCTGTTCGCACACCTGCCCTGCGCTGGCCTCACCGGCATAGGTACCGACGTAACCCGGCTGCTGTTCATCCAGAACCCCCTTGCCCATCAGCAGGCTGGCACAGGGAATCGTACGCTGTTCACGCAGGGCGGCCAGTGCGGACTGCTGCTGCCAGCGCAGCGCAAGAAAATCGGCCAGCAGTGAAACCCGCTGCGCCGGTGCCAGCAAACGTTCCGCCGCATCGCTGAAAGCGCGACGCGCAGCGGGCGAAGAGGATTGATGACTGTTCAGGGGCTGCGCGGGTGGCTGCACCTCCATGGCCGCCACGTCGACGGCCAGCGACAAATAGCCGGGACGGCGGGCCTGCAGCGCACTGACGATCACCCGATCAATCTCAGCCGTGGCGTTGTCGGCGGTAAGCTGTGCCGTTGCCGCACTGACTTCTGTGGCCATGCGAATAAAATGCTGGAAATCGCCATCGCCCAGCGAATGATGAACACAATCCCCCTGCAACTGGGCCTGCGTCGCAGGCGCGCCAACGATATGGATCACCGGCAGATACTCGGCATAACTGCCCGCAATGCCATTAATCGCGCTGAGCTCGCCCACACCAAACGTGGTCAATAGCGCTCCCGCGCCGTTGCAGCGTGCATAACCGTCTGCCGCATAGGCTGCGTTAAGCTCATTAGCGCAGCCTACCCAGCTGATGGCCGGATGGGCGATGACGTGGTCAAGAAATTGCAGGTTATAGTCGCCCGGCACGCCAAACAGATGCTTTACACCAATCTCCTGCAGACGGGTCAGCAGGTAATCTCCAACAGTAAACGTGGACATTGCGCATTCCTTTCAGGGAAGAGTCGGGTTAAGTATCTGACAGAGGATGAAATTAGCGAGGCGTGCCGCTATTTTAGCCAGCCGCAATGGCTGGAAAGGCGACGTTACGCTGGCGGAATATTCTGTAAAAATGCGAATTGCAGCGCGCTGTCACTGAGTGTAACCGTATACACTGATAGACTTTTGGCACATATCCCCGTTTTTACCCAGGAGCGCTGAATGTCCCTTTTCCCTCATCCCGATCGCTATCAACAGATGGAATATCGCCGCAGCGGCCGCAGCGGAATCAAACTGCCCGCCATTTCGCTGGGGCTGTGGCATAACTTTGGTGACAGTACCCGGGTCGATAACAGCCGTGAGCTGCTGCGTCATGCGTTTGACCTTGGCATCACGCACTTCGACTTAGCCAACAATTACGGTCCACCCCCTGGCTCAGCAGAAGAGAACTTCGGGCGTATTCTGCGGGAAGATTTTCGTGCCCATCGTGATGAGCTGATCATCTCCACTAAAGCGGGCTATACCATGTGGCAGGGGCCTTATGGGGATTGGGGTTCGCGTAAATATCTGGTCGCCAGTCTGGATCAGAGCCTGAAGCGAATGGGGCTGGAGTATGTGGATATTTTCTATCATCACCGTCCCGATCCGGAAACCCCGCTGGAAGAGACAATGCGCGCGCTGGACCATGTGGTGCGCCAGGGCAAAGCGCTTTACGCTGCCCTTTCTAACTATCCGGCCGATCTCGCCGCCGAAGCGATAGCTATCCTGCGCGATCTCGGCACCCCTTGTCTGATTCACCAGCCGCGCTATTCGATGTTTGAACGCACACCTGAGCAGGGATTGATTCAGACGCTGGGCGATGCGGGCGTCGGCTGTATCGCCTTCTCTCCGCTGGCAGGCGGCGTGCTCACCGATCGCTATCTGCAGGGCATTCCTGAAGATTCGCGCGCGGCCAGCGGCAGCAAGTTCCTGAATGAGAACCAGCTGACGGATGAGAAGATGGAGAAAGTCCGCAAGCTTAATGCTATTGCGCAGCAGCGCGAACAGAAGCTGGCGCAGATGGCGCTGGCGTGGGTGCTGCGCGATGAGCGTGTGACTTCAGTACTGATCGGAGCCAGCAAAACAGCCCAGATCGATGACGCGGTGGCGATGCTCGCTCGCCGTCAGTTCAGCGACAGCGAGTTAGTTGCGATTGACGCGGCGCTGCTGTAACGATTTTAGCGCCCGGCTGAGGCCGGGCGTTTTCTGCGCCAGAATAGTCTCAAACCCCTTTCTCTCCCCAATTTCCTCACAATCTTCCGACACAATGATGCGGTAACAACAGCAATACGCAGGCATAATCGCTGCGCCGCAACAGCATCAGACTGTTGATGAGGAGAAGAAAATGAAAAGAGCCCTTATTTTTGCTGCCCTGCTGGCCCTGTTGTCGCCGCTGGCACACCACACAGCCCAGGCCTCCAGTGCCTCTATTACTCTGGCCCCCGGCGTCACCCTGAATCTTGGCGATCGCGATCGCCGTGGCTATTACTGGGATGGTGGTCGCTGGCGTGAACCGCGCTGGTGGAACGACCGCTATTCTTACAACGAACGCCGCTGGTGGCGACACGAAGAGTGGCGTCGTCAGCAGCAGTGGGAGCGCGAACGCCGCTGGCATGAGCGCGACCGTGAGCGTCGCTGGGAACATCAGTATCGTCGCGATCGTGATCGTGGCTGGGATCATCATGACCGTCGTGGTCCTGACCATCGCGGTCCAGACCATCACGGACACGATCGCCATTAATAAAAACGCCCGGCAGAACCGGGCGTTTCAGACAACACAAAGACTTCAATCAGTGTGATTCTGGCCGCAACGCATAAACTCAACGCGCAGGGAACACGGTCAGAAGAGGAAAGCGTCCCGCGACATGGACAAAAACGCCGGGAGCGTTTTTGAACAACGCAACGCGTTGGCCCGGCTACGGGCGCACCTCAAGGATGAGGTGCGTAATCGCGCGGGCCGAGCATGTCATGGATGACGGATTTTGCGTCTTTCCGATCTGACCGTGTTTCCTGCGCTGGCTCGGTATCACTGCGAACCTGGCCAGACGTTGCCAACAAGAAAATGCCCGGCATAGCCGGGCGTTTTCTTGTTTACCATAACCGCTACAGCCCCAGCGCTTCACCCACCAGCAGGTAAAGATTCAGCGTAATCACCAGCAGCACGATCAGTCGCCCGGTATTCTGCAGCAGACGCGAGTTAACCATATCATCGCCCATCAGCTCGCGGTTGCCGGTAAAGGAGAGCAGCGGAATCAACGCCAGCGCAATACCAAAACTCAGCAGCACCTGACTCATTACCAGAACCCTTGTCGGGTCCCAGCCGGCCCAGATGACAATAAAAGAGGGCAGCATGGTGACGGTTCGGCGCACCCACAGGGGAATATGGAAGTGGATAAAGCCCTGCATCACCACCTGCCCCGCCAGCGTACCGACCACCGTTGAAGATAATCCGGCGGCCACCAGGCTCAGACCAAACACCGTCGCCGCTGCCTGACCTAACAGCGGTTGCAACGTCAGATAGGCCTGATCGAGTTCAGCGATTTTACTGTGCCCGCTGAAGTGAAACGCCGCTGCGGCAGTCGCCATCATTGCCAGGTTAACAAATCCGGCGATGGTCATGGCAATCGCCACATCCAGTTTAGTTGAGGAGTACCGCTGACCTTTGCTGTCCTCACTTTTGCCCTGCGTCAGCGCGGAGTGCAGGTAAATCACGTGCGGCATAATGGTCGCACCCAGCACACCCGCCGCCAGGAATACAGCATCCGACGTTGGTAACGCGGGCAGCGCCATACCGATCACCAGCTCTTTGACACTGGGCTGGGAGAAAAAGAGTTCGACGATATAGGCCGCCGCCACAAACAGCAGAAGTCCGCCAATCACCAGCTCCAGCGGCTTTTGCCCCCGGCTCTGTAACATCAATATCAGGAACGTGGCGATGCCTGTCAGCACCGCGCCCTGCATCAATGAAATGCCGAGCAGCAGTTTGAACCCCAGCGCGGCACCGATAAATTCCGCCAGGTCAGTGGCCATCGCGATAATTTCCGCCTGCACCCAGTAAAACCAGACGGCAGGCCGGGGAAAACGATCGCGGATGTGTTCAGCGAGGTTTTTGCCGGTAGCGATACCCAGCTTGGCTGACATCAGCTGAATCAGCATGGCCATGATGTTGGCCCATACCACCACCCACAGCAATTTGTAGCCGTAAGCAGCGCCCGCCTGAATGTTGGTCGCAAAGTTGCCCGGATCGATATAGCCGATAGCGGCGATAAAAGCGGGCCCCAGTAGTGCGAGTTTGACTTTTCTGACTCCGCGAGCGGCGCGCTCGGCGGTACGACTTTCAAACATATCCGGTACCCTGTCTGAACATTTGCCTGCCCCGGCAGCTTAGGGGTTAGCAGGTGCAAGTGAAATTCGTTTATTGTTATCGGTGTAATAGATGCTGCTATAAAGTATAGCCATTGCTATACATTACAGTAAAGGATGTGATTGCTAAAAATGTGAGCAATAGTGTCACTTTACGCCCGGTGTAAAATTCAGACAATAATTATGTGGTTATCTGAAGTGAAGTATTTGTAAACAGGACGTGATCTCTGGAACTTTTCTGGAAAATATAACGATAGCGAATACTTATATTGTGGTTCAGATCTCGTTTTTAAGTAACGCGTTACATAAAATACGCAACAAAATACAACCCTCCTCAAATTTGGAGCAACCATGTCCCATATTTTGCAATTTCTTTTAGCACTGGTGGTGGTCGGGATACTCGCCTTGCTGGTCAGTCACGATCGTAAAAGCATTCGCATTCGCTACATTATACAGCTACTGGTGATTGAAATTGTGCTCGCCTGGTTCTTCCTGAACTCAGAAGCGGGACTCGGTTTCGTCAAAGGATTCGCGGGCTTCTTTGACCATCTGCTGAAGTATGCCGCTGAGGGTACCAACTTCGTCTTCGGCAACATGAGCGACAAAGGCCTGGCCTTCTTCTTCCTTAACGTATTGTGCCCTATCGTCTTTATCTCTGCGCTGATCGGTATTCTGCAGCATTTCCGTATCCTGCCATGGGTGATTCGCGGTATCGGTACCGTACTGTCGAAAGTGAATGGCATGGGAAAACTGGAATCTTTCAACGCCGTGAGTTCTCTGATACTGGGACAATCAGAAAACTTCATCGCCTATAAAGATATCCTGGGCCAAATGTCACAGCGCCGCATGTACACCATGGCCGCGACCGCGATGTCGACCGTCTCGATGTCGATCGTCGGCGCCTACATGACCATGCTGCAGCCGAAGTATGTGGTCGCCGCGCTGGTGCTCAACATGTTCAGCACCTTTATCGTGCTGTCGCTGATCAACCCTTATCGCGTAGAGAACGAAGAAGATCTGCAGTTGCAGGATCTGCACAAAGGCCAGAGCTTCTTTGAGATGCTGGGCGAGTATATCCTGGCCGGTTTCCGCGTCGCGATTATCGTTGCCGCCATGCTGATTGGTTTTATCGCGCTGATTTCAGGTCTGAATGCGCTGTTTGATCTGATCTTCGGCATCTCCTTCCAGGGCGTTCTCGGCTTTGTCTTCTATCCGTTTGCCTGGGTGATGGGCGTGCCTGCTGGCGAAGCGTTGCAGGTCGGCAGTATTATGGCGACCAAGCTGGTGTCGAATGAGTTTGTTGCCATGATGGATCTGCAGAAAATCGCGGGTCAGCTGTCGCCACATTCAGAAGGTATTCTGTCCGTGTTCCTGGTCTCGTTCGCTAACTTCTCTTCTATCGGCATCGTGGCCGGTGCGATTAAAGGTCTGAACGAAGAACAGGGCAACGTGGTTTCCCGCTTTGGTCTGAAGCTGCTGTACGGCTCTACGCTGGTCAGCGTGCTCTCCGCTGCTATCGCCGGTCTGGTTCTGGCGTTCTAAGCACGGTTCTGCGCACTACTCTAAGCATCAAAGGGCGAGCAGGTCTCGCCCTTCTCTTTCTGCTCTATCCTTGCTCTGCTTCCCGCTGATTCCACTTTCCTGCGTTAACTCTTTCATTGCACATGTCACATCTGCATTCAGATCGTGCACGAGAGGCGGCACAACGTCCTGCAAACAGCATCGGATGTCATGACAGGTTATGCCGGTTAATAACGCAATTAAGCGTGCGCAGCAGCGTGAATGGCAAAGCAATAGCGTTGGGATCCGCAGCAACTGGCGAATAAGAGATTAATCAGAAAGGATTTTGACAACGGCGTGTCAGAAAATGGTGGAGATAAGCGGGATCGAACCGCTGACCTCTTGCATGCCATGCAAGCGCTCTCCCAGCTGAGCTATACCCCCACATCTGGAATCGTTTTTCAGTGCCAAACTTTTGGGAAGAAGTTTGGTGGAGCTAAGCGGGATCGAACCGCTGACCTCCTGCATGCCATGCAGGCGCTCTCCCAGCTGAGCTATAGCCCCGAACCGAAAAACTGTCGCGTTAAGCGACGGACGGCATAATATGAAACCCCCTCCGGGGTGTCAACGGCAAAATGACATTCTCTGTTTGATCGCTGAAAAAGGCGGCAACCTGCGAAGTTTCAGCAGCATGCTGCAGGGGAAAATCGTGTCTGTTCACACAGGACCGTTTTTTAACTGTTATTCAGTCTGCCGTCAGGTTAATTCACGGTTAAATATGTTATAGGAATTTTCTTGTCTTCGGCTTTTTCGCATGCAAAACTTAGCCCGCTAATTTAGTGGTACCCGGGACCCTCTCCCGCGCACCACGCGTCCACCAGGCGTTATCGTCCCATTAATCATAAAAAAACTACTGAGATACTATGTCGCTGCATACACCTAAAGAAATCGCACAACTGGCGATCCAGTCAGGCGTGGCTAAAAGCCGTGCACCTGTCAGCATCCTTCTGATTCTCGGCTTTATGGCGGGCGCATTTATTGCGACCGGCTTCCTGCTGGATCTTCACGTGATCAACACCCTTCCCGCTGAATGGGGCTCTTTTGGTGGCCTGTTAGGTGCCGCGGTCTTCCCGGTGGGGATCATCATGACCGTGCTGGCGGGTGGTGAACTGCTGACCGGTAATATGATGACCTTACCGGTGGCCTGGTTCGCCCGTCGCATCAGCTTTATGAGCGTGGCGCGCAACTGGTTCTGGGTTACCCTGGCTAACTTTCTCGGCAGCGTGGCTGTCGCCTGGTTCTTTGGTCACATGCTGGGTATGACCGAGGGCGATTACCTGAAGAAGACCGTTGCTATCGCTTCTGCAAAAGTCCACGCTGATTTCCTGCACGCCTTTATTTCCGGTATCGGCTGTAACTGGCTGGTTTGCCTGGCGGTATGGCTGGCCTTTGCCAGTAAAGATGTGGTCGGCAAGATCTTCGGCATGTGGTTCCCGGTGATGGCATTTGTGGCCATTGGCTTCCAGCACGTTGTCGCTAACATGTTTATTATTCCGGCCGCCATTTTTGCCGGTCAGATGAGCTGGGCAGAGTACTTCCCTAATTTTATTGCCGTCTTCTCAGGCAATGCCGTGGGTGGTGCCGTGTTCGTTGGTCTGGCCTATTTCCTTGCATTCCGCCCTGCCGCTGAACCCGCCAGTAATCCTCAGTAATGATGTTTTGCCTTTTGTCGAGAGACAAAAGGCAATTTCAGCTTCAGTTACTTTCCCCCGTTACGTTTTGCTGTAATATGTCCTGCTAATGTATTAATCAGGGACTGCATCGTGAAAAAGGAATGGCTTACCCCCGAAGAGCTGGCTGCAGAGACGGGTTACAGTCGGCAAACGGTGAATAAATGGATCAAGCGGGAAAACTGGACGACCACGCCGAAGCCCGGTGTGCAAGGCGGTAAAGCCAGATTGATTCACATTGATGAGCGCGTGAAAAGTTTTATTCAGTCGACCCGTAACCTTAACGAGCCGACGGCAACTTATGGCACTCCGTCTAATTCATTACCTGCGTTATTAATAAGTTCCGTCCAGCAAATGACTCAGGACGAGCAGGATCAATTCACTGCACTAATCTTACGCGAAGGTATCAAGGGCGTTTTGCAGCGACTGGGAATCAGCGAAGAGTAAGGTGTATTTATCAGGGAAGGTATGATGAAAAAGGAATGGTTAACACCCGAAGAACTCGCCTCAGAGACGGGCCTGAGCCGACAGACAGTGAACAAATGGATTAAGCGCGAAAACTGGACCACCCTGCCCAGACCCGGCATTCAGGGCGGCAAGGCGCGATTGATTCATGTCGATGATCGCGTAGAAAAATTTATCCATTCGACGCGTAGCCTGCACGAACCCGCCGCAATGTACAGGGTTCCGGCAGATTCACTGACGGCACTGTTGGTGAATGCGGTTCCACAAATGAGTCAGGCTGAACAGGAGCAGCTGTCAGCGCTGATATTACGGATAGGAATTAAAGGCATGTTGCAGCGTCTGGATATTACTGAAGAGTAAAAACCGGAAGCGCGAAGCTTCCGGTTCTGTTTATTAAGCCTGCGCTTCCCGCTCACTGATAAAGGCCAGCGCCTGCTCAATACGTGCAACGCTGCGGCTGCGGCCTATCGCTTCCACGGTGACATCCAGTCCGGGTGACTGACCGGCACCGGTTACGGCCACGCGCAGCGGCATGCCCACTTTCCCCATCCCGACTTCCAGCTCATCTGCGGTGCTCTGAATAGCCTGATGTACGTTTTCAGCCGTCCACTCTTCGATCGCGGCCAGCTTATCGCGTACCACTTCCAGCGGCTGACGAGCTACCGGACGAAGATGTTTCTTCGCGGCATCGGCATCAAATTCTGCAAAGTCTTCATAGAAGTAGCGGCAGGATGCAGCCATCTCTTTCAGCGTTTTGCAGCGCTCGCCTAATAGACCAACCAGCTTCGCCAGTTCCGGGCCCGTGCGGGTATCAATTTTCTGCTCTTCAATATGCCACTGCAGATGTGTCGCCACATATTCTGGCGGCAGCGTATTGATGTAGTGATGGTTCAGCCACTGCAGTTTCTCAGTGTTGAACGCACTGGCAGACTTACTGACCGCATCCAGGGTAAAGAGCTCAGCCATTTCGGCCACGCTGAAGATTTCCTGATCGCCATGTGACCAGCCCAGACGAACCAGGTAGTTGAGCAGCGCTTCTGGCAGGTAGCCATCATCACGATACTGCATCACCCCTACCGCGCCATGACGCTTGGAGAGCTTTTTGCCGTCATCGCCCAGGATCATTGAGACGTGGGCATACACCGGAACCTGCGCGCCAATTGCTTTGAGGATGTTGATCTGACGTGGCGTGTTGTTAATGTGGTCTTCACCGCGAATCACATGGGTGATGCCCATATCCCAGTCATCCACGACGACGCAGAAGTTGTAGGTTGGCGAACCATCGGTGCGGCGGATGATCAGATCATCCAGCTCCTGGTTGCTGAACTCAATCGGGCCACGGATCTGGTCGTCAAAGATGACCGAACCTTCCTGCGGATTGCGGAAACGCACAACGCACGGCTCATCATCTGCATGATGTTCATGGCTGTCACGGCAGCGGCCGTCGTAACGCGGCTTTTCGTTGTTGGCCATCTGCTCTTCACGCAGCGCTTCCAGACGTTCTTTAGAGCAGTAGCATTTATAGGCTGTACCCGCTTCCAGCATTTCATCAATGACCGCGTTGTAACGATCAAAACGTTTTGTCTGGTAGTAAGGGCCTTCATTCCAGTCGAGGCTCAGCCAGTTCATGCCATCCATGATGGCTTCGATAGCTTCCGGCGTGGAGCGCTCCAGATCGGTATCTTCAATGCGCAGCACGAACTCGCCCTGGTTGTGACGGGCAAAGAGCCAGGAGTAAAGTGCGGTACGGGCGCCACCTACATGCAGATAGCCAGTCGGGCTGGGCGCGAAGCGTGTTTTGATTTTCATTGAGTATTGCCTTAGATGCGCGGGTTCTCTGTCTGGATGACAAAAAACAGGTTAGACGCGAAAAAACAGTGGGCACATTCTAGCATCTGACGGTGAATCCTCAATGCATGCCCGCCGGTTGCCGCCCGGGAAAAGGGGCTTTTCTGCCAGTAAAACCAGCACATTGGCTAAAAGCGCGACAGGGTGTTTAAAAATAAACCGAACGCACATTTATGTTTTAAAAAGCGTTGACTCAAAATCAACTATCCCTATAATGCGACTCCACACAGCGGGGGTGATTAGCTCAGTTGGTAGAGCATCTCCCTTACAAGGAGGGGGTCGGCGGTTCGAACCCGTCATCACCCACCAC